>CAZXQT010000029.1:0-5541 GCA_964643225.1 uncultured Lentimicrobium sp. | reverse complement strand
AGCTGGCTGCTCTTGCCTTTGGACGTCAATCAGCAACCACTCCCTGCCAACCGGCACTAGCGCAAAATTACTAAAACTATGAACATCTTTAAAAAATCGATTTTTGCGTTACTTATTATTACCCTTTCTGTGGTAGGATGTAAAAAAGAACAGTCAACCATTATTGACGAAATCAGTGTCAGTAATCATAACCCCAAATCGTCTATTATTAACAATAGACTTGTTTTTAATACGGTTGAAGAATATGAGACTTTCATTTCGGACATGAATTTAATGACTGAAGATGAAATGTTAGACAAAGCGCATTCGGATTCATTTACTTCAATGTATGAATCCTATGAAATTGCTAACGATCTACCAAATATGCCAGTTGATGATATTATTCTTGCTCTTCTAATTAACCCCTCCGGAATTATTCAAATTGAGGATTATATATTTAGAATAGATATAAACAACAGCTCTGTATTGGTTTATCAAATGGGTACTATTGAACACATTAATTCAGAAAAAATCACTGACCTTACACTTGGAGTTAAATCAGCCGGTATAAACCAGTATTCAACTTCTGATGATCTTCTTGATCTATTAACTGATGAATTTGAACCAACAGAAGGAGGTTGTCCACAAGAAAAGTTAGGTTTTTATTACTGGTATACTTCAGGAGGTAAAGTCATGTATAAGACAGTTTATCAGAAAGCTGGTATATATTTTTCACTTCAAGCCAAGATCAAGAAAGATCATTATGGAGGTGCAGAATATTTATCTATTTCAACCTATGATTCCCCTTCTACTGGAGGAGCAAATTTTTGGAAACATAAAAAGAGATGCGATACGTTCTTTAAATCTGATGATGGATATGGAAGAGAATATAATATTAGGCCTTACTCAGGAACTCGTGGATTAACTAATTATTTATTTTCGACAAGTTTCTATTGTTCAGACAATAACACTACCCATAGCCAGGTACTTGTCCTGGATTGCGGTAACATTCAGAAGAAATGCAACTAAAACTGTGTTTTAAACTACAACCAGATGGTGGAAGAAATTCAAAATCCACCATCTGGATTTTTGTGATCCTAGCAGTATTGTTCATATGTCCCACCTCCTGTATTAAAGATGTTGATCTTCAATTAGAAGAAATTGAAAACCGACTTGTTTTGAAATGCCTTTTTACTGAAAATCAGTTTATGAAAGTAATGTTAGGGCATAGTATTCCAATCGGAGATGAGAAATTTTATCCTGTTTCTGATGCAAGTGTGATTTTGTATCAGGACCTTCAACCTTATGACACACTCACTGAAGAGAGGCCAGGAATGTATTTCACGAATGTTGTCCCTGAAAAAGGTAAAAAATACCATGTTACATGTAACGCACCGGGCTTCCAAACTATTCTTAGCAATAACAGCGAAATACCTGAAACATGTAACATTATCTCGGCCGCATTAATTGACTCGGTATCTGTTGATGAATCGGACATTGTAAGCGAATTAAAAATTCTGTTCTCTGACACCCCCGGTCAAAATAATTATTATGATCTCGATATAACCTATGTCAATAATTATGTGAGTACAGATCTTGAAACGTATAAAGCCAATTATATCGATTTAGGAAAAGACCCTGCGCTTATTAATGAAGGTTTACTCAAATACTACCCTTCCTCTCTAATTTTCAGTGACGCACTTTTTGATGGAAACAATTACAACCTCACTGTTAATTTAATATACAAAGAGTATGATGTAATGGTAATCCTCAGGAGCATACCTCCCCAATTATATAATTATTTAAGAACGCTTACTTTATACAGTAATTCTGTCGATTATTCATTGTGGGGAAGTGCAGAGCCCGTAAATGTTGTATCCAATATCAATAATGGATTTGGAATTTTTTCAGGTTATAGTGCCGACACACTTTATATACCGCGCAATGAAAATCGGTAAATACCTGATTATAATATTTTTGATTTCATTGGTTAGACCACAGATTTATAGCCAACACGTGAAAGTGTATGGCATAATCTCCGATTCAATAACAGGTGAGAAGCTTACAGGTGCTAACGTGATTGACTTAGAAACACGTAAGGGTACAATTACTAATGAATATGGTTACTTCAGTATTTCATGTGATAAATCGAAACTGTCTGAGATAGCATTTTCTTTTATTGGCTATAAAACCCGAGTCTTGAAATTCAGTATATTAACTGACACCTCTCTTAAAATTGCTCTTTCACCAGGCAACCAGCTCAAAGGAGTTGAAATAACAGAAAGGGCAGAAATTAACAGAAAGAATGAAACCGGTATACTACGCGTACCAAGTAATCAGATTAAATCCATACCCATGCCCGGCTCTGAAAGTGATATTTTGAAGGTATTTCAAATGATGCCGGGTGTAAAACAAGGAAATGAAGGCACCAGTAGCATGCTAGTCAGAGGCGGCAATCCTGAACAAAATCTTATAATTATCGATGATGTGCCTTTATACTATGTCAACCACCTTGGTGGTTTTGTGTCTGTTTTTAATACAGATGCGCTTCAGAGCGCTGAACTACATAAAGGAGGATTCCCGGCAAAATATGGTGGCCGATTGTCCTCTGTAATGAATATTAAGCTTAGAGAAGGAAATTTGAGTAAACATGTTAAAAAAGTGGACCTTGGATTGATTTCCGGTAAGCTATTGCTCGAAGGTCCAATGATTAAAGATACTTCAACTTACCTCATTTCTTATAGGCGGTTTCTATATGATTTGATTTCCAGGCCATTTACTTCCTTATTCATGAATGGAATAAGTACAGGATATTATTTTTATGACTTTAATCTAAAGGCAAATTATAAGTATGGAAAAAGGAACTGGTTCTATCTAAGTGTCTATCAGGGTAGCGACAAGATCTTTGTTAACTATAAAAGTAAATCTACAGAAGATCAGATCAAATCACGTTCACACATTGCATGGGGAAACAGAGCACTGTCACTAAAGTGGAATCACTTATTTGGAAGCTCCGTTTTCAGCAGATTAACAGCATCGTACACCAGATACCTTTATAACGGATACTCAGAATCTTCTTCAAAAAGCAATCTACGCAATTTTTCAAGCAATTATAACTTCCAGTCAGGAATTGAAGATTTTAACCTACGGTTTGATCTTGAGCATCAGGTAACAAATGAAATTTCCTTTAATTATGGAACGGGAACAACATTTCACAAATTCCAACCAGGAAAAACAGAAATATCCGACCATGATAACGGGCAGGATTTCGAAAATTTCTATGGGAACTCCGTATTGAAAGCAAATGAGTCTTTCATTTACGGTGAAACATGCTTTGAGAATATAAATGCATTTAGTTTTAAGTCAGGGTTGCGTTATAACATTTATCAGACAGAAAATAAAGTTTATGGTTTATTTGAGCCAAGAATCATAGTTTCATTCCAATTGGAAAATGGAAGTAGTTTAAAAGCATCCTATAACAAAATGAGTCAGACTGTTCATATGCTCAGTAATGAAGGAATCGGAATGCCGACTGATTTATGGATGCCAGGCACTGCTAACATTCCTCCCTCAACCTCTGATCAATTTGCTCTTGGGTATTATCAAAACATCATTAACTCAACGATTGCCTTAAGTGTAGAGGTTTACATAAAGCACATGAACGGTTTGATTTCCTACAAACCAGGTTTGGGTCAGATAAGTCTGACTTCTTCCTGGGAAAATACCGTTGTATCCGGTGGAAAAGGATTATCAAGGGGTATAGAGATTCTTGCACAAAAAGTAAAAGGGAAAACTACCGGTTGGCTTGGATATACCATATCCAAAGCAACCAGGCAATTCGACATGATAAATAATGGCAAAGAATTCCCATTTCGTTATGACAGGAGACACGAAATATCGTTGGTGATAGCTCACAAAATCAGTGATAAAATAGATTTTTCGGCAGTTTGGACAGCTTCAACAGGAAATGCTGTTACCCTTGCGATTGCAAAATATCAGACTGATCAATGGTCAGCTGATCCTCATTATCCTTTTTATGACGGGGAAGAGGAAGTTTTATATTTTGGTTCAAAAAACTCTTTTCGTATGAAAGGCAATCACCGTCTGGATGTTGGAATAAATTTCAGAAAACAGAAAAAAAAGTACGAGAGATTCTGGAATATTAGCATTTATAATGTTTATAACCGTCAAAATCCCTACTATTATTTTTATGAGACCGACAAGAATGGTTCTGTAAAACTAAAGCAACTTTGCCTATTTCCGATAATGCCATCGTTCAGCTATGGAATTTCATTCTAATTTACTAATTTTTTTTCAATACATCATCCCAAACTGCCACAAGGGAATAACATTATTAAAACCGGCTTCAATGTCATCTTTTACGATATAGCTATTGTTATCGTTACTTATTTGCTTTTGCTTTTTATTTCTCCCACCCACTTCAAAAGTCATATCACCAATTGTAAAATCGGAAACTGCCGATGAAAACACAGTGTGTTTAACTTTAGCCTGGTTGAAGAAAAAGGTTTCCCGCAAATTGCCAATATTTGAATTTTCGGATGCCAGATTATAGATAAGGTTAGTGTTGTCAAGATACACCTTCTCAACTTTTCCCAATCCCCTTATCCCACCGGTTGAGTCATGTAGTTGTGCAATTAAACCGGCATCTTCCATAAGTGCCAGATAGTCGGAAATATTATTCCTGCTGGCACCCAGTATTTCTCCAATTTTTAGATAGTTGGGTTTAAAGGGAACACTCTGTGCTACAATAGCCAGCAACTGTTTCAATTTCCTGCTTGTAGCTATATGCATTTCAGCATAATGTGGAATGTCTGTTTCCAGAGTTTTAATTATTATTTGTTCTAACCGTATCTGAAAATCAGCTTCCAGTGCAAACGGATAAAAGCCTTTTTTTAAATAATCCTGAAAGTAAGGCAGGGGATGGTCCATCGGAGAATTAACCTTATGTTTCAAAATCTCCTCAAGTGAATAAACTTCAGCACTGAAGCCATGGAATAACTTAAGAAATTCTCTGAATGACAGACCTTTCATCTCATACATTACAGCCCTCCTGCTCAAATCAGAGGCACCTTTATTTATATCGAGGATTGCAGATCCTGTGAATACCACATTTAAATCAGGATAATAATCATAGATCAGCTTTAATTCAGTCGACCAATCTTTGTACTTATGTATTTCATCAATAAAAAGGTACCTGCCACCCATTTTCAGGAATTCACCTGCTAAATCGACTAACTTGTTTGATGCAAAATAAAAATCCTCTACAGTAACATACAGTGTCTTATCAGGATTAAGGTCGTTTTTTATATGCTGTAAAATCAGGGTTGTTTTTCCTACACCCCTTGCACCTTTTAAACCGATCATTCTGTTCTCCCAATTGATCTCATAATACTTATACCGGTAAAAACCAGTAGTAACCTGATTAATCAATTGCCGTGAATATTCTAATAACTTTTGCACTTGAACAATATTTAGAACAAATATAATACATTTGCACTTAAATAGTGCATTTTTTGATCGTATTTGCACTTAAATAGTGCA
>CAZXQT010000028.1:11205-27746 GCA_964643225.1 uncultured Lentimicrobium sp. | reverse complement strand
TTTCATATTTTCAGTCTCTTGACCAGTTTAACGGCAAAGAAGTAGACTATAAGATCAATAAATTGCAACTCACTTACCTGGATATACCTGTAGAAATAAGATTCAAAAGTGTGGGAGGTTTCAGAATTGCAGCAGGCATGAAAGCCGGTCTTCTTTTAAGTGCTCATACCAAATATAAAGGTGATAATCCTGCAGGTGGAAGAGATATTAAAATTAAAGAGGGCAAATTACCCAATCTCGAAAAATGGCGCTTTGGGCCTACTTTTCAGGTGGGGTATAAATGGATTAATTTAACAGCTTTTTACTCCCTGTCTACCATTTTTGATGAATTGAATGGTCCGGGCATTTATCCGGTTTCCGTTGGATTGTCATTAAGACCATTTTAAGGATCTTTCACACAATCAAATCAGGAAGAACAATCCACCAACCAGTCCTGCTCCGGTTAAATAACCTGCATAGATTTGAGCAGGTGTATGGGCATTTGATTGTAGTCTTGCAAAACCGGTCAGCCCTGACAGAAATATTAGCAATAGCAGTAACCATGGTTCATTCATCAATGACTTATACGAGAGAGCTATGAAACCTCCGGTCAGAGCTCCTATTCCAATCATGTGAATACTTATTTTCCAAAAGAGGTTAATCATTGTTGCAGCCAGAATACTTGCCAGTCCACCTGCAATAAACAGATAATATAGTGGGGGCAGACCAAGGTTCTTTAACAGAAAATATGTAGAAGCATAAAAGATTGCAAAGATCAGATACGGGTACCTTCTTTCCCGACGCAAAGGCATTTCGAAACTACTTATCAGATTTCGCCTGACCATCATCCATATAAGTATAGCAGGCAGCAGTGCTGTATTGCCAAAAACCATCACTATAATGCTCCAGCGTAGTTTCTCGGGAAGAATCATTACAAAATACGCATTGAGATTAAGCATGATGAGCATAGCAATGGTTCCGGTAAACATGGGATGCATCACTATGGATATAATACGGGCAATTCTATTTTCCATGGATAAGAGGCTGCATAATACGTTCTGTCTTATAAACAACAAACCCTGCTTTTTGATAGAGCGGCAGTGCAGCAGGATGGTCCAGATCACAGGTGTGTAACCATAAGCGCTTTATTTGCTTCGACCAGGCATAGGTAATGACATCCTTCAGAAACGGCAATCCCAGTCCTTTACCCAAATGGCCCTGTGACAATCCAAAATAAACTATTTCCGTTTCTTTTTCACTTGAGTGATTTAGTTCTGAAAACCCTGCAATTTCATAATCATTACGAAGCAAAAGTATTTCGGTCATTGGATCATGAATTGTCTCCTTTAGCTTCTCAGTTGACATAATAAGACGGTCAACCCAATGGTAATGCTCGCCTACAGATCTATATACCGACAAATAATCTTCCACTTTTGGATCTCTAAATTCCGATATAGCATATCCAAGCTTACTAAGATCAGTCTTTAAATGTATCTCTGGTAAAGCATTCATTTCCAGGTACCATGTAAGGGTTTCTATCTCTTTCATACCTTAACAGATCATAGGGATTACTGAAGTCTTTTTCGCCACCTAAGTTACCTGATTATTGCCTTTACGGAAGATTTCAAAGTTCCTGAATCGTAAAGACTTACAATTTAGACACCTGGCTTACCATAGTACTGGAAGCGCTCTCCGGCCGAAATTATCTTTTCACACAACGTATTACCGGTAACATCTGCGATGTGGATTATTGAGGTTTTAGGATAATTGCTATAAATTGAAAGGTTGTTTCCTGGATTTGGCTTTACATTCAGTACTTTTTCTTCCATACTGAGGTTGTTGGCTGGAACAACAGATGCATCCCAAACTGCAAGCGAATACTGTCCGGGTTGAAGGTTCTCAACATAAACAGTGCCTATTTGCCATGGTCCGGTTCGGGAGAAGTCAATTGCCTGCCAGTCTTTCCCTGCGTGAGCTCGATACAGAATAACCAGAGAATCGCCGGAGTTAGTAAGAATATCCCCATCCAGAATATTACGATTATAACTAAAAATCCCTGTTGCTTCCAATGTCGGATTGTTGATACATTCTATAGTCCAATAGTGGTTTGAACTTATAGTAAGGCCTTCGGGTGCATTGTTTAAACTATCAGGTGCCACCCAATTATGCGTAACACTGATAAAAGCAGTATCTGTTACATTTTTAGTCTCTATCCTGCAAAAGGTATTCTTAAAATCAACCAGACCCGGTTCACTTATTTTTTTTGCCTCATCGGTTGTTGCATCCAGAAGTTTGTTATCCGGATCTACCAGGATAACAACAGGATCAAATGCAATGGTTGTGGTAACCATTTCTGATTGCCCTGAGAAAACAACCGGCATAGTTATCACTTCTCTGTTATAATTCATAAATGCAAGTTCAGTCCTGACATCGTTGGCATATACGTCAGTCCCTTTGAGTTTTTGCTTCATAAAGATATCGATCTGATATTGACCACATTTTGGAGAGACCCTGAAGGAATCAATACTAACATGGTTAAATCCTGGCTGGTAAACATGAAACTCAAAAAAGCCCGTCAGGTCCATGCCACTTGAAACACTCAATGCTTCCTGTAAGTCATCAGAATCTGCATGGTTAAATGCATAGTTATCGAGATAGTTCCTGACGGCAGGAAAGAACAACTCATCTCCCATATAATTACGCAAAGCCTGTACAGTTATCCCTCCTTTATCGTATACAGTGCTACCATAAGTAAGATTGGAGGGAATTGGCGAGAGAGCATAATAACCACCATCTTTGATATGTGTATTCTGAAGCACATCTTTATGAAGGCTGTTCATGTAAACAGATGCCTCGTTTTTACCATATAAATATTCGGTAAAAACAATTTCACACCATCGGGCCCAACCTTCATTCAGCCACATGTCAGCATCCGTGGCACAAGTTACCTTATCGCCAAACCACATGTGTGAAAGTTCATGCGCATACAGCCACTCATTTGAAGTATTCCCATTAATGCTGCCGTGCGGGTAAGATACGTTTTCGGCATGTTCCATTGCTCCAAGTGCTGTTCCGGTTATTCCGATCCTTGAAAAAGGATAAGGTCCGAATTTGTCCTCGTAAATGGCAACAATATTTTTAAGATTGACAAAAGTTGGTGCCACTTTGTTTGTATCTGATGGACGAACATAATATGTAATAGGTATTTGTCCATTGATACCGCTATACGCATCGCTGACCAGTGAGTAAGGCCCTATTGCGACTGATGCCAGATAGGTCGGAATAGTCTGGTGGGTTTGCCAGAAATAAGTGGTAGTTACATCAGGATGTGGAGTTACAGATATAAGTTCGCCTCCACAAACCACCAGGTTATTACTGTTAACCCTTATTTTGTAATTATACAGAGCCCTGTCTTTGAAATCATCTACACATGGAAACCATGATTTACCAAGATTGTGAGGTATAGATTCAAATCCAACACCCAGATTAAAAGCATAGTTTCCTGAGAAATGAAAACCTCCCCATGATTCACTAAATGGTATACCATGGTACCAGATAGTAACCGTACCAGTATCACTTATAGCCAGTACAGAGCCTAAATCAATATGCAAGCGGTTATCTGATGTGGCAAAGGAGAGACTTTCTCCAAAAGCGTTTTTAACAGAATCTACGGTTAGCTGCTTTAATTCCAGCACCAATTCTTCCATAGTTTCCTGCCTGAATGCAAAATCAAGGGTAGTTTTGGCATTTAAAGTCTTACTATTTGTATTCAATACATCAAGTTCGATCTGGTACTTATAAACATCTATTGAATCACTCAATGTCTGAGCTTTAGGTATGCCGGATAACAGTATAAAAAAACTGCAAATAAAAAAAGCTTTATGCAACAATCTCATGTACCTTTGTTGTAAGAAATAAAAGTGTAAATATACCACAATATTTATGTGGCTTTAAAGCACTAAGGTGTATCAGAATAGTTTTAATTTAATGTTCACTTACGTACTTTGAATGAGCGATAGCGAACAAAATAAACCGGATTCTATACAATAACGGCTTGTTTAACATCAGTTTCACTAAATGGCATAATTATTTATTCATGAATGCCTGTTATAACAAATAATGCTCATGAGAAAATACTATTTAATTGCATTGATGGCGATACTCCTTTCGCCACAACTCAAAGCACAGCAAGTATGGTCACTCGAACGGTGTATTGAACACGCGCTAACCAACAATCTACAATTAAAACAACAGCAACTTATTGTTGAAGCCGCTAAAGCGGATGCTTTACAAAGCAAATTAGACCTTTTGCCTGGTGTAACTGCCAATGCGTCTCACGCCTATAACTACGGACAGACCATTGACCGCTACACAAATCAGTTTGCAACAAGCAGAGTGCAATCAAACAACTTCTATTTGCAGGGAGGGATTACACTGTTCAATGGGTTCCAGAAGATTAACAGCATCAAACAGTCGCAGTTGAATTTAATGGCCAGTATGCAGGATGCTGAAAGGTATTCAAACGATCTGTCAATTAACATAGCAACTTTCTACATGCAGGTGCTATTCTATAAAGAACTGGTAAACATTCGCGGCAATCAGCTCGATATCACGCGCCAGCAGGTAGAGCGCATGAAGAAATTAGTTGATGCAGGCACCATGGCAGCCGGAGAAAGCTTTATTATAGAAGCACAATTAGCCACGGAAGAGTCGGCACTGATACAGGCTCAAAACTCACACGATATTTCCTTACTGACATTAACACAATTACTTGACCTTCCAAATACGCAAGGCTTTGACATTGAAGTTCCGGCACTCGATGTGGAAGACGAACCTGCAATATCAAATGACCCTGAGTCAATTTTCAATTATGCTAACCAGCACATGCCTGAAATAGAAGCTGCAAGGTATAGAGAACTTGCCAGTGAACGCCAGTTTGCGAGAGCCAGCGGAATGCATAGCCCACAGTTAGCATTAAGCGGAAGCTGGGGCACAGGATATTCCGGAGCTGCCATTACAGAAGACCAGACAATTGCAGAAGTAAGGCCTACCGGATTTATACCCGGCGTTGACACTACCTGGGTATACTCACAACTTTTTTATCAGACAACTAAAAT
Source organism: uncultured Lentimicrobium sp. (assembly GCA_964643225.1). Taxonomy (GTDB): domain Bacteria; phylum Bacteroidota; class Bacteroidia; order Bacteroidales; family Lentimicrobiaceae; genus Lentimicrobium. Next base: position 22,650 of record CAZXQT010000028.1, on the reverse strand, counting down.
AAAACCATGGGGCGATCAGATTCGTGACAATAACAACCAGACCATCGGGCTATATCTCACAATACCTATCTTCAACGGATGGATCACCAGAAACACAATTAGCAAAGCACGTATTTCACTCGAGAGCTCAAGGCTTGATACTGAAATTCAGAGCACACAACTTCGTAAAACTATATACACCGCATGGACGGATGCAAGAGCATCTTTAAAAAACTATAATGCTGCACTAAAAAAGATAAATGCCACGAAAGAGTCATTCAGATATGCTGAACAGAAATTTAATGTCGGTATCATGAATTCTGTCGATTATAACAATGCAAAGAAAGAACTGACCAATGCAGAATCAGAATTATTACAGAGCAAATATGATTTCATTTTTAAGAGTACCGTCTTAGATTTCTACATGGGGAAATCACTATCTTTGAAATAATTTTTTTGACTAAACCGATATTGAATCAATACATGAACTCAAAGAAAAAGTGGACCCGCATAGGTTTAATAGCCATCGTGGTTGTTGTTATAGGACTGGTTGTAGCCCACACCCAGGGTTGGATTGGTAAAGAAGACGGAATAAAAGTAACTGTTGAAGCTGCAGAGATCAAATCTATTATCGAAACAGTTTCGGCAAACGGTAAAATACAACCCGAAACAGAGGTTAAAATATCCCCTGATGTAAGTGGCGAAGTGGTCGAACTTTTTGTTAAAGAGGGGGCACAGGTTAAAGCAGGAGACCTTCTGGCTCGCATTGATCCGAAAATTTACGCATCAAACTACGACCGTATCCTTGCCGGACTGAATTCACAAAGAGCTACCCTGGCAAATTCAAAAGCAAGAGTATCGCAGGTGGAGGCTCAATTTATAAACGCAAAGGCAAGCTTCGAGAGAAATGAACGTTTATGGCAGGAAAAAGCCATTTCTGCAGCAGAATACGATGCGGCTAAATCTGCATTTGAAGTAGCCCGTGCTGAAGTAAGTGCAGCACAGGAAAATGTAAAAGCCGCAGAATTTTCTGTAAAAAGTGCTGAAGCCTCCGTTAAAGAAGCAGGTGAAAATTTATATAAAACTTCTATCTATGCTCCTGTTGACGGAACTGTGAGCAAACTGAACGTAGAAAAAGGTGAAAGGGTAGCCGGTGCATCGCAATTCTCCTCAGGAACAGAAATTCTCCGCATTGCTAACCTTGCTATTATGGAAGTGATTGTAAGTGTTAATGAGAACGATATCATTCGGGTTTCATTAAATGATACTGCACTAGTGGAAGTTGATTCATACCTTAACAGGAAATTTAAAGGCATCGTTACACAAATAGCTACTTCAGCAAATACAATGGGCACAAGTGCTGATCAGGTTACCAATTTCGATGTAAGAATTCGCATGATACCCGAATCATACGAGGATCTTACCAAAGAATCATCCGGGGCCCCGTTCAGACCTGGAATGTCAGCTACTGTCGACATTCAGACAACCTCTGCAGAAAATGTACTTACCGTTCCAATTCAGTCGGTGACAACCCGGCAGGATTCTACCAGGAATGCTGAAGCAAAAAACCGTAAAGAAGACAAAAACCAGGAAACAACTGATGATAACAAATCCGAAACAACCACTTCAAAAAAAGAAGAAGAGCCAGTACTGGAGTTTGTTTTTATTGCTGAAAATGGCAAGGCTGTCAAAAAGAAAGTGAAGACCGGTATTCAGGATAACACTTCCATAGAGATCCTTGAAGGTCTTAAAGAAGGGGATCAGGTAATTAGCGGCCCATACCGTGCAATTTCGCGTACACTCAAAGATGGAGACAAAATTGTTGTAGTCAAAAAGGAAGAGTTGTTTAAAAAATAGGTTCCTTATGATACTTGCCATTGAAACTGCAACACAGATTTGTAGCGTTGCACTATTTAAGAATCAGAACCTTCTGGGCCTGCTGGAATCAAATGAGCAAAATGCCCACTCGCGCATACTGCATTCTTTGATCGATCAGCTGTTTAAAGAAAATAACGCAGATATTTCTAATTTAAAAGCAGTTGCTGTAAGTAAAGGTCCCGGTTCTTATACCGGATTAAGAATAGGGGTTTCTGCAGCTAAGGGATTGTGCTATGCCCGAAATATTCCACTCATAGCGATTAACACTTTGCAGAGCATGGCCTTCGGGATGAAGATGCAGTATGAGACAAGTACTCTGCAGAAATATAGATCGCATGAACTAAACAATCCAGGTGAAAAGCAATTACTTTTCATTCCTATGATAGATGCCAGGCGGATGGAGGTTTATTCTGCTGTTTACGATGCGGATATGCAGGAAGTGAGACCGGCATCCGCTGAAATAATTACAGAAGGATCTTATTCCGATATTACTCAGAATCACACTATCCTGATTGCAGGAGATGGCGCTGAAAAGTGCATCAGCGTTTTAGGCAATGAACATTTTACTCTTTTAGAGCAGTTTCATGCCTCTTCATTGTATATGATGGAGCCTGTCAATAATGCATGGGAATCGCGGGATTTTGCCGATACTGCATATTTCGAACCCTTCTATCTTAAAGATTTCATAGCTGGTAAGCCAAAAGTAAAAGGCCTCGACCAGACGTAGTCTCTGTGTATCAAAACCATGTTAGACGCTAAATTTGAGACAACTACCCTGTATTTTAAGAAACGGGTTCACACATCAAGAGGTTCCTACAGCGAAAAACAAATACACCTGCTTAGGATAAGCAATTCAAATCAACCTGATGTTACTGGCACAGGTGAGTGTACTGTTCTCCCTGACCTGAGCATTGATGCAAGGCCCGAATATTTGTCCACTCTCCAGTGGCTATGCACCAACATTAATCTTGATAAAGTAACACTATTCAATAAATTAACAGACTGGCCCTCGATCCTTTTTGGACTGGAAACTGCATTACTTGACCTTGATAATGGCGGTAATAAAATAATCTTTGATTCATCCTTTACCAGGGGAAAAGAACCTATCCCAATTAACGGACTGGTATGGATGGGTGATTTCGAAGATATGTTTAACCAGATTAACGACAAGATAAGTCAGGGATTTGCCACGATAAAACTTAAAATAGGATCACTGAATTTTACCAGAGAACTTGAATTAATAAAGTTTATACGCTCAAACTTCTCAGCTGGTTCAATTACAATCCGTTTGGATGCCAACGGAACTTTTGATCCTTCCAGTGCTCTTGCTAAGCTTGAAAGGCTGGCTCTTTACGATATTCACAGTATTGAGCAACCTATCAAACCTGGCCAACATCGTCAAATGAGAGAAATCTGTAAAAACTCACCAATCCCCGTTGCCCTCGACGAAGAATTAATTGGTTGTCATAGTCGGGATTCGCGATTGAGACTACTTGAAACAATCCTACCTGCTTATCTGATATTAAAACCATCATTGGTTGGAGGGTTTACAGCCTGCGATGATTGGATAGAGCTATGTTCTCAAAGCAAAACCGGCTTCTGGATCACATCAGCACTGGAATCTAATATCGGATTGAACGCTATAGCACAATACACATCAACCCTTGATAATCCGGATATGGTGCATGGCCTGGGCACCGGAAGTATCTTCCGAACTAATTTTAACACCGGGTTATTTGTTAAAAACGGGCACCTTTGGCGAAACAGTCAGTAAATTAAAGTCTATAAATCATGCTTTACTCCATAGAAGAGCTCAAACATAAAGCATACACAGAGATTCCGCAAATGGAATGGCTAAAAGATCTGTATGCATTTATCAGACATTGGCTTGATGAAACAGACAGCATTGAAGTTAAAACATCCGGCTCAACTGGCTTGCCAAAGATCATCCGGCATAAAAAAGAAGTTATGCTGCAATCTGCAAAAATGACCTGCGATTTTTTGGATCTGCGACCCGACATGCATGCTTTGCTTTGTATGAGTGTGCGCAATATAGCAGGAATGATGATGGTTGTAAGGGCAATTGAGCGTAAAATTCATCTCATTATTGTTCCTCCTGATGGCCATCCTTTAAAATCTGTACCTTTTGAAGAAACAGTACATTTTGCTGCAATGGTACCGGCACAAGTGTTCAATAGCTTTCAGGACGAAACCGAAAAGGAGAAATTAAACAGCATTCATGATCTCATTATTGGAGGAGCCCCGATCAGTTATACGCTGGAGCAGAAAATCAGACAGCTTAAAGGAAATGTTTATGCAACATTTGGCATGACCGAAACTATGTCGCATATTGCTTTGCGTAAGATAAGTGGTAATGAGCATTCAGACGAATATTTACTTTTAAAAGGTATTAGTATTGATACTGGTGATGACGGTAATCTAATTGTGCATGCTCCATATCTTGGCAACAGTCCTTTAATAACGAATGATATAGTACATATAACCGGCCCGCATACATTTAAATGGCTTGGACGTAAAGATCATGTTATTAACACCGGTGGATTTAAGCTTTATCCTGAAGCACTTGAATCTGCTATTGCTCCCGTTATGGCCGAAGTATTTAAAGCAGCATATATTGAAAGGTTGCCTGAAGAAACACCTGCATCGCATTCAACACTAAGATATTTCATAGCATCAGAGGATAACGAGAAATTAGGCCAAATACCAGTGCTGGTATTAGAAATGACCAAACCTGCAGACTTTAACGATTTTAGTGCATCACTGACCGGACAGCTTGCACAAGTACTAAAAAAGCACGAAATACCACAAAAAGTTTACTTTGCAGAGAAATTCATTGAAACACCAACCCATAAAATTATTCGAAGTGCTACTCTAAAACGAATACGGTAAGCACTATCTCACATTTTTATTTCTGACTTTCTTATTTAATTATTCTAGTCAGTAATATTTATACATGTTTTGTATTTGCTTTCATGACATTATCTGAATAAGCCAAATAACGTGTTTGCATACAACAGGTTACATATATTATGTTTAACCATTCCGCTCATAATACCCGATCAAATTAAACAATTTCTCTTCCTCCAGGGTAATAAAAGATTCCTCTGATTGTAAAAAACTAAGCAGAATAGCAGCTTTCAGGTGCAAAACCTGCTATTACCTTTTTTCTCAATACGGATATATGGACAGTTGTCCGGGAATTCCGGCATAGTCCAACGTGAAGTAACTTAATCTGAAAGGTATATTTTGGGGGCAGAATATACAATTCTTCCATTTTCAGGATATCGTATCCTGTTATACTTGCAAGCCTGTATCCCAGCACTTAGGGGTAAGGTGATAACCCTGGTATTCTGCATTTGTATTATTTTTCAGGAGACAGCTGCTTCGCAAGGTAACCCGGAATTTCCAGAGATTACTTGCCCTGCTTCTATTACTAATAATCTGCCATTCAATAGTTGCAGTCAAAACATTTCTGTGCCCCTGCCTGTGATCACGTCTAATGGAACCCCCGTTACTACCCTCACCTGGGAGATGAAAGGCGCAACGAATGCAGCATCCCCATCAACAGGCATAAATTACATTCCAACTCCCTATTCTTACATGGGCGGGCAAACGGTTATCACCTATCGTTGCACAAATGAGTCAGGAAATATTGACTCTTGCAGTTTTACAATTACATTAAATGATGTCCAGCCTCCGCAGTTTACTTTTTGTCCGTCTGTAATAACACGATATGCTCCACCCGGAGAATGCAGCGCAATAGTAAACTTCAGTATACCAGGTGCAACAGACAATTGTGGACCTGTTACAGTTTCGCAGATAAATGGTCTCCCTCCGGGCAGCTCCTTTCCTGTAGGTACAACTATGGTCAGCTTTACAGCATCTGATCTATCTGGAAATACGAGCACCTGTACTTTCCAGGTATCGGTTAAAGACATTACTCCTCCTGCTATCACCTGTCCTCCGGATAAGTACTTCGAAATTAATGCAAACTGCAGCACCATCTTAAGCCCTGAACAGATCGGGATGGCATCAGTAACCGAAAACTGCAGCCTTCCCGTTACCATAAGCAATAACATACCTGCCAATTATGAATTCCCGGTGGGGAATACATATATCACCTGGACAGCTACTGATGCAGCAGGCAATAAAAAATCCTGTGTACAGTTAGTCACCATTGCACGAGGAATTTGCCTGGTAAACTATTCTTACAGCAATTACAGTCCACCCTACCCGATTACTGTTACCGGACAATTACTCCCCGATAATACTGCGACTGGGATAATCTCCTCTCAGCACTTTTCTTCTGAGCTATTGACAGAAAGCAGAGTAAAGATCGTAAACTCAGGAGTTGCACCCGGACCCGCTGCTTTCTATCAGCATGGGGACGTACTGCCTGGCCTTTATACGCTCCTGAAAAAGACCAATGCAATGCAATACTATCAGTTTAATATCACGGGACTGGGCACTTCTTATGAAAGCTTCTATGTATACTTTCAGTTCTGGAGAGAGAATAATTCAGATCCAAAGAAAATATACGTTGAATGGAGTACAGATGATGTTACCTACACAAGATCGTTAACAGTTGATCTTAAAGATTACAAGCCTAAGGTATGGCATGAGATCTATCAAAGTTTAACAGGTATTCCACAGCTAAACAATTCTCCACAGGTCTATATAAGAATCTACTATGATTACACAGGAAATCCGATAGTATATTTCGACAATTTTCAATACAGTGCATTCAATGAAGAGATCATCACAGGTTCTGCAACAGCAACAAATGTAAATTGTGAAGGCGACAGCACCGGGCGAATAGAGATTGTAAATAATGCTTCCGGTAATTGGGAATACACTATTAATGGAGGAGACACCTGGCAATCAGGTAAGATCTTTAATAATTTACCAATGGGAACCTATGACGTAAGAATGCGCGATCCTGATATGCTTACGTGTGATGTTGTCATTGATGTTGCTCTGGCTATACTATCTAACGACTACACCGCTCCTGAAATTCAATGCCCTGACAACATCATGGCAATAGCGAATGATCCGGGAGGCACCTCTGCTACACTTACACCTGACGAACCTTTAATTACCGACAATTGTAACAGATTACTGAGCCTTACCTGGTTTTCAACCGGAGCAACAATACTGGCCGATAGTGGCTATTTAAATACACAAACGTTCCAACCGGGAATAACAGAAATAACATATACAGCAATTGATTTGGCAGGTAATGAAGCCAACTGTTCTTTTACCGTTACAGTTGCTGCATTGCCTGAAATTCAGTGTCCACCTGATATCCTCAATTGGAATACCGATCCGGGCGTATGCTATCATTCCGGCTCACCGGGGCAACCTGTAATACTTTCAGGAAATAATGTCACCTTTCGGTGGATAATGGAAGGTGCAACGGCAGATTCCGGGTTCACCGGTAACATCACAAACTATCCTTTCAGTGCAGGCACTACATCTCTGATCTGGATAGCTGAAAATGAAGCTGGATCTGACACATGTTTACAGCAGATTATTGTAACCGACAATCAGGCGCCTGTATTCGCTTCACCATTTCCATTTGTTTTATGTGTAGAACCTATTCTCCTTGCCGAATTTTACTTACCAACAACAGACATTACACCGGAACGGCCTGATTATTATCTCTTCAGGGCCGGTGATGATCTTTTCGATCTCGACACCTTAACATTTCATGACAATTGCACTACAACCGACATGCTGCAAATTGAATGGATAATTCAACTGGCGGATGGAACACAGATTACTGGCACAGGACAGCCATCCACCTATGGTTCTGATGTAATATTACCAGGTGATGGCATCGGCTTCCTTGACGTAACACATACAATAAAATATCGGCTTAAAGACACAAGCATCAACCAGACCCCATATAAAACCAGCCCCATAACAATAAAACCCCGACCAAATGTAATCAAGCAACCTTGAGTGCAAGCATACAAATCAATAACTAACTAACAAATTACAACAAATGAAGAAGCAAAGTTTACTTTTATTGTTAGCGGTACTGGCCTTTGGCTTTACACGTGTTTATGGGCAAACTACATGTACTACCGATGCATTTCATCCCGCACCCGGTGTTGAATACGACTATAGTGTCGTCATTCCTGCACCATATGTTCAGGATGCAGGACATTACACCTGGTACATAACACAAAATGTTAATCTGCTGGATAACGGATCAATCATTCCTGAATCAAACAGCATGTTTACATTAACTCCAACAGGCTCGTATAATATTCCGTACAATCCCTCCGGTACTAATCTGGTTAGGCCGGAAATTCAGGTAGTATGGACGTCAGCTGCGGTTGCCAGTGATGATCCCTTTTACCTGGTTATTAAGTTCTGGGGTGAAAATCCCACTGCCGGATGCACAGCAATGAACATGAAAGTATGGCAAATCAACCCTGTCAACAGCTTCCTTATCGAAATCGAATCTATTCTTGCTGATGGCACTACCTTTACAAACGCCAACTCATGTCCCAATCCAGTGGTGGCAGCAAATGTTGATGTAACCGATCCCGCAAATCCAACAGTAACATACGATTATGGTCTTGACACCATTTATTATAAGATTACAGCACAGGGTATACTGGGTGAGTGGTTATCCAGACTTTATCTTACAGCCCCCTTTAATGCTACTTATCTGCAGGCATATACCTCTGTGGCATGGGCTTATGATATTCCAAATGTAGCTACTTCAGGGTCCTGGAATGAATACAACGGCGACCTGGCAGCTGGTGGTGAATTCGTTTCAGTAACGCATCCTGCGGTTTCGCTCAACAGCTCTGATGAGCCGATAACACCCATTTATATCAGAATAATAATCGATAACAAGCATGTGGAGCACCTTACTGCACAAACGATCGAATGTTCTATAAACGGATCGTACGGTGGGACAGGGCTTGATGAAATGCCATCTATCTGGGGTGAAGGACATGATCCTAATATTCCATGCGATCCCTATGCATGGAATACTACCAGTAACACCCCCGATGAACCGGATACATGGCTTAAGAAAGCAACATGGACAATCAATGCACGTCCAACTGTTGAACCGGGCACCGGTACATTCGTAGTACAAACTCCATGATAAGCGTATGAACATGCATGGGCATGTCATGCTGGTTATAACAGGATTACTGTTATGGATGCTGGCAACAGGTCCGCCGGTATGGTCACAGTCTGTTCAGGTTCTGCCGGGTCAGTCAACAGTTCTTTCGGTTGTTCCCGTGCAGGGTAATATATACTCGTGGGAACTTTACACAAACACCGGGGATGTAAACCTTGCTCAAACGCTTGGAAATTGTCCTGCGTCAGCAGCCTACTTCACAGGTAGCTCTACTGGCAGCAATGTTGAAGTAATGTGGGTATTACCAGGTACGTATTATTACAAAGTAACGGCCGAAGGTAATTGTACTGCCAATAACATCAAAGTCGGTAAAGTAGAGGTAACCAATGGTATTGTGGTTAACGGCGAAATTGATCTTATTGCTCAACGTATCGTTGAATGCAGTATGCAGACACTCAGTTTGCCCGTTATGGTCTCAGGATTTGACAGTGTTGCATCCTTCAGACTGCAATTGAGCTATGACCCTTCTAAAATGGAATTTGAAGGAATCAGTGAGCCGGAAACCGGGATACTTGATGACAATCTTTATGTGTTAGAATCATCGCCAGGTATAATTAGTATAAACTACCAGGATCCTGATATTTTATCCATAGAAGATGGCAATCAGCTATTCATGTTGCAATTTTACGGAAAACAAAAAGGGATGACTAACCTTGAATGGAATTTTCTGGAATGCGTTGTATATAAGGACAACACTAATACAATCCCCATCAGGGCTCTGGTGCATGGTGTTGCCGAAATACTTGAAAGTCCCGGAGTTGTTGCTCTTAAAGACAGTGTACTGTGCTCAGGCGACAGCATTACATTAAATGCCGTTTCTACGTATACCGGCCCTCTCAATTACGTTTGGTCACATGGTACGCAGCATCATGTCGGAGACTCCTGGCATTTGTCTGATCTGGAACCTGAAAATGAAGGCTACTATATTGTTAAAGCTATGAACATGTACTGCTCATCTGCCGATACCATCGAAATAATAGTGCATCCTGATCCCAATCTGCAAATAGCATATGCAGATACCATATTTTTCAGCTCCCCCTTTACGCTCGGCACTAATAATGATTATGCCAAATACCAGTGGAGCGATGGAAGCACATTAGCATCTATAACGGTATATGAACCAGGTATGTATAAACTTAACGTAGTCGACTTTACAGGATGCCGGGATGCTGATTCTATTGTTATGTTGCAGGAATCTATGGCTATCAATATTCCAAATGCATTTACCCCGAACGGAGATGGCCTGAACGACACATTCAAACCGGAATTTATCGGATTTGAGCCTCTTCGTTACCGGATGGAGATCTACAGCCGCTGGGGGCAATTGGTATTCTCTACAACCGACCTGTCTCAGGCATGGAACGGTTTAATTGACGGGAAAGAAGCTGGTCCTGAGGTTTTTGTATATGTTATTTCCTACAACGTTCCTTCTTATGTGATAGTTAAGGATAAAAATAATCCAATAAGAGGAACGGTAACAATAATTAAGTAACAAGTTGTGAAGCATAGAGATTCGTCTTTATGCTTCATTCTTGTTTCTACTACTTGTTACTGCTAGTTACCATCACTTGTTACTACTATTTCTTTTTACGGAATGGTTTTGATCTTAATGCTCTTTTTTCCTCTTCCTTTTCTGCCTCTTCTATCAGTTTATGCCAGTCTTTAGGACCTTCCATTGAAAAATCAATAGTCTCCGAATATTCGTCTTTCGATATTTTCAGAACCTCAATATCTTTTTCCAGGTATTGTTGAATTTCATCCAAAACAGGTTTCTCTTCCTTACTGCAAAAAGATATGGCAATCCCTCTTTTTACTCCCCTTCCCGTTCGGCCAACCCTGTGAACATAATTTTCAGCTTTTTCAGGCAAGTCGTAATTCACTACATAATCTACATCAGCTATGTCGATTCCCCGGGCAGTGACATCAGTAGCAATCAAAACATGCACAGCGCTTTTCCTAAAGGCACCAAGTACTTTTTCACGGTCCTTCTGATCCTTATCGCCATGCATGGTCATGCTCTTTACTCCTACCCTTTCCATAGCGGCCATAACCCTTTCGGCCCTTACCTTTGTGCGAACAAATACCAGAATTTTACTCTCTGAATGTTCTTTTATTATTCGCTCAAGAAAGTACCGCTTATCGTCCATTTCAATAAATGTTACAAAGTGATCTATATTTTTTGAAACGGGATCTTTTGGAGATATTTGAATTCGGATGGCATTTTTTACCAGCGAATAAGCGAGCTTTTTAATTTCAGGGTTGATGGTAGCAGAAAAAAACAACGTTTGTTTTTCACGGGGAAGCTTTGCAACTAACTGTCTGATATCATGAATAAATCCAAGGTCAAGCATATGGTCTGCTTCATCAAGGATGAGTATTTTAACATCCTTCAATGATAT
>CAZXQT010000028.1:5695-11105 GCA_964643225.1 uncultured Lentimicrobium sp. | reverse complement strand
GCAGCGGTCTTCCCTGTCCCTGTCTGCGCAATAGCAAGAACATCTTCCCCCTTCATAATAGGTGGAATGGCCTTGAATTGAATGTCAGTAGGCCGCCTGAATCCCATCTCGTTGAGATTCTTCCTGATTAGAGGAGCAAAATTCGAATCTTCAAATTTCATTCTTTACCTGAATTCAAAGTTATCCCAGTCAGGACCTACCGAAAAGTTCTCTCTGAAGTGACTGAGCGATGCATAGTCCATTGTATAAGTAATCACCTCTGCTTTATTATCTTCACAGCCGGTAATAAGTTTGCCTTTAAAATCGTTTATAAGGGAGCCCCCAATATGTGGTATCCCTTTTGCATCTTCTCCAATTCGGTTTACACCGATACAATATGCCTGGTTTTCAATTGCGCGTGCCATAAGCAAAGTATTCCATGCATGACTTCTGCTCGCGGGCCAGTTTGCTACATACAACAATACATCATACTCATAGCTGTTCCCGATAAGACGATTCATACTCCAAACCGGAAATCGTAAATCATAACATACCAGTGGTTTTATCTTCCAGCCATTCAATTCAACGACCAAAGGCTTATTACCTGATGAAAATCTCAAATGCTCATTTCCCATCCTGAAAAGATGGCGTTTATCGTAGTATTCATACGATCCATCGCTGCGCATCCAGATCAGTCGGTTGAAATAGTTATCATCCACTTTAACTGTAACACTACCTGTAACTACACAGTTCATCCTTACTGCTGTTTCCTTCATCCATCGTACTACTGTTCCGTCCATGGTTTCATAGCTTTCCAGCGGATCTGTAACAAAACCGGTGGCAAACATTTCCGGAAGGACAATAAGATCAGTCTTAACGGTTAGCTTATTCAGTTCCATGGAAAAATAAGCAAGGTTCTTTAATTTATCGTTCCATTCCAGTGGTGCCTGCACCAGCGTAACTGTCAGTAGTTCTCCAGCCATATCTTTTAATTAAACGTTAAATCTTACACAGAATTTCACCTGCTTTAACAAGCGTATCGGTTGTTTTGGCAAAACAGAATCTAAGAATTTTATTGTCTTTTCCGTTATGATAAAATGGCGAAACGGGAACAGAGGCGATTCCATACTCTTTTGTAAGCCTGATCGCAAAATCTGTTTCCTTTTCATCGCTTATGCCTTCATAAGATAACAATTGAAAGTAAGTTCCTTTCGCTGGTAAAGCCTTAAACCGTGAACTCTTTACAAGATCAAGGAACAGGTCCCGTTTCTTCTGGTAGAAGGTATTCAGATGTGTGTAGTTTTCTTTGTTCTTCAGAAACTCGGCTATTGCCAGTTGCACTGGAGTGTTTACTGCAAAGACCACAAACTGATGTACTTTTCTGAACTCAGCAGTAAGATTAGGTGGAGCAAGCACAAAGCCACATTTCCATCCGGTAGCATGAAAAGTCTTCCCGAATGACCCTATAACCAGCGCATGATTAGCTAGCGAGGGATATTTGCAGATACTTTCATGCTTTAGCTGGTCAAAAATGAGATGTTCATACACTTCATCACTCAGTATAATGATGTCTCTGTTTCTTGTAAGTGTATCCAGTTTTTTAAGATCCTCTTTACTTATAATGCTTCCGGTTGGATTGTGAGGTGAGTTAATGATTATCATACGGGTATTACCCGAAATGAGTGCCGGAAGAGTTTCCCAGTCTATGCTGTAATCAGGCTCCTTTAGCTGCGCATACTTTACCATGCCCCCCTGTATTTTAATTGCAGGAGCGTAACTGTCGTAGGCAGGTTCAAAAATAATTACCTCATCACCCGGCCTAACAAACGCACTTATTGCAGTATACAAAGCCTGTGTTGCACCAGCTGTTATAGTTATCTCTGATTCAGGATGATAGCTGGCTTTATATTTTTGGAGGAACATTTCAGAAATACGTTCACGAAGGCTAAGCACACCCGGCATAGGTGCATACTGGTTATTCCCCTGGAGCATGTTTTTATGAACAAGCTCAATAAGCTCACCGCTAATTTCAAAATCAGGGAAACCCTGCGAAAGGTTCAGTGCGTTGTGCTCGCGCGCCAAACCACTCATTATGGCAAAAATGCTAGTAGCTGTATGTGGTAGCTTCGAAATAAGATTACCATCAAAATTCTCCATCACTTTACTTTGTTAATCAGCAAAGATAAACAAGTTACCCGAAATTGGTGTTGCTTGTGACAGGTCACGTTTATTTATGTATCTTCGTAATTCAAATACTTAATTATATAATTTATGAAAACTATTGATTCATACAACTTTACAGGAAAGAGAGCACTCGTCCGTGTAGATTTTAATGTTCCTCTTAACGAAGGATTAAAGGTCACCGATACTACACGAATTGATGCAGCTCTGCCAACTATCCGTAAAATTCTCGCAGGTGGTGGATCAGTTATTCTGATGTCGCATCTTGGCCGACCGAAGAAGAATTTTGAGAATAAACTATCCCTTAAACATATCATACCCTACTTAACAGAAGTACTTGGTCAGGAGATCAAATTTGCTGATGATTGCATGGGTGAATCCGCAGTAAATTTAAGTGCAGACTTAAAACCAGGCGAAGTACTGTTACTTGAAAATCTCCGGTACTATGAGGAAGAGGAAGGGAAACCCCGTTTAGCGGATGATGCCAGCGAAGAAGAGAAAAAGGCTACCAAAGCGGCCACCAAAGAAAAACAAAAAGAATTTACCCAAAAACTGGCCTCTTACGCAGATTGTTATGTTAATGATGCCTTTGGGACTGCTCACAGAGCCCATGCTTCCACTGCACTGGTCGCCGACTATTTCCCGAACGACAAAATGTTCGGATATCTGATGATGGCCGAAGTTGGCAGCCTTAATAAAGTAATGAAAGAAGGCAAAAAGCCCTTCACTGCAGTGTTAGGTGGCGCTAAAGTATCAGGCAAGATCCAGATAATTAATCATTTGCTCGATAATGTTGACAACCTTATCATTGGTGGAGGTATGATGTTCACATTTATTAAAGCAATGGGTGGAAAAATCGGAAATTCACTTGTTGAAGACGATCTTCTTGAACTAGCTATTAACACCCTCGAAGGAGCCAGGATGCATAATGTAAATATCATTTTACCTGTCGATGCAGTTGCCGCTGATGGATTCTTTAATGATGCACAGACACAAATTGTTAAGTCTGGTGAAATTCCCGATGGATGGCTCGGCCTTGATATAGGTCCCGAATCTGTTAAACTTTTCGAGAAAACGCTTATGGAATCAGAAACAATTCTCTGGAATGGTCCGATGGGTGTATTCGAAATGCCTTCATTTGCTGTCGGAACCATCGAAGTAGCCAAGGCAATTGCACGGGCTACTGAAAAAGGAGCATTCTCACTCGTGGGTGGTGGCGATTCGGTTGCTGCAGTCAACAAATTCAAGCTGGCCGATAAAGTAAGTTATGTTAGTACTGGTGGAGGTGCTATGCTCGAATTCATCGAAGGGAAAACACTTCCGGGGGTCGCAGCAATTGAAAAGTAATGGTAACTAAACGATTAATAATCAGGTAATCGTTAATTGTACCGCCATTTTTATACTTAAATAGAAGCAGGCATTTGTCCTGCTTTTTTTGTGCATAAAGTTTATGAACAAAAATCAACTTCTGCCGTTTCGCTTGCATACTTGTATTTCTCCGATCTTGCTACAATCATCTTTCATTACCGAAACTACCGCATTATTGTCAAACATAATTTAATTTACTATGAGATCAGTGGTTACAATGTTTTTCATTTTAGTTGGGCTGTTTTTCCTGAGTTATTGTACACAAAACAAGCAAAATGCAGATAATACGGGTAATACGCAGGAGCAAACCGCACAATTAACAGATCAGCAACTTGTTGAGCGAGGTGAATACCTGGTAAATATCATGGGTTGCAACGATTGCCATTCTCCAAAACAAATGGGGCCCCAGGGTCCTGAAATCATTAAGGAGCGATTGTTATCCGGCTTCCCTGCTGATCGTCCTCAGTTAAAACCTGTGAAAACAGCTATACAGCAAGGATGGGCATTAATCAGTCTTGATCTAACTCAGGCAACAGGTCCATGGGGTACGTCTTTTGCTGCTAACCTTACTCCTGATGCCTCCGGAATTGGAAACTGGACTGAAGATCAGTTCCGCAAAGCACTGAAAGAAGGCAAATTCAAAGGAATGGAAAATGCCAGAACACTACTGCCTCCTATGCCCTGGCAAAACTTCAAAGATCTGAAAGACGAAGATCTCAGCGCAATATTCGCGTATTTAAAAAGTATTCCACCGGTACAAAATGTAGTACCGGCACCAATACCTCCTCAGTAAAGACTTGTGCAGTAATAAATTGGTCCTGATACTGGGTTGTGTTATACTCTCTGGTTTTTAGATTATTTTTGCAGCTTGATTTTAAACAACTTGCATGTCTGCTACCCTCTTTCCGAATAGTTTTGAATTTTGTACGCTTGCCAGCGGAAGCAGTGGAAACTGCCATTATATTGGCAATCAATCCGAAGGTATTCTGGTTGATGCCGGTATAAGTGCCCGACGTATTAGAAAATCACTGGAAGAGATAGGCAAAAGCATGACCGATATTAAGGCTGTGTTTATAACGCATGACCACATAGACCATATTGGAGCATTGACACGACTAACCCGAAAATTCGGATTACCTGTCTATTGTACCGAAGGCACCTGGAAAGGGATCTTGCGAAACCGAACTACATTTGATGTCGATCAGTCTAAATTTAACGAAATAAAACCCTTCAGGAGGTATGTGGTTGGAGGCTTTGCCGTAGAAGCATTCCCTACTTCGCACGATGCACATGGGTCTGTTGGTTATAACATCTCCAACAACTATAAAAGCATAACCGTAGCAACTGATTTAGGCTATATATGCGACAATGCGGCTAAATACCTGAAAAAGTGCAATGCTATGGTTATAGAATCGAATTATGATGAGCATATGCTTCTGTTCGGCTCTTATCCTCAACATCTCAAGCAACGCATTCACGGCCCCACGGGTCATTTGTGTAACAGCCATACTGCCCAGTTTATTGCTGAAAACTTTAATTCCGGCTTAAGCCATATAATCCTTGGGCATCTCAGTGCAGAAAACAACACACCTGCAAAGGCCCTTGAGACATTGAGCAATGCGCTTTCAAATAAAGGACTGAGTATCAATGGTACAATCATTAAGGCGCTGGCGCGTGGAGAGCGTTCCGAATTGTATGTTCTTGAGTAAAATCAGACCTTTTTGAAAAAAAACCATTTTTTTAATGCAGACTGTTGTTTATTCAAAAATACTTTTTAATTTTGCAATCCCTTTCGGGGAAATAATAATCCTCCTTAGCTCAGTTGGTCAGAGCATCTGACTGTTAATCAGAGGGTCGCTGGTTCAAGTCCAGCAGGGGGAGC
>CAZXQT010000028.1:0-5685 GCA_964643225.1 uncultured Lentimicrobium sp. | reverse complement strand
AATTTGCTTCTGCTCAGTTGGTCGAGTCCCGCACCTGCGGGATTAATCAGAGGGTCGCTGGTTCAAGTCCAGCAGGGGGAGCAAAAAAAAGCCGGTTATGCCGGCTTTTTTTTGTTTAATAAAAGCGGTTTAATTTGCTTCTGCTCAGTTGGTCAGAGTCCCGCACCTGCGGGATTAATCAGAGGGTCGCTGGTTCTCCCGAAGTTTCGGGACAGCAGGGGGAGCAAAAGAGGCTGCAGTTGCAGCCTCTTTTTTTATCCCCTTCTCAAAGTAGCTCAGTTGTTTAGTAGCCTGCACAAGCGGGATGAATCAGAGGGTCTCCCGGCTGAAGCCGGGAAGGGGGAGCACTCAATAAAAAAGCCGGCAGTAACGCCGGCTTTTTTATTTTAAGGCGATTTATATTTTACTTTGTTCTCTATAAGCAAAAGAATAAGCATATTCCGGCAATCGTTTTGTGCGTTAATTCTATTTGAATGAGCTCAGATGATTAAACAAGCAACGATAAAAGTAGTCATCACCCTTCTCCTGGTGGCCTTGTGTTTTGTTACTTTCCTGATACTAGTTCCAAGGGAATATAATGCTCCGCGCAAACGAGAAAGCAGCGGTGCACAATACTGGAACCTGAATACGGGATCAAAAATCGCGTATACCTTTCTAAAGGCTAAAGGCACTCCGATGGAGTGCCCGGTGATTTTTCTGCAGGGGGGACCGGGCGGTCCGATATTCGAATCCAACATCATCTTACTGGGAGGGTTAACAGAAGACGGATACAATGTGTATCTGTATGATCAGATTGGGTGCGGACTTTCGGGTAGATTGGATCATATTGAAGTATATACAGTTGACAGGCACATCATGGACCTGGAAGAGATAATAAGGACAATCGGAGCCGAAAAAGTGATCCTCATCGGTCAGTCGTGGGGGGCCAGCCTGGCTGCATTGTACATTGCCGATCACCCTGATAGGATTGAGAGAGCCATATTCACAGGACCGGGTCCAATGCTGCCACTGAATCGGGAAGTTGAGGCCATAAACCCACCAGACAGCCTGGATCTGAAGGCTCCATTCTTCACCAATAAAATGGGTCGGGAGAAAGCTTACAATATCCGGACTAGGTTTATAGAGCTGCTTGCCAGAAAGTTTAACTGGAAACTTGCTTCTGACAGTGAAATGGATGACTTCGCCTCGATCCTGAATTACCAAATGAATAAATCGACAGTTTGCGATACTTCCCGTCACGGAAATCCTGAACCGGGCTATGGATACTATTGCATGGTGAAAACAGTACAAAGCTTTGCCAGTGTCAAAGACAGGAGAGCAAAGCTGAAGCAATGTGACATTCCTTTACTGATCCTCCGGGGACAATGCGACGGAATAAAATGGGGATATGTTGATGAATATTCACATCTTTTTACCAACTGTGCCATCAAAATCATCCGTGGAGCAGGGCATTCTGTGGCGCGCGAAAATCCTGAGACCTATATGTCAACCATCCGGGCATACCTGCAGCATCAGCACCCAAATCTGACGGATCATCGATACTGATCTGGCTGCAACTTTTGATAGTAAGGGGAGCAAAAAAAAAGCCGGTTATGCCGGCTTTTTTATTTACGCTCAGTTTGTATTCTCTTGAAGTATGTACTTAATCAGAATAAAGTAATACTTTACTAATCTCCCAAGAACCTGCTTTCGAAGTTGTACTCGTATACTTGAAGGCGATATGAATATCTTGACCTTCAAATGCTGATAAACTGATATTTTCACAGTTAAACCAATCCCATGACATTCCTGATGAACGAGGGAATCCCGTCATTTCAGTCCATTGTGCATTATTTGGATTACCTGAACCACAATTTTATATCAAAATTAGTTAATTTATTCCTTCAGCATGCATTGAAAACAGCATTTTTTAGGTCAATGGTTTTTTGATCTCTGTTCTTAATTGGCTCAGACATCCCGACTTTAATCTGGAGGGTATTGCTGCAACTCTTCCTTTTTCAAGAGTGAGTTTTTATTACTCCCAACTTAGTGCATGCAATGGATTCTGCTTTACGTTGCGGATGGTATTGAGTAATACCACTGATATTACCACTAATCCTGCTATTATCGTTGATAGAATGAACATCCACCACTCTATGTCAATATGGTATGCAAAGCTACTTAGCCACTTTTCGGTGAAGTACCATGCCAGGGGATACGCAAGCACACTTGCTAATAACAGCCAACGTGCATAGTCCCATGTCAGCCTTACTACTATAGATGCGACTGATGCACCAAAAACACGCCTTACGCTGATTTCTTTGCTTTTTATACGCATGGTGCTAACAGACAGTCCCGCAACTCCCATACACGCTATAATGACTGCAAAAACCGAAAAGTATCCGAATAGTCGCGACAATCGTTCTTCTTTTTTATAAAGCTTGTCGAATGCTTCATCCATAAATGTTATTTCGAACGGGAAGGCTGATGCATATTCATTCCATACTTTTTCAATGGATGCAATGGTTTGCCGATAATCGCCCGGAGCGAGCATAACGGCCACATATGAAGTGATTGAGGGCCTGTAGGCAAGTGCCAGTGGTCCCAATGGAAAATTAACCGGCAAATAGGAGAAATCCTTTACCACTCCAACTATCTGTCCATCAAGTATTTTCTCACCTAACGCTTGTTGGATATCAAACGATTTTACAAACGTTTCATTTACAATATATGCTTTGTCGACTTCGGAGAGTGATCCATCATGAAAATTTCGCCCTTCAACAAGCGAAAGGTTCAGCAGGTTTACCAGCGAAGCATCACAACAGATAACGTCGAAACGCCTGGTTTCGCCATTTACCTTTGGCCCCCATGACATATTTACAAACCCGGGAAGAGATGAGGTAAAACTAACTTCCGCTACTCCCGGAACACGCCTGAGTTCAGTGGCAAATGTTTCGCGGTGCTCCGGAATGTCGCCATTTATAGGGAAATAAATAATATTTTCTTTGTTGAAACCTACCTCAATATCACGTGCGTATGACATTTGTCTCTGAATAACTATGGTGACAACTATCAGAACCACAGCTACCAGGAATTGGAATACCAGGAGAATCCGGCGGGTAAGTATTCCGCTTTTGCTTCCGGAAAACGATCCCTTAATTATGTTAACCGGCTGGAAGTTTATGAGGAAGAAGGCCGGCCAGATCCCCGAAAGGACACCTGTAAATAAAGCAAATAGAGCGGCAAATGCAAAAGCCCTGAGATTGAAAAGATCGGAAGGAAGAATTCCGGCACCTGTGAGGTGATTAAATACGGGATAAATAATATCGAATAGAACAAAAGCAAAGCAGATTGAAATTAGACTGAGAATTACTGACTCTATCAGCAATTGTAAAAGTAGCGACGACTTATCTGCACCTGAAATTTTTTTGAGACCGATTTCTCTGCTTCGCCGGAAGGCAGTTGCATTAGATAAATTGACAAAGTTTATGATGGCAATGAGTAAAATAAATAATGCTACCGAAGAATAGATGATGATGGTTTTGTAAGACCCATGGTTGAAACTGTCACCCTGTGGTCCTTTACCAAAATAGATATCCGACATTGGGGTCAGTTTGAAATTTATCGTGAAGAACCAGGCATTCATCATTTGATGAATTTCTTCATTAAGTTTCCTGTGGATTTTTAGTGATGTTTCAGCTATACTGGCACCTTCCCTAACCATAACAAAAGCATAATGCGACCATTCATTATAATCGTCTAAATAATCCTTGCCCCTTATTTCTTCAAAAAGTTCTGTACTTCCAATTATTCCCGCCCAGATAGAGGAATTTGAAGGGAGATCGTTTATGACACCTGTAACCGTAAGATTGAGCTGATCATTATATCTTAAACTCTTACCTACAGGATCGCTGTCGCCGAAAAACTTTTTTGCGCTTGACGCGGTAAGTACCACTGATCGGGGATCGGCTAGTGCTGTTTGGGGATTTCCAGAAATGAACTGAAACGAGAAAACATCAAATACCTCTGGATCGGCAACCATCAGATCGTTGACCTTCATTGTATTCTGGCCATTTCTGAGATAGGCCTGGTTGAGCAGGTATGAAATACGGACAACCTTTTCCACTTCAGGGATGCCATCGCCTATAAGCGATTTGATTTTCATCGGCATGGCAACAAACTCATCTGTTTCAAGCCGCGCAATCCGGTCCAGGTTCCGATGATATTTGTCACTAGTTAATTCCTTGCTTACAAACAAAGAAATTATAAGAAACAATGCCATACCGACAGACAATCCGACGATGTTAATTAGTGTTATCCATTTATTTCTTTTCAGTACACGAAAAGCAGAGAGAAGGTAAAATCTGAGCATAGCGTAGCATTAATAGGAGTTTATTTGCGGATTACTTACATAAAGTATACCAGCCCCCTATTGATGCGGATTCTTTGAAATAATCCGCATCAATCAAGCCTTCCATTAACTGATAGGTTATCTGTTTACGTTCATCATCTGTCCGTTTATGAACACTAAATAAGTTGACTATCTCCAGCAATGTGATATAGTAATAACGAGCTTGTTGTTCACTGTTTCACTAATCTTTCAATTAAAACAGCATCTCCGGCACTATTATGAACTTTCACCAAATAGATTCCCTTGCCTAGACTGTCAGTATTTATTCTGGTTGAAGCTGTAAAGTCTCCCTTTTGCATCAGTTTTCCTTCAACAGAGTATATCTCAAGATAGTATTTGTCATTTCCTTTCGGGATATCAAGATATAGACTGGTCGAAAAAGGATTTGGAAACATCCTTATACCATCCGGCTTAACCGCACTTGTACTAGTTGGAAGTACTACAATGATGTCATTATATATCATGTCAGTAAGAAAGCCCAGGGATAGTTTTTTAGCTGTTATAACGCAACCGAATGCACCCAACTGCGTCGGTATTCCACTTAATATACCGGTTGCAGGATCGAATGAAAAACCTTCCGGAATATATCCTTCAAGTTCTATTGAGTCAGCATTACCGGTATCAATTGATACTTCATACTCATAGTATCTGTCAAGGTATGCTGTATCATATGAATATGATGTGAAGAGAGGGTAAAAAGTATTATAATAACAATTCGGAAAATTCGGATTCATCCATAATTGGTTGCTGTTTTGAGAACAACACAGCAGATCAATGCTCCCACCAGCACTAGGTATTGAATTTGCCCCGCTATGTAAAAGACCTATAGTACTTCCTATGCCTTCTATCCATGTTTCGGCCGGATAATATGGATAATCTAACCTGTATAAGAAAATTCTTTTTTTCTGTTCACCACTAATACTGACAAAATCAATGCTGTCGCAGACCATTGGAGCTGTGCCATAATACCAGTAATGGTTATCTACAAGTACAGTATCGCCCAGTTCCAGACTGAAATCGTAAAGCAGCCCGTCAGTATCGCTTTCGCATGTCCGGAACCAGACCTTCTGACTCACAGTATCTTCTCTTATCTGACCAATGATTTCCCATTGCTGATCAGTTGTATCCATTGTCTTCAAAACATCAAAGTATGGATCTCCGGTATTGCTTGAGTCACTCATGCGAATGATTTCCGTCCCGCCACATATATGAACGAGCATTGAACCAACTCCAATATGCAATGTGTTCCACTGCTTTGTAGTATCAGCAATCTGAAAACCCTGAGCGATGGATGC
>CAZXQT010000027.1:0-37423 GCA_964643225.1 uncultured Lentimicrobium sp. | reverse complement strand
AGGAGTATCCTAAATAAAGTGCCTTTTTATCGGCAGGAGCAATAAGTCCGATATAGGAGAAGAACTTTGGGTGTGCCGTCATTTCACCGATAGAGAAGAGTATCATACCGGCAATAAATACCCATGCATGGGTAGAAATAGCCAGAATTGCCATTCCTATGGTGCCGAGCATTAATCCGGCTATCATGGTGGGAAGCGCGGGCTTGTTGCTTACAATGGAGGATATGACCAGCTGAAGCAGAATTATGGCACCTGCATTTATTACGGTAACGTGCTCAGTATCGAAATGCCAGGATGGATTGGCAACAAATACAGCAAGCACGCTGTTAACCAGGTTGTTGACCGGTGTCATGTCAATGTAATCGTTCAGGTACCACAGCACCGTATCGAACATCTGGAAGTACAGCACCCAGAACCCGGAGTATATAAAGATCGTCAGTACGAAACGGTAGTCTTTTAGAACCAGCAGTATATCGGACAATACCTGACCGAGTGGTTTGGTACTTTTTGGTCTTGAGGGCTCTTTAAAAACAAACAGATTGAGCAAAAGCATACTGCCGGTTCCTATGGCGGCCATGACGAAGATGTAACTCCATGAAATGCCTTTCAGGTAAGGTACCAGAATTAACGGGAACAGAAAAGCACCGAGGTTTATTGACCAGTAGTAAATGCCGAAACCTATAGAAGAATTTCGTTCATCGGTTTCGCGGGCAATAGTGCCTGATATGATCGGCTTAAAGAATCCGGCACCGACCGCCATTACAATAAGGCTAAGAAACACCATGGTGTAGCTTACCGACAGACTCGTGAAAAAGTACCCTGCACTCAACAGGGTAAAAGCGAACATGAGTACTTTGCGGTAGCCAAAACGGTCGGCTATTGCACCGGCAAGTATAGGGAGCAGATAGAGCAAGGGTGTTATGGTGCTCTTGATCACTCCGACACTCTCTTTCGTGAATCCAAGACCTCCTTCGGAAGGCGAAAGGATAAGATAGACAGAAAGCACCGACATGACCCCATAGTAGGAGCCCCGTTCGAAGAACTCCATGACTATGACAGTCCAGAAGTTGCGTGAGAAGGATTTAATTCCGGGTTTATTGGAAGTATTGTCCACGATGGAGGTTTTATCTTTTATAAAAGCAAAAATAACAATTATCTTAAGAAACTACCAGTTGAACAGTGGTACGGCTTTTTTGCTCGAGAAGTATAGCGCGCTCGTTTATAATTTTATCGATGGTCAGCTGATTATAGTACCGGATGGTTACCAGCTCCAGTCCGCTGTTATACCGCACTTCGTATTCCCTGTGCAGGTTGTTAAAGAGTTCGGCAACCTTTTCTTCGCTGTGGTCGAAGACAATGGAAAAGCTGATTGCCGATAGCTGCATCATGTTGATGTGAATAGACAAGGCATCGAGGGTGCCGAAAATGGCATGCAGGTTGTCTTCTGCTATAAACGAAAAATCACGGGGCGAAATGGACACGAGTACCTGATTGGGTTTGAAAATGTAACAGGGTACCTGAAGCGTCGTTTCACTCTCAGGAAGTGCCGTTACCAGAGTACCCGGCTCGTCAGGCTGAAAGAACGATTTAACAAACAGGGGTATCTTCTTGCTTTGCAGAGGCTGTATGGTTTTTGGGTGTATAACAGATGCGCCGTAGTATGCCAGCTCAATGGCGTCACGATAGGAGATCTTATCGAGCTTAATGGTATCTTTAAAGTACCGGGGATCGGCATTAAGTACACCCGGAACATCTTTCCAGATGATCATCTCCTCAGCATCGAGAGCCCAGGCCAGAATTGCAGCACTAAAGTCAGAGCCCTCTCTTCCGAGGGTGATGGGTTTACCCGATACGGTCCGACCGATAAAGCCCTGGGTTAATACCATCTTATTAGGGTCTCCCGGTAGTTGGTTAAACGTTGTTTTAATATACTGCTCCGTTTTATCCCAGTTTATGGTAGCATTGCGAAAGTTCTCATCGGTTATAATAAGATCGCCTGCATGGAGCACGGTATGGCTCAGTCTGTTTTTTTTCAGAAAACTGCTGATTATGGTAGTGGAGAGTAGCTCACCAAAGGAAACTACCCTGTCGTACGCTTCATCGTAATCTGCGGGAGGGGTTTGCAGGAGTATTTCCTTTAATGCTGAAATGACCTGTTGCAATGGTTCAGGATCAATGCCCAGCCCGGATGCGATCTCAGTATGGAACGACTCTACATTCCACAAAAGTGCAAAAACATCTGCTTTATTGTTCATCCAGCCATCAGCTACCTTCTCTAATGCGTTGGTAGTCTTGCCCATAGCAGAGAAGACTATGCACATATCCGTGGCGGGTTGATTAGAAAGAATGTTGTACACATTGCGGACCGCAGTGGAATCTTTTACAGATGCCCCGCCAAACTTTAAAACTTTCATTTACCGGACTTGTTTGTCTGACAAAATTAATACATTTGTTAAACCCCGCACAGCATTCTAAATACCCAAATATGAAGACCCTTGTAGAGTTTATTACGGAGAAACAGGCTGATTTTTCTTATGCCACCGGCGAATTTACACGCTTACTGAACGACATTACAATAGCCGCCAAAATTGTAAACCGCGAAATTAATAAGGCCGGTCTTGCTGACATAAACGGGTACTTTGGGGAGGTAAACGTGCAGGGCGAAGCACAAAAGAAACTGGATGTGTTTGCAAACGACCAGTTCATTGCAGCAATGAAGCATGGGGGTATGGTGTGCGCTTTGGCCTCGGAAGAGAATGAGAACCTTGTTACCTATGAGAATGCATTTTCGCAGAAAGGCAAGTATGTGGTAACCATGGATCCGCTCGACGGTTCTTCAAATATTGAAGTCAATGTTCCGATAGGAACAATCTTCTCTATCTACCGCCGGATATCAGATTGCGGCCCCGGCACAGTGGAAGATGTGCTGCAGGCAGGTAATAAACAGGTTGCTGCAGGTTATATTATCTACGGATCATCGACCATGCTCGTCTATACAACCGGGAACGGAGTTAACGGATTTACCTACGATCCGTCGGTTGGGCTGTTTATCCTGTCGCACCCCGATATGAAGATTCCGGAAGATGGTTGCATTTATTCGGTTAACGAATCAAACTACATTTACTTCCACAGGGGAGTTAAAGAGTATATAAAGTATTGCCAGGTCGACGATCCGGAAACTGACAGGCCGTACACTACCCGATATGTTGGTTCACTGGTTGCCGATTTTCACAGAAACCTGATAAGGGGTGGCATATACATGTACCCCGGTACCACCAAAAACCCCAACGGGAAACTTCGGCTTCTTTATGAATGCAACCCCATGGCATTTCTGGCGGAGCAGGCCGGTGGAAAAGCATCGGATGGGTTTAACAGAATACTCGACATTGAACCGAATGCTCTGCATCAGAGGGTACCGTTTTTTGTAGGTTCTAAGAATATGGTGGAGAAAGCGGAAGAGATAATGCAGTTGCACCAGCATCAAAAAGCCGCTAAAGTTTAGCTGAAATACTCTTCATTTCTTAGTACTTTTGCAGCCGTCAATAAAGTACACTATAAGAATATGAAAGGATCTATTGCAATTTTAGCAGGCGGAGGCCCTGCTCCCGGAATAAATTCAGTTATTGCATCTGTAGCCAAGGTTTTTCTGAAAGACGGCTATAGGGTTATCGGTTTGCACGAAGGTTATAAAACCTTATTTAACGGTAAACCCAGTACAATTGAGATCGACTTTATTCTTGCCGATAAAATTCATAATCAGGGTGGATCGGTGCTTACTATGAGCCGCTACAAACCTAAAGATTCGGAGTTTAGTACCGACTTCTTTGTAAACAACGATGTGAAATTGCTGGTAACAATCGGGGGCGACGATACTGCTTCAACAGCTAATAGAATTTCGAAATTCCTGGAGTCGAAAAATATCGTTTTGCAGAATATTCATGTTCCCAAAACGATCGACAACGATCTGCCTTTGCCCGATGGTATACCGACTTTTGGGTATCAGAGTGCAAAACAGGAAGGGGTGCGGCTCGCTACTACCGTATACGAAGATGCACGAACCAGCGGCAACTGGTTTGTGGTATCGGCAATGGGCCGTGAAGCAGGACATCTTGCTTTTGGCATTGGCGCTGCCTGCCACTATCCGATGATCATTATACCTGAGATGTTTGATAAAGTGGAAGTTACCTTCGATCGTATTCTCAGGTTAGTGATCTCCTCGATAGTAAAGCGCAGGATTCATGGAATTAATTATGGCGCAGTTATCATTAGTGAAGGGGTATTCCATTTCATGACCGACGAAGAGATTCTGGGTTCAAACATCAGCTTTTCCTACGATGATCATGGGCATCCCGAGCTTGGCAATGTGAGCAAGGCTCATATCTTTAATATGCTGTTGCAGCAGAAGCTCAAAGAACTTGATCTCCATGTTAAATGCAGGCCGGTAGAACTGGGATACGAGCTGCGCTGCGTTCAGCCCATAGCATTCGATATGCTTTATTGTGCACTGATGGGCATGGGTGTTAAAGTGCTGTTTGATCAGGGCCTCACCGGTTGCATGGTTGTAAGTGGCCCGAACGGCGATATTTTCCCCATTTACCTTAAGGATGTGGAAGGACCTAATGGAAAAGTTCAGCCGCGCCTGGTAAATATGCAGGGGCAGAAATCGAAGATGGTATTTAAGGATGGCGTACAGTATCTCACACCGGGCGATTACGAACCAGCAAAGGAATTCCTGGCAAATCCGGAAGAGTACGACATGTACAAAATACTGCAGTGGGATTAAACGGTCCGGTGTTACAGCTGAATAATCTTGTTGACAAGAGTTTTAGCTAGTTTGTAATTAGACTCATGCGTCCAGCCTGCGATATGCGGTGACAGCAGTACCTTATCGGATGCAAACAGTTGCTGAAACTCTTCGGGCAGATCTGCAGCGTTGATATCTTCAAACGACAGTTGCTCGCATTCGAGCACATCAAGGGCGGCACCAAGCACTTTACCCTTTTCAATATATTGCATCAGATCAGCTGTATTTACACATTGGCCTCTGGCTGTGTTGATCAGATAGAGTTGTTTGCTGAAGTTATCGAGATATGCGGCGTTAACAAGGTGCTGTGTATCAGCTGACAGTGGTACATGAAGGGAGAGGATATCGGCTTCATCAAATATTTGTTGCATGCTAGCTTCTGTGACCCATTGATTGCCAAAGCCTGACTTGTATTTATCGTACGCAAGTATTTTTGCCCCAAAACCCATAAGGCGGCGGGCAAACTCACTTCCGGTATTGCCATATCCGATAATAGCGACTGTTTTTCCTTTTATTTCCGTACCCCGATTACCCGCACGTATCCAGATGCCTCTACGAACCTGCTGGTTTACAAGGCATAAGTGATTAAGCAGGGATAGGAGCATCCCCAGTGCATGCTCAGCAACCGCATCCCGGTTACCTTCGGGAGCATTCAGACAGGCAATGCCTTTTGCTTCGGCGTAAGCCTGATCAATGTTTTCCATACCTGCTCCTACCCTGCCAATAAATTTTAGCCGGGTAGCATGGTCAAGAGCCACGGCATCGAGCTTTATTTTACTCCGGATTATTACACCGTCGTACAAATGCAACTGCCGGAGTATCTCCATACGGTCATTTCCGGTGTAATGGTCGCAGCTAAAACCAATGCGTGTAAGCTCTTCACTAAGGTAGGAGTGCGCAGTATCGATAAATAAAACTTTTCCTGAATTCATAGACTCTAATTTATTGCAAATTTATTGAATAAGAGCCTCAGCAAAAAATCGTAACTTCGCCATTTCTTAATTTCGCAATATCTAACTGCAGTTATTTAATATTCTATGTGGAATTTTCTGGTCAGACTTATTCTGCGCAACAGGCCAACTATATTGATCATTATTGGATTGCTTACTTTTTTGATGGGCTGGCAGGGCCTTAATGTAAAATTGTCATACAATAATACGGCAATGCTGCCATCGTCTGACTCGAGTGTGGTGCTCTATAATGCTTTTAAGAACAAGTTCGGTGAAGATGGAAGCGTGCTCGTTATTGGGGTTACCAATAAGAAAATGTTCGAGCTTGAACAGATCAATGCATGGCACGACCTTACAAATAAAATTGCCGGCGTTGATGGTGTGGAAGGTATTATGACCATTACCCGTGCAGTGAATATTGTTAAAAACGACAGCACACGGCAATTTGATTTTAAACCACTGGTTACCGGCGCCCTTAAAATTCAGGCGGAAGCCGATTCACTTAAAAACCTGATATTTAACCTGCCATTCTACAAAGGATTGCTTTTCAATCCCGATACAGAGTCGTACTTAATGGCAATTACGCTGGATAAAAACAAGCTCAACGACAAGAGCCGTATAGTGGTTACGGATAATATAGTAAAAACCGCCTCACAGTATGAGGAAAGTACAGGCAATAAACTGCATTACTCGGGTATGCCTTACATACGGTCGGTGATGACAAAGAAAACCAAGTCGGAGTTGTTTCTTTTCATCTTTCTTTCCATTGCTATTGCAGCATTTATTCTGTATATGTTCTTCCGGTCTTTCAGGGTAGTGCTGAGTTCACTGGTAGTTGTGGCAGTGAGTATAATTTTTACACTGGGGCTTGTAAACATTCTTGGTTACAAGATAAGTATTCTTACGGGAGTGCTGCCGTCGCTCATTGTGGTAATTGCGATCGAAAACTGTATCTACATCCTGAATAAATACCACTGGGAATACAGGCTGCACGGCAACAAGATCAGGGCACTGTCAAGGGTAGTGCAGCGAATAGGCCCGGCATCGCTCATGGTGAATACTGCAACTGCTGCGGGCTTTGCTGCATTTATCCTGGTTTCGAACAAGATGCTTATGGAATTCGGTATTGTTGCTGCAATAAGTATCTTCATTGAATATATTCTATGTATACTGATGCTGCCTATTCTGTTCAGTTACATGAAGCCGCCAAGTCAAAAGCACCTGTCGCATCTCGATAACACCTTCTTTAGCAAAGTACTCAATAAGATCATCTACCTGATTGAATATAAAAGACCGGCAATCTTTATCACAGCGGGGGCACTTACCCTTGTGAGTATAGTTGGGGTGCTGAATCTTAAAACATCAGGAAAGGTTGTTGACGATATAGGCCAGAAAGACCCTCTTTTTGTGGATCTTAAGTACTTTGAATCGCAGTTTGGCGGTGTTATGCCTTTTGAGATATGGGTTGATTCGAAGAAACCCAAGGGTACCCTTCGCCTGAAGACCATAGAAAAAATAGAGGAACTTCAGAATGCAGTGCTCGAACATAAGGAGTTTTCGAAACCATTATCGGTTGCCGAACTGGCTAAGTTTGCACGGCAATCTTATTTTAACGGGGATCCTGCAATGTACTCCATCCCCAATTCGCAGGAGCGTAATTTCGTGTTTTCGTATCTTCCGAGGAATGCATCAGACCAGAAAGGGCTGCTTAATTCATTTATTGACAGCATGCAACAGCACACAAGGATAAGTTTTCAAATGGCTGATTTAGGAACGAAAGAAATGAATGAACTGCTGGCCGATATAAAGCCAAAAGTAAAGGAGATCTTTCCTGAAGAAGATTACTCTGTGGCAATTACCGGGAACAGTGTTGTTTATGCTCACGGCACGGAGTTCCTGATAAAACATCTTTTACAGACTGTATTGATTGCGGTAGGGTTTATATCGCTGCTCATGGTGATGATGTTCTCCAGCTTCAGAATGATCCTGATTTCGATGCTTCCGAACATTATACCCCTGGTAATTACGGCTGCCATTATGGGATTTTTTGGTGTTGCCGTGAAGCCATCTACGATAATTGTGTTTGGTATTGCCCTGGGAATTTCCGTCGATAACGCCATTCAATACCTGTCGAGATACCGGCATGAACTTAAACTGACCAACAACAATATAAGACTGTCTGCATTAAATGCCCTTCGTGAAGCAGGTTTCAGTATGATTTATACATCTATCGTGCTGGTGCTTGGTTTTAGTGTGTTTATCGTGTCAACATTTGGAGGAACACAAGCACTTGGTCTGCTCGTTTCTACTACCCTCTTTATAGCTATGTTCTTTAATATGATGGTACTTCCCTCCTTTTTACTCGTTCTCGACAAATTTGCCGTTACCAAAGCATTTGCATCAGAACCTTTTATAGAGGTCTATGATGGCGAGGATGCGGAAAATGATGAAGAAAATGAAGAGGAAAGTCATGATAATTCGGAGATAACAAAATAAATAGCAATAAAACATAACAGTATACCTAAGCAACCATGAAAGGAATAATTCTGGCAGGCGGATCAGGCACCCGTCTTCACCCTCTTACCTTAGCTGTAAGTAAGCAATTAATGCCTGTGTACGACAAACCGATGATCTATTATCCGCTGTCAGTGCTTATGATGGCAGGTATCAATGAAATACTCATCATTTCCACTCCGCACGATCTGCCGCATTTTGAAAAACTCCTGGGCGACGGGCAATCGCTGGGATGCAGGTTCAGTTACGCGGTACAGCATGTTCCTAATGGTCTGGCTCAGGCTTTTGTGATTGGCGCTCCGTTTATTGGAAACGACGATGCCGCACTCATACTTGGCGACAATATATTCTATAGTTCGGGTCTTCCGAAACTGCTGAGCGAATGCAGAAACCCTTCGGGAGGTATTGTTTTTGCATACCATGTATCTGATCCCGAAAGGTATGGGGTAGTGGAATTCGACAGCTCGAACAGGGCAATCACTATCGAGGAAAAACCGAAACAGCCTAAGTCTAATTATGCGGTTCCCGGATTGTATTTCTACGACAATTCTATCATAGAGGTGGCTGCAAAGATCAAGCCCAGTGCCCGGGGTGAATACGAAATTACCGATGTAAACAGGCACTATCTGGAGCAGGGAAAATTATCCGTAAAGGTAATGAGCAGAGGGACTGCATGGCTTGATACAGGCACTTTCAGTTCTTTGTTACAGGCTTCGCAATTCGTAGAAGTGATTGAAAACAGGCAGGGTTTGAAAGTAGGCTGTATTGAGGAAGTTGCGTACAGAATGAATTATATTGACCGCGACCAGCTGATCAGGCTAGCCCAGCCACTGCTGAAAAGTGGTTATGGCGATTATCTTATCCGAATTACCGAAACGCAGTACCTGTAGGTCAAAACTTTAAAATCCCACAAGCGCAAACGGAGATTATGTCAACATTAGAACATTTACAGCAGAAAATAAACAATGCCCTGAAACAGCTTCCGCTGACGAAGGAACCATACGAATTGTACGCGCCGGTTACCTATACCCTTTATCAGGATGGTAAAAGAATCAGGCCTCTTTTTGTGCTGATCGCGAATGAGATTTTTGACGGGAATATTGATGAAGCATTGCCTGCCGCCACTGCTATAGAGATCTTTCATAACTTCACCCTGCTTCACGACGATATTATCGACAAGGCACCATTGAGAAGGGGCGTTGAAACAGTGTATCAGAAATGGAATACCAACGTCGCCATCCTTTCAGGCGATACCATGTTTGCAATTGCCTATGGCGAACTCGCTAAAAGTAAGCCCGGTCTGTTGCCCGGACTGATGTCCATTTTTACACAAACTGCCATTGAGGTATGCGAAGGTCAGCAGTACGATATTGACTTCGAAACAAAAGGCGATGTTACGCTCGGTGAGTATATCAATATGATTAAACTCAAAACCGCTGTTCTTCTTGCGGCAAGTTTAAAGATCGGTGCTATTATTGCCGGTGCTTCGGAGCAGGATGCCGATAATCTGTACCGTTTTGGAATAAACCTTGGTATATCTTTTCAGCTACAGGACGATTTGCTCGATACTTTCAGCGATGTTGCCGTGTTTGGAAAACAAAACGGCGGAGATATTGCAGCCAATAAAAAGACTATCCTATTCATCAAAGCACTGGAGCTGGCTGATGAACAAAGTGCTGCCAGACTCAGAGAATTATACGCAGTTGATATTCCCGGCACACAAGAAAACAGTGCACAGCAGGAATCAAAAGTTCGTGAAGTCATTGAGATATTCACCCGTTTTAATGTAAAGACTGTAACCGAAGAGATCATCAACCGGTACTTTGATAAGGCCATAGAGAGTCTGGACGCATTGAGTGTTTCTGGCAATCAAACCAAAGTACTGCGCGACATAGCGTATTCGATTTTACAGAGAAAAAAATAGGTTGTTTTAGCTTCTATAGATTTTCAGACTGAAACTTTTCGGCTTCTGAATGAAGGTCTTCCCACTCATTCATTAGGGTTTCCAGTGCGCTTTTGAGGCCATTGTACCGCTCATAAAGCTTTGGATCGTCAAGCACTGTTTTGTAGTGCATCGGGTCAGCAAGCATTTTATCGAGTTCAGCCAATTCAAGCTCTGTTTTGTTAATCTCGGTTTCCACCTTTTCGATCTTGCCGGTTATTTTGCGTAGTTCTTTCTCCAGCAGCTTTTTCTTCTCATACTGCTGTTTGTTCGAAGAGGTTTGCTCAGTCGCCTGATTCTGCCTGGCAGCGGCATTTTGAAGAGAGAGCTGGTCCAGATTCTGTATTTTCCTCTTTTCCAGAAAATCATATATATCTCCCAGATGCTGCTTAACATTTCCGTCTCTGAATTCGTATACTTTCTGGGTTAATCCCTGAAGGAAATCACGGTCGTGAGAGACTACGATGAGGGTTCCGTCGAACATCAGCAAAGCATTCTTGAGCACATCCTTCGAAATCATATCCAGATGATTGGTAGGCTCATCGAGTACCAGCAGGTTTACCGGGGTTAACAGCAAACGGGCAAGAGCCAGGCGTGACTTTTCACCTCCGCTGAGTACCTTTACTTTTTTATCGATATCTTCACCTGAAAAGAGGAAACTACCAAGAATATTACGCACTTTAGGACGAATATCACCGATGGCAATCTCGTCGATAGTCTCAAATACGGTTTTATCGGGATTTAGCAATTCTGCCTGATTCTGAGCATAATAGCCAATTTTAACATTATAACCCAGTATGCAGTTGCCGCTGTGTTCCAGGTTCTCGACAATTACTTTGGCCATAGTGGTCTTGCCCTCACCGTTTTTACCAACAAAGGCTACAAAATCATTTTTTTCAATGGCAAAATCAACGCCTTCGAAGATCTTTTTCTGGCCGTAGTATTTGGTAAGTCCCTTTGCTTCAAGCACAACCCTGCCCGATGGAGGAGCGGGTGGAAATTTGAAATGAATAGCACTCTTGTCGAAGTTCTCCACTTCTATTCTGTCAACCTTCTCAAGCATTTTAACACGTGACTGCACTTGTCTTGCCTTGGTTGATTTGTATCTGAACCTGTCAATAAACTTTTCAATATCGGCAATCTGCTTTTGCTGGTTGGTGTATGCTGCAAGTTGCTGCTCATGCAATTCTGCACGTTGTTCCACATACTCAGAATAAGAGCAGCTGAAATCGTAAATTTTACCAAGAGTTATTTCGACGGTACGGTGGGTAACATTATCGAGAAAAGCCCGGTCGTGCGATACCAGCATTACCGCCCCCGGAAAGTACTGTAAATATTCTTCGAGCCATTGAATGGATTCAATGTCAAGATGGTTGGTGGGCTCATCGAGCAGTAAAAGATCAGGCTTTTTAAGGAGCAATTTGGCCAGCTCAACCCTCATCTTCCAGCCACCGCTAAACTCTGTTATTTTACGGATGAAGTCGGTAGTTTTAAATCCAAGGCCCAGGAGAACCTTTTCGGTGTCACCTTCCATAGAGTTTCCGCCAAGCAGGCTGAAATGCTCATTGCAGTCATTAAACCGCTGAATAAGCGACATGTAGGCATCAGAGTGGAAATCTTCTCTTACTTCGAGCTGGTGGCTTATATGCTCTGCTTCGCTTTTAAGTTTCAGTGCCTGCTCAAAAGCCTTCAGTGTTTCCTGAAATATGGTACCCGAACCCGTGCTTATTATGTCCTGGGCCAGGTAGCCGATAGTCAGTCCGGACTTTTTAGAAATAGTACCGGATTCCGGAGTTTGCTCCCCATTGATTATCCGAAGCAACGTAGTCTTGCCGGCACCGTTTTTACCCACGAGTCCTATCCTGTCGCGCTCATTTATCAAAAAAGTAACATTATCGAATAAATATTTTCCGGTAAAGTAAACCGACAGGTTATTAACAGACAGCATCAGTAAAACAGATTTCAGCGGACAAAATTACGCTTTTAATCTTAACAAATTTACCCGGTACCCGGTATGTGAAAACGGGCCTATCTGTCGGTAGCATTTTATTAATCAAGTGATTAGCATATCGGTCATAGTAACATCCACTAAATTGTTTACGCAATGTAAACATTTTTATTTTCTGTTATGTGCTGTATTTCAAGCACTTAATACTTACCCCTAATCATTTTTTAAAATTATTTTATAAAACATGGACTTTTAACCAGTTACGAAAGGCCAAAATGAACATAAACCTCTACAACTTCCTGAAAAGGAGTTGGAGTTCTTTCGATGTGACAATTAAAAAGTGCGATATGAAGACCTTATCTACAATTTTCGGGGGGAAATTAATGAGGTGGTTGCTTCTTACTATCATCTCATTAGCATTTACCCAAATCCAGGCTCAGCCTTGTGACACCTTAACCCTTCAGCTTTCAGGAGGGGGGACTGTTTGTCAGGGCCAAAGCGCCGTTGTACGCTTTGATGCAGAAGGCGGTACAGCTCCATGGGTTATAAGATATTCCGTGGATGGTATTGAGCAAGCTGCCATTACCACCTCACAACTTCCGTATGATCTGGATGCAACTCTGGGAGGAGTTTATTCGGGCATATCGGTCACTTATCCTGATACTTGCACTTTTACGATAGTTGAGGGCACCAACCCCGAAATCATAGTTAATGAGGCACCGGAAACACCAGGTGCAATAACAGGTCTTACAACTGTCTGTTCCGGTGCTAACGGTATCGCCTACAGCATTGCTCCGGTTTCAGGTGCAACACAATATAACTGGACTCTACCTGCAGGCGCCACCATTGCTTCAGGTCAAAACTCCAACTCCATTACAGTCAATTTTGGCACTTCAGGTGGTAACATTACCGTAACCGCATCGAACGACTGCGGTACCAGTACATCATCCAGCCTGACAGTGAACACTGACTCAGCACCCGAAACCCCAGGTGCAATAACAGGTCTTACAACTGTCTGTTCCGGTGCTAACGGTATCGCATACAGCATTGCTCCGGTTTCAGGCGCAACACAATATAACTGGACTCTACCTGCAGGCGCTACCATTGCTTCAGGTCAAAACTCCAACTCCATTACAGTCAATTTTGGCACTTCAGGTGGTAACATTACCGTTGCCGCATCGAACGACTGCGGTACCAGTGCATCATCCAGCCTAACAGTGAATACTGACTCAGCACCCGGAACCCCAGGTGCAATAACAGGTCTTACAACAGTCTGTGCCGGTGCTTACGGTATCGCATACAGCATTGCTCCGGTTTCAGGTGCAACACAATATAACTGGACTTTACCTGCAGGCGCCACCATTGCTTCAGGTCAAAACTCCAACTCCATCACAGTCAATTTTGGCACTTCAGGTGGTAACATTACCGTGGCCGCATCGAACGACTGCGGTACCAGTACATCATCCAGCCTAACAGTGAACACTGACTCAGCACCCGGAACCCCAGGTGCTATAACAGGTCTTACAACTGTCTGTGCCGGTGCTAACGGTATTGCATACAGCATTGCTCCGGTTTCAGGTGCAACACAATATAACTGGATTTTACCTGCAGGCGCCACCATTGCTTCAGGTCAAAACTCCAACTCCATTACAGTCAATTTTGGCACTTCAGGTGGAAACATTACCGTAGCTGCATCGAACGACTGCGGTACCAGTGCATCATCCAGCCTTAATGTTACAGTTAATGCTCTTCCCGGAACCCCGGGAACTATTACCGGACAGCAAGTAGTATGTGCAGGGCAGAAGGGAGTTGCTTACGAGGTTAATGTCGTA
Source organism: uncultured Lentimicrobium sp. (assembly GCA_964643225.1). Lineage (GTDB taxonomy): Bacteria > Bacteroidota > Bacteroidia > Bacteroidales > Lentimicrobiaceae > Lentimicrobium. The sequence continues at coordinate 23,433 of CAZXQT010000027.1, read as the reverse complement.
AGCAATGCTACAGGTTACAGCTGGATAGTACCTACCGGAGCTATTGTTGCAACCGGACAGGGAACCAACAGCATAACTGTTGACTTTCCAAACAGCGCTTTCACAGGCGCAATTCAGGTAAGAGCAACAAATGCTTGCGGGAATGGGGCCTATTCAAACGCTCTTACGGTTACAGGAACTGCTGCTCCTGTTATAAATTCAACTATATCAGGCAAAACAAGTATTTGTCAGAACGAAACATCCGTTCTTTACTCTATTGATCCTGTTCCTTCAGCAACCGAATACCAATGGCAGTTCCCCATCGGCTTCACTCCTGTTAGCGGTCAGACTACCCCTCAGGTATTCGTTAATATTGGAGGCACTGCAGTTTCAGGACAAATATTAGTCCGTGCAAAAAGCTGCGACTGGGGATCATGGTCAGCACCACTCAGTGTGACTGTTCAGCAACTTCCTGCAGGCGCAGGTACAATTACCGGACCAGCAGAGGTATGTATCAACCAGACCGGTCTCGTATACAGTGTTCCGTCTGTTCAAAACGCATCTTCGTATGAGTGGACCTATCCTTCAGGATTTCTGGTTAACGGACCTTCAAACCTCTCAACCATAACTCTTTCAACAAACAGCAGTGCTGTATCAGGAACAATAACGGTAAAGGGTATAAATGGTTGCGGAGCAGGCAACGCTTCTTCTTTCAGCGTTAACGTTCCAAGCAATAACCTTACGGTAAATGCCGGAAACGATATAACATCGTGCTATAACAATCCCGTTGCACTCAACGGTTCTGCAACTAACCAAACGGGCGTTGTATGGACAACACAGGGAAATGGCACATTTATCAATGCAAACAGTTTAAACGCAACATACATCCCTGGCAGTAATGACATCCAGAACGGCAGTGTAATACTTACATTAACAGCATCCATACAGGGTGCTTGTGCTGTTTCAATCAGTGACCAGGTTACTGTTAACATAATTAACCGTCCAACAGCCAACGCCGGCAGCGATATAACAACCTGCGAAAGCAATCCTGTTGGTCTTGCCGGTAATGTTACCAATGCTTACGCATCGCTCTGGAGCACATCAGGAGACGGAACTTTTATTGACGCTTCAAGCCTGAATACCATATATGTACCCGGCACTCAGGACAGAAGCAATGGCAATGTAACTCTTACACTGACTGCGCAGCCTCTAAGCCCGTGTAATCAGCCTGTTTCTGACAATCTGGTTGTAACACTTACCGATATGCCAACTGCAAATGCAGGTGCAGATGTTGCACATTGTGGCACTTCTGGATATCAGATAGCCGGTAGCAGCGCTACCAGCTATTCTTCCTTGTTATGGAGCTCTTCAGGCACCGGCAGCTTCAGTAACCCTGGTATTCTGTACCCGGTGTATACTCCAAGCCAGAACGATATAGATGCCGGAAATGTTACCTTAACCCTTGTTGTTAACGGAACCGGCAATTGCAGCACACAGACTGCTGAGGATGCCATGGTAATGAACCTGAACAGGGAAGCTACCGTAGAAGCCGGCGCTCAGGCAACGGTATGTGAGGGCAACTCCTTAACTATAAACGATGCTTCTGCAACAAACTTCAGCTCCGTATCATGGACTACTTCAGGAACCGGAACTTTTTCTAATGCAGCATCTTTATCTACCATTTACTATCCGAGTTCTGCCGACATCTCTAACGGACAAGTGATTTTAACATTAACAGCCAATTCTGTTGCTCCATGCACCACTTCTGCTTCGGATGTTAAAACTGTTATTATCAATGCTGCACCTACTGTTAACGCCGGATCGGATGGATCAACATGCGACAATACCCCTTATGTAATTACAAATGCTCAGGCAACTGATTATTATTCTGTTGCCTGGACAACTTCTGGCTCAGGATCATTCTCTAATCCCAGTTCGGTTAACACTACCTATTTCCCGAGCAACAACGATATAATAAACGGAGCAGTAACATTAACCCTGACTGCATACAGCGATGCAAATTGCAACATAACAGCATCAGATGATCAGTTACTTACAATCTCAAGCTCTCCTGTTTGCTATGCAGGAGTTGACGGTGCAGTTTGTGAAAACACAACATTCACTGTTACAACCGCAACTGCAAGCCCCAATGCAAACATTCAATGGACTTCAAGTGGAAGCGGCGTATTACTTAACGCCGGATCACTTACCCCCGGATATATACCTTCGCAAAACGATGCACTACAGGGCTCAGTCACTCTTACTATGACAGTAACGGGTGAAGAGCCTTGTACCGGCATCAACAGCGATGTTATGCAACTGGTTGTTTTACCGGCTCCAATTGCTGATGCAGGCGCCAATTTCTCGGTTTGTGGTTTAACACCATTTACCTTAAACAGCAGTTCAGCACTTAACTATGCTTCTATTACATGGTTAACTTCCGGAAACGGAACCTTTGCAAATCAAAATTCTGCCAATCCAACCTATTCACCCAGTCAGGCAGATCTTGCAAACGGCTCTGTTACACTTACTATGCGCGTTACCGGAAATAGTCCGTGCAACCAGTTAGTGGAAGACGAAGTACTGGTTACTTTAAATACCGTTCCGGTTGTTGATGCAGGCTCTGATATTACAATCTGCGAAGGACCACACAACATTACCGGTGCAACCGCTGCAAACTACAGCACATTAACATGGTCAAGCAACGGCGACGGAACTTTCGATAATCAGAATGCCCTGAATGCAATATACACCCCGGGCCCCGGCGATCTTATCAACGGCTATGCAACTCTGACGCTGACTGCCATAGCTCTTCCTCCATGCACAGATGTTGTAAGTGACAATGTAATATTCTATATAGAGGAAACCCCGGTTCCATTTGCTGGACCAGACGCTACAATCTGCGAAGGCGCAAATTATACTTTAACCAATGCAACCGCTTCGAATTATCAAACCATTTTGTGGACAACCAGCGGCTCAGGATATTTTAACAACAGTGCAAGTGTTAATCCTGTGTATTATCCAAGCCTGGCCGATATTGCAAATGGCTCGATAACTCTCACAATGATACTTGAAAATTCTCCCTGCCAGCCACAGGAGGATGAAATGGCATTAACCATTAATCAGGCTGCAACCGCTTTTGCAGGACAGGATGCCGTTATTTGTGAAGGCTCCTCATACACTGTTGGCGATGCAACTGCAATTAATGCAGAAAGCATACTCTGGACAACCAACGGTAGCGGAAACCTGCAAAATCCAACAACCTTAAACCCAACCTATATTCCATCGTCAGCTGATGTTATGATTGGGTCTGTTCAGCTGGTTATGACGGTTACCGCTTCTGCTCCATGTACTGGTACAGATACCGATATTATGGTAATTTCCATTACCAAAAACCCAACAGCTTTTGCTGGAAACGATGCTACCATCTGCGAAAACGACACCTATTCTATTGTTGGTGCAACAGCATCAAATAATTCATCTGTATCCTGGTCAACCTCGGGCGACGGAGTCATTACTGGTGCAAACACATTATTCCCAACCTACACTCCGGGTACTATAGATGCTACTCTTGGTTACGCAGTTCTTACATTAACTGCTTATGGCAATGCCCCATGTCTGGTACCGGCAACAGATCAGGTTTATCTTACAATTACAAATCTGCCCGATATCAATGCAGGAGCCGATATTACTATTTGTAATGGTGAAAATATTGCGCTTACAGGTGCTACCGCTCAAAACTACAGTTCTCTATACTGGAGCACCAGTGGTAATGGTTCTTTCTCTGATCCTACGCTGTTACACCCTGTTTATACTCCAAGTCCACAGGATATCAGCAATGGTACCATCATTTTGACCTTAACAGGCCAGCCTCTGGCTCCCTGTTCTCTGCCAACCAGTGACGCTCTGGTACTTAACATCAGCAAGTCACCACTGGTAAATGCAGGCAGCGATGGCGAAATCTGCGAAACAGGCCAGTTCTATATCGCAGATGCTTCGGCAAGTAACTACTCGGTAATTACCTGGACTACCATGGGCGATGGTATATTCTCCAACCAGAATTCCATTAATCCTACATACACACCCGGTACTGCTGATATTCAGTCAGGTTCGGTGCTTTTATATTTAACTGCTACAAGCCTGCTGCCTTGTACAGGTTTTGTTAGTGATGCGATGTTGCTAACCATTCATAATCTGCCCGAAATAAGTGCAGGCGCTGATGCAGCAACCTGTGCAGGTGAAACCTATATGCTTTCAGGTGCCACCGCTTTACAATACGGTACATTAACATGGACTTCATCGGGTTCAGGATATTTCTCCAATAACAGTGTATTAAATCCTGTCTACACACCAAGTGCAGCAGATATTGTTAACGGAAGCGTTACTCTTACGCTCACAGCTACCAGTATTGCTCCTTGTACCGATCAGGTAAGCGATGAGATGACTCTTGAAATTGAGCCAGTAGCAACAGCAAATGCAGGACCTGATCAGGAAATCTGCACAGGCAGTTTCACTATTACCACTGCAACCGCTTCAAATTACCACACACTCAACTGGATTTCGAGCGGTAGTTCAGGAACATTGCTGAATGTAAACACAATTTCTCCCACCTACATTCCAAGTGCTCTTGATATTCAGAACGGATCAGTAGTACTTACATTAACTGCATCAGCCAATACACCCTGTACAGTAGATGCAGTTGACCAGATGATCATTACCATCCGCGAAATCACGGAAGTATATGCAGGTCAGGATGCCACAGTTTGCGAAGGAACTGCGTATACTCCATCTGATGCTACAGCAACTAATTACGATAACATTTTATGGACTACTTCAGGCACAGGTGCATTTACCAATGCCAGTTCAATAAACCCAACATACACACCAAGCCCGGCCGATATTGCTCTTGGATGGGTTAATCTTATTCTGACTGCTACAAGTGAGGCCCCATGCACCCAGACAGTAAGTGATTTCCTGAGACTTACTCTGGTAGAGCAAGCAGAAGTTGAAGCCGGTATGAACGCCACTATTTGTGAAGGTGCCAGCTACAATACTTCAACTGCCCTTGCTTCTAACCAAACATCTGTAGCATGGACAACCAGCGGAGATGGTACATTCGCAAATGCTTCGCAGGTTAATACAACCTATATTCCGGGCAACGGAGACATTCAAAACGGAACCGTTGTTCTCACTCTTACAGCCCAGAGCAATACTCCATGCAATTTGCCTGTAAGCGATTATGTAACTGTTACCATACAGGCCGCACCAACAGCCGAAGCTGGTCCTAATGCTTCCATTTGCCAGTCCGACAGTTATTTAATCACAGATGCCACTGCCGACAATTATGCTTCTGTTAGCTGGAGCACCAGTGGCAACGGAACTTTCCTTAACGGAAATACACTGAATCCGGAATACTTCCCGGGTTCTGCAGATATTGCTTCAGGTTCTGTTACCATTACTCTCACTGCAGTATCTGAAGCACCATGTGCCAGAAACGCAAGCGATTCATTCGTACTTACCGTTAACCGCAACGCAACTGCAGATGCAGGAGCCAATGCAAGTGTTTGCGAGGCAGGCAGTCTGATCATCTCGGATGCAACTGCAGCAAATTATGCAACTATAAACTGGAGCACCAGTGGAACAGGTAGTTTCATTAACGGAAATTCATTAAATGCTACCTATTATCCTGGTGCAGAAGATGTTGTTGCAGGCACTGTTACACTAACCTTAACTGCTACCAGTGCTGCCCCATGTGCTACTGTAGCTACTGACACCAAGGTGGTTACCGTAAAGGCTCTGCCGATAGTTGATGCAGGCCAGGACGGTGTTGTATGCAGCAATGGTGTTTACAATATTACCGGAGCTACCGCTTCAAATCAGGCAAGCCTGGTTTGGTCAACCAGCGGATCCGGTCAGTTCTCTAATACAAGCTTACTTAACCCCTCTTATACCCCAAGTGCTGAGGATGCTGCTGCAGGAAGCGTGATACTTACGCTCACTGCTCTAAGCAACTCACCATGTACAACTGCCCCCTCAGATTACTTCATATTGACAATCCATGAAGAAGTTACAGTTAATGCAGGCGCTGATGACGCTGTTTGTGAAGATGGAACCTATACGGTTACTGACGCTCAGGCTGCTAATTATGTCCTCATTAACTGGACTTCAAATGGTTCAGGAGTATTGACGGGAGCAAACGGATTAAATCCTTCGTACACACCTTCTGCACAGGATGCATTAAACGGTTCTGTTACTCTGACAATGACGGCTACCGGAATGACTCCCTGTGGAAATGTTTCTGATTCAAAAACTATCATCATAAATAAAAATGCTCAGGTAAGTGCCGGTACTGATGCAACAGTATGTTTCGGTGCAGGTTACACTTTATCTACAGCTACTGCAACTAATTATGAAACCATCTTATGGTCAACCAGTGGAAGTGGACAATTCTCCAACCCGCAACTGATAAATCCTGTATACACACCAAGTGCAGCCGATTATCAGGCAGGCCAGGTTGTATTGACCATAACAGCAACTTCTGCATATCCATGTAATCAGACGGTAAGTGACCTCATGGTTCTTCAGTTCAATGAGGGCCCAACAGCAAATGCAGGTGTTGATGCAACTATCTGTGAAGGCACAACATTCACAGTAAGTACTGCCTCAGCTATGGATTACAATGCGGTTAACTGGACAACTTCAGGAACCGGTTCCTTCAGTGCAGGCAATACACTGACGCCAATCTATACACCAAGTGCTTCAGACTTACTTACAGGTTATGTAACCCTTACACTGCATGCTCTTGGTGTACCTCCATGCGCAGAAGATACTGACGATATGCTGCTCACTTTTGTTAAGCAGGTTACTGCCAGTGCAGGTGCTGACGCTTCTGTTTGTGAAGGAAATACATATACTGTTTCTGATGCTGTTGCACAAAACTATACCACCATTGTGTGGACATCTTCGGGCACCGGCACTCTGATTAATGCGGGTACCCTCACACCTCAGTATACTGCAAGTGCGCAGGATATAATAACCGGTTCGGTTACTCTTACTCTCACTGCAAACGGTGGAACACCATGTTTCGGCGAAGCTACATCGCAAAAGATATTAACCTTTGTTAAGGCACCGGTTGTAAATGCAGGTGCTGATGCCCTTATTTGTCAGGGAGAGAGTTTCACCGTGACCAGCGCTACCGCAGCAAACACATCATTACTGCTTTGGACCAGTTCAGGCTCCGGAACATTTACAGGTAACGGAACTCTCACTCCAACCTACACTCCAAGCATGGCTGATTTTGCTGCAGGCGGTGTTACTTTAACATTAACAGGAAATCCTTCAGGACCATGTGCTGCACCGGCTTCCGATCAGATGGCATTGACACTGGTACCATCAGCGGTTGTTAATGCAGGTAACGATGACTCGATATGTGAAGATGAAAGCTATACCGTTTCATCTGCCACAGCTTCAGCATTCAGTTCCATTTTATGGACATCTACAGGTTCGGGTCAGATACTTAACCCATCTTCTCTCACACCTACATATATCCCGAGTGTGGAAGATATAACTGCAGGAACTGTAACCCTCACACTTACCGCCTGGTCTGACGAGCCATGTAATAATCAGGTCAGCGACTATATGATTCTCAGCATAAGTCAGTCACCTGAAGCTTACGCAGGAATTGACGGAACAATATGTGAAGGACAGACTTTTGTAGTTTCGGGTGCAACTGCTACCTCCGGATTATCCTATATCTGGTCCACAAATGGTACAGGAAGCTTCCACAACAGTAATACACTGGCTCCGACTTACATTCCCAGCCCGGCAGATATTAACAATGGAACTGTAACACTTACCTTAACTGTGGCAGGAACAAACGATTGCCCGGCTCAGGCTTCTGACGAACTGATTCTCACTATCAACCGCATGGTAACTGTTAATGCAGGTGACGATACAAATGTTTGTGCCGGACAGGTATACACTGCAGGTTCTGCTTCCGCCAACTTCTACTCCTCTGTTATGTGGAGCACTTCAGGAAATGGTACATTCATGAATCCGGCTATTGTAAATGCAACCTACACTCCGGGAGCACAGGACATTGCAAACGGTTCAGTAATACTTACTTTAACTGCAAATGCAAATGGGGTATGCACAGGTACTGTAAGCGATATGGTAACGCTATCATTTACTACCTCTCCTGTAGTCAATGCCGGGCCTGACATCACTGCATGTGAAGCAAGCGTTAACATAAATGGCGCTTTAGCAAGCAACTATGCCACTCTGTTATGGACTACTTCAGGAACCGGCACATTGTCGAATGCCAGCACCCTGACACCAACATACACACCAAGTATGCTCGACCTGGCAAACGGATCGGTACAACTAACCTTAACTGCTACATCAGTTGCACCTTGTTTGTTATCAGCAACGGATGTCATGACCATTACCTTCAGCGAAGGTCCGGTTGTTTCGGCAGGAACCGATGGTTCAATCTGTGAAAATACCACCTTCCAGGTAAATGGCGCTACTTCAGTCAATACATCAAATATCACCTGGAGTACCTCAGGTACAGGAACGTTCAGCAATATCCATGCTCTGAATCCGGTTTATACACCGGGCACTGCAGATGTGAATGCAGGTGTTGTAACCCTCACCCTTACAGGGGAAGCTATAGCTCCGTGCAATACTCCGGTTTCGGATAACCTCACACTTACAATATCAAAACAAGCTGTGGTAAATGCAGGAGCAGATGCAGTAACATGCGAAAGTTCATTTGTAGTTGCGGGCGCATCAGCAATCAGCTATAGCTCCTTAATGTGGAGTACCAGTGGCAGCGGTTCTTTCCTGAATCCTGCAACGCTTACACCAACGTATATTCCATCAGCATTAGATATAGAAAATGGATATGTTAACCTGACACTGACCGCACAAAGTACTGCACCTTGCAGCACAGAAGCTACCGACTTTATGGTGTTGACAATTAATCAGGTTGCCCAGGCAAACGCAGGTACTGACGAAAGTATTTGTCAGGGTTCTGTATTTCAGGTTACAACAGCTTCTGCTTCTGATTATGAAACCATCAGCTGGACATCTTCGGGATCAGGGACCTTCAGCGGACAAAACACAATTAATCCAACCTACACACCAAGTGCATCAGACATTGCCAACGGAAGTGTGGTGTTAACTTTAACCGCAACCTCCACTGCTCCATGCAGTACGGTAATTACCGATGCAATGACATTGAGTATTGACAGAAATCCGATAGTCAATGCAGGTGCTGATCAGGCAGTATGCGGAAATAATGCTATACAACTCAGCGGCAACGCAACATACAGCTCCCTCTTTACATGGAGCACATCGGGTGATGGTTCATTTACCAATGCCTCCACTCTAACACCAACCTATCTTCCCGGTTCTAATGATATTGCTTCGGGAAGTGTTACAATCACCCTGACTGCATTCCCGGCAGGAACCTGTACTCAATCTGTAACCGACAACATGATCATTACGATTGGAACACCTGCACAGGCAAATGCAGGCACTGACCAGACTATCTGCGGATCATCGCATATACTGGCTGATGCTTCAGCTTCTAATTACAGTAACATACAGTGGTCAACCTCTGGAAATGGTTCGTTCATAAATGGCAATACAGTAAATGCAACCTATCTGGCAAGTCTGGAAGATATTACTGCCGGAAGCGTTACTTTAACTATTACAGCAACCGGAACAGCTCCATGTACAGGTCAGGTAAGTGACAATGTGGTACTTAGCTTTACTCAGCAGCCACAGGCATTTGCTGGTGCAGATAACGCTACATGCGGAAATGTAAGCTACACACTGGCCGATGCTTTCGCTACCAGTTACTCAGCTATTTCGTGGAGCACTTCTGGTACCGGAACATTCTCTAACTCTGCAGCACAGAATCCAACATATTACCCCAGTGCAACCGATCTAAGTTCAGGCTTTGTTACCTTAACAATGACTGTAACCGGTGTGAATCTCTGTAACACCGTTGTTTCAGATGCCATGAGGTTAGATTTCAACACACAACCAACGGCTAATGCAGGTAACGACATTTCATCGTGCGGTGCTGCACCGGTGCAGATAACAACTGCAAGTGCTTCTCAGTACAGTTCTTTGTTATGGACTACCAATGGCACAGGTACACTCCTTGGCCAGACAGGTTTAACTCCGTTATACACTCCTTCGCAGAACGACATAAATGCAGGACAGGTAACCCTGACGCTGCATGCATACGCCAATGCACCATGTACAGGGGAAGTGACTGATGTTATGGTTATTAACCTGACACCAGGTCCGGTAGTTTCAGCCGGCGCTGATATTACCGTCTGCGAAAATCAGAATGTTGTCATTTCCAATGCATCTGCTACCGGATATGCTTCGTTAACCTGGTCAACCAGCGGAACCGGAACATTCAGCAACAACACTGCATTGAATCCAATATATTATCCGAGTACAGGCGATATAGCCGCAGGTAATATTACTCTGACACTCTCAGCAACTGGTTCAGCTCCATGCAATACAACAGCCGTTGATTACCTTGTTGTTACTATAAATAAACTTCCTGTTGCAAATGCCGGCCCTGACGCTGTTGCATGTGGTGACACCTACCAGCTTGCCTATGCTACAGCACAGAATTATGCCAGCCTGGTATGGTCAACCTCAGGAAGCGGTTCATTTGTAAATGCAACACAGCTCAATGCAGTGTATACTCCAAGCGCACTTGACAGGTTATCAGGCTCTGTTACCCTGACATTAACTGTTAACGGTCAGGCACCATGTAATAATCAGGCAGCTGATAATATGATTCTTACCATAGGTCAGGCAGTAATGGCAAATGCAGGATTAGACGGATCTACCTGCGGTTCAACATCTTTTACTGTTACAACTTCATCAGCAAGCACAAATGGTAACATTTCATGGAGTACATCCGGAAGCGGCTCGTTTGCCAATCAAAATACCTTAAATCCAACCTACACTGCAAGTGCAGGTGATATAGCTCTAGGCTCAGTAATACTGACAATGCAGGTACAGGGAAGTGCACCATGTTTCAATGTGGCATCCGATAATATGGTACTTACCATATCATCTCCTGCAACTGCTTATGCAGGACAGGATGCACAGATTTGTAAGGGAACCAGCTTCACTGTATACGGTGCTTCTGCAACTAACGCTGCAGCAATTATCTGGGCATCGACCGGAACAGGTACATTTGTCAGCGGTAATACACTTACCCCTACTTATATTCCGAGTTTTGACGATTACAGTGCAGGAAACGTTATTTTATCACTCACTGTTATACCCCAGAGTCCTTGTTCAGGAAGTGTTTCTGATGAAATGCTGCTTACTTTCGCTGATGGTGCGGCTGCAAATGCAGGCCCTGATGCTGAAATATGTTTCGGTGTAAACTTTACCGTTACGGGTGCCAGTGCTATTGGTGCTACTACCATAAACTGGTCATCAACCGGCAGCGGAACCCTGATAAATAACACTACGCTTAATCCAACCTATATACCAAGTAATGCTGACCGTATTGCAGGTTATGTAATTCTGAGTATGACAGTGAATGGTTCAGCACCATGTCTGGGATCATCAACAGATAACATGATGCTGACCATCAGTTCATTACCTGCCGGCCTTGCAACTATATCAGGTGCTCAGGAAGTATGCGCAGGTCAAACATCCGTTATATATTCCGTAACACCTCCGGTACAGTATGCAACAAATTACGCATGGACTGTTCCTGCAGGTGCAACCATAGTTTCGGGTAACGGAACATCAAGTATTACCGTTGATTATGGCACAACAGCCGTATCAGGAAATATCTTCGTTACTCCTTCAAGTGCCTGCGGAACAGGTACAACCGGCAGCCTGAGTATCAATATTCTTCCTGCTCCGGCTAATACAGGCCTGATTACAGGACCTCAGGAAATTTGCGCCAACACCTCAAATGTTGTTTATTCTGTTCTTCCGGCCGCATACGCTACAACTTACCAGTGGACTGTACCATCCGGTGCAACCATAGTTTCCGGCAACGGAACCACATCCATTACTGTTAGCTTTGGTGTAGCAGCTACCTCAGGTAATATTACTGTTACAGCAGCCAACAACTGCCAGTCAGCTTTACCATCTTCACTTCCGGTTAACGTGCTGCCATTACCGGCTCAACCGGTAATTACAGCCAACGGACCTACGCAGTTCTGTGAAGGTGGAAGCGTTCAACTCATTGCTCCTGCAGGATATGTTGCATATTTATGGAGCAATGGTGAAACAACACCATCTGTTACAGTCTCTGTATCAGGCGATTATTCTGTGGTTGTTACGGATGCAAATGGTTGTATCAGCCTCGCATCGCATATAATATCTGTTGATGTACACATTCTTGACATTCCCGAAGTTGCAATAACCGGTTCAACCAGTTTCTGCGAAGGAGAAAGTGTAATACTAACAGCCGAAAGTGGGTTCGCATCCTACCTTTGGAATATTGGTGCTACAACACAAAGCATAACCGTTACAACTTCAGGTACTTACTTTGTAGTTGTTACCGATGGTATCGGTTGTGTCAGTGAGCCTTCACAACCTATTACAGTAACTGCAAACGAAATTCCTGAAGTGCCGGTTATCACTGCTGACGGTCCGCTCACAATTTGTGAAGGAGAAGATGTTGTTCTTTCCGCCCCTGCGGGATATAGCTACTATCTCTGGTCGAATGGTGAGAGTACCCAGTCAGTTACAGTAACTGCTGCTGGTAATTATACAGTGCAGGTTGGTAATGCAGAAAACTGTATGAGTCAGGCTTCTGCTCCGGCTACCATTACAGTTAGCCCCTACCCTGCAGCTCCTGAAATCACACCTGCCGGTCCTGTAACACTCTGCAGTGGAGAAACAGTTATACTAACAGCATCCGATGGTTTTAATTCCTATCTGTGGTCGAACGGCGCTACTACACAGAGTATTGTGGTAACTGAGTCTGGTAACTACTACGTAACCGGAACAAACGCAAGTGGCTGCAGCAGTCAGAACTCATCTATAGTATCTGTAACTGTTAATGATCCCATTATTCCGGTAATTACAGCAAACGGACCAACGGAATTCTGCTTCGGCAATACCGTTGTTCTTTCAGCTCCTGCTGGTTTTGCTTCTTATATATGGTCTGATGGTCAGTCAACACAAACAATCACAGTTGCACAAAGCGGTGATTACTCTGTAATTGTTACCGATGAAAACGGATGCACCAGCGAGCCATCAAACGTAATAAGTATCTTAGTGTATCCTCCAATGGAAGCACCAGTTATCACTGCTTCGGGATCAACTGACCTGTGCCAGGGAGAGTCTGTTACCTTATCGGCTCCTTCAGGATATGCACAGTATGCATGGTCTAATGGAGAAACCACACAAAATATCACAGTAGCCACTGCTGGCGCATACTATGTTGTAGTAAGCGATATCAACGGATGTGCTACACTTCCTTCAAACATTATCAATGTTAATGTTACACCGCTTCCATTAGTTAATGCAGGCACAGATAATACAATATGCGAAGGACCTGTTTACCAGATTACTGGGGCCAGCTATACCAATGCTGCTTCTGTTTACTGGACAACTTCAGGAACCGGAACATTTGACAATCCGGGAGCACTGAATCCGGTTTATACCGTATCAGCTGCCGATGTACTGGCAGGTACCGTTAACCTGACATTAACCGCCTACGGATGCGCACAGGTATCGGACTACATGGTACTGACCATCAATTCCAATCCTACAGTGAATTCAGGTGGAACCCTGGAGATTTGCTACGTGCCATCGCAGGTTACAGGTGCTTCAGCTGCTAACTATTCCTCATTGCAGTGGGCAGTAGCCAGTGGCGACGGACAACTTATTAATGCAACAACAATAGAACCTATATACCTGCCCGGACCACAGGATCTGGCAAACGGAAGCGCTATACTTACGTTAACAGCATATCCTGTTGCTCCGTGCAACAATCCGGTTACGGTAACAAAAACTCTGGTAATTAATGAGATGCCTACTGCTTATGCAGGTGAAGATGCAACTATCTGTGCTGGTTCTTACCATATTCTGACCGGTGCCTATGCCACGAATTTTGTAAGTACTCAGTGGAGCAGCACCGGAACAGGAACATGGCTTAATGCTAATACACTGGCACCAACCTACATGCCTTCAAATGCTGATGTGCTCGCCGGTTCGGTTACACTTACGTTAACCGCATCCAATGCAGGCTGCCCGGCAGTTACCGATCACATGGTACTGACCATTCAGCCGGAAGCCATTGTAAATGCCGGTCCTGACGGAGTTACCTGCGAAGGATCAAACTTCCAGATAACTGCTGCAAATGCTATGTTAAGCAGCAGCATACTCTGGACATCCAGCGGAAGCGGAACATTCAGCAATCCTGCTATTATTAACCCTGTTTATTCGCCAAGCCCGGCGGATATAGCCAACGGTAGTGTTACCCTTACACTTACCGGTACTTCTGCAGCTCCTTGCTCAGGAAGCAACTCGGATGCCATGATGCTTATCATTAATCAGGAATCAACAGCAAATGCAGGTTCAGACAATACTATTTGTCAGGGTGAACAGTATGTAATAACAGATGCTTCAGCAGCTAATTATTCAACTATAACATGGGCAACTTCAGGATCCGGATTCTTCCTTAATGGAAACACTCTGACTCCAACCTATATACCAAGTCAGCTTGATGTAATTGCGCAAAGCGTAGTTCTGACCCTGATTGCATCGAATCCTCCATGTGCAGACTTTACTGACTCTCAGGTGCTTAATATTACACCAACCGCTACTATAGAAGCAGGCCCGGATGTAACCATCTGCCAGTCATGTTCACATACTGTTTCGGGTGCCTTTGTAAATAATGCAGAAAGCTTTATCTGGACAACTACCGGAACAGGTACACTTACCGGCGAAAACACCTTCACTCCTACCTACGTACCGAGTGAACAGGATATTGCCAATGGATCTGTTACCCTTATACTTACAGCAGAAAGTTACCTGGGTTGTGGAACATTCAGCGACCAGATGGTTATCTACATTAACCAGAATCCGGAAGTTGACTTTACATGGGAAAGTGTATGCGTTGGCCAGCCAACATACTTTACCGTAGATGAAAACCTGACACCAACTGGTGAAATTGCAACATGGCACTGGAACTTTGGCGACGGATTCTACTCGAATGTGATGAACCCTGTACACACCTTTGCAGCGATAGGTGACTACACAGTAACCCTAACTGCTACCGACACTCTTGGAAACCAGGTGATAGTTTCACATATCGTACAGATTCAAAGTACTCCTGTTTCCTTCTTCAGCGTTGAAACACCAAACTGCTTTGGAAGCGAAACTCAGTTTATCAATTTATCTTCCACTGAAAACGGATACATTACCACCTGGGTATGGAATTATGGCGATGGAACTGCCAATGACACGGTATTATTCCCAAATAATCCTAACGTTGCACATACCTATGCTGCACAGGGAATCTATGAAGTAACCCTAACCGTTACAAATTCCTTTGGTTGCGAAAACTCGTATGCTTCACAGGTAACTGTAACTCCAAATCCGGTTGCTAATTTCTACTATTCTTCTTCCTGCGAAAATGCAGTAGTAGACTTCCAGGACGCATCGTATCCGAATGGTGCAGGCAATATAGTGTCATGGAGCTGGGATTTTGGTGATCCGGGTTCAGGTATCTTCAATACTTCAAACCTTGAAGATCCACAGCATGTATATTCTGCTCCTGGTATCTATACAGTTACATTGTATGTTGTAAACTTCAATAACTGTTCAGACACCATAACCAAACAGGTTAATGCTGGTGTAGCGCCTCCTGTTGACTTTACCTATGAAACTGCCTGTGCTAATACCGCTACCAGTTTTTATGCTGATTCTACAGTAATTAACCTGAACAGTATTGCAAACTTCCTTTGGGAATTTGGTGACGGTGGCCAGTCAAACCTGCAGGATCCTCAGCACCTTTACACTGCAGCAGGTGACTACAATGTTACACTGACAATTACCGATACCGCAGGCTGTTCGAATACTATTACCAAACTCGTTACTGTTAGCCCTTCACCAATAGCATACTTTAGCTATACTGAACCGGCCTGTTTCCAGAGTGAGGTTGTATTCAACGACTTGTCATCGAGCGCACAAGGGTATATTGTAACCTGGAACTGGAATTTTGGAGACGGAAATACAGCAACTGTTAATTTCCCCGACGATCCAAATGTTTCTCATACCTATGCTAATTCAGGCACATTTAATGTCACACTGAATGTAATTACCAGCCTGGGTTGTGAACATGAAGTTACACGGACTATATCCATATTGCCGAATCCGGTTGCCAACTTTACTTTTGATGCTGCATGCCTCAGCGAAGCAACAAACTTCACCGATCTTTCTCAGGCAAACGGTGGTGGCCAGATTATTAACTGGGCATGGGACTTTGGTGATCCTGCATCAGGCACCGGTAATAATTCAAGCCTTATTAATCCTTCTCACATCTACAACCAGCCAGGCACATACACAGTACTACTAACAATAACCACATCAAACAGTTGCACCGATACTATATCGAAAACTGTGGTAATTAATCCTGCTCCTGTGGTTGACTTTACTGCAACATCCGGTTGCGCAAGCGATACGGTATCCTTTGTCAGCTCAACGCTTGTAAATGTCAGTGGTACATTAAGCTGGTTATGGGAATTTGGAGATGGCACTACTTCTAATGTAATTGATCCAGACCATATCTATGCAACAGCAGGTGAGTATCAGGTTACTTTAACAATAACCGATACAGCAGGCTGCACAGCAAGCAAAACCAGTCTGATAAATGTAATACCGACTCCGGTAGCTATGTTTGCCTACACCGCACCATCCTGCTCAGGAAGTGAAGTACAGTTCACCGATATGTCAATCGCAGTGGCCAGTTCTATTACTACATGGCATTGGGATTTTGGCGACGGAAACGACACAACTATTGTGTCTCCGGCTAATCAAAATGTAGCACATACCTATACAAGCTCCGGAGCTTACATTGTAACCCTCACGGTAACTAACCTGGAAGGTTGTGACGCAGAAGTTTCACATCAGATTGACATAATAACCGGACCGACTGCTAACTACGAATACGAAGCAGGCTGCCTTGGAACTCCAGTTCAGTTCACTGACCTTACCAGCACAAATGGTGGCTCACAGATAATCCAGTGGAGCTGGAATTTCGGCGACCCGTTATCAGGACCAAACAATACTTCTAACCTTCAGAATCCGGTTCATACCTATGTTACAGAGGGCAATTATACTGTATTACTAACTGTAACCAGTGTGGCAGGTTGCCAGGATACTATCTCACAGGTGTTAACAGTAACCCCTGCTGACGTAGCTGCTTTCAATTATTCTAACAGTTGCGCAGGTGCCCAGGTACAATTTGAACCCGATAGCTCGGTAATGAACCTGTCAAATATAGCATCATGGTTATGGGACTTTGGCGATGGCAGCACTACTTCTGCATTGCCTACTCCAACCCATGTATACAGCATGTACGGCACTTATAATGTAACCTTAACTATCACTAACCTTAACGGATGCATTACATCAGTAACTCAACCGGTTGTTATTGGGGCTGAACCAACAGTCGCCTTCACTGCAGCGGTGACCTGTACTGGCAATATGACAGCATTCACCGACTTTACCTATGTAATTTCAGGCGAAGCAATAACCGGCTGGAGCTGGAACTTCGGTGATCCAAATGCAGTACCCGGATCAGATACTTCCAGTTTGCAGCACCCATATTACACTTACAGTGAACCTGGCATATATAATGTCACCTTAACTGCAACAACTGAATCCGGCTGTTCATCAACAACCACTATCCCGGTTCAGATAGTACCAAATCCGGAAGCTGCATTCTCTTACACAACCAATGCATGTCTCAACGGAACGGTAACTTTCAATGATGAGTCAACATCCTACATGGGCGCCATCACAGGCTGGTCATGGGAGTTTGAACCATATTACTACTCCAGTTTGCAAAACCCGTACCATAACTTCTACCATACCGATAGCTGCTATAATGTAAAATTTATAGTAACCGATATGCGTGGCTGCGTTGATACAACAACTCAGGAAGTATGCGTTCCTGCCGGTCTGCAGGTTGATATTGAATATACTGAAACATGTATGGGTGATTCTACATGGTTCAATCCTGTTCTGATTGCCCCGGCAAATGATTCACTGGTTGAATTTGTATGGAACTTTGATGACATAGCTTCAGGCATTCACAATACTTCAACCCTAAAGAACCCGCTGCACCTCTTCACCGGTATCGGCACCTATCGTGTTTCCCTTACAGCAACCGACATTAATAACTGTACAACCACAGTATATACTAATCTGGAAATCGTAGAACTGCCCAGACCTTTCTTCACTGTTGAAGCAGGGGCATGCGATAGTACATTATACTTCACCGACCTCTCATCAGGTAATGGCAGTGATATAGTACAGTGGATATGGAATTATGGTGACGGAGTTGTTGATACAATTAACTCAGCTCCCGGCCATGCTTCGCATTATTATGCTACCACAGGTACATTCGACATCACGCTTACAACCGTTACTGCTAAAGGTTGCAGCAATTCTCTTACACTTGCCGTGGATAAAATGCCATGCCTCCAGGCTGACTTTATCCAAACGGACACCCTGATCTGCGAAAGACACATCCTGACATTTGAAGACAGATCAGTTTGTGGCAATCCAATCAGCAGTTGGATGTGGGACTTTGGTGATGGCAATACTTTATCCTACACCGAATTCCAGGCTACAGTAGAACATTCCTATGAGAACAGTGGCACTTACAACGTATCTCTGGTTGTTTCAACCCTGGTATCAGGTACAACAATAACCGATACCATTATTCAGACAGTTCAGGTGTTAACATCACCAAATGCAGATTTCAGCACCGCCGATGTTTGTCTCAACAACACAACCATCTTTAGCGAATTGTCTACATGGGAGCAGTCAAAAATCGTATCATGGAGCTGGGATTTCGATGATCTGCAATCACTGGTCGACACAACATCTATCCGTAATCCGGCCTACCTGTATACCAAAGCCGGATCTTACAGACCAATGTTAACTGTAACTAACGAGTTTGGATGTACTGACACAATTTCGCGCGAAGTAAAAGTAAATTACCTGCCTGTTGCTGACTTTAGTTATGACCTGGCATGTATGAATAATACAACACAATTTACCGACCTGAGCGACAGTGCAGATGCATCTATTGAACAATGGTGGTGGAGATTTAACGACTCTGTGAGCACTCTTGGACTTGCAGGTGTTCAGAATCCGGTCTACATCTTTACTCAGACAGGGGAATACAATGTGGAACTGATGGTTGTTAATGCAAACGGATGTACTGATACAGTGAGCAAATCGCTTACCGTATTCCCGAAACCAACCAGTGCATTCTCTTATGTTGATAACTACGAAAATATACAGGGTCAGATATCCTTTACCAACGGATCTATTGGAGCAACAGCTTACGAATGGGATTTCGGAACCGGCAGTCCATCGTTCGAAATCGATCCTGTAGTAACATTAGCTGAAGATGGCGACTATACAATTTCTCTCATTGCTTTGAATGAATACGGATGTCCCGATACCACAACAATCGAGTACACCATGCTCTTCAAAGGTCTCTGGATACCAAATGCCTTCTCGCCAAACAATCCAAATGAGGAAGTACGTTTATTTAAGCCTGTTGGAACCAATCTTCAGAGTTATAAGATCGAGATTTTCGACACCTGGGGTAATTTACTGTGGACATCTAATAAACTGGATGAAGACGGATCACCCGCTGAAGGATGGAACGGCGTATACAACGGTAGTTTGCTACATCAGGACACTTATATGTGGAAAGCCTCCGCGGTATTCAAAGACGGAACCATCTGGGATGGCAGTAGCATCGGCAAGAACGATAAAATACCTGGAAAGGCATACGGTACACTACATTTGATCAGATAATCAGAGGATTAACAGCTAAAGAAAAAGACGATGAAAACTTTAAAATCAACCATAATTACCCTTTGTTCAGTTTTGATGGTTCTTAGCGCTAAAGCTCAGGATCCTCTGTTCAGCCAGTTCTATAACGCATCACAATACTACAATCCTGCTGTTGTTGGACTATCACCCGGTTTGAGAGCAAGCTTTAATGTACGTGATCAGTGGCCTGAACTACCGGGCGAACTGAGAAACTACACTTTCAGCATGGACTTCGCTGAGAGAAGTATACCAGGTTCAGGAGGATTAGGATTAGTAGTGATGAATGATAATGCCGGTACCGGATTTATGAAAACAAACATGGTAGGCTTATCCACTGCCGTTAGAATTAATCTGCAGGAAAACATGGTTTCGCAGGTAGGTATAATGACATCTTTTGTTCAGAAAGGCATTAACTGGGATAACCTGGTGTTTACAGATCAGCTTGATCCGATCTATGGCAACATCTACGAAACAAACTTTCAGGTTCCAGCAAACGGTGGCAACGTTTTTTACCCTGACTTTGCTGCAGGTGGAGTATTCAGGTTTTCTGAAAGCACCAGCACATTCAGCGCTATTCAGGGAACCTTTGGTCTTGCCGTACACCATTTGTTCCGCCCGAATGAATCATTCCTCGGCCTTACTGCTCCATTGCCAAGAAAGATGGCAATTACCGGAGATATGGTTTTTGAAATCGATGGCAACTCCGGTGGTCCATACTTTAAGAGAAACGACAAGTCGAATAAGTTCAAATTCAATCCTGGATTTATTTATGAATCTCAGGCCAACTTCAGAACCTATGCACTGGGTATGAATTTGTTAAAGTCATCCATCTATGCCGGTATGTGGTTCAGAAACAGAACAACAGAACTTGTTAAATCCAATGATCTTATCTTCCTGCTTGGTCTTAATGCCAATATTTCTGATAATACACGCATGAAGATCAATTACTCATACGACTTTGTATTAACAGAAATCAGAACTGGCACCGGATGTTCGCATGAGATTACCATCACCTTCGAACTCGATGAGTTTAATATGTTCGACAGAAAGGGTTCCTATTCAGGCTTCTCACCACGAAATACAAGATCAAGACATGAAATAGAATGCACCCCATTCTAAAGATAAAAATGCGATCCCCCCGACCATAAATTGTTATGGTTTTCGCACGAGAGGCTGCCTGCAAAGGCAGCCTCTTTAATTAACGATTATCTGGCAACTGTAATTTTATCTGGCAACTGTAATTTTCTTTGCAAAGCTTTCACCCGAACGAGTTATAAACCTGATAAGATATGCACCTGCATCGTAATTGTGTACATTCAGCTGAATAGTCTTTTCCTCGGCAATGATCTGCTCATGAACAACCCGGCCTGAGAAATTATAAACTATCATCTGAACTATTTCGCTGGAAAGGTCAATATTGGTTAAAGTACTGGATGGGTTTGGGTAAATATTCACTGAACCGCGAATGTTACCCTGTGAATTCAGAATTATATCGCACATAGGGCCAGCATGAACTGACTCACAATCCTCATATAAAGCAGTAACTGTATAACACCAACTAGCGTAAGGAATTGAAATATTAGCGTCTGTATCAAGATAAAAAGTTTCTGTGGTGGTTGCAATCAGGGAATCTGAAACATCATCAATACTACGATATACGTTGTAACCAACTAATTCAGCAGGTCTCTTGTTAGCGTCAGCTGCAACGGTAGCACCCGGCAGTTGTGGCAGATTACCTGCAACAACGTTACCTGTGGAACCATAGGTTGAAAGATCAGCCTGTGGCACAAGTGGTACATATACGCCGTCAAATGTCTCAACCCAGCCCTGGAGATTCCAGTTGTAATTCAGACCGTAAGCGATTGCCATAGATTGCCATACTGAACCGTCTTCTGATATCATGTCACCATAACCTGCTACTGCTGGTCCTGCATCACAACCTGCTATATAAACATAATCAGGATGTATTATGGTGTAACCAATCCACAGTTCGGTTAAACCAGATATAGCTACAGGAGTGTTTAGAATAAACTCATTCCATACACCAGGATTGTATTCAGCAACGGGTTGTTGTAATACGAGATTACCTGCATTTGCTCCAGTCCAAACTTTCAGCACGATACTACCACCGGCCTGATATGGAAATAAACGTAGTTTGGTTAAACTTTTATCTGTATAAGGAGCAAGTTGTTGAGAAGTAAACCTTGCAGCAACATTGAATGTTCCACCACCGGTTAAACCGATAGCATCGTCATTGGTTCCATTATCCCAGTAGATCCATTTGTCAGGTAATCCGGCGGCATCTGTCCATTCGAGCAAAAACTGATCGCCATGGTTGTTTGGATCAGGAATAGAAACATTAAGATTAGTTGGAGCCGGACAGGAGCGATAAATGTGAATGTTATCAATCTGCCAGTTAAGAATGTTAGTGGTATTTTCACCTGTTGCCAGAAACCTTACTTTAAAAACATTGCCTTTAGCAATGTTAGTAATGTCAAATCTCTGAGGTGTCCAGTCAAATGCTTCTGAGTTGGTAAACTGATAAACCTGAATCCATCCGGTACCACTATTAACCTGAACCGTCAACATTTCAGTTTCTGAAGAATCAAGCAGTGCATGTTTCAAATGGAAGTCAAACTTTATCTTACCATCAACAATGCCTACGCCATTAATATAAGGGCTTTCCAAAGCCTGCTCATATTCGCTGCCTACAGGTGTATAATTGAATTGTGCACATGGAACCGGATTTCCTGACTGACCGGCTATCTGCCAGTTTGCACCTGTTACAGTCCATTCGTTAGTTTCAAATAAGCCGGTAGTCCAATCTTCTGTAAAGGGCAAATTATAACTATTCGTTATTTCAACCTCATTCTGCCAATTAACTACAGATTCCCTGTCAGGACTGGCAAAACAAAGAGGAGTAAACAAAACCAAACCTGAAATCGCTGAAACAGCCGTTGTAGCAAACAGAAGACCCTTTAACTTACAAAATAGCCTTATCATTTCATTGATTTTTTATTATTAATATAAATTAAAGACAAAAAATAAACGATCTACCCTAAACAATTAGACATTTTTTTATATTTAAACAGGTTATTACCCGTTGGGAAATACATATCATTGGATTAACGGAACATAAGAAGATTTCAGATCCCACCGATTTAGCATTATCACTAAAAAAGCGGGAGGCTGTCCCTCACGACAGCCTCCCGCTTTAAGAAGATCGATTTAACGATTATTTGGTAACTGCAACTTTCTTAGCAAAGCTTTCGCCCGAACGGGTTATAAACTTGATAAGATATGCACCTGCATCGTAATTGCGTACATTCAGCTGAATGTTCTTATCCTTGGCAA
>CAZXQT010000026.1:0-39698 GCA_964643225.1 uncultured Lentimicrobium sp. | reverse complement strand
CAGAAATATAATAAATGATTTATACTCCTGTCCAATTTTTTTAGACCACTACAGTTGTTTGTTTCATTTTTTATGTTAACTTTGCACCCTCAATTAAAGGGTAAGCCAGATTTTGGTAAGCCATTGAATTGTAAATTTCTGAGATTTTAGCGAATCAAGGGAACCTGATAAATTTAGACAACTATAGGTTTCGATCAGTAAACGGCCAAAGGGTCACTTCGTTTGGAAGGCTGATTAAGTCTAGAAAAAACATGGCGCAGCCTGTATATTGTCCGGTATCATTTTTCCTCCCGTTATAATCCGGATGCTGGAATAAGTAAATTTCCATTTATTTTTTCTTAGCATATTGTTTAATAAGAATATAGTTGTACTTTTGCAGTCCCAAAAAAATAGGGTAACGCAGCGTTAAACAAAAATTTAAAAGTATTTATATGCCTACAATTTCGCAATTGGTTCGTAAAGGACGTACAAAGTTGACTTTCAAGAGCAAATCACCTGCTCTGGATGGTTGCCCTCAGCGAAGGGGTGTTTGTGTAAGAGTATACACCACCACACCTAAAAAGCCTAATTCAGCTATGCGTAAGGTTGCCAGGGTTCGACTCACCAATACCAAGGAAGTAAACGCATACATTCCGGGTGAAGGCCACAACCTTCAAGAGCACTCAATCGTAATGATTCGTGGTGGCAGGGTTAAGGATTTGCCGGGTGTAAGGTATCATATCATCAGGGGTGCATTAGATACATCGGGTGTTGATGGCCGTAACCAACGTCGTTCAAAATATGGAACCAAACGTCCGAAAGGCGGTAAAGCTGTTGCTCCGGTAAAAGGTAAGGGTAAAAAATAATTCCGGTTTCAGGTAACTGATAAGAATATAAACAACAATGAGGAAATCAACACCAAAAAAAAGAATCATTCTTCCTGACCCGAAGTTTAATGACGTACTGGTAACTAAGTTCGTCAATAATCTTATGTATACAGGAAAGAAAAACCTGGCATTTGGCATATTCTATGATGCCATTGCAACTGTATCAGAAAAGACTAATGAAGATGGTCTTGAAGTTTGGAAGAAAGCACTCAACAATGTTACTCCAAATGTAGAAGTTCGCAGCCGCCGTATAGGTGGTGCCACCTTCCAGATTCCTTCAGAAATCCGCCCTTCACGTAAGAGTTCTATCGGAATGAAGAACCTGATACTTTTCGCCCGTAAACGTCATGAAAAAACTATGGCTGCCAAATTAGCCGGTGAAATTCTTGCCGCTTACAAAGAAGAAGGTGCAGCTTTCAAGAAAAAAGAAGATACCCACCGTATGGCCGATGCCAACAAGGCGTTCTCTCACTTTAGATTCTAGTATTTTAATATAGATAACAAGCAGGTAATACAAACAAAAAAGTGTCGGATAAATTAGCACATACACGCAATATCGGCATAATGGCGCACATTGACGCGGGTAAAACCACGACAACGGAGCGCATTTTGTATTACACTGGTATGAGTTATAAGATTGGTGAAGTACATGAAGGTACCGCTACCATGGACTGGATGATTCAGGAACAGGAGCGCGGTATTACTATTACTTCAGCTGCTACTACCGTATTCTGGGACGTAGAAAATGAGAAATACAAGATCAACATTATCGATACACCGGGTCATGTTGATTTTACTGTGGAGGTTGAACGTTCACTAAGAGTGCTTGATGGTGCTGTTGCAATATTCAGTGCTGTTGACGGAGTTGAGCCTCAGAGCGAAACCGTCTGGAAACAGGCCGATAAGTACAATGTTCCCCGTATCTGTTTTGTAAATAAAATGGATCGTACAGGATCTGATTATTTCGAGGTTCTGCATCAGATAAAAGATAAACTTGGCGCTAATCCGGTTCCTCTTCAAATACCAATCGGTGAAGAAGAGAATTTTACCGGTGTTGTGGATCTTATTACCAAGCGTGCCATTATCTGGGATGATACCGACGAATCGTTGGGTGTAAAGTACACGGTTACCGATGTTCCGGAAGATCTGCTGAATGTAGTTGAAGAATACAGAAATAACCTTATTGAAGGTGTTGCAGAAGAAGATGAGAGCCTGTTTGATAAATTCATGGCCGATCATGATTCGATCACTCCTTCAGAAATGCGGAGCATTATAAGGAAAGCTACTATTGAACAGCGTATTACACCTGTACTTTGTGGTGCATCTTTTAAAAATAAGGGAGTGCAGCCATTGCTTGATGCAGTGATTTCTTATCTTCCGAATCCTTCTGAAATTGAATCAGTAAAGGGTATCAATCCTAAGACGGAACAGGAAGAATTAAGGAAGACCGAAGCAGATGAACCTTTTTCAGCCCTGGTATTCAAAATTGCCACAGATCCATACGTGGGAAGACTGGCATTTGTTAAAGTATACTCTGGTACACTGCAATCAGGCAGTTATGTTCTTAATACAGGAACAGGCAAGAAGGAGCGCATTTCACGCATCATGCAAATGCATGCCAACAAACAAAACCCGCTCGAAAAGATTGAAGCAGGCGACATCGCTGCACTTGTAGGTTTTAAAGAGCTGCGGACCGGCGATACAATTTGTGATGAAAAGCATCCGATAGTTCTGGAATCAATTACTTTCCCTGAGCCGGTTATCAGCATTGCAGTGGAACCGAAAACACAGGATGATGTGGACAAAATGGAAGCATCATTAGTTAAACTGGCTGAAGAGGATCCAACATTTAGCGTTAAAATTGATGAAGAAACCGGACAGACCGTTATTAGTGGCATGGGCGAGCTTCATCTGGATATAATTACCGACAGGTTACGTCGTGAATTTAAAATTGAAGTTAATAAGGGTAATCCTCAGGTTGCTTATAAAGAAGCCCTTACTACTGTAATTGAACACCGTGAAGTCTATAAAAAGCAACACGGAGGTAAAGGCAAGTTTGCAGACATCTTATTTGAAATAGGACCTGCAGATGAAGGAGTAAGAGGTTTACAGTTTATTAATGATGTTAAAGGCGGTAACATTCCAAAAGAATACATACCGGCTATTGAAAAGGGTTTCAGAGTGGCAATGCAGAATGGTGTTCTTGCCGGTTTCAGTATTGAAAGCCTTAAAGTGCGGTTAATTGATGGATCATTCCACTCTGTAGATTCTGATTCACTTGCTTTTGAAATTTGCGCAAAGGTTGGTTTTAAAGAAGCAGCGCGCAAGGGACGGAATGTTCTGATGGAGCCGGTAATGAAACTAGAAGTCAATGTTCCGGATGAGTACGTTGGAGAAATTACCAGCGACCTTAATAAACGCCGTGCTAATGTTGACGGGATTGAACACAAGAACCGTTATCAGATAGTTAAAGCACATGTGCCTTTAGCTGAAATGTTCGGTTATGTAACCAGTTTACGTACTATCACTTCGGGCAGAGGTAATTCGAGTATGGAGTTTTCGCATTATGCTGAATTACCACAGTCACTGACTGACGAAGTTATATATAAGATTAAAGGATACCTTATCAAATAAAGAAAAGATTAAATCAATAAACTCAAAGTAACGTGAGCCAAAGGATCAGAATTAAACTGAAATCGTACGATCACAGCCTGGTTGATAAATCAGCAGAAAAGATCGTAAAGACCGTGAAGTCAACCGGTGCTGTTGTTAACGGGCCAATTCCGCTTCCGACAAATAAAAAGATATACACTGTGTTGAGGTCAACCTTTGTCAATAAAAAATCGAGAGAGCAGTTTGAATTAAACTCGTACAAACGTTTACTCGATATCTACAGTACTACCAGCAAAACCATCGATGCTCTGATGAAGCTGGAATTACCAAGTGGTGTAGAAGTTGAGATTAAAGTGTGAGGTTAGAGTCAAATTACACCAGGTGCTGTTTGAAAAAAGAATCATCAAATTTAACATGATACTGCAATGTCAGGAATTATAGGAAAAAAAATCGGAATGACCAGTATATTCGATGCCAATGGCAAGAATGTACCAGTTACGGTCATTGAAGCCGGCCCTTGTTTTGTAACCCAGATCAGAACTAAAGAGGTAGACGGGTACGAAGCCATTCAGCTTGCATTCGAAGAGAAGAAAGAAAAGCATACAACCAAGGCTGAGAAAGGTCACTTTGATAAAGCCGGAATTACCCCCAAGAAGAAACTTGTAGAATTTACCCGTTTTGAAGCTGGACACCGTAAACAGTTTGGTGAAAAGGTAGAAGTTGATGTTTTTGTTGAAGGTGAGTATATTGATGTAGTTGGAACTACCAAAGGAAAAGGTTTTCAGGGAGTTGTTCGCCGCCATGGTTTTAATGGTGTTGGAGGAAAGACCCACGGACAGCATAACAGATTAAGAGCTCCGGGATCAGTAGGAGCATCCTCATGGCCATCGCGCGTATTTAAAGGTATACGTATGGCCGGTCAGATGGGCAGCAAGAGAAGGAAAATCATTAATCTTGAGATAGTAAAAATAGTTAAGGAAAAGAATCTGTTATTGGTAAAGGGAGGAATTCCCGGTGCTAACGGATCATATGTAATAATTGAACGATGGAGCTAGAAGTTTATAACAAAAAAGGGGAGAAAACTGCAAGGACAGTAACCCTTAACGATTCGATATTCAATATCGAGCCCAACGACCACGCCATCTATCTGGATACAAAGCAATACCTTGCTAATCAGCGTCAGGGTACGCACAGTTCGAAAGAAAAATCGACTGTATCAGGCAGTACACGCAAGCTGAAAAAACAAAAAGGTACAGGTGGAGCGAGAGCTGGTAGCATAAAATCGCCTTTAATGCGCGGTGGCGCCAGAGTATTTGGTCCTCGTCCAAGAAATTACACTTTTAAACTGAATCAAAAGCTTAAAGAACTTGCACGTATATCTGCATTAAGTTATAAGGCAAAATCAAATAATATTGTAGTTCTGGAAGATCCTAATTTTGATAAGCCAAAGACCAAATACTACATTGAGATGCTCGAGAAATTGAATCTCAATAGAAAGAAAACCCTACTGGTATTAAGCGAAAGCAACAGCAATCTGTACCTGTCCTCACGTAATTTAAGTCAGGCCAGAGTAATGAGGGCTTCAGATCTTAATACATACGAAATTCTTCGCGCTAACAACCTGATAATTCTGGAAGGTTCGATAGCAGATATTGAAAAAACATTTCAAAATTAATTCACCGCATTTAGCGCTGAGATTAGAAACCATTAATACAAAGAACGATGGGAATCATAATAAAGCCGGTAGTTACGGAAAAGATGACAGCCTTAGGTGAAAAGCTCCACCGTTACGGGTTCATCGTAAAGAAGGACTCAAATAAGTTACAGATTAAAAAAGCTGTAGAAGAATTATATGGAGTTGATGTTAGAGAAGTAAAAACTATGGTCTATGCCAGCAAGAACAAGAGCAGGTTTACTAAGACCGGTGTAGTTAAAGGGAACTCAGGTTCTTATAAGAAAGCTATCATAACATTAGCTGAGGGTGAAACAATTGATTTTTATAGCAATATTTAAAGATAATGGCTTTAAAGAAATTCAAACCGACCACTTCTAGCCAGCGCTTCAAATTAGTCAGCGCCCTGGATGATATAACAGCCACCAGTCCGGAGAAGAGCCTCCTGGTTTCTAAGAAAAACAGCGGAGGAAGAAATAATGATGGTAAGATGACCGTAAGGTCAATCGGTGGCGGACACAAGCAGAAATACCGTATCATTGACTTTAAGCGTGATAAGGAAGATATTCCTGCAGTAGTCAAGACTATTGAGTATGATCCTAATCGCACTGCACGCATAGCACTTCTGTTTTATGCTGATGGTGAGAAGAGATATATCGTTGCTCCCAATGGCTTAAAAGTTGGTCAGCAGGTTTTGGCAGGTAAAGGAGTACAACCGGAGATTGGTAATTCACTGTATCTGAGTGAAATTCCTTTCGGAACAGTAATACATAACATTGAGCTTCGTCCTGGTCAGGGTGCAAAGATGGCTCGCAGTGCCGGTTCATCAGCTCAACTTATGTCACGTGACGGAAAGTTTGCTATCATCAAATTACCTTCAGGTGAAACCAGAATGATTCTGCAGGCATGCAAAGCTACCATAGGTATGGTTTCTAATACAGAACATAACCTGGAAGTATCTGGTAAAGCCGGTCGCACACGCTGGTTTGGTCGCAGGCCACGTACCCGTGCTGTTGTTATGAACCCGGTAGATCACCCGATGGGTGGTGGTGAAGGAAGAGCCTCAGGAGGACATCCAAGATCACGCAAGGGCATTCCGGCTAAGGGATACAAAACCCGCTATCCGAAGAAAGCTTCGAGCAAGTATATCATAGAAAGAAGGAAGAAGTAATTGACCAATAACAGTATTTTAATATGAGCCGTTCATTAAAAAAAGGTCCTTATATAGACTATAAACTTGAAAAGAAAGTATTGGAGGCTGTAGCATCCAATAAGAAGGTTGTTATTAAAACCTGGTCACGTGCATCAATGATCTCTCCTGATTTTGTTGGACAGACAATAGCTGTACATAATGGCAACAAATTCATTCCGGTATATGTAACTGAGAATATGGTAGGACATAAGTTTGGTGAATTTTCACCGACCCGAATATTCAGAGGCCACGCCGGTAGTAAAGATAAAGGTAAAAAATAAAGAAAGAACAAACCAATGGGATCACGTAAACATAACAGAGCCGAGATGATGAAAGAGGCTAGGAAGAAGGAAGCGTTCGCTAAGTTGAACAATTGTCCCACTTCCCCCCGCAAAATGCGCCTTGTTGCTGATATGGTGCGGGGAATGAAAGTAGAACATGCCTTACATGTACTACATCATGCACCACAAGAAGCAAGCAACCGTTTGCATAAACTTGTTCTTTCTGCACTGGCAAACTGGCAGGCAAAAAATGAAGGTACCCGTATGGAAAACACCAATCTGTATATTAAGGAAATAGGTGTTGACGGAGCACGCTCATTAAAACGTATAAGAACAGCTCCTCAGGGACGCGCCCACCGTATACGTAAGCGTTCAAACCACGTTACAGTTATTATCGATAATCGCATAATTGAAGAAAAGAATACTGCACAGCAGGCATAAACAACTATATAATATTTTGTTGAATGGGACAAAAAACAAATCCAATAGGTAACAGGTTAGGCATCATCAGAGGATGGGATTCCAACTGGTATGGCGGAAAACGTTTCGAAAACAAACTGGTTGAAGATGATCAGATTCGTAATTATCTGAACGCCCGTTTATCAAAGGCTGGTGTATCAAAAATTGTTATAGAACGCACCTTAAAGCTGGTTACCGTAACCATACACACTGCCCGTCCGGGAATCATCATTGGAAAAGGTGGACAGGAAGTTGATAAGCTGAAAGAAGAGTTGAAGAAGATCACAAAGAAAGAGATCCAGATCAACATCTCAGAAATTAAGCGCCCTGAAATGGATGCAGTGATTGTTGCAAATGCAATTGCACGCCAGATTGAAGGTCGTATCTCTTACCGTCGTGCTATTAAAACCGCTATTGCTTCTACCATAAGAATAGGCGCTGAAGGAATTAAAGTGCTTATTTCTGGAAGATTAGCCGGAGCAGAAATGGCCCGCAGAGAGATGATTAAAGAAGGTAGGATTCCGTTACACACCCTCAGAGCAGATATAGATTATGCAATAGCTGAAGCCCATACCACCTATGGAAGAATAGGAATAAAAGTATGGATTTGCAAAGGTGAGATCTATGGTAAACCTGACCTGGTTCCGAGTACCGAATCACAAAATATTACCGGTGGCCGCAGTGATAAACCAATGGCCCAGAGACCAGGCGGAGGTCGCCCTCCACGTGGTAACAGACCTGGTGGCCGTGAAGGCGGACGCGACGGAGGTCGTGAGCGTAGAAAATAATGTTAAGTAATTGAGTAACAACAACCCGATCAATATCTTGTAATAATGTTACAGCCAAAGAAAACTAAGTTCAGGAAGATGCAGAAAGGCAAAATGAAAGGCAACACTAAACGTGGAGCAGAACTTTCATTTGGTTCATTCGGTATCAAAACCCTGGAAGAAGCCTGGATCACAGGCCGTCAGATAGAGGCAGCACGTCAGGCGGTAAGCCGTCACATGAAACGTGAAGGACAAATATGGATCCGTATATTTCCGGACAAACCAGTAACAAAGAAGCCTGCCGAAGTACGTATGGGTAAGGGTAAAGGTGCTCCCGAATATTTTGTAGCACGTATTAGCCCCGGACGTATATTGTTTGAAGCAGAAGGTGTACCTGTAGAAGTGGCAAAAGAAGCTTTACGTTTGGCTGCTCAGAAATTACCGGTAGCTACCAAGTTTGTAGTAAGAAGAGATTACGTAGAAGAATCAATATAAAGCAACGATGAAACAAGAAGTCATTAGAGAGCTTTCAAAAGCCGAACTCATTGAAAGGCTGGAAGAAGAACGCAAACAGCTCGATAAGCTGAAGCTTAACCATGCTGTGTCTCCTCTTGAAAATCCCAATAAAATAAAAACATACCGTAGAACTATCGCCCGTATGCTTACCGAACTTCACAAACGCAATGTGAATGAGGCTGCACAGGCTTCAGCTACCGTTAATAAATAATAAGGGAGAAAAGCTATGGAAACAAGAAATCTTAGAAAAGAAAGAATTGGGGTTGTTGTAAGTAATAAAATGCAAAAGTCAATCACCGTTCAGGTTGAACGTCGTGAAAAACACCCCAAGTACGGCAAGTTCGTGAAGAAAACCTCGAAGTTTGCTGCACATGATGAGAACAACGACTGCAATATTGGCGACACTGTTCGTATAGCCGAAACACGTCCCCTGAGCAAGAATAAATGCTGGAGATTAGTCGAAATTATTGAAAGAGCCAAGTAATTATGATACAACAGGAATCACGACTCACGGTTGCTGATAATAGCGGAGCTAAAGAAGTTCTGTGCATCCGGGTACTGGGTGGAACCCGTAAAAAATATGCCTCTATTGGCGATAAAATAGTTGTTACCGTTAAAAACGCACTTCCTTCTGGAAATATTAAGAAGGGTACCGTGGCAAAAGCTGTAGTGGTAAGAACAAAAAAAGAAATTCGTCGGAACGATGGATCATATATCCGGTTTGACGACAACGCCGTGGTATTGCTTAATAATGCTGGTGAAATGACAGGAACCCGTATCTTTGGACCTGTTGCACGTGAATTACGCGAAAAGCAATACATGAAAATTGTTTCATTAGCACCCGAGGTGCTGTAAATGACCCATCTAATTATGAGCACAAAATTAAACATAAAAAAAGGCGATACCGTGAAGGTTATGGCCGGTGACTCAAAAGGCAAACAGGGTAAGGTCCTTGAGGTCGATACCGAAAAAATGTATGCCATCGTTGAGGGTGTTAACCTTATGTCGAAAAATACCAAACCTAATGCTAAAAATACTCAGGGTGGTATTGTTAAGAAAGAGGCTGGAATACATATCTCGAACCTTATGGTTGTTGATAACAGTGGCAAACCTACCAGGGTAGGACGTAAAGTTGACACTAAAAGTAATAAATCAGTACGTTACTCTAAAAAGTCGGGGGAGGTAATTAAGTAATGAACTATTCACCACGCTTAAAAGATAAATATACAAAGGAAATTGTTCCGGCACTTACAGAACAATTCAAGTATAAAACTGTAATGCAGGTTCCCAGATTACTGAAAATTTCTGTTAATCAGGGCTTAGGTACAGCTATTGCTGATAAGAAACTCATTGACGCAGGTGTTAATGAACTTACATCAATTACCGGACAGCGCGCAGTTGCTACAAAATCAAAGAAGGATATTTCAAACTTCAAGTTACGTAAAGGAATGCCTATCGGAGTTCGTGTAACCCTTAGAGGTGACAGAATGTACGAATTTCTCGACCGACTTGTTTCTGTTGCAATTCCCCGAATCAGAGACTTCCGTGGTATAAACGAAAAAGGTTTCGATGGCCGTGGCAATTATACACTCGGTGTAACAGAGCAAATCATTTTCCCTGAAATCCAGATGGACAAAGTTGCAAAGATTAATGGTATGGATATTACCTTTGTAACCACAGCCAGAACAGATCAGGAGTGCCTGGCACTGATGAAACAATTTGGTTTACCGTTTAAAAATCAGAACAAACAATAATATGGCAAAAGAATCTATCAAAGCAAGAGAACGTAAAAGAGAACGTCTTGTTGCCAAATACGCTGCCAAACGTGCTGAATTAAAAGAAGCCGGCGATTATATCGGTTTACAGAAGCTGCCTAAAAATGCTTCTCCTGTCCGTTTGCACAACCGTTGCAAAATGACTGGCCGTCCGAAAGGTTATATGCGTCAGTTTGGTATTTCACGTATTAACTTCCGCTTTATGGCGCTGAACGGAGAAATTCCGGGAGTTAAAAAGTGTAGCTGGTAAGAAAATAAAAATAACAACAATAACATTAAAGGATAAAATGGTAACAGATCCTATAGCAGATTACCTGACCCGGTTAAGGAACGCCGTGATGGCTAACCACCGTATCGTGGAAATTCCTTCGTCTAATATTAAGAAGGAGATCACCAAGATACTCTTTGATAAGGGTTATATTTTGAATTACAAGTTTGAGGATGAAAGTTTCCCCGGTATCATCAAGATAGCTTTGAAATACCATCCGGTGACAAAAATTCCGGCTATAAACAAACTTGAAAGAATAAGCAAACCAGGTTTACGCCGTTATGCAAATTCGGAGGAACTGCCACGCGTATTAAACGGACTTGGTATAGCAATTTTATCAACAAGCCGTGGTTTAATGACCGACAAAGAAGCAAGAACGCTTCATATTGGTGGCGAAGTATTGTGTTACATTAGCTAAACAAGGAGAGATTACGATGTCGAGAATAGGAAAAATGCCTATCGTTATACCTGCCGGTGTTCAAATTACAGTTGCAGATGATAACATGGTTACCGTTAAAGGTAAACTAGGCACATTAACGCAAAAAATCAATGCTGCTCTAAAAGTAACTACCGATAATGGTCATCTGACAATTACCAGGGAGTATGAAGAGCAGGAAACAAGATCTAAGCATGGTTTATATCGCTCACTTCTTGCAAACATGGTAAAGGGCGTTTCTGAAGGCTTTACTGTTACCCAGGAATTAGTAGGAGTTGGTTTCAAAGCTACCGCAGTCAATAATGTACTTGAACTGGCTTTAGGTTACTCTCATGCTATCTTTTTTGAAATGCCTATAGAAGTGTCAGTTACTACCGCTGCTGAAAGAGGTAAGAACCCGACTATTACACTTACTTCATTTGATAAACAGTTATTAGGTCAGGTAGCAGCTAAGATCAGATCAATGCGCAAACCAGAGCCTTATAAAGGTAAAGGTATTCGCTTCATGGGTGAAGTGGTTAAGAAAAAAGCAGGAAAATCAGCATCTGATAAATAATATTTAAAATAACCCGTCCCGGTAAACCGGGGCAAAATTCCTTAAAGCAGGATGGCTATTAAGAACAGAAAAGAATACAGAAGGCACAGGATAAAACTCAGAATACGTAAGGTAGTTTACGGAAGCCCTGAGCAGCCAAGGTTGACAGTATTCAGAAGCAATAAACAAATCTACGCTCAGATTATTAATGATCTGGAAGGTAAGACTCTTGTTTCTGCATCGTCACTCGTTCCTGAAATTTCAGGAAACTCAATTGCCAAAATAGAGCAGGCAAAAATGGTAGGACAGCTTATTGCCAAAAAGGCAGTTGAAGCGGGTATAGAAAAAGTGGTTTTTGACCGCAATGGATACTTATACCATGGAAGAATCAAATCATTAGCTGAAGCGGCCAGAGAAGGAGGCCTTAAATTTTAACGCAAATGGCAAACA
Organism: uncultured Lentimicrobium sp.; assembly: GCA_964643225.1. Classification (GTDB taxonomy): domain Bacteria; phylum Bacteroidota; class Bacteroidia; order Bacteroidales; family Lentimicrobiaceae; genus Lentimicrobium. Next base: position 27,868 of record CAZXQT010000026.1, on the reverse strand, counting down.
CAAATATAAAAAGAGTAAAATCCAGCGAGATAGAATTTAAAGACCGCCTGGTAAGTATTCAAAGAGTAACCAAAGTTACCAAGGGAGGTAGAACTTTCAGTTTCTCAGCCATCGTTGTTGTTGGCAATGAAAATGGTGTTGTTGGTTATGGTTTGGGTAAAGCCAAGGAAGTTACAGCTGCTATCGCTAAAGGTGTAGATGATGCCAAGAAAAATCTTGTTAAGGTTCCGGTTCTTAAAGGTACCATCCCACATGAACAGCTTGGCAAGTATGGTGGAGCACTGGTATTTCTGAAACCTGCAACTACCGGTACCGGTGTTATAGCAGGTGGTGCTATGCGTGCTGTACTGGAAAGTGTTGGTGTAAAAGACGTTCTTGCCAAATCTAAAGGATCATCAAATCCACACAGCGTTGTTAAAGCAACTATAGATGCTCTTGTAAATATGCGTGATGCATATACCGTAGCACAACTTCGTGGAGTTGATCTTAACAAGGTTTTTAACGGTTAATTTTTGATCCGCAAATAAAGTATAACATGAGAAAATTACGAGTTACACAGATAAAAAGTGGCATCAAACAGCCTGAACGTCAAAAACGGACTTTAAAGGCTTTAGGCATTTCCAGAATGGGTCGCCCCATCGAAGTGGATGCAACCCCACAGATTGAAGGAATGATCGCAAAGATCAATCATTTACTCAAAGTGGAAGAAATCTAATTTACCAATCAAAGTAAACTGACAAGACATTATGGATTTAAGTAATCTTAAACCGGCTGAAGGTTCAATAAAAAATAGTAAACGTATCGGACGTGGACAAGGTTCCGGGCGCGGTGGTACTTCTACACGTGGTCATAAAGGTGCCAAATCACGTTCAGGATATAGCAGAAAGGTAGGATTTGAAGGTGGACAAATGCCAATTTACAGGCGTTTACCAAAATACGGTTTCAGAAACATTAACCGTGTTGAGTATCGCAGTGTAAACCTTGACGTTATCCAGGCTCTGGCAACTTCTCGTAATGTTGATGTCATCGACATGGATACCTTTATCGAAAACGGTATTGCTTCAAAGAACGACAGAATTAAAATCTTAGGCAGAGGTGAATTGACTGCCAAAGTTGAAATTAAAGCGCATGCTTTCTCAGCCAGTGCTGTTAAAGCCATTGAATCTAATGGGGGTCAGGCCACTAAAATCTAAACCTTAGATGAAAAGACTAATTCAAACAATCAGAAACATATACAAGATCGACGATCTGCGTAAACGCATAGGATATACCTTAGGTATCATTCTTATATACAGGTTCGGATCTTATGTAACGCTGCCGGGTATTGATCCAAATCAACTGGCAAGTTTGCAAGATCAGACGAGCGGCGGATTGCTTGGTTTGCTTAATATGTTCTCAGGTGGAGCATTCTCTAATGCTTCCATCTTTGCATTAGGTATCATGCCTTACATCTCTGCATCTATCGTTGTGCAGTTATTAGGAATGGCTATTCCTTACTTCCAGAAGCTTCAGAAAGAAGGCGAAAGCGGTCGTAAAAAGATCAATCAGATTACTCGTTATCTCACTGTAGTAATTACTGGTTTCCAGGCACCTGCTTACATTGCCAACCTGATATCACAATTGCCGGCACAGGCTATTTCGCCTTTCGACCCGGCAGTAACTACACCAGGTACTTTTTTCTGGGTTTCATCTGTTGTAATTCTGATAACCGGTACATTATTTGTAATGTGGTTAGGTGAAAGAATCACAGATAAAGGTATAGGTAATGGTATTTCTCTTATCATTATGATTGGTATTATAGCAAGGCTACCTTTTGCACTCTTTGGTGAACTCGTTTCAAGAATGGAGCAGCAAGGTGGTGGTTTGGTTATCTTCATTGTAGAGTTAGCGGTGCTGGTAGGAGTTATTCTCGTAAGTATTCTGCTTGTACAGGGTACAAGAAAGATTCCGGTACAGTATGCTAAGCGTATAGTTGGAAACAAGCAATACGGTGGTGTGCGTCAGTATATTCCTCTTAAAGTTAATGCTGCAGGAGTTATGCCTATCATTTTTGCTCAGGCTATTATGTTTCTGCCTTTAACACTCGCTGGTTTTGCTCAAAGTGAATCTTTAACAGGTTTTGCAGCAACATTTACCAATGTTCACGGATTTTGGTATAATTTTGTATTCGCAATTCTGATTGTAGTATTCACTTATTTCTATACAGCTATTACGATTAATCCTAATCAAATGGCTGAAGATATGAAAAAGAACAACGGTTTTATTCCAGGCGTTAAACCGGGAAAGAAAACTGCTGAATTTATAGATCAGATAATGTCCAGAATTACTTTACCGGGTTCACTCTTCCTGGCATTTGTGGCTATTATGCCTTCAATTGTAGGTCAGTTGGGTGTGACTTCGCAGTTTGCTAACTTCTACGGAGGTACTTCACTGCTCATTTTGGTAGGAGTTGTTCTTGATACATTGCAACAAATTGAAAGCCATCTTTTGATGCGCCATTACGACGGGTTAACCAAGTCTGGCCGCATTAAGGGAAGGTCTTCTATCAATATGTAACAGCAATAATGATCAACTATAAGTCGAAAGAAGAAATAGAATTAATTAGACAAAGTTCTTTACTTGTTGGAAAGACCTTGGGTGAGATTGCTAAAATCATAAGGCCCGGCATCAGAACTATTGAACTGGATAAAGTTGGTGAAACTTTTATCAGGGATCATGGTGCAAAACCGGCATTTAAAGGATATCAGGGATTCCCTGCTACCTTGTGTGTTTCGGTTAATGATGCGGTAGTACATGGAATTCCGGGTGATTATATCTTAAAAGAAGGTGACCTGGTTTCAGTGGATTGCGGGACATTATTGAATGGTTATTATGGTGATTCGGCATACTCATTTGCGGTTGGAGAAGTTAGCAGTGATGTAAAACTTCTTATGGAACGCACCAGGGAATCTCTTTATCTGGGGATAAAAGCTGCCCGTCCGGGTAACAGGATTGGAAACATTGGTTATGAAATACAAACTTATGTTGAGAGTTTCGGTTACTCAGTAGTTCGTGAACTCATCGGACATGGTATTGGATCCCGGCTCCATGAAAAACCTGATGTGCCAAATTATGGCAAAAGGGGAGAGGGTACAATGATAAAACCTGGATTGGTAATATGTATAGAGCCTATGATCAATTTAGGCAAACGTTACCTGGTTCAGGAGAAGGACGGTTGGACAGTAAGGACAGCCGACGGAATGCCATCTGCACATTATGAGCATCAGATAGCGATCACAGAAGAAGGGCCAATGTTATTATCTTCATTTGACGAGATAGAGCAGGTATTAAAAGAAAAAGCAAATTAAAAATATAAATGGCGAAACAAATTTCAATAGAGCAAGATGGAACCGTTACCGAATCACTTGGTAATGCAATGTTTCGTGTTGAACTAGAGAACGGGCATATAATCACAGCCCATATTTCGGGCAAAATGAGAATGCATTACATTAAAATACTTCCCGGAGACAAGGTTAAGCTTGAAATGTCGCCATACGATCTCAGCAAAGGAAGAATAATCTTCAGATACAAATAAACAAACCATCTTATAAAATGAAAGTAAGAGCATCTGTAAAGAAAAGAACTCCTGACTGTAAAATAGTCAGACGTAAGGGGCGGTTGTACATCATCAATAAAAAGAACCCCAAGTACAAACAAAGACAAGGATAATAGATTTTAACGTTACAAGAAGAAACAATATATGGCACGTATTGCTGGTATTGATATACCCAAGAACAAAAGAGGCGAAATAGGGCTTACCTATATTTACGGAATCGGTCGCAGCACAGCTAAGCGGATTTTGCATGAAGCCGGTATTGATGTAAATAAAAAGGTACAGGAATGGAATGATGATGAGCAGAATGCTATCAGAACCATCATAGGCGATCAGATTAAAGTTGAAGGAGCTCTGCGCACTGAAGTGCAAACCAACATCAAGCGATTGATGGATATAGGTTGCTATCGTGGTATACGTCATCGTCTTGGATTACCGCTTCGCGGACAGAGTACCAAGAACAACGCTCGTACACGTAAAGGTAAAAAGAAAACCGTTGCTAACAAGAAAAAGGCAACTAAGGGCTAAGAGTTAGCTTAACCGTAATTAAACTTTAAAGAGAAAATAAACTGTTATGGCAAAAACTGCTAAAACATCAAAGAAAAAAGTAGTAAAGGTTGATCCAATGGGGCATGCCTATATAACGGCCTCCTTTAATAACATTATCATATCGCTGACAAACAATTCAGGTCAGGTTATTAGTTGGGCATCTGCCGGCAAAATGGGTTTCAGAGGTTCAAAAAAGAACACACCATATGCAGCTCAAATGGCTGCAACTGATTGCTCAAAAGTTGCTTACGATATGGGTTTACGCAAGGTGAAAGTATTCGTTAAAGGACCAGGTTCGGGTCGTGAATCAGCGATACGTACCATTCATTCGGCTGGTATTGAAGTTACTGAAATTATGGATGTAACCCCTATGCCACACAATGGTTGCCGCCCTCCAAAACGCAGAAGGGTATAATTTCTGATTATTCCGGTGCGCCTCTTACGTTGATGGTTTGTTTGGCCCGGTAACAGAACATTTTGAAAAACAATAGCAAATAAAATAATAAAGTAATTATGGCCAGGTACACAGGTCCAAAAACCAAAATTGCACGTAAATTTAAAGATCCTATTTACGGACCGGATAAGTATTTCGAAAAGAAAAACTATGCTCCCGGCATGCATGGGAACTCAAAAAGACGTAAAAAGCTTTCTGAATATGGAACTCAGCTTCAGGAAAAACAAAAAGCTAAATATACTTATGGCATTCTTGAGAAACAATTCAAGAATACTTTCCACAAAGCATCTCGCAAAAGCGGAATTACCGGTGAATTATTACTCCAATTAATTGAATCACGTTTGGATAATATTATTTACCGTTTAGGGATTGCTCCTTCACGCAGTGCAGGCCGTCAGCTTGTTTCGCATCGTCACATCTTAGTTAACGGTAGCGTTGTCAATGTACCTTCTTATGAAGTTAAAGTTGGTGATATTATTGCTGTTCGGGAAAAATCAAAATCACTTGAAGTAATTCAGAATTCATTGGCTGGAAAACGTAACAGTTACCCCTGGCTTGAATGGGATGGTAATCTGATGACCGGAAAGATGATGAGCCTTCCGGCACGTGAAGATATTCCAGAGAATATAAAAGAACAACTTATCGTTGAATTATATTCTAAATAATGATTTTATTGGTTAATAATTTATTACTCAAGAGGAAGAAAATATGGCAATATTAGCATTTCAAAAACCTGAGAAGGTAATAATGATCGAAGCCGATGATAGTAAAGGTGCCTTTGAGTTCAGACCACTGGAACCAGGATTTGGCATTACAATCGGCAATGCCCTACGGAGAATACTCCTCTCCTCACTTGAAGGTTTTGCAATAACTTCGATTCGGATCGAAGGTGTTGATATGGAATTTTCTTCAATGAAAGGAGTAGTGGAGGATGTTACTGATATCATTCTGAATCTGAAGAAAATTCGTTTTAAAAGATTACTGGAAGGTGAGAATAACGAAAGCGTGAAAGTAGTTATCTCAGGTCAGGATACATTCAGAGCCGGTGATATCAATAAATTCCTGTCTGTATTTCAGGTGTTGAATCCTGAAGTGGAAATTTGCCATATGGAACCATCGGTTAAGTTGGTTATTGAACTGACTATCGATAAAGGCCGTGGTTATGTTCCTGCTGAAGAGAATAAAGTTGCAAATGCTCCTTTGGGAACTATTGCAATAGATTCAATCCACACACCAATAAAAAATGTAAAATATACCATCGAAAATTTCCGTGTTGAACAAAAAACTGACTACGAGAAGTTAGTCATGGAAGTAACCACCGATGGTTCTATAAAACCTAAAGATGCTCTTAAAGAAGCGTCACGTATTTTGATTCATCACTTTATGTTGTTCTCAGACGAAAAGATTACTATCGATGCTGATGAAAAAACAATCAATGATGAATTCGATGAAACATCACAGCACATACGTCAACTTCTGAAGACTAAACTTGTAGACATGGACCTTTCGGTCAGGGCGCTTAACTGCTTAAAAGCTGCTGATGTTGAAACTTTAGGTGAATTGGTGTCGTATAATAAAAATGATTTGTTGAAGTTCAGGAACTTCGGTAAAAAATCACTTACTGAGTTAGAAGACCTTGTAAAGTCGAAAAACCTGGAGTTCGGTATGAATGTCGCAAAGTATAAACTTGATAAGGATTAATTGAAAAATGAGACACGGAAAGAAAGTCAATCACCTTGGAAGGACCAGCTCCCATCGTAAGGCTATGCTATCGAATATGGCTGCTTCGCTAATATTGCATAAACGTATTAATACCACTCTGGCTAAAGCAAAAGCACTCAGATCATACGTTGAACCATTAATTACCCGTTCAAAGGATGATTCTACACACTCACGTCGTATGGTATTCTCTTACCTGCAATCAAAACAAGCTGTCAACGCTTTATTTAGAGAAGTGGCTGTGAAAGTTGCTACTCGTCCTGGCGGTTATACGCGTATTCTGAAAACAGGCAATCGTTTGGGCGATAATGCTGAAATGTGTATGATGGAGCTTGTTGATTTTAATGAAAACATGCTGGCCAGCAAACAGGCTCCGAAGGTAAAAACTACCCGTCGCAGTCGTGCAGCTAAACCTAAAGCTGAGAACAAGCTGAATGAAACCGGAACTATCGAAACTAACGTTGAAAACAACGGTTAATATACACAACTGATATTAATGAGGATAAAGTATATAGCTTTGTCCTCTTTTTATTTTATACCAGAGGTATTTACCATTAAAAAAGAAAAACAATGAGTACAATTGCAACAATTTATGCTCGCCAGATTCTTGATTCACGCGGCAACCCTACTATTGAAGTAGATGTATACACAACCAATGGCATACTGGGAAGAGCAGCGGTACCGTCAGGAGCTTCAACCGGAGTACACGAAGCAGTGGAACTTCGCGATGGAGATAATCAGCTATATCTTGGCAAAGGAGTCTTAAAAGCTGTTCAGAATGTAAATAAAGTGCTCGCCGAGGAATTGAAGGGTTACTCAGTATTTGATCAGAATGTGATTGATGCCAGAATGATTGAAATAGATGGAACTCCCAATAAAGGAAACATGGGAGCAAATGCAATCCTTGGCGTTTCACTGGCTGTTGCTCATGCAGCTGCACAAGAATCAGGACAGTTTCTTTACCGGTATGTTGGAGGTGTAAATGCAAACACCCTGCCCATTCCATTAATGAACATCATTAATGGAGGGTCTCATGCTGACAACGCAATCGATTTTCAGGAATTTATGATCATGCCTGTTGGAGCTACTAATTTTGCTGATGCTTTACGCATGGGTGCTGAAGTGTTCCATAACCTTAAATCTGTATTGAAAAAAGGAGGCTATTCTACAAATGTTGGCGATGAAGGCGGTTTCGCTCCTAACCTTAAGTCGAACGAGGAAGCTGTTCAGGTAATTCTTCAGGCAATTGAGAAAGCTGGCTACAAACCGGGTATTGACATTTGCATGGCTCTTGACCCTGCTTCTTCAGAATACTTCCTTGCTGATGAGAAGGTATATCATCTTCACAAATCAACCGGTGATAAATTAACTCCTTCAGAAATGGTAGATTACTGGAAAAACTGGGTTGACAAATATCCAATAATTTCCATTGAAGACGGTATGGCTGAAGACGACTGGGAAGGCTGGAAACTTATGACTGACAAGATGGGTGATAAGATCCAGTTGGTTGGAGATGATCTGTTTGTTACCAATTCGAACAGGCTCCAAATGGGTATTGATAAAAAAGTAGCCAACTCCATCCTTGTAAAAGTAAACCAGATCGGTACACTAACAGAGACTATTGATGCAGTAAACTTAGCTTACCGTAACGGTTATACTGCTGTTATGAGTCATCGCTCAGGTGAAACCGAAGATACGACTATTGCAGACCTGGCAGTTGCATTGAATACAGGTTTAATAAAGACCGGATCAGCTAGCAGAACAGATAGAATTGCAAAATATAACCAACTTTTAAGAATAGAAGAATTGCTGGGATCTACTGCCCGTTATCTGGGCAAATCCTTTAAATATGCCAGATTCTAAACTTTAGCCGGTAATAGGTTAGAAAATGAAAAAACAGGTAATGACACCTGTTTTTTCATTTTTACGTAACAACTAATTACATGCAGATGACCTTGTTTTAATTCATTTAAATATCACCCTTCGACTTTTATTGCTATTTTTGTAAACATCATTTACTTTCAAATGATGTCGGATAATTAAAATTCACTCAAAAAACTTTATGGCTGAAATTCAATACTTAGGCGAAAATATTATTGCCGGAACTTTTGGTAAGTTTTTCATTTACCTCTCATTGATTGCCGGACTTTTATCACTTCTTTACTATATAAAAGTAATAAGAACTCCAAAAGGTGAAAAGTATAAATCAATTCGATTTGGCAGAATATTTTACTACATTCAAACGGTTTCAATTTTACTTACAGGATTAATTTTATTTTACCTCATTCTGGGACATCATTTTGAGTACTCGTATATATTTCAGCATTCTTCGAAATTAATGCCCGGTAAGTATATTATATCCAGTTTCTGGGCAGGTCAGGAAGGTAGTTTTTTGCTTTGGGCAATTTTGATTGCACTGTATGGTATAGGGTCTATGCATACTTCAGGCAGACTTGAGTCAGGCGTTATGTCAGTAGTCACTCTTTCAAATTTCTTCCTCATGACAATGCTTTTGGGGATAAATGTCTTTGGCATTAATCTTGGAAGTAATCCATTTGAGTTGTTGCGTGAAGTGTCAGTAAATCAAGGAAATGATTTTTTCAGTAATCCCAATTACCTGAACTTTATAACTGATGGTAATGGGTTGAACCCTCTTCTTGAGAATCCATGGATGGTTATTCATCCGCCCGTATTGTTTATGGGTTATGCAGCTGCTCTGTTCCCGTTTGCTTATGCTTTTGCATCATTAATAGATAATGACAAACGCTATTGGATTAAATTAGCGTTGCCATGGGTTACATTGTCAATAGGTTTATTGGGTGCCGGTTTATTGCTTGGAGGAGCATGGGCTTATCAATCACTGACTTTTGGAGGTTTCTGGGCATGGGATCCTGTTGAAAATGCTTCACTTGTACCCTGGTTGGTTTTAGTGGCTGCCTTGCATTACTTATTATTAAGCTATAAAAGAGATCGCTATTATTGGGGTTCTTATATTTTCTCTTTCCTGGGTTTTTTAACGGTAGTATATGCCAGTTATTTAACAAGGTCGGGAGTACTGGGAGAAACATCTGTACACGCATTCGGTGATAACGGACTGACTGTGCAGCTGGTGGCATTTATGCTGGTGTTTACCATACTGCCGGTATGGATGTTATATAAACGAAGGAAATCTATTCCGACTAATGACCTGCCTGCAAGTATGGACCGAGAGTTTATGATGCTCTACGGAAGTGTTGTGTTACTATTATCTGCTTTTCAAATTATCAGTACAACCTCCTTACCGGTTGTTAATAAAATCATTGGGACTAATCTTACACTTTCATCAAATGTAGTTGGTTTTTATAATAGCTGGCAAATGCCGTTTGCCATGATGGCAGCCTTATTGTTGGGATTTGTACACTATCTGTCGTACGAAAGGAACGATAAAAAAGTATTCTGGAAAAATATATTAATTCCGGTTTCTCTTTCTGCAATTCTGTCGGTAGCTGCATTTTTTATCGATACCGATATGCTTCCGGTACATAGCATCTTCCTGTTTATGGTACTGTTTGCTATTTTCTCTTCCATAGCTTATTTGTTCAGATTTATCAGGAAACATCATAATTTACAGGCAGGCTTAACACATCTTGGGTTCAGCATTTTTCTGTTTGGAGTTTTAATTACATTTTCGAACACAATCACATTTTCAAGCCAATCTGCCAGTGGTGCACAAGGCAGCAATATTATGCTTTTCAAGGGGCAAGCCAGACAGGTTGGGAACCAGGTGTTGAAGTACTCATCTAATCGGGAAGAGCGGGATGAGATCTTCTATCAGATTGATTTTCTTGAGCAGGTGAATGGTCAGGAAAAGGTTAAATATTCTGTATACCCTTCTGTAAAATACAACGATAGGATGGGTAATGTACACAACCCGGATACGCGCAATATGTTGAAGGGAGATGTGTTTATGTACCTGACCTTTGCGGAAGACCGGTCAAAACGAGCTGCTGACGGATATAGTGTATCTCAAACGTACGATATATCTGTTAAAGATTCTAAGCCAATCGACGGGAAAGAGATCATACTCGATTCATTAAGCTTTGATCTGTTGGATGCCTCTGGCCAAAATATTGCTGTGACAGCCAATCTAAGAGCAGTTGATAGTTTAAATGGTTCTGTAAGCGTACCGTTAAAATATATAGTAAGAGGTAATATTGCAGAAAGTGAAGTGGTACAAATACCCGGTTCAGATGCAAGATTGCGTTTTGAAGGAATTACTGAAATGGCTAAAACTATTCAGATCGCTCTTTTAGAAAAGCAGCCGGAATTTATTGTTCTCAAAGTGATGTTCTTTCCATGGATAATGGTCTTATGGGCAGGATCAATTATCATGTTTATTGGTTTAACAATATCAGTATATAAAAGAGCTATAAAAGCAAATAAAGAAGGCTGATGAAAATTTCTGTTGCAGGCTCCGGAAACTTAGGTAGTTATATCACGCTTCTCTTAAAAAACAAAGGTTGCACTATACACCAGGTATATAGCCGTTCAATAGAAAATGCAAAAAAGCTGGCAGAGCAGGTTGATGCTCAGGCAATTAACGATGAGCGTTATTTTGATGCAAATGTGGAAGTTGTAATTGTTGCCCTGCCCGATAGAGTGATTCCTGATTTTATACAACGACTTGAGAGGGGAAATTTCGTTGTGCTTTCGACTGCAGGTTCAGTCGCGTTATCTGAACTAAGTGGTAGTCATGAACATTATGGTGTATTATATCCTCTTCAGTCATTTACCAGGTATACGCACCCTGATGCCCGGTCAATTCCTGTATGTATTGAAGCTGTAGATGAAAAAAGCACTGCAGTAGCCCTTGAAATAGCTGGCATTATAAGTAACGATGTTAGAGAGATAGATTCTGATAAACGATTGATATTGCACGCAGCAGCTGTTTTTGCTTCCAATTTTACTAATCATCTTCTCTCATTGTCAGAACAAGTGGTGCAAACCTCGGGGTTTGAACTCGAAGTATTGTACCCATTGATCAATGAAACAATAAATCGTTTAAAGACCCATAGTGCAAAGGAAATGCAAACTGGTCCTGCAATAAGGAATGATGTTAATACCATTGAAAAGCACTTAAAGCTGCTTACTTCAATAGATAATCCTTATTTGACACAGATTTATTCTCTTCTGAGTAAGAGCATCAGAGATTTTTCTCCAAAACCATAGTGTACTGATACTTTTCATTTATGTCAAAGAATTATAAAGAAGATCTTAAAAAGATAAAAACACTCATCTTTGATTACGATGGTGTATTAACAGACGGCATAGTATTGATCACTAATTCAGGTGAGCAATTACGCACTGGTCATGTAAAAGATGGCTATGCGCTGCAACTGGCAGTAAAATGTGGTTATCGCGTTATAGTGTTATCAGGTGGTTTCTCAGAGTCGGTAAAACACAGATGCAAAGCATTAAACCTTACTGACGTTTTTCTTGGTATTGAAAACAAGCTGGCGGCTTTTAATGATTATGTGGAGCATCATAAGCTTAATCCATCAGAAATATTATATATGGGTGATGATATTCCTGATTATCAGGTAATGAAAATTGTAGGCATGCCTGTTTGTCCTGCAGATGCTGCTCAGGAAATTAAATCGATCTCCCGGTATATTTCACATTTTAAAGGAGGTGAAGGATGTGTGCGGGATATAATTGAACAAGTTTTAAAAGTACAGGGAAAGTGGATGGTTGACAACGCCTATCATTGGTAAGCAAAGTTGGTGACCGTTAAGTACTGAATCCCTGTAAAACCTCTTACTATGAATCATTTCTTAAAAACAGTGCAATCTTTTCTGAACCTCATAAGGTGGCCAAACTTGATAATCATAGCACTGGTCATGTTTGCTACCTATTATGCAGTAATTGAATCATTCTATGATCTCGCCGGGATAAAAGGCACTTTAGGCTACACAGGTTTGGCTATATTGGCATTAGCGACTATTCTGTCAGCAGCGTCCGGTTATATTATCAATGACTGTTTTGATATGAATGTGGATAGCGTAAATAAACCTGAGAAAGTAACCGTTGGGAAGAATTTCAGCTATAAGGGAGCCATGCGCATATATTATGTTATTAATGCTCTGATTGTTATACTGGGATTTATTGCGGCCTTTAGAGTAGGTGCCTGGAGACTTGGAATGCTTTTCCCTATGGGTATAATTTTAATGTGGTTATATTCAGCAAGGTATAAAAGCTCTGTATTAGTAGGTAATATTGTTGTTAGTTTTCTTTCTGGTATGGTCATAGTGATAGTTTGGCTGTTTGAGTTTTTTAGTCTGCTTCGCAATGCAGGTCAATTTGTCGCAGTTACCCCGTATTTATCTGTCATTACATGGTACATTCTTACATTTGGGGCATTTGCATTTCTTATTTCCATGTCACGTGAAATTGTAAAGGATGCTGAGGATATTGAAGGAGATACACAGTCAGGAATTGAAACGTATGCAAGCAAATATGGAACAAATGCTTCAAATAATTTCACTACCATTATACTGGTAACAACCTCTTTAATAATAGCTGCAGTTTCTTTTTACTTTTTTACCAACAATATGCTGTTTGCTGGACTTTACTATTCGGTTGTATTGCTTCCATTAATGATCTATGTGATTTTTAAGATCAGATATGCAAGAAAAAAAGCCGACTATTCCCTGATCAGTACATTGTTGAAAGTTATCATGGTGGCAGGTATCATTGGATTACAACCAATAACAATGTCTTTATGAATGGCATAAAGGAATCTGGGTTCAGGCTTATTCTGGCATCGCAGTCACCAAGAAGGCAATTTCTTCTTAAAGAGATTGGATTGGAATTCGAGGTTGTTGTTAAACCTGTTGAGGAATCACATCCCAACGATTTGAAGGCAGAAGAAATAGCTGTGTATTTAAGCAAGCTTAAATCGGATGCATTCGATTTTGATGAATTACCTGAAAATGCGTTAATAATTACGGCCGATACGGTAGTATGGATTGATAATACCAGCATAGGAAAGCCTGAAAGTTTGAATGAAGCAAAAGAAATGCTCCGAAAACTATCGGGGAAAAAGCATCTTGTGTCTACAGGTGTTTGTTTCAGAACTAAATCACGGTTGCATTCTTTTTCCGTTAACACCGACGTATGGTTTAAAGATCTGGAAGAATGCGAAATTGAACATTATGTTAATACTTTCAAGCCATTGGATAAAGCAGGAGCCTATGGTATACAGGAATGGATTGGCTACATTGGCATTAAACGAATTGAAGGGTCATATTTTAACGTTATGGGTTTCCCTATTCAGCAAGTTTATAGTGAACTTATAAATTTTATTCAAGAACATAAATAAATGAAGCGCACTAAGACCATGCAGAGATTAATTTCCTGGTTTTTACAGGGAATGATCTTTATTGCCCCTGTATCGTTAACTGTTTATGTAATTTACATTGCATTTAAATTTATTGACGGTTTGCTGAAAGACATCATTCAGCAGATCATAGGATACTCAATACCAGGTTTAGGGTTGGTAGTGATAATTGCATTGATAACTCTGATTGGATTTCTGGGCTCTTCAATTTTTTTCAGCCGGTACTTAAAATTGTTTGACAGATTGATAAGTAATGCCCCATTAGTTAAAGTACTGTACACTTCAATAAAGGATTTTATTTCAGCGTTTGTAGGAAAAGACCGTAGGTTTACCGAACCTGTTCTAGTAAAGGTAAACCGTCAGTCTGATCTGGAAAAAATGGGTTTTATAACGCAAAAAGATTTATCGAATCTTGGTATCCCGCATGGTCGGGTGGCGGTATATTTACCCCACTCATACAATTTTTCAGGAAATTTGTTTATTGTACCTGTAGAAAACATAACACCTATTAATGCCCCTCCTGCAGAAGTGATGAAATTTGTTGTAACTGCCGGCGTTACTACAGTTGACAATAAAATTCTTGAAATTCAGAAAGAAATTGAAAATATAGATAGAAAGGATAATGGATAAAATAAAGCCGGTTATACTGGTAACTAATGATGATGGAATATATGCACCGGGTTTGAGAGCTTTAATCTCGGTTGTGAGAGAAATTGGGAACGTACTGGTTGTAGCTCCTGATAAGCCCATGTCTGCAATGGGACATGCGGTTACAATAAGTGCACCATTGAGGTTGCATAAGATAAAAGAAGAAGAGGGGTATATGGAGTATTCATGCAATGGAACTCCTGCTGACTGTGTAAAACTTGGTCAAAAAGTAGTTTTAGGAAAAGCTGCTGATTTGATAGTTTCAGGTATAAATCACGGGTCAAATTCAGCTATCAATATAATATACTCCGGTACAATGGCGGCAGTAGTGGAAGGGTGTATTGAAAATATTCCTTCTATAGGATTTTCACTTACGGATTATTCGTATACTGCAAATTTTAGTCACTGTGAAAAATTCATAGTCAGTATCTGCAGAAACGTGCTCGAAAAGGGCTTGCCCGACTATACATGTTTGAATGTCAACATACCTAAACTCAATGGTTCGCCAATTAATGGGGTAAAAGTTGTAAGACAGGCACATGCCTTCTGGGACGAAAATTATGATCATAGAAAAGATCCGCAGAACAGGGATTATTTCTGGCTTACCGGGACGTTTAAAAACCTTGATAACGGAGAGGATACAGATGAGTGGGCTTTACTCCATAACTATGTTTCAATTGTTCCCGTTCATTTTGATTTAACTTCCCATAAAACAATACCTTTGCTCAGAGAATGGAATTTTGAAGATCTCTAGATCCGGGTAATTGATTACTTTAAGTTTTGTATTTATGTGGAAGCATGATAATTTCTTTGTAGGAGTTCTGGTAGCGCTGTTGATTAGTCTGGTTTCATTAGCCTTATTGATATTTACTGTTCCGCTGGTCTATAAACTGATGCAACTTGGTATACCTTCGCCAAGAATTCTGGTGCTGGCTATTGCTCCAGCCATATTTATAATGCGATATTATATGAGAAAGCTACACTATTCCAAATCTGGTAGCGGAGTATTAGTGGTTATTTTCATTGCAATCATTTTATGGTTTGTCTATTTCGCTGATAAACTTATCAATTTTCCAACCATATAAAGATCGCTATGAGATACTACCTAATTGCAGGAGAAGCATCGGGTGACCTTCATGCCTCTAATCTCATAAAGCATTTAAAACAGATAGATAAATCATCTGTATTTCGGGGGTGGGGCGGTGATAAAATGGCAGACAATGGAGCCGAAATAGTCAAACATTATAAAGACCTGGCCTTTATGGGCTTTGTTGAGGTGGTAATTAACCTGAAGACAATAGTCTCAAATTTAACTTTTTGCAAAAGAGATATTCTTGAATTTAAACCAGATGCGGTTATTCTGATTGATTATCCTGGCTTTAATCTTCGAATAGCTGAATTCTTACATCAGAAGGGAATAAAGACTATCTATTACATATCTCCGCAGGTTTGGGCCTGGAAGAAATCAAGAGTCTTTAAAATTAAAAAAGTAGTTGACAAACTGTTGGTTATTCTGCCATTTGAAAGTGATTTTTATAAAAAATACAATGTAGAAGCTCAATTTGTCGGTCACCCGCTTTTAGACGAAATATCAGGTGAATTTGCCCATGAATCGATTTTACCGCCAGTTGATAAAGTAGTCCTGCTCCCAGGAAGCAGAAAGCAGGAAATTTCAGTTATGTTGCCTATAATGCTTTCCATTGTTGGTTTCTTTCCGGATATAGAATTTGTGGTAGCTGGCGTTTCTTCCATTAGCGAGGACTTCTATAAAGCCATTACCAAAAATACACCGGTAACAATAGAATTTAACAATACATATAATCTTCTCAGGCAGTCGAAAGCAGCAATAGTAACATCAGGTACGGCTACATTGGAAACCGCAATTATTGGAGTGCCCGAAGTTGTTTGTTATAAAGCCAATTCTATTTCTTATTTCATTGCCCGACAGTTAATAAAAGTAAAATACATTTCATTGGTTAATCTGATAATGGACAAGCTGGTAGTGAAGGAATTGATACAGCACGACCTTACTACCATAAAGCTCAAAACCGAATTAAACAATTTGCTCTATAACCCGGAATATAGAAACCGGCTGAATGATGACTACAAAAATTTGCGTGAACTGCTGGGTGGGGTTGGGGCTTCATTAAGAGCAGCAAATAGCATTTATCAATTTCTTTTACAGGAACATTCAAAATAATCTCTCTTCTATGAAAAAGATAGCACTGATCTGTGCAGCAATGTTTGTAATTTATACAGCATGTAGTGAAAAGAAAAGTAAGGCAGTTTCTGATAACAAGCAGGATACAGTTGCTCAAGCACCTAAAGAATCTGAGAATCAGGTGATAACAGGTCAGGATGTTAATCCGGACACTACAAAGGTATTTGATCATATTCCGATAATCAATAAATCGAAACCCCAGAGTGGGAAACCCATAAACGCATTCGATAAGATAGTGTTTCAGGGGAAGGGTTCTGATGATCGTAAAGAAGGTATGCGATTAGCATCAACAGGTGACCTGAAGGGCGCAATTGATCTGTTTACAAAGTCAATCAGCAAAGAAGCAAATAATCCTGATGCATACTTTTACCGTGGAAAAGCCAGGGCGCAATTAAAAGACCTAAAAGGGGCTGAAGCTGATATTATAAAGGCTATTAGTATAAGACCTTCTCAGGCTTCTTATTTTTATCACAGAGGCTTGTTATTTATGGACCAGAATCGGTTGGAAGAAGCTGTAAAAGATTTTGATTCAGCTACTATTATAGTGCCTACTTTTTATGACGCATATAGTTATAAGGGTGCTGCACTGGCAAACATGAGAAAACATGAAGAAGCAATAAGAGCATACGACGAAGTACTGAAGCTGGAACCTAACCATTCACTTGCATATTATAACAAAGGGACTTCTCTTGCAGCCCTTGAAAAATATGAAGAAGCTGAAGCTCAGCTATCCATGGCAATTAGTTTAAATCCGGAATATGAACAAGCATTCGTTAACAGGGGCAACAGTCGTATGATGCTCAAGCGTGAACAGGAAGCATACGATGATTACAGCATGGCACTGAAGCTGAATAATAGAAACAAAGATGCTTTATATAACAGCGGATTTGCCCTTTTACGGTTAAAAAGATTAAATGAAGCTTGTGAAAACTGGAAAAAGGCTGCAACAGAAGGTCACAAGCTCGCACAGGATCAAATAAACAAGTACTGTAAATAAAAACTCCATAAATTTATGCGTTCAAACGCTCCTTTGCATGAACGTATGGAGTAAGTTCCCCTTTGTGAGGCTGGTGATGCCTCTGATGTTGGGTATTGTCTTTAGTTATCATACGCATTCAGACTTTACTAAAGTAGTGCCTGTTCAAGTCATTCTCCTGCTACTGCCACTGCTTTTTGTATCTTTATTAATAATTGTTGTATACCCAAAGAAAACCTCATCATTTAAAATGCGGTGGGTATATGGTGCATTGCTGTATATAAGCCTCTTTTTGAGCGGTTATCTATTGACTTATTTTTCATTTGGGGAGAATTTGCATCGTCATTTCTCCAATAATGATAAAAATGCTGAGTTTTATATTGCCACAATACAATCTCAACCTAAGGAAAAAAAATCATCGTATGCTGTTACCCTGGCTATACGGGGTATTGTGGTGGATGGACAATATAAACGGGTATGCGGTAAAGTGCTGGCATACGTACAGAAGGACTCTGTTTCTGACAAACTTTTCTATGGTGATAAATTACTGATAGCAGCAACTTTTGTTAAGCCTTCAGGTCCAATGAATCCCGAAGAATTCAATTACGCACAATGGTTGCTAAATCAAGGGATTACACATGTGACATACTTAGATAAAGGTCACTACCATATAATTGGGCATAATGCTGGTAATATGGTCATTAAGTTCGCTATCGAAGCACGTCAGAAATTCATTAGCCACCTGTCTAATCATGGAATCCGTGAAAAGGAATTGCCCGTTACGTCTGCATTGCTTACAGGGTATGAAGAACTGCTGGATGATGAACAGCGCAATGATTATGCCGGTTCAGGGGTTATACATATACTTTCTGTATCGGGTTTGCACGCAGGCATAATCTACATGCTGGCGAGCTTTGTATTGTCCTTTTTACCAGCTAATGGATTGTGGATTTCAATCAGATCAATCACAATAATTCTCATAATCTGGTTTTATGCATTGTTTACAGGTTTTGCTTCTCCGGTAATAAGAGCATCTGTAATGTTTACTATCATCATTATTGCCGATGCAACAGGGCGCTCCACCAATACCATGAATACGTTAGCATTTGCTGCTTTCTTTATGCTGGTTGTCAACCCACTTCAACTTTTTAACATAGGATTTCAATTGTCTTTTTCTGCAGTTGCTGGAATTTTATTGTTCTATCCGATAATAAGCAATGCATGGTCACCAAAAAACAAGATCATTTATTACTTGTGGAGTATGACGGCAATCTCTATATCTGCGCAGATATTTACCGGCCCTATTGCTGCTTATTACTTCCATCAATTCCCGGTCTATTTTTTATTTGCTAATCTAATAGCAATTCCTCTTTCCGGATTAGCAATTTATACAGGGCTTCTAATGGTTTTATTTTCTTTCTGGACATTAATGGAAAAGCTATTAGGTTCAGTACTCACACTAGAAGTGAAAGCATTAAATGCAATAACCTCCTATATTGAGGGCTTACCAGGTGCTTTGTTTGACAATGTATACTTGTCATTTCTGTCACTGCTTTTGTTAATGCTGTTCCTGAGTGTCTCCATTTACTGGATTTATTCAAGAAAGAAATTTTACATGTTTACCGGACTAATTACTATGTTATTGCTCTGTTTGCTGACTTTTAAGCAATATTATATAACGAAGAACCAGAGCTTATTGGTTGTGCATCAAAAATACAGGAATACACTTATTAGTCTGGTGTCTGGTCATAAGGCCATTATTTTAGCTGATACAACAATATGTAATGATCAAACTTCGGCAAAATATCAGCTGAACAATTTTTTCATTCGGAATGACATAAGGTATAAGGATTATAGAAGCATTGACAGGAAGCATTTTGCAGGGTCGTATTCACTGCCTGCATTTTATAGCTTTAATGGCGAGGGGATTGTAGTTTTAAGTGGCCGAAGCACTCTGTCAAACCGAAATCCGGTTGAGAAAGTAAGGTACGTTATCGTTTCAGATAACTGTGACAATTCCCTTGAATTAATCGCTGAAACATTTCCAAAAGCACAATACATCGCAGATGGGTCTAACCGAAAAGACAGGATACAGGATTTAAAAATGGAATCAGAACAAAGCGGGATAGATGTACATCTAACACCCGTTGAAGGTGCGTTTGTTGCTCATCTTAAATAGTTGAATCTACGGTTAGCGTGAGTAAAACCGGCAGGTGATCACTGAAACCTCCAATGTAACGCATGCCTGAAAATGTTCTAAAAGGCACTGTCCCGGAATATTTCTCATCTACTTTAAGCAAGAAAGGGAATGCAAGTATCTCGGCTTTTTCTACTTTTACACGTTCGTGATTGTTAATTAATGCTCTGGAAACAATAAACTGGTCAATTACACCCCATTGTTCTCTGAATTTATTTGTGCCCACATCATACTTATCTACAAAAGGTGTCATTAAATTAAACAGCATGACATCATTAGCCGGGGACTCAGCAGAGAGGCTAGCTCCAAGGGTAACTGCAAGACTTTCATCAGTCGGCTCATCGTTAAAGTCACCGGTAAGAACTATTAAAGCGTTTGGCTGAAGACTAAGTATGGAGTCTATGGGTCTTTTTAATGAGAATGCAGCAGCTTTTCTTTTGCCGGAAGTAATTTCAATTCCTCCGGTTCTTGATGGCCAGTGGTTTACAAATAAATGTAGAGTATCTTTTTCATTTGTCACAGCATCGTTAATCATCAATCCTTTTACATACAGAATGCTCCGTGTTTTTAAAAGGCTATCGCCTGATTTGATTTTAATAGAGCAGTGACTTAGTTCTTTAAACTTATCCTGAAGGTAAATTAACCCGACATCTATACCTCTCTCATCAGGCGATTCTTCATGAATAATCTTATATCCAAATCTTTCGAGTGGCGTTCTTTTTATAAGGTGAATCAGAACGTTTCTATTTTCAATTTCACTGAAAGCAACAATTTCCGGTGGTTGCCATTGACCAGCGTTAATGATTACCTTGGAAACATTGTTCAGCTTCTTTTCGAATTTTCTCCATGTCCACCCCATTGGCCCCCCTGCAACAAATTCATAGTCTTTCTTTAAAGTGTCATGAAAAGGATCGAAAAGGTTTTCAACATTATAAAACATGATCCTGTAGCTGCTTTCTCCGGTTATATTTTGAGCGAAACTCTGAGAGTTATTGATCAACATATAGGAATATCCCAAAATGAGAATAAGCAATGCTTTTGATGTCCGGTTAACCTTTGAACAACCTGAACTATCCGGATTTGCATCTTTGTGATTATCCATAGAGTATTCACTTAAATCAGTGGCATAAAGCCAGAAGGTAAGACAATAACTAGCAATAGCAAATTTAGTAAATACATTTTGTTTGTTAAAAGAATGTTAAACCTGATTTTAAAAGGGTTAATCAGGCATTAATGATTTTTAATTAAATATAATGTCCCTACTTTTGATGGATAATAATTAAGACAAAAGATTATGGCTAAAAAGGTTAAAATGAATCCATACAGGCTAGGTATACAATGGATTATAGCAGGATTATTGCTTTACCTGATTATTCGCCCCTTGGTTGATAAGACGTATGCATCTGATTTTGAAGCCTACTGCCCGTTTGGTGGACTTCAGGCTATTTCATCATTCCTGGTTAATAATTCACTTGCGTGCTCTATGACGACTACGCAGATATTTATTGGATTCGCTCTGGTATTAGCAATAATTTTGGTAAGTAAATTATTTTGCAGTTTTGTCTGCCCAATTGGTTCTTTAACTGAATGGCTGGGTCGTTTAGGTAGTAAAATGAAATGGAATTTTCAGATTACCGGGATAGCAGACCAACTATTAAGAGTAATTAAATATTCCCTTTTATTCGTGACTTTTTATTTCTCTATTACCAGCAGTGAGTTATTCTGTAAAACATTTGATCCTTATTATGCAATTTTCTCAGGTTTCAGCAATGATGTTGTTATCTCTTATGCAGTGGCGGCATTATTTCTGGCAATTCCGGGTTCTCTTTTTGTAAGACAATTCTGGTGTAAATACATATGTCCCCTGGGGGCAGTTTCAAATATTTTCTCGTATAGCTACTTGTTTATTGGCCTGACAGCTGTTTACTTTTTCCTAACGATGGTTCTGAACATTCAGATAAGCTGGATCTGGTTGTTGGCTGTTCTGACTGTGGTAGGCTTTCTGCTTGAGTTCTTCAAAGTAAAAACATATGGATTGTCGGTTTTTAAAGTAACCCGCAATTCTGATTCGTGTACGAGTTGCAACTTATGCAATAAAGCTTGCCCCATGAATATAAAAGTGTCAAAGCTTGACCAGGTTAAAAATATAGATTGTCATTTGTGTGGTGATTGTGTTGCCAGCTGCCCTGAAAAAAACACACTCCATTTAACCAGGAAACCGATTCAGTTAAAAAGTGAAAAGCAATCGAGGTTACTATGGCTGCCGGCTGCTGTTATTGTTCTTCTCGTTCTGGTAGCAATGGCTTTTGCTGAAAGAGTACATATACCCACTATTAGCATGAAATGGGGAGATGAATTACAGATGCAACAGGCAGGCGTATATGAACAGTCGGGATTAACCAGCATCAAGTGCTTCGGCAGTTCAATGTCATTTGCCAATCACATGAAGGAGCTAAATGGGGTTCTCGGTGTAGAAACATATGTATCAGATCATTCAGTGAAAGTAATGTACGATAAGAATGTGATCACTGAGGATGATATAAAAAAAGCTGTGTTCACCCCTGTAAAACGTATAGTGTCTGTACCATTACCTAACACAAAGAAGATAAGTATTGCAGAAGCTGCGATAGATCAGTTTTTTGATCCAAATGACGCTCATCTGTTAAGCCTGAGATTTAAACAGAATAAAGGCATTTTAGCTATGCAAACGCAATTTGGTGAACCGGTTCACACAATCATTTATTTTGATGAACAGGTCATCACGTTAAATGATATAAAAGAACTTATAGAAAGTAAAATTGTAGAATGGAATATTGATGGTGAAAAATTCGCTGCCAGAACTAACTTTAAAGCATCTTCCATCGCTCAGAAACCAAATATATCGTTAGAGGAATATTTGATGTTAATGTATGATTCTGTAAGTATGGAGTTTAATAATTATGCCACATACGACACAAATAATCTGAGAACTTTCATAGTCCCATTCCCACAGGCTGCTGATCCTGAACTGATTGATATGCCATGGTATCTCTTGAGTCATGTCAGCAATGATAAAGGCATAGTAAGTTTTAAAATATCACCATCCAACGAGGGATTTATGCTTGAAATTACATTTGTCGTTGACATGACAGATGAAACAAAAATCAAGAATTTACTAAGTGCAGAAACTTTAAGTGTTCACCTAAGTGATGGATCTCTTCAATCACTGGATAATCCCTATAAGTTCTGGTGAAAAATGATTGGCATTTTATAGTAAATACCTATATTTGCATCTTATTGAGGGATGTTAGCTCAGTTGGTTCAGAGCATCGCCTTGACAGGGCGGGGGTCACTGGTTCGAGTCCAGTACATCCCACTTCTCAAAAACCCTGACCCTGTTCAACAGGGTTTTTTATTTATACCGTTTTAGGAATTATTTTTGCTATTCATTTGTCTCTCACAACATAAGTTATATGAAAACAAAAACTACCTTAAAAGCTATCTTATTCCTGCTTTATTTGTTGCCAGCTATTGCATTTAGTCAAAATGGATCAAAAAAGCTGACACTGGATGATCTTCTCAAGACCAGGACTTTCAGAAGCAGTGGCATAAATGAAATTCGATCAATGAAAGATGGGTTACATTACACAACTCTTTCGAATGATTACCAGTACATTTCTAAGTATGCTTACAAAAGTGGAGACAGCATTTCGAAAATATTCGATTTAAGAGAGATCAGGGGTTCTGATATTAAGATGATTTACGATTATGAGTTCTCTGATGATGAAAATGAAATCCTGATACAGTCTAACATTGAAATGCTCTATCGCAGATCATTTAAAGCAGATTACTATATATACAACCGGACCACTGGAGATATCAAAGCTCTATCCTCTAATGGAATGCAACAATTGGCAACTTTCTCTCCTGACGGCAAAAAGGTGGCATTTGTCAGAGAAAATAATCTGTTTATAGTTGACATTGAAACCGGAAAGGAAGATAAAATTACTCAAGATGGTAAGTTTAATGAAATAATTAATGGCGCTCCTGACTGGGTATATGAGGAAGAGTTTGAGTTTAATAAAGCTTTTGCCTGGTCACCGGATAGTAAGAAACTCGCATATTTGAAATTTGATGAGCGGCACGTTAAGACTTTCTCTATGATGATGTTTCAGGGAGCAAAACCTTCTATTGATGAAAACATTCTTTACCCTTCGAGCTACCAGTTTAAATATCCTAAGGCCGGAGAAGATAATTCGATAGTTACAGTTCACTTATACGATCTCTCTACTGCTGAAACTATTAATGTGCACATTGGAGAGGAAACAGATCAATATATTCCGAGGATAAAATTCGGCAATAAATCAGATATGTTAGTCATATTTCGGTTGAACAGGTTGCAGAACAGACTTGAGTTGCTGGCAGCAAACAGTGCAACCGGGCAGAGTAAAGTAATATATACAGATACAAATCGGTATTATATCGATGAAAGTATTTTTGATAACCTGCATTTTTTGCCTGATGAAGAGGCTTTTGTAATTACGAGTGAAAAAGATGGCTGGATGCATCTTTATAAGTATGACTATAGTAAAAATGTTCTGACTCAACTTACAAAAGGAGAGTTCGATGTGGTGAACTATTATGGATACAGTGCTGAGAATAAATTGCATTATTTTCAGTCTACACAAAAGGGCCCATCGCAGCGTCAAATTTATTCAGTCCGAAATGACGGCAAATCCTTGAAGGTTGTGATGGAGAAGAAAGGAACCAATGATGCATCGTTCAGTAATTCATTAGCATATTTCATTAATACACACTCTTCAGTTTCTGAACCACCTGTATACACTCTGCATGAATCAAACGGTAAGCAAATAAGAGTGCTTGAAGATAATGCAGAGATGAAAAAACGCATGAGTGAATATCGTTTCAATTACAGGCAATTCTTCGAATTTACTAATGATGGGGTGTCGTTAAATGGCTACATTCTATATCCCCCGGACTTTGATCAATCAAAGAAGTATCCGGTAATATTTAATCAATACAGTGGGCCAAATTCACAGGAAGTACTTGACAGATGGTCATTTGATTTCGACAATTACCTTGCGGAGGAAGGATTTGTAATAGTTACTATAGATCCACGCGGAACAGGAGGCAGGGGAGAAGCTTTCAGAAAAGTGACTTATCTGCAATTAGGGAAGTATGAGACGATTGACCAGATTGCCGGTGCAAAGTATATTGCATCACAACCCTGGGCTGACAAGAACAGAATTGGTATCTGGGGATGGAGTTATGGTGGATTTATATCTTCCTTATGTATGTTAAAGGGAGAAAATACCTTTGCTGCCGGGGTTGCTGTTGCACCTGTAACAAACTGGCGATATTATGATAATATTTACACAGAACGCTTTATGCGTAAGCCCCAGGACAATGCTGAAGGCTATGATCAAAATTCGCCTTTGTTCTTTGCAGATAAACTGCAGGGCAAACTACTTTTAATTCATGGAACTGCGGATGATAATGTGCACATGCAAAATACCGCTGAATTATCAGAAAGACTTGTTCAGGCGAATAAACAATTTGAGCAAATGCTTTACACTAACCGCAACCATTCTATTTATGGTGGCAATACACGCTATCATTTATATACAAGGATCAGCAATTTTTTCAAAACGAACCTTTAAGTCGGTTTTTTTATAAAAATAATCTGATCCATTGTTGACAAAGAAAAAAAATTGTACTTTTGCATCCCTTTAAAGAGAAATTGAATTCAATTTATTAATCAAAAGAAAGAGAGCGTATTTAACATGATTATCGTACCCGTTAAAGAAGGCGAAAACATAGACAGAGCCTTAAAGAAACTGAAGAGAAAATTCGAAAAAACCGGTGTTGTAAAAGAACTCCGTGAAAGACAAAAATTTACAAAACCTTCAGTCAAAAAAAGAGAGGCGAAACTCCACGCAATCTATGTTCAGCAACTTCAACAAGCTGCTGAAAATATCTAAAGAGTCTTTTTTAACTGCGATTTAAGGAAGAAAGGTTTGCTTTACACATAATAATTGCGTACATTTATGCGTTATTATACTAAAGCAAAGTTTTCTTCTTTTTTCTATCTACATGGTAAGAGAGAATTTCTTCGACCACTTATACTACGAAAAGCGATATTCACATCATACAATAGATGCCTACAGGCATGATTTAGCTCAATTTTCTGACTACCTTTCAGAAACGTATGAAGTACGTTGCGATGCTGATGTAACTAACCTAATGATAAGGTCATGGCTCGCATCTCTAATTGACGCAGGCAATAAAGCTACAAGTGTTAATCGAAAACTCTCTTCAGTTAAAGCTTATTTCAGGTATATACAGAAACAAGAAATAAGTAAAAACAATCCTGCAAGATTTATCACATCACTAAAAAAGCCGGAAAATCTTCCATCATTTGCGACCAAAAAGGAGATGAATATTGTTATTAACCAAGATATCACATCATCCTTTGCAGAAACGAGGGACAGTATTATTATACATCTTTTTTATAACACCGGAATCAGGTTGGCCGAGTTGCAGAGTCTTTCAAGAAATGATATTGATTTCTATTCAAAAACTATAAAAGTTACAGGCAAGCGCAATAAGCAGCGGATTATACCTGTTACAGATGAGCTATTAGCTAAACTGAAGAATTATTTGGTAATCCGTGATAATGAAGTAGATGAATCGGAGCAAGCTTTAATTATCAATAACAAAGGTACCAGAATCAGCAGGACTTACATCTATTCTCTGGTTAAAAAGGCACTAACACTGGCTGGTGTTTCCGGGCCCAAAAGTCCACATGTGCTGAGGCATACTTTTGCAACGCTTATGTTAAATGAAGGGGCTGATTTGAACGCTATAAAAGAAATACTTGGGCACTCAAGCCTGGCCTCTACGCAGGTATACACCTACACAAGCATTGAACATTTAAAATCTATATACAACCAGGCCCACCCGTGGGCTCAAAAAAAGGAGGAATTATGAAAGTAAGTATTACATCGGTCAAATTTAAGGCTGACAAGAAACTGGAAGATTTTATCAATACTAAAGTTGAAAAACTTTCAGGTGTATATGACGGGATCCTTGGTAGTGAAGTTACGCTGCTGTTAGAGAACAACAAAAATCAAGAAAATAAAGTAGCAGAAATTCGTCTGCTGATAAAGGGGAATGATTTGTTTGCAAGGAAGCAATCAAATACGTTTGAGGAAGCAACAGATACTGCTGTAGATGCACTTCGTAAGCAGCTAGACAAGCATAAAGACAAGTTTAAGAAATAAATTTGCTGGTTCGATAAAAAAAAATCAAAAAGAGTTTGTTCGTGTCAAAATAGTTTATACATTTGCAGTCCTTTTCGAAAAGAAAGGGACTGCATTTTTTAAGTGCAAAAAAGAATAGAGTTGATTTGAAATAATAAAATGAGCAATCATAAGCCAAATTAGTAATGAAGAGGCTTAAGAAATACACGCCGATGTAGCTCAGTTGGCCAGAGCAGCTGATTTGTAATCAGCTGGTCGGGGGTTCGAATCCCTCCATCGGCTCAGTTCTTTGAATATTATAATGCATTGCGGGGAGATTCCAGAGCGGTCAAATGGGGCAGACTGTAAATCTGTTGGCACAGCCTTCGGAGGTTCGAATCCTCCTCTCCCCACAAATAAACAGAAAGTGGTACATCGCAAGGTGTATCACTTTACGTATGCGGAAATAGCTCATTTGGTAGAGCGACAGCCTTCCAAGCTGTAGGTGGCGGGTTCGAGCCCCGTTTTCCGCTCAACTGACTGCTGCTGAATGATCAATGCTATCGGCACATTCAGAATAAGCCGATGTAGCTCAGTGGTAGAGCACTTCCTTGGTAAGGAAGGGGTCACGAGTTCAAGTCTCGTCATTGGCTCTGATTTTTTTTAACGTAAGTCTATAGAATTTACAAAAATTAACACATCTATTTAATATGGCAAAAGAAAAATTCGATCGTTCCAAACCGCACGTTAACGTTGGTACCATCGGTCACGTTGACCATGGAAAGACAACTTTAACTGCTGCTATTACATTATGTCTCGCTGACAGAGGTTGGTCAGAATTCAGGTCTTTCGATTCAATCGATAACGCTCCTGAAGAAAAAGAAAGAGGTATT
>CAZXQT010000025.1:42043-48667 GCA_964643225.1 uncultured Lentimicrobium sp. | reverse complement strand
GAGGTGGGTGAGTGGCTTAAACCAACAGTTTGCTAAACTGTCGTACTGGAAACGGTACCGGGGGTTCGAATCCCCCCTTCACCGCAGAAAGTGAAGACAAGGGAATAATGAGAAGGGAACTCGGGGCGTAGCGCAGTCCGGCTAGCGCACCTGGTTTGGGACCAGGGGGTCGAAGGTTCGAATCCTTTCGCCCCGACTAAAAAAGGATAAGACAGTTACTCTGTTTTATCCTTTTCTCTTTTCAGGAAGTTTGATTTGCATTGAAAAGCGTTTGGTAATAGCACAACATAAGAGAGACTCTGCGGATTGTTACCTTTCCTGCCCTGGCCAGCAAACAGCATCACAATTAGTTTGTTTATAGTCATTAACTAATGTAAGTGGTATGGAAGAAATAAAACCGGGTGGAAATGCAGCTATGTCTACCCGCTATGCCTGCCCCATGGAATGCGAAGGCGATAAAACATACAAGAATCCCGGTTCATGTCCTGTTTGCGGGATGTTCCTTAAACCGGAAGCCGAAGTCCGTAAAAGCAACGAGGGTAAAATTAAAGAACAGTGGTTTTGTCCGATGAAATGTGAAGGGGAGACCACATATGAACATCCCGGACGCTGTCCGGTATGCCACATGTATCTTGTATCAACCAATGATAAGGTCGCTGCAGAAAGATGGAAGCATTTATCGCATGCGACACCAGTACCTGCAAAGCCATCAGAGCAATCAAACTCACATACAGAAAGAACTGCCTCTAAAGAAAGAGCATTTTATTGCCCTATGCGCTGTGAGGGAGATAAGACATATCCTGAGCCCGGTGATTGTCCTGTATGTGGTATGAGTCTATTGGCGGTAAACACCGAATCTGATGAAAATGCTGAAAACGCATCGTATCTTGAAATGCTCCGAAAGTTCTGGATAGCGGTGGCATTCACCATTCCTGTTTTTCTGATTGCTATGGGCGATATGATTCCCGGTATAAATATGTCATCACTTAAACATGTAGTAGGATGGCTTTCTTTTATACTGACAACTCCGGTTGTATTTTATTCCGGGTGGCAGTTCTTCAGGAGAGGATATAGCTCTGTCGTTAGACGGTCACCCAATATGTGGACTTTGATCTCTTTAGGTGTTGGTGCTGCTTATGTGTTCAGTGTTCTGGCGCTTATAGTTCCGGGTCTGTTTCCTGATCAGTTCAGAGACATGCATGGGAACGTTCATTTGTACTTTGAGGCTGCAGTAGTGATACTTACACTGGTACTTCTGGGACAGGTGATGGAATTAAAAGCGCATTCAAAAACAAGTTCTGCTATTAAATCCTTACTCAATCTGGTACCTCCGGTGGCACGTCTGGTTATTGAAGACCAGGAAGTCGAAGTTGTTCTTGACAAGGTAAAGGTTGGCGACATGTTAAGAGTGAGACCCGGTGAAAAGATACCTGTTGACGGAATATTAGCCGAAGGTAGTGCATCCATAGATGAAAGTATGATAAACGGTGAACCTATTCCATCTGATAAAGAGCCGGGTGATAAAGTAATCGCCGGTACTATCAATACCCGGACAACTTTCATAATGCGCGCAGAAAAAGTTGGCAAGGACACTTTGCTGTCTCAGATTATTGAAATGGTAAATGAGGCTTCATCAAGCAGGGCGCCAATTCAACGGTTGGCTGATAAGATTGCTAAATATTTTGTACAGATCATTATTGCTGTTGCAATCGTTACGTTTATTCTCTGGGCATATTTTGGACCTGAACCAGCATTAGTATACGCTTTTGTTAATGCAGTTTCGGTTTTGATCATAGCCTGCCCATGTGCTTTGGGTCTTGCAACCCCAATGTCAATTACTGTAGGAACGGGTAGGGGAGCACAGTCGGGTATTTTGGTTAAGGATGCCAGAGCAATGGAGGAGTTTAATAAAGTTGATACGCTTATAGTTGATAAAACTGGCACTATAACTGAAGGCAGGCCGGCACTAAAGGCTTATACCTCATTTGGAACCTACAACAAGGAGCAGATATTGCAAATAGCCGCCTCTCTCGATTCGCATAGTGAACATCCTGTTGCTGATGCCATTGTTAAGGGAGCACAGGATAAAGGCATTATACTGGATGTGCCGGAAAAATTTGAGTCTGTTACGGGTAAAGGGGTTAAGGGAAAAGTAAAGGGTTTAGATGTTGCACTTGGTAACGAGAAGCTGCTTCAGGATCAGGAGTTAAGTCTTACAAACGATCAGCAATTGATCAACAGGGAATGGCAGGAGCAGGGTGATACAGTCATGATCCTATTAATAAATAATAAAGCGGAAGGAGTGATATCTGTTGCCGATAAGGTTAAAAAAACATCCGCGGAAGCGATCAATACCTTACGCCAGATGGGAGTGCATGTCATTATGATGACCGGAGATAATAAACATACTGCAGCTACTGTTGCCCGGCAAACGGGTTTGCTGGATTACGTGGCTGAGTGTCTGCCTGAAGATAAGTATAATAGGATAAAGGAGTTGCAGCAGGCGGGAAAAATGGTCGCAATGGCAGGGGACGGAATCAATGACGCTCCTGCACTTGCACAGGCAAATATAGGAATAGCTATGGGTACCGGCACCGATATTGCTATTCAGAGTGCTGATATAACTTTGGTTAAGGGCGACTTACAAGGCATAGTTAGGGCTAAACAGCTCAGTAAACATGTAATGAGAAACATAAAACAGAATCTCTTTTTCGCTTTTGTTTATAATGTATTGGGTGTGCCTGTTGCAGCCGGGCTGCTTTATCCTTTTTTCGGTATACTTTTAAGTCCTATGATTGCGGCGGTTGCCATGAGTTTCAGTTCTGTTTCGGTAATTTCAAATGCATTGCGTCTGCGGAGCAAATAGATATTTATATACTTTTGCAAGCACAATTCTGACCACAATTAAAGAAGTAAATCAAAAAATCAGTCATTGAAGAAAGAATATAAGATAGCAATCATTCTCCTTGTCTTTCTGACTTTGTTATACTTTTTACTTCTCAGATCGCTGCCGCATTATGCCGGCCGGATACCTATGCTCGCCATATGGCTGGTATTTGAACACCTCGCTTTTCTTTTTATTCGTTCAGCAAAGCCACGCTTAAACAATAAATTCAGAACAATCCTGATAGTCTTATGGTGGGTACCGGTGTTTAGTATGGTATTATTTTTGAGTTTAGCTTCTGTTGTTCCATTGCAGTTGTGGAATCCTTACTTGCGCATTTATTTGCCAGGTTTGGTAGTTGCCACTTTGTTAGCGAAAACAATAATGTTTGTTTTCCTGATTCCTCCTATTTTGATGGAAGCGATACGTCTTGGTTTTATGCGAAGACGTAAGGTAGGAGGGTTCTATATTTATTTAATGAAATTTTTAAAACGCATGGGAATTTTAATTGGAAGTCTGGCATTTGTTGGTTTGTTTATAGGTAGCATACATTGGGTGTCAAGATTTAAAACAAGGGAAGTAACATTAACTATTGAGCATTTGCCGGAAGCATTAAGAGGTTTAAAAATAGTGCAGCTATCAGATATACATCTGGGTAGCTGGGCTTCAGTAAAACCTATTGAAAAGGCCGTTGAGATAGTTAACAGTCTGGAGCCCGATATTGTAGTGTTCACTGGTGATATGGTTAACTTCAGTGGTACCGAAACAAAGGGGTTTGAGGAAGCATTAAAAGAAATAAAAGCACCTCTTGGTGTGTATGCCATACTTGGGAATCACGATTACGGAGATTATGTGCCATGGACTGATTCTCTTGCTAAAGCGGAAGATTTTAAAATACTGGAGACTTTTTACAACACGATTGGATGGAAGTTGTTGCGAAATGAGCATACTGTATTGAATATTGATAATAGTTCGTTACTGATTGCCGGAACGGAGAATTGGAGTGCGACACCGCGCTTCCACAGATACGGAGATATGAAACGGACTATGCAGGGAGCACCTGACACCGATGTAAGCATATTGCTCTCACATGATCCTACCCATTGGGAAGCCGAGGTAATAAAGGAATATCCGCGTTTTCACATCACTCTTTCCGGTCATACTCATGGTATGCAAATGGGATTTGAAGGATTTGGAGTAAAATGGAGTCCGTCACAGTATATGTATAAACAATGGGGAGGCCTATACGAAAAACAACTTCCCGGAAAGGGTATTTCAAGACTTTATGTTAATCTTGGCCTGGGGCACATTGCTTATCCCGGTCGTGTAGGAATACTTCCGGAAATTACACTGATAACATTAGAAAACTAAGCCGGCTTTTACAGTATTAAGATCGAACCACTGATTGACTCTATTGTCAATATGGCTGTTGTCTTGATTGTGCCTGAACTCATTGGTATGCTTGTTATAGCTGTAATCAAGACTCCACTCTTTGTAATGAATACTTATTTCCCGCAATGATGCTATGATAAAGTGAAGTTCATTGTCTGTCATGGTCGGGTGTAAAGATAGACGTACCCAGCCAGGCTTTTTGGAAAGGTCACCATGATTAATGAGTTCGGTTATTTCCTTTGAGTATTCATAACTCACATCGAGCAGATAATGCCCATATGTTCCCGCACAGGCACATCCTCCGCGTACCTGAATACCAAATCTGTCACTCAATAGCTTAACCACAAGGTTATAGTGTATATCAGTAAAATAAAAAGAAATAACGCCAAGTCTTTCCTTCTGTTCGGGGGCCAGAATTCTGATATCCGGAATAGAGTTTAATCCCTCAAAGGCAATCTCCAGCAGTTCTTTTTCTCTTCTGTGGATATTTTCGGTACCCATTTTTTCCTTTAACTGTATACAAAGGGCTGTTCTGATTGCCTGCATGAAACCGGGTGTGCCACCGTCTTCACGGGCTTCAATGTCATCAACATATTTAAACTCTCCCCAGGGATTAGTCCAGTCAACAGTACCCCCTCCCGGTTGATCGGGAATGCGGTTATGGTAAAGAGCTTTATTAAAAATAAGGACACCGGAGGAACCTGGACCACCGAGAAACTTATGAGGTGAAAACAGAATAGCATCCAGTTGTTCCATCGGGTTTTCCGGATGCATATTAATGTCCTCATACGGTGCACAGGCAGCAAAATCAATGATGCTATACCCTCCGTATTCATGCATAATGGATGTAAGCGTATAGAACGGAGTTCTAACTCCTGTAACGTTTGAACAAGCTGTAAAAGCTCCCAGTTTCAATGGCCGATCTTTGTATAATTCAAGTTGGCTTCTTAATTCATCCGGATTGACCAGTAAATCTTTATCGGGTTGTAGTACTATTACATCACAAACAGTTTCGAACCATGATGTATGGTTTGAGTGATGTTCCATATGGGTTACAAAAACAACGGGTTTTGCCTTATCCTTATGACATTGTTTATCAGAAAACTGTCCGCATAGTTTCAGACCCATCATCCTTTGCAGTTTCACAACCACTCCAGTCATACCGAATCCTGAAGTAATAATAAGGTCATCCTGGCTCGCATTTACATGCTTTTTAATTAGTTTATGAGCATGGTGGTATGCCCGGGTCATTGAGGTGCCTGTTTCACTAGTTTCTGTGTGCGTATTACCGATAAAAGGACCTACTTCGTTCGTTAAAATATGCTCAATAGGCTTATAGAGTCTTCCACTGGCAATCCAGTCAGCATAAATGAGTTTAACATCACCGTAAGGTGTGTTATAAATCAAATCATGACCTATGGTATTTTGCCTGAACTGGTCGAAGTAATGTTCCATTTTCCGATATCATTTAGCTGCAAAAGTGCAAAAAAAAGAACCATCTTCCAATATTAACAAGCACATATTTCTATTTGATGTTTTCCGCTCTGGAAATGCGAATACTGCTTATTTCAAGGGAACCTCCCTCAGGGTATAAACTAATCCAGTTATTATCTTCCCTGTACCATTTATCCTGGGTGCTGATGCGAAGGTAGTATTCTATAGTTTCGCTGCTTTCGAAGTTTTTCATAACGTACCCACCGTTCTTCATGGAATCTTTACCATAATTAACAATAACTTTAGGGGATTTATCGGAGACCTTCTTAGCCTTTATAATCAAATAATTATTTTTACGAAATCTTATGTCAACCGGTTTGAAGGGAAATCTTTGCTCTGTCGTGTCAATGACAGATGTAGTGCCAGGTAACAGTTCTACGATGGAGTTTTCATTAAGTAGTTTTTTTATTTTCTCTATCATAGTAGAAGGGTAAACTTCTTCAGGCCTGGCAGCAAGTGCTTTGTTGTATGATTCAAGTGCTTTGTCGAAAATATTTGACTGGTAAGCAAGGTCTCCATCCCTAATTAAAATATTGTAGGCATCGAGATTGTTTTTTATGCGTTCAGCAAGTAGATTATTTATTTTGTTGAGCTGTTCCTGTGGAAACTTTTCCATTGGCTTAAGTTCTCTTGCTTTTTCATAAAGTTTTATTGCTGAAGAGTAATCCTGTTCCATATATAACTCATTTGCAGATGTAACAGCATCCAGATATTCTTTATCTGCAACGGAAGCTAGTTCGTATTCTTCCAGCTTTCTCTTCTCGTCGGCCAGTCTTTTTTCTTCCATTGCCACTGCTTCGAGTCTTTCTACTTCTCGTTGTCTAGCGGCTTCAACTTCTTCCAATCGTTTTTGT
>CAZXQT010000025.1:0-41943 GCA_964643225.1 uncultured Lentimicrobium sp. | reverse complement strand
TTTGTGCAGCCAGCTTATCTTCTTCAATACGTTGTTCTTCTATTCTTTGGGCAGCCAGCTTATCTTCTTCAATGCGAGCTGCTAGTTTTTCCTCTTCTATGCGCTGTTCTTCTATTCTTTGAGCTGCTAGTTTTTCCTCTTCTATGCGTTGCTCTTCCAGCCTTTGGGCAGCTAGTCGCTCTTCTTCTTTACGTTTTGCTTCCTCCTCTTTCGTCGCGATAGACTGGTTTTTCACTGCTTCCTCTATTCGTGTCAACATATTTTTAGGATATGTTTCATTGGGCTTTAGCGATAATGCTTCATTATACTTTTGTTTGGCAAGTTCAAATCCGCGGTCCATATATGCTTCATCAGCCTCAAGAAGAATTTTGTTGTATCTTTCTTCTTCTTTTGCAATATCACTGATAATTTGTTCGCTTTCGCGGATTTTATCAATCACTGTTTGATTGCCCGGAATCAGCTGCGAGGCTTCTTTATATTTTGCCAGGGCTTCAGCATATTTCTTATCTGTAAACAGTTTGTCAGCATCAACTTTAGCGATATCAAATTGCTTTTGCTTTTCCTCCTGCTCAATAGCGGTCTTATTAACTGAAGCGAGTTTCTGGCGTGCGGACTGATCATCAGGTTTTATGATAAGAGCAGACTGGTAATGGTCCTTTGCCTGAGAATAGTCTCCTGAGGTCATTGCTTTATCACCTGCTTCAATTGCTCTGGTAAAATTTTCTTCATCTTTAGGATCAGTATATACCTTTCTGATCTGGGCTAGTTTGTCCTTTGGAAACTTTGCATTAGGATCTATGGAAAGTGCGCGCTGATATTCTGCCTTAGCTTTTGCATAATCTTTTGACTGAAGATACCCTTCACCTTTTGTTATCGCATCTTCAAAAAGTATAAGCTGATCTTTACTCAAAGTCTGAGCATAACCTGGCAAAGAAAGTGTTAACAGTAGTATAAAGGGCAATATTACAGGAATATTTTTTACGAGGTATCTCATATTCAGATAAATACTTAATGAATTACTATAACGAAACAGTAGTTGTTTTATTGAATTCTTAAAGAGAATGATTGTAAATCATCCCGTCTCGCATAAGGATTCGCCTGTCTGCCATTTCAGCCAGTTCTTCATTGTGTGTTACAATAATTATCGTTTGGTTGAGATTATCTCTTAAATCAAAAAACAAATCATGCAATTGCTTGGCATTAACCGAGTCAAGATTTCCTGATGGCTCATCAGCCATAATTACTGAGGGATTGTTAATTAAAGCTCTTGCAATGGCCACACGTTGTTGTTCGCCCCCCGATAATTCAGAAGGCTTGTGATGAATCCTTTCAGAGAGTTTTAACATTTCCAGTAATTCGGTTGCTTTTTTAGTGGCTTGTTTAGTGCTCCTGCCGGCAATATAGGCTGGTATACATACATTTTCAAGTGCAGTAAATTCTGGCAACAGGTGGTGAAACTGAAAAACAAAACCTATTTTACGATTGCGGAAATCTGATAATTTTTTATCGTCAAGTCTACTAATGTCGATACCATCAACGATCACAGACCCTTTATCAGGCCTGTCAAGTGAACTAAGAATATGCAACAGGGTACTTTTACCGGCACCCGAAGGTCCGGTAATAGTCACAATTTCTCTGGGTATAATGTTAATAGAAACATCTTTTAGCACTTCCAGCGGACCGTATGATTTACGAACTCCAATAGCTTCAACCATAATGTAAGGCTTAATGCTACAAAAATAACTAAAAGCACTAAGTATCTGTTAGGCCATAGTGAATAAAGCAAAAAGAAAGAGGCTACAATTAGCAGCCTCTTTCTAAATTAGTATCCTAAATTAGAATATGTGATATTTACTTTTTATTGGTATTTGATCCAGAACCAGAACCTGATCCTGAAGTACCACTTGTTTTATCAGAACCGGTTGAAGAACCACCAGTTGCATCACTGTTGCGATCACTTCCTATGGTTCCTGAAGAACTACCTGAACGGTTAGTTCCACTAGAACTGCCAGAGGAGTTACCTGATTCATTATCATAGGTGAAAGGAATTACAACCTTCTTGTTATCATCCGTCTTTATAGTTGCCTGGATGTTGTAGGTGCCCTCTTCATTAAGTGTTAACTCACCCTGATGATGATTTTCTTCTTCTTTGAGATCTGTTGTAAAGCTCTTCTTGCTTGGAGTTATAACTTTCATTTCAATCTCTTCTGCATTTACTTCTTTACCGGTGCGTTCCTCGGTTACTTTAACAATAACTTTGCTCTTGTCACTGGCATTCATTGCAGTTGAGCTGCTACCTCCCATATTGGAAGAAGACCTCCATGTACTGGATGAACTTGAAGTACCTGAACCCTGAGTACCCGATGATGTGCCAGTTGTTCCATAAGAACCTGATGAACTCGTTTTTCCGGATTCATGTGATAGATCTGAAGATGAGGAGTTATACCGGTCAGACGAAGTATTCATCGTACTTCTGTTATCGTTTGTACCCATACTTGAACTGGTACCCGAACTACCTGTTGTACCTGAAGTACCTGATGATCCTGTTGTACCTGAAGTACCCGTTGAACCACCTATAGACGTGCCACTAGTGCCTGTAGTACCTGTTGTTGAACTGTTTACAGTACTTTGATTACCACTTCCTGTGTTTCGTGTGGTGCCTGAGGTCGTAGAAGAACTTCTTGAAACATCAGAGCCCGTTGCTGAACTTCCCTGATTAAAGCTACTGCTTCCTCTGTCAGCATCTGTATCAAAATTTTCGTATTCAGGTAAAACCCAAACCTGCAGTTTGTATCCTTGCGATGATTTCTCTATATCAGGACTAGAGCTCATAATACTTTGATCATTTACCTGACGGTTTGAAGATGAGCTTTGCGATGAACTCTGACCTGATTTATCAGAACCCGTCGTTTGCGCACCTGCCGTAAAGTAGAGGCTGCAAACAGCTGTTGTTATAATTGCTATTACTTTTATTTGTTTCATTTTAGTTTCCTTTTTGAGTTAATATTGGTTTGCAAAATTAAGATTACAAAGATCTAACTGAGTGAATAACAAAGCGTTACATATTCTTTTTATTATGTTCCATAATTATCATCCACAATCATATCGTTGTTGTCGAGCACAAATTCTTCTTCTGAAACCTCAAGCATTAATTCTGCATCAATCAGTTCTACGAGCCACTTATAGTGCTGCTTCATGATTAACCGTATTTTAGTTAGTCCCATAACAGGGAAGATTAAGTTGGCAGTCATACATTTAGTTTTTTCTTTTCCCCAAAATTCTAAAATATTACCCGCCAGACCGTTATATGAGTGTACTTAAAAGTTACATAATTTTTATTCAGGGATGGGTTTACCTGTAATGGAAGTAATTTTTAGACCAAAAGCATTACGTAATATCGTTATTTGCCAGGTATAGGATTCAAATAGTTTGTCAGTACTTAACACTTCTTTTAACGAACATTTCTTGTGCAAATGCAGAACAGAAACGAAACCATCCCAGATAGTGAATATGGGAATCACAGGAATTATATAGGTAAAGAGTATTCGGCTAAACCTGAAAGGTCTAATAAATGGTGTAAAGAAAATAAATGCAAGAGGATGAAAGATGATAATGAGTAAAACCATTAAAAAATTCTTGTCACCACTGTCAAAAAATGCAAGAGATTGTCGCTTATTAATAGCATCAGCAAAAACATCATGAAGCTCTTTTTTACTAAAATGATGAAGAGCAGAAAACATAGTCCTTAGACCTTTCAGATCGGAAGGTACGTTTCGTGCATCAATAGACCGTTTATCGTATGCTATTTTAGCAGCATTTTTATTCTGAAGCAGACCACTTCCCAATGAGTTTGCCAGATAAGAGTTTGGATACTTATCTGTCAGAACAACAGTTACATGCATATCAGAATTTAACCTTTTAATGATCTTTTTTATAGGCCCTCCGCTTCCGGAACACAAATCTATAATTACAGTATTATCGGTTTCTTCTAAAGTGGCTTTGATTAACTTGCTGCCTGGTCTATAGAGATCTAGGAAGTTAAATATGAATTCGAGATAATCCATCATAAATCGACGAATAAGCGCCGGTAGAATCGGGAGGTCTTCTATTTCTTTAAAAAATCCAGGCATTCCTTTTTTGCTTATTTACCGTTAACAGTAAAATTTCTGTCTTTAAAATAACTGATGACACTCTGGGGATCCAGTTGGTTATCAACCAAAGCAATATAATTGTCAGGTCGCAGGAGAATTTGTAGACCATTCTTTATTGGGATATCTCTCGTAAGTATTGTATCATAGTTTATTACTTCAACTTCAAGTGGGTAAGCAGCCAAACAGGTTATATCGTAAGGTGTGTTACCGGGGCTATTGCTTTTATTTGCACAGATTATCAATAATTTAAACAAACCAGATCTTCTTAAACTTTGAGGTATATAGTCAGTGCGCAATAATGTACCTGGTATTAACTGCCTGTATCCACTGCTTCTTACGGTAAGTGAGCTGTTATATTTTATCCACAACTGCGAAGTACTCATAAGCAAAAGGCGTTTAACTCGTCTTCCGTTAATACTTTTATATTTGGTTACTCGTAAGACTGTGAACAGGAATAACCGAAAAAATCGGCGAAATAAGCTATTTCCTGTTATTGTTTTATACACCTGGCGGCTTATGCGCATAATACGAAAGTTTATTTTCCTTCTTTCTTCAGAGTAGGTATTTAGGATATCTTCCGGTGCATAACCTTTTAGGCTGAAAGCTAGTTTCCACGAGAGATTTACAGCGTCCTGAAACCCGGAATTCATTCCTTGTCCTCCAATCGGACCATGCACGTGAGCTGCATCTCCAATAAGGAAAACATTGCCGGAACGGAATGAATCAACTGACAGATGTCTCACTTTGAAAGCTGAAAACCAGGTATTTTTCCATTGTCGGATTTCAGTGTCAGGGAAGTAGGTCTCAACCAGATCCCTTGACAATCTCTTTTGGGAATTAATGGTAACTATGTAACCATCTACGCGGATTGTTTTATCGTTAAGAGCAAAAACGCCGAAAGCACAGTTTCTAAGGAAATGAAAGGACATAGTTCCTGGCAAGTACTTAGTTGGTGTTTTAATGTCATAGTCCATAATAAATAGAGGTTTTTTTTCCCGGATTTCGTTTACATGAAAACTACCGGTTGCTCTTACAGTACTGTTATACCCATCGGCACCGATTAAATATTTTGACCTTATAACGTAGTTTCGATTGCAATTATCAGTTACATAGCTATCTATGCTATCGAAAATCTGGTTAGAACTGATAAATTTGTATTGAAGGACTTGTACGCCATTTTTATTCAGGAATTCTTTTAACAACTCTTCAGTTTTATTCTGCTCATTTAGCAGTAGAGGAGGGTAGGATGAATGGTCGTTTATTATATTGTCAATAGCTATCAGGTGACTTATGAGGGAGCGATCAGACTTATTGTTTATGTTAAGTTCTATTGCGTTTATTGCAGTTGACTGACTGACTAATTTTTCAGCCAGACCTATCTGTGCAAACAATTCAAGCGACGCAGGATGTAATACCAGTGCCCCGGAGCTCTTGAAAGTATCCTTTTTATTATCAATAATTTTAAAATCAATATTGTAGTTTGCAAGGCGGCATGCAAGCATTAAACCTGCAGGACCAGCACCAACAATTAATATAGTGGTATTAATCGGTGGCATTATTATTCGGTTTAATTACAGCTACAAATCGAAACAGCGGAATAAAATAAATACGGTAGTTGTATGCACCAGCACTTCTGATTAGTGCTAAGAGCTCATCTTTAGTAAATCCTTTTAATACAGATAAAGGTCCATCGTTCTTTGCTAGTTCCGTGCCATTAAAGGCGTAAGTTAAAATCCGGGCACCGTAATATGCAAGGCGGCTTCTTACCAAATCATTAATTATCAATGTAGCGTTCTTTTGCAAGGCAAATTGTATTAAATCGGTTAAATCAGTATCTGTTAAATGGTGACAGAATAAAGAGCAGTGAATGAAATCGATTGTGTCAGGATAATTTTCCAAAAATGTTTTGTAATCTGCAGTATACCCTTTTATCCCGTTTCCGTTAACATGTTCGTTTAAATACTCTATTGCCAAAGGATTATAGTCGACACCTGAGAGCTTAATACGAATATTTGTCTTCCTGCTCCAGTTAGCAACGGAGTGCAGAAATGCACCACCTCCGCATCCAAGATCTACCAGATGGTACTCTTTTG
This sequence comes from uncultured Lentimicrobium sp., assembly GCA_964643225.1. Classification (GTDB taxonomy): domain Bacteria; phylum Bacteroidota; class Bacteroidia; order Bacteroidales; family Lentimicrobiaceae; genus Lentimicrobium. Next base: position 35,699 of record CAZXQT010000025.1, on the reverse strand, counting down.
AAGGATTGTCGATAGCATGCGCCAGCTGAATCAATGTAAATCTGATGCTTCCGGTAATTTTATTAAATGTGTCTAGTTCCCAAAGATTTTTCTTGTAATCTTGAATGGTATAGTGTTGTGAATCTATAAACTCATGAACTGTTGAGCGCGCAGTTAGATTTAATTTCATAATATTCGATAACAGATAGGGTAATAGTAAGGTAACAGGTAAAGTAACAGGTAAGTTAAATAGTAAAGTAGCAGGTAGGGTAATAAGAAGGTAAATGGTAAAGTAAAAGTGTAAAAATTAGATTACTTCAAGGTAGACAGTTTCAACACTGATACCCGGACCAAAACCAATACTTAGTATGGGTGTATGTGGTTCTACACCGGATGATAATATTTCATTCAGGATAAATATTATAGTTACTGACGACATATTTCCAAACTCTGACAGAATCTTATACGACTCTATTATATCGTTTTTTTCAAGGTTGACTGCTGCAACAAATGCATCGAGTATTTTCCTTCCGCCGGGGTGAACAGCCCATTTAAGTGAAGAAGGATTATTGATCATGAACTGCTCAAAGAGCTTATTGGTGATCTCCGAAAGGTTACTTTTCAGAAACTCAGGAATTTGAGAACTCAATACCATTTCAAAGGCTACCGCATTTATGTCCCATGACATCAGCGGAGCCCCCTCAAAAAAGGATAGAGTACAAAAATCTTTTATTATAACTCGCTTTCTACCATAATTTACCTGATGGGTACCGGTAACAAATAATGCAGCAGCACCATCAGCAAAAAGCGTATTGGCAAGCAGATTGTCGTTGTTATTCTTAGGCAAAAAGTGAAGAGTACATAACTCAACACAAACTATGAGGACCACACTCGCGGGATTGTTTTTTACGATTAAATCGGCCATGCGCAATGCAGCGAATGATGCATTACATCCCATGAAGTTAATGGCGGTATGGAAGGTATGCATTGGAAGGTGATAGTGATGAATCAGTTGAATACCCATGCCTGGTGCATACAAGCCAGTGCAACTTACGGTTATAATGTGTGTTATCTCAGAAACAATAGAGTCAAGTCCAGAATCAGTGGCTGCCCTATTAATTGCTTCGACTGCCAGAGGCAGAGCATTTTCTTTGTAAACCAGCAGTCTTTCATCAATAATCGGCAGTTCATCGCCCGATAGCAGTAATGGTGTTTCACAGCTTATGCTGAAATCAGGAATTACCGAATGTCGCTTTTTAATGCCACTTTGATGCGAAAGTATACTTAACTTGCGTGAAGCAGCCGGTTCTTTGTATGCTCTTTGCATATATTCAAGTACGGTTTGCTGATCAAAAGCATAATTTCCGGCTTTAAGGCCAATTCCGGCAAAAGCACTCATTTGTTTCTCTGGCACTTTTCTTAGTATTTGCTTGGCAGGCATTTATCGTAAAATAAGGATAATGAAAAATGTATTCATGCAGAGCGAGGTTATCAGGTTCATGATCATGGTGTTGGAGTAGTTAGCTTGCTTTTTATCGGATTTGACCCGTATAAACCAGTAAATAAAGAAGAAGAATACCGGTAGCATGATTATTGGGAAAATCAAAAAGTTGCTTGTCATTCCACTCGTAGAAAATTGAAGAAACAATAAGTAACCTGCAAGTAGAAATAAAGCTATCGAAAAGAGGAAAGTTCCATTATAACCCAATTTATAGCTAATGGTTAAAACACCGTCTTTTTTATCGCTATCGTGTTGATAAATTTGAGTTAACGGATAAACGCTTCCAATAAATAATGTAGAAATTACCATTCCAAGCAAGTGTTGTGGTGAGTTGAGAATCGCACTAATGCTTAATTGATTTACCGCATGAACAGTTAACGCATAGATTAGTCCGCCCTGAAATAAAGAAACGATCAGAAAGGAAGTATAGGGAAGCTTTTTAAGTCTGATTCTGCGATAGCTGTATGCTCTGGACATAATTATAAATGAAGCCAGTAGCAAGGTAAAAGTAATCGAAATAAACAAGCCTGCTAAGATGGCAATGGTATCCATGATATTAACTGTAGGAAGTAATTTCTTTGAAACTGCCGGTGGATTCCTGATCAGACCAATGCTTGTTACATCCTTGTCGTGGTAACTGTTGTAGCCATTGCTTGCAGGAAATACGAAAAAATGTACCAGTACAAAAGAGATCAGCAAATTCAGGTTATTGATCTCTGATGTCTGACTAACAGCGTACATAAAGACCGGCATTAGGAAAAAAGAGAAATGAATTCTTAAATGAAGTAAGACATTTGCCATTTCTGTACTATTTGATATAGTTACGTTCGCTGGTAATGCGCGTAATACGAATATCTTTTTCGGGTTTGAGTAACTTAAGTACAATAATCAGATCTAACAGAATCAACGCATGAACAGAATCGGGCGCATTAAATAGGAATAAGCCGGCTGCCCAGACACATAGAATAACAATGGCTGATATTTTGAGTATAGTTTTCATAGTTATAAGGATTTAAGTTTATAAGGACTCATGGTTATAAGGACTCGTAGTTATACAGACTCATGTTTATAAAGACTCATGTTTGCAAGGACTCATGTTATCGGGATCTACATTTTTTAGCCTAAGAAAGCGGATAAATGTCCGCTTTCACCCACTTTGATAAACCATCTTTTAAAAATCTAACTTCTAGGGAAATTGCTCTTTAAAAAATTATTTGATTGATTTAGATGATTTATGTAAATCTGAGGCATTTCGTTGTTTCTCATTGCCGTTGATTTCGATGTTGCCATTTTATGGAGATCCTGATCCAATGTGCTTGTATAGTATTTATTCTTGTTTCTTTTTGCAAAACTTCTAAGAATGTTGAATTCACCATTATACTCGTTCTGTTTTCTTTCTGCATGAACAGACCTGCTTAGTTCGAGCAGCAATTTTCTACCCTCGGGTGTGTTTTCAAACTGCTGATTGCTATGCGAGTTATGATTTGTGTTTACCTTTTTCATGATTGTATGGTGTTAATAGTTAGTAATTTGTAAAATTTAAAAGTGTATTTCATGCGCCTGATTGCTTATCCAGTCGTTCTTTATTTTCGCAGCATCATTATCGTTTCTGGGGCGTACTCCCATTACGATATTTCCTTCATTAATTCCCTGCTCATATTTTTTTGCCCGGTCTTCCGGGATCCCTGAGCCAACCATTGCACCAATCAAACCACCTGTAATACCACCTGCACCTGCACCTGCAAGGCCCGCTGCTATGGGTCCTGCTATTACCAGGCCCAGTCCTGACAGTGCAATGCTTGTTCCAATGGCAGCTATAATTCCTGCGGTTGCTCCAATGGCTCCTCCAACAACAGATCCTGTTCCAGCTCCTTCAAGTGCTTTAGTGCCAAAACTGGTTTTTTCCGTGTCATCGTTTTCCTGATTTTCGAAATACCTTTTTCTTGTTTCATCAGACATCATTATATCAATGTCGTTGTTACTATATCCTCGTTCATACATTGCATTGTATGCCCTTTCAGCACTTGCCCGGTCTCTGAACATGCCTGTAATGATGGTTTTTTTATTGTTTTCTTCGGAGTGCATCATACTAGATTCTATATTATGGCCGATGAGGTTACAAAGATCACTGGACAGCCAAAATATAGTGTTATATAATCTTCCGTATTCGTTTCATGATTTACCTTACATGCGCATCTACCCCTATGTGATGAGGTAAAATATGTAAGATTACTAGAAGTGGCTATGAATGATGTAACATTTCATTACAATCGTGTAACAGGTTTAACGCCCATAGATACCACTTTTGTGAAGCAAAATATTAACATAAAACATTACTCTATGAAAACACGAATTCTTCAGATTTTATTCGCAGTAATCCTGTCTGTATCCCTTATATCCTGTGGTAATCAGTCAAATCAGAATAGCGATAATGACGGAGCCGACACTATGACCATGAACGATAATAATGATGGTGGAATTCTAAATGACAAAGACAAAGACATGGAATTTGTAGAGGATGCTGCTTTGGGTGGATTAATGGAAGTAGAGCTTGGAAGATATGTTGAAAAGAATGCCTCAAACCAAAGAGTAAAGAATTTCGCTTCTATGATGGTGCGCGATCATAGCAAGGCAAATGATGAATTAAAATCTATCGCTGCACAAAAGAATCTTGTTATCCCGACTATGCTTGATGAAAAGCATATGGATAAGGTTAATAAAATAAGAGAAAAGCGGGGTGCTGAACTTGATAAGGAGTATATGAGCGAAATGGTTGATGACCATGAAAAAGATGCAGATAAGTTTAAACGTCATGCTGAAAATGGCAATGATCCTGATCTTAAAGCCTTCGCCGCTAAAACATTACCGATTTTATTAATGCACCAGGATTCTGCAAAGAATATAAACGATGCTATTAAGTAACTGCCAAAAACTAGTTAAAATTTTAAATTTTCGAAATCATGGAATTTAATAATAAGCTGATAAGTCTTCACGATCATTTATTTTATTTTGCCTACACCCTTACAAACGACAAGGAAGAGGCAAAGGATCTTATTCAGGATACTTATTTGAAAGCACTCATGCATCGCGATAAGTTTGCTGATCAAACGAACCTGAAGGCGTGGACCTTCACAATTATGAAGAACACCTTCATTAACAACTACCGGAGGAATAAAAAAGCCAATACTATTGTCGATAACTCAGAAGATCTGTATTATCTCAACATTCCAAAGAAATCAGATATCGGATCGCCTGAATCTGAAATATCTACCAAAGAAATAAAGGCTGGTATTTCTCGTCTGGAAAAGGAACAACGCATGCCATTTGAAATGCACGCTGCCGGTTACAAGTACAAGGAAATAGCAGAGAATTTGAATCTGTCAATTGGAACCGTTAAGAGCCGTATATTCTTTACGAGGAAGAAACTGATGGAATCTCTTAAAGAGTTCCAGTCATAACAACTCACTACCGACTCCTAAACACTCCAAATCAACTCCTAAATACTCTTGATAAAAAAAGGACTGTCTGAATCAGGCAGTCCTTTTTCTTATCCATTAAATCTGAAAACCATAGGGTTCTTTATCCAGGATATCCGACCATTGGTCGATGATTTTCTTGTACTCACGCCCCACGGTACGTATTTTTCTGTCAAGATCATACAAACCCAGCTTGTTTACATGCCCGTTATCTTCCCTTAGGGCAGTATCCCAATCAACCTGATCGGTAAGGCTATACCAGGTAAAACCCAGCAAAGGAACACCATCCTGTTTAAGCTGATAGGCATTTGTCCATTGCTTCTTAAGCCATTCAACCGAAAGGGGTTCCAGAATATTTGTTTCCGTATGCATTACAGGCAGGTTGTATCTTCTGAAATACTGGTGTGTAATAACATGGTACCCAAAAATTTCTCCGGATGCGGAGGTTGATCCATCCGATTTTACCAGGTGTTCATTCGTTATATAATAATCGTTACCCATTATACATCGCAGAGTATTGCCGTTATTCATGAACCAATGGTATTCGCTCTTGGTAAGGCCATTTTCGAGAAGGTATTCGTACATAGGCACACTTATCGGGTGTCCGTATACAAGATCAAGAGAAAGAAACCGTTTTTCATTCAATAGACTTGCCAGAGGTAAGCATGCAGGTTCTTCAGGATGATAGTACTCTGCCGATTCACTCTGAATAAATACAGCACCGGGTTGCACCTTAAGAATAGCCTTCATTGCAAGAATATTTGCTTTGCACAGGTGTTTCAGTGCGTTTACAAAATACTTGTCGCCTGTTAACCGTTCATTCCACCAGCCGTATTGTGCTGAAAACGTTGCCGCTATATAAATTTCATTTATTGGTGTGAATATGGTGCACCAGGGGTAGCGTTGTGCAAACGCCGCAGCATACTCTGCAAAGTATTCAGGGAATCCGGGATTCTGAAAATTCTGAATCCAGTCAGGTACTCCGAAATGACACAAATCGACAATGGGAACAATCTCCATTTCACGCAGTGCATTAAAAGTTTCGTCTGTGAAACTCCAATCATAAAGACCAGGGCCAAGATTCGTCAGATGATAAGGTGGTCCGTACCTTAATACGTTTATCCCCAATTCTTTTGTCAAAGAGAAGTCAGTATCCCAGTAGGAATAATGACTGGATTTTTCCATTTCGTCCACACGTTTTATGCTTCCATCAGGTAATTCAATAGTAGGGTAACTGTTCTCAATACCTGTGGCAAACATGAACTTTCTCATATAGCGGTTATTAGTGTTAGGAGTAAATTATTTAGCGTTTAATTCGGACAAATAAGCATTTATTGACATATCGAGCGGAGGGAGGGTAATGCCGCTTGCACTGGTTAATACAGAATAGGCAGGTCGTAATGCATGCGATGCAAGCCTTATAGAAGGAATGGATTCAACCTTAATATCCTGCATGCCTGAAATACCTACAGCCAGTCTTGCAAAATCGTAATACGATACTGCCTCAGGTCCTGAAATGTGCCATATTCCTGTTTCTTTATCTATAAGTAAATCAAGAGCCGTGTTTATCAGATCGGGCAAATAGGCCGGAGAAACAATGATATCCGAAGGCAGGTACCGCCTCTGGTTAGTCGTATTTTTAAACAGCAACTCAATCAACAAATCATCGTTGTTAAATGGGTTCATAAGAAGGCCACTTCTAATGATCAGAGCTTCAGGATTAATGTTAAGAATGACTTCTTCTGCCAGTTTTTTCGACATGCCAAATACATTGAGCGGATCAGTCTGGTCTGCTTCAAGATAAGGCTGTTTCTTTTTGCCATTGAACACCTGGTCGCTTGAAAAAGTTAGCATGCGCATACCATGCATAGCACATAACTGTGCAATCGCTTTTGGTATTAAGGTATTTTCCTTATAACACTCAAGAGGTGACAATTCAGCATCATCAATCCTGGAGTAATTTGTAGTATTAATGATAGCCCAGGGCCTATGCTGAGAAATCAGCCGTAGTATTATATCTTCGGTTAAATGATCGATAGGCAGGTCTCTCGAAGATACTGCAGGTAAACCTCTTAAACGGCAGAGTTTTTCGAAAGCAATACTCATGGCACCCTTACCTAAAATTAAAATGGGTGATGAACCGGAGTACATGCTGTATTCGAGATCTATTCTCGATTCGAGATTTTTGGGTTCAAGATATTTAATACGTACGTTACGGTTCCACCACCCCGGTATACTTAACAGGTTCTTTTGAATATTAGCTTTGCCTGTGAGCGATTTAACGAGATCAGCCAATGCTGTAGACCGGGGCTTCCCTGAACGTATATCAAAAACACCCGACTCATAGTAGGCGCCTTTCACCTGCAAAAGAGTATTCCAGTCAAAACTACCCAGAAGCGACCAGGCAGTAATCCCCCGTATATCATGGCCTTCACTATGTAGATTATTAACAGCAATCCATGCCTCATAAAACCAGCGTAGTTGTTCTTCGCGGGTACAGGCAAGGTGGATTTCTGTGAGTGCTACAGGTAACTGATACCTGTTAATTGCTTCCCGGAGTAGATTTTCAATACCGGCAAGAGATTGATTACCTACACGAACAACTTCAATATCAGCGTAATCGTAAAAGTCATTACCACCAATACAAACATCCGGATAGTGCTGAATGCGATGATCAAGAAATCTTTCACTGGTTACATAATAGTTAAAACCACAGACATCGGGTGGTAACACATTGTTAGTAAAAAAATCCAGATCTTGTTTCCTGATGCCAATATCAATAAAGTACTTCCAGAAAATATGATCTGAATCAAATTTACCGGTTAAAACATCGTATGTAAGCCACTTTCTCTCATTTTCGAGATCTGCCTGTGACTTTAGCAAAGGAGTACTGTGAATTCTGGCAATATCTTCAGTCTGAACCAATTTAGCATCCGGATTTATTTGCCTGATCCTTTGCATGGAAAGAACAATGCCTTTAAGCTCATTGAGAAACATTCTGGCAAATGCATAATCGTCTTTCTTATGCGGATACCATATGCCATACAAGCCTGAAAATCTTGCAGTTGTAAGCGGTTCATTTACAGGAGTGTAATACTCAATCCAGGGATATCTGGAGGCAATTATTTCTGCATAGTCGGCTAACCGTTCAGCGAAATCGTCCTGCATCATATCGGTATCAAAAGGCCCGCTACCATGATGAAGCAGGCCAGCTATAGGTTCCATACCGAGTGATCTCATTCTTTTAAGCCGTTCATCGTGAAGCACGAAAAACAATTCTTTTTGAGAAATATACTTTTCCCAAAGCAGGGGATACCTCAATTTACGTAAACCAAGACCGGCGAACAAATCAAGATCCTCCAACCGGTCTTCGTGTCCGTTCATTTTCAGCTGGTCATGTACAGTGCCATCAATCCTGACAACCGAACATTCAACGCCACCCCAAATTTCAACTGAATGTTTACTATCTTCAACTTGTTTCATTGTTTAAGTTTTTCAATTCCCTCAAACCGAGTTTACTTAACCCCGGAGTAAGATTCAACTGGAAAAGATCTTCTTCTATCTTATCCTTTTGCATAAGGCTTTTACCTACTATTTTCCTCATTTTATCGTAGGTAATATCCCAGGAATTGGTTTTTAAATTATCGGAGACCTTCTTAATCCATGTTGCATCTTCCTTTTGCTTCAATGCCAAACGAATAGCTGCGGCGAATGCTGTTACATCGTCGGCTATCTGAACCAGTCCTTTTTCCCCGTAAGGGTTAACAACATCATGAATAGAAGTAGAAACGACAGGTTTTCCGGCCGCCAGATATTCAGGAGTTTTTGTAGGGCTGATAAATCGTGTGCTGTCATTTTTTGCAAAAGGAAGAATAGCAACATCCCAATTGGCCAGGTATTGCGGAAGTTCCTTATAGTTTTTCTGACCTAAATAATGAATATTTGAATATTTTGGAAGCGATGCAGGGTCAATCTTTACCACTGGCCCAATCATTATAAAATGAAAATCAGGCATCTCGGCTGCAAGCTGACCGAGCAATTCAATATCCAGCCTTTCATCTATCACACCAAAGAACCCTGCTCTGGGGTGTGGAATGCTTTTCTGATCGGACGGATCAGATTTACCCTTTCCACTTTCAAAGTGATCCTGATCTATACTGCTGGGGAAAGGATAGATATTGTTGTGCAGGTCTTTCTTATGTTCATACAAATGGTGGCCACCGGTAAATACCACATCAGCGAGCTTCATGAGTCTTCTTTCATTTTTTGTAAGATCGGGATGTGCACCTTTAAATCCTGTAAGCTCATCCATGCAATCATAGATAATGAGCGTGGGCTTTAAGGATGAGGTGAATGTGAGGGCCATTGGAGTGTAATACCATGCAATGTAATTGTCTATTTTATTGGCTTTTATGTAATTTTTAAGAAGCAGTTCAGTATACTTGCTTACCTCTGCTTCCTTCATTCCATGTTTGAGCAGTGGGGTAAGTACAGTAACCTTACCGTCTTTGGTTTCTTTTAGCGTATCTGTTTCGAAATCGCCAAACATAGGCTCTTCAAAATAATACACGTTAACATCTTTAGCCCACCTGGTCAATAAATGCTGGGGTCTTTGAAAAACAAAATCCCAACGTAAATGAGAAAAACACAGCACATTTGAGATTTGTGTTTCTGTTAATTTCTCGAATCCTTTTGTTGCCTGATTACCGGTAACTCCATTAATCTGCAGTTTGCCGGAACCAGTGATTTGTATATTTGAAGTTGCAATTTTTCTATTTCTTTGACGCATTATAATCCTCCTGATTTAATATTTTTAGCAGTAACCTTTTTCTGTTTTTCAACTAGAGAGGGGTCATTTAATTCTCTTACAATTTTCATTTCAAGGCTAAAATTTTTAGTAGCCTCACCATCTAAACCACGATGCTCTACATCCTGTGCTGAAATTGTCGCCTTCTTTTTCATGATTATATGATTTTAACTGTTACCATTTATAGATTTAACCCCTGAGCTGGAAAAATGGTTTTGTGAGAGCTCATCGAACATTTCGAGTGCATGGTTAATAGTGTCGTGCATATCAAAATATTTGTATTCTCCCAGTCTTCCGCTAATTCTTACATTCTTGAGCTTTTTCACTTCATCGCGGTATTTGACTATTAAATCCTGATTTTTAGTATCATTGATCGGATAGTAGGGGTTTGTTCCATCATCGAGCAATGAATACTCTTTTATTATAAGTGTTTTGTCGGTCGGATAATCTGTTCTTTCCGGATGCAGGTGCCTTGGTTCGTGTATACGGGTATATGGCACTTCTTCATCGGCATAGTTCATCACAGAGGTTCCCTGGTAATCTTCAAAAGGTTGTATTTCTTCCTCAAACCGCAGGGTGCGATATTCCAGCCGTCCGTATTTATAGTCGAAAAACTGATCAATAGGACCACTGTAAATAACCAGTGTAGCCGGATCTATCTGCTCCCGTATATCAAAAAAGTCGGTATTGAGTTTTACCTCAATATTCGGATGGTCAAGCATTTTTTCAAAAATCGCACCGTAGCCATTAACCGGTATTCCCTGCCAGCGGCTGTAATAGTAGCTTTCGTTGTAATTCGTCCTGAAAGGCAACCTTTTAAGAATGCTGTCGGGCATGTCTTTAGGGTCCTTTTGCCATTGCTTGCGCGTATATCCTCTTATAAAAGCTTCATACAACGGTCTTCCCATCATAGAAATAGCTTTTTCCTCAAAATTCTTAGGCTCCGTGATGTTCTCTTTTTCTATTTCCTTTTGCAGGAAGTCGTTCACTTCCCAGGGTTTAAGATCAACATTGTAAAAACTGTTAATGGTTTCAAGATTGACTGGCATTTGGTACACTTTACCCTTGTGACGGGTTAATACCTGATGGAAATAGCCATTGAATTCGGTAAATTTGTTAATGTAATCCCATACTCTTTTGTTTGATGTGTGGAAAATGTGGGTACCATACAGATGGTAATGAATCCCGGTTTCTTTGTCGTCTACAGAATAGCAGTTTCCACCTATATGATTGCGTTTTTCAATCACAAGCACCTTTTCATTTAATATATTTGCTATCCTCTCGGCAATTACTGATCCGAAAAATCCACTACCCACTATAAGGTATTTTATTCCTTTTAAGTCCATTATTTAGTTTTTATCTGGTTTTATATAATTATTGTTAATAAAATGCATTATAAATAAATATAATAATACAATGCATGGATATGTATTGAAATCACTACAGAATCAAGTAGATTGATGAATGCCGGTAAAGATAAATGGTGCAGTCTTGATAGCTGTTATATAATCTCCTGTAATAATTACATAATCTCGCTAAGAGATGCCGCGATAATAAAGCAATAGCAATCCCCGCAGAAACAGAGTTGTTAATTACGCCCTTTAAATCTTGTAACGATAAAAATTATAAGAGCAATAACTATCAGAACCATTATTATGCCTGACCACATACCAATTTCAAAAATACCCTGAAGTACATCGCATGAAGAGAACGTGATGATGCTGATAATAATCAGGATGAAGGTTATCAGTCTATTAGCGTTACGTGTTAATTTTAGCATAGTAAAGAGTTTAATTGAGACTATTGCAAATATGTAAGTATGTGCATAACTTTGTGAAGCACTTTTTGCACAATTGTCAAAGAATAAAACAGGAAAAAGTTTAAAATTGTTGAACTGAAACATTTTGCTTTTGTTCTTAGCACGTAATTTACCAATTAAACCAAACACAGATGAATCTACACGAGTATCAGGCAAAGGGAATACTAAAAACCTTTAATGTAATGGTTCCGAAAGGAATTGTGGCGAATAATCCGGCCGAAGCAATAGAAGCTGCTAAGCAAATAAACAAAGAAACATCGTCAGAGTATTTTGCTGTTAAGGCACAGATACATGCCGGTGGTCGTGGAAAAGGCGGAGGAGTTAAGATAGCTAAAAGTATAGAAGAAACAGGTACTCTTGCAGAGCAGATAATCGGTATGCATCTGATCACACCACAAACATCAGCCGAAGGTAAACTGGTAAACAAAGTACTTATTGAGCAAAATATATATTATTCCGGACCGAATAAGCCACAGGAGTTTTACCTGAGCGTTTTGCTTAACAGAGGCACAGGCAGAATTATGTTCATGTATTCGACAGAAGGAGGTATGGATATTGAAGCTGTTGCTGAAAAAACGCCACATCTCATCTTTGTAGAAGAAATTGACCCTAAAACCGGATTGCTTGAATTTCAGTGCAGAAAGATAGCCTATAACCTAAACCTCAGTGGCGATGCATTTAAAAACATGGTTTCATTCGTAAAGAACCTATACCATGCCTACATCAGTATTGATGCATCACTTATTGAGATCAACCCATTGTTTAAAGCTGCCGACGAAAAGATCTTTGCTGCAGACTGCAAGATGAAGTTAGACGACAATGCTTTATTCAGACATAAAGAATACGCTGCATTAAGAGACCTGACCGAAGAAGATCCGGCCGAAGTGGAAGCAGGGCAATACCACCTCAACTATGTAAAACTTAGCGGAAACGTTGGTTGTATGGTTAATGGGGCAGGACTGGCCATGGCTACCATGGACATTATCAAACTCTCGGGTGGTGAGCCTGCAAACTTCCTCGATGTAGGGGGTACCGCAAATGCTGAGCGTGTTGAACAGGCATTCAGAATAATTCTTAAAGACCCGAATGTGAAGGTTATTCTCGTAAATATATTTGGAGGTATAGTACGTTGCGACAGAGTTGCTCAGGGAATTGTTGACGCTTATAAGAATATCGGTAACATCAATATACCTATTATAGTGCGGCTACAGGGAACCAATGCAGAAGAAGCCAAAGTGCTTATCGAGCATTCAGGACTTAAAGTATATTCTGCTACCCTGCTACAGGAGGCCGCTGCACTGGTTACAGAAGTACTTCAGAACTAAAAATAGTACTAAATACCACGAGGGCTTTAATATACCAGTTTATAAACTCAACCTTCGGATAGTCTATAAAAGAAGAGGCTGCATCATGCAGCCTCTTCTTTTCACATCAATCAATTAAACCAGACCTTATTTTGTGTATTCAGCAACGATGTCTTTTACACCATCCGGTGAAAGACGACCGTAAACTTTATCTCCTACGAGTACAACCGGTGCCAGTCCGCATGCACCTACACAACGCAGGCATGCAAGGGAGAATTTACCATCGGGAGTAGTTTCGCCGACATTAATGTTAAGAATACGTTTAAATTCTTCAATAATTTTCTCGGCGCCACGTACATAACAGGCAGTACCCAGACAAATGGATACCGGGTGCTCTCCTTTTGGCAACATGGTAAAGAAAGAATAGAACGATACCACGCCATAAACATGGGCAACAGAAACGTTCAGTTCTTTTGCGATGATTTCCTGAATTTCTGCAGGCAGGTATCCAAAAATACCCTGTGCTTTATGCAACACATTGATTAACTCACCTTTATCGTTGTTGTATGATTTACATACCTCCTTGAGCTCGTCAATTTTGCTTGCTGATAATTTTATATTTGCCATGATTTTAATTTCTATTAATTGTTTCAAAAATAAGACTTATTCTACCACGCTTATCTCAACGCTCTTATCAAAATAATGTGTGTGGAGAAGATGATGAGAAAGCTCACCACATGGCTTACCAAGAAATTCCTTATAAAGCTGCTGTATGTAAGGATTTTCATGTGATTTGCGGATTGTCTTATTTGCATCTTCCTGATAGATAGCTTTTTGACGTGCTTTAAGGATAGATGAATCTCCATGGTGCAATGGTTGTCCACCACCACCGATACATCCACCGGGACATGCCATAATTTCAATAGCATGGAATTTTGACTTACCCTGCCTTATTTCTTCCAGGAGTTTACGGGCATTGCCAAGACCATGTGCAATACCAATTCTGATAGGCAGACCATCGAAATCAATAGTTGCTTCGCGAATGAACTCCATACCTCTTAACTCTTCAAAGTCAATGCGTGGAAGTGGTTTGCCTGTCTGCACTTCGTATGCTGTTCTAACGGCAGCCTCAATTACTCCACCGGTAGTTCCAAAGATAACGGCAGCACCGGTTGATTCACCAAGTGGCTGATCGAAATCTTCTTCCGGAAGTTCATTGAAGTTGATATTTGATTGTTTGATCAAGTGCGCCAGTTCACGGGTAGAAATGGAGAAGTCAACATCAGGATTACCATCAGTCTTAAACTCTTCTCTCTGGCATTCATACTTCTTGGCAAGGCAAGGCATTATAGAAACAACAACCAGGTCTTCGCGGCTAACTCCGATTTTATTGGCAAAGTATGTTTTGGCAATAGCGCCGAACATTTGCTGAGGACTTCTTGCAGTTGATGGAATATCAATCATATCAGGGAACTGATGTTCGAAGAAGTTAACCCAGCCGGGGCAGCATGAAGTAAGAATTGGCAGAGCTACAGAAGTATCACCTTTCAGATGGCGGTTTAACCTATCGAGCAGTTCAGTGCCTTCTTCCATGATTGTCAGGTCGGCAGCAAAATCTGTATCGAATACATAATTAAATCCTAAGCGACGCAGTGCTGATGCCAGCTTACCTGTTACAAGGCTACCTGGTTCCAGACCAAATTCTTCACCCAGGGCAGCTCTTACTGCAGGAGCAGTCTGAACCACAACAATTTTCTTACGATCGGCAAGTGCACGAATAACAGCATTGGTGTGATCCACTTCTGTTAAAGCACCTGTTGGGCAAACAGCAACACACTGACCGCAATATGTACATTCACTGTGGTCGAGGTTCATTTCGAAAGCAGGAGCAACAACCGACATAAATCCACGGTTAACTGCTGAAAGAACACCCACAGTCTGTACATCATTACACATCATTTCGCAACGACGGCACATGATGCATTTGTCAACATCTCTTATAATTGCAGGAGAGGTATCAGGTCTGTAGGTTGATTTTTCACCTTCGTACGATATTCTGCGAACTCCAAACTCCTGAGCCATTGCCTGTAATTCGCAATTACCATTTTTAGAGCAGATAAGACAGTCGGTCGGGTGGTCGGAGAGAATAAGCTCAAGTACAGTCTTCCTTGCGTTTAGGACTTTGATGTTGTGTGTGTTAACAACCATACCATCGGTACATTCAGTAACGCATGCAGGTGCAAGATTACGACGGCCTGTTACTTCAACAACGCAGATACGGCAACCGGCAGGTTTGTTTTCTATGTTCAGATCGTGCAGGTGCAAATGACACAGGGTTGGTATTTTAATACCGGCTTGTTTTGCAGCGTTAAGAATAGTTGTTCCTTTCTCAACTTCAACGATCTTATTGTCAATATTTATTTTTATGGTTTCCATTATCTTTCACAAATTATTTGATTACCACAGCATTGAACTTACATTTTTCTATACAGGCACCGCATTTGATACACATAGTCTGGTTAATGCTATGAATACCTTTTCTTTCACCGGTGATTGCATTAACCGGGCAATTGCGTGCACAAGCTGTACAGCCAACGCAATTGTCATCAACGATAACATACTGCATAAGGGCCTTACACTGACCAGCGCGACATTTTCCTTCTAATACGTGTTCCTTGTACTCATGGATGAAATTATCGATAGTAGATAATACAGGGTTTGGTGAGGTTTGACCCAGTCCGCACAGTGCTGTATCTTTAATTACCTGGCTCAGGTTGCGCAAATTGTCGATGTCTTCCATCGAACCGTTGCCCTTGGTAATTTTATCGAGAATTTCGTATAAGCGTTTGTTACCAATACGGCAGGGTGCACATTTACCACACGATTCTTCTACTGTAAAGTCGAGATAGAATTTAGCCATAGAAACCATGCAGTCGTCTTCATCCATTACAATCATACCACCCGAACCCATCATTGATCCGTTAGCAGTAAGGTTGTCGTAATCAATCGGAGTGTCGAGATGCTTTTCAGTTAAACATCCGCCCGAAGGTCCACCGGTTTGAACAGCTTTAAATTTCTTTCCGTCTTTAATACCACCTCCGATCTCGAAAATTACTTCGCGGAGGGTAGTACCCATCGGAACTTCAATAAGTCCAACGTTGTTGATCTTTCCGGCAAGGGCAAATACCTTGGTACCTTTTGATTTCTCTGTACCGATGCTTGCAAACCAGTCGGCACCTTTATTGAGAATTACGGGTACGTTTGCCAGTGTTTCAACATTATTTACATTGGTAGGTTTACCAAAGTATCCTGATACTGACGGGAATGGAGGTTTTACGGTAGGTTCACCGCGATGACCTTCCATTGAATGGATAAGTGCAGTCTCTTCACCGCAAACAAAAGCGCCTGCTCCATATCGCAAATCGATATCGAAATTAAAATTGGTGCCAAGTATACCGTTGCCAAGTAATCCATACTCACGTGCCTGTTTAATAGCTACTTTAAGACGTTCAATAGCCAGAGGGTACTCAGCTCTGATATAAACCAAACCATTTGAAGCACCGATGCAGTAACCACAAATAGCCATAGCTTCGATTACCGAGTGGGGGTCTCCTTCAAGAATAGACCTGTCCATGAATGCTCCAGGGTCTCCTTCGTCGGCATTACAAACCACATACTTTACATCGCTCACTGACTTGCTGGTAATTTCCCATTTCAGACCGGTAGAGAAGCCTCCGCCTCCACGACCGCGTAGTCCTGATTTCTTCATGATCTCAATTACCTGCTGAGGGGTCATTTCGGTAAGGCATGTGCCCAAAGCATGATAACCATCGCGTGAAATATACTCATCAATGTTTTCGGGATCAATAAATCCGCAATTTCTTAGAGCTATTCTGAGTTGCTTTTTATAGAAACCCATGTGCTTTGAATCAGAAACCTTCTCTTTGTTCTCCGGGTTAACGTAAAGCAGTCTCTCTACTCTACGGCCTTTAATAATGTGCTCTTCAATAATTTCTCTTGCATCGGTTGGCTTAACCTGTGTGTAGAAAGTATTGTCGGGCATTATTTTTACGATAGGTCCCTTTTCGCAGAAACCAAAACATCCTGTTCCAATAACCTGAATTTCGTTCTCGAGACCTTTATCGGTTACAATCAGTTTTAAGTTTTCAAGTAACAAATCACTCTCTGAAGCATGACAACCTGTTCCGCCGCAAACGAGTATGTGCATTTTAAATTTTGACATCTTATCTCCTCCCGATTATTTTTCAATGGTTTCGTAGTTAACAGGAATAATTCCGTCAACCAGTTCTCCGTTCTTTATGTATTTTTCAATAATTGCGTCGGCTTTGGCTGTGTCAACATAACCATAAACGACAGGAGCCTGTCCCGGAAGTGTTACTTCAATAGTTGGTTCGGCAAAGCAGTAACCCATGCATCCGGTTTGAGTAACGACGGCCTGGATATTGCGTTTATCCAGTTCTTCCAGGAAGAATTCCATCACCCGTTTTGCTCCAGAAGCAATGCCGCATGTTGCCATGGCAACTCTGATCTGTACGAGGTCTTCAGGATTATTGCTGTTCTCCCTCAAACCCATTTTCCCCTGCAGGTTTTCTTTGATTCTGCGCAGGTCGGCCAGTGATTTTACTTGTGTCATGATGTTTAATTACTTTTGATGTTTGTTATTTACTTAGAGAATCCAATGTTAACCAGATTCTCCATGATCATTTCTTTAATGAATTTAATTACCGATGGCTCCTGAATGGGTACACCATCGAGTTCCGCTTTTACTTCGCGGGTGTCGAATTTAAACTCTCCTTTCGGAGTTGAGTGGTTATAGGTAAACTCTATCTGAGGGTTAGCACCAACCAGTAATGCAATGGTGCCTGCGATATCGCCGATAGGCTGGCGGTCAGGATGCAGTAAGGAGAATTCTGCAGTTACTTTGGTCCCTTTTTCCGGCTGGCTGGTTAAAGTTAAAGAACCTCCTGTTCTTTCGGCACTCTGTTTCAGGAGTGGTAACCCAAGCCCGATTCTTCTGGTTGTACGCGATGTCACAAACGGATCAAGTACCTTTTGTGCATACTCTTCGGTCATTCCAACACCGTTGTCTTCTATTTCAATTACATACCTGTCCTCGGCATTGTCTTCTGTAATAGAAAGTATTATATGCGTAGCTTTCGCTGAAAGCGAATTCTGTACAATATCCATTATATGCATAGATAGGTCTTTCATTGCAGCACCACCTTTCTGCCGTTTGATTGTCGTATTGCCTGCCTGAATTCCTCAAAATCAGTTGATTCCATCTCGAATTGACTAAATTGTGATCCAATTACATCAATCATGTGCGCATCAGAATTACGCAGTAAAACTGTAGTTTCCGGAAGCCTGTTATCAGACAGGAAGGTCTTGCTGTCAATCATTCTGGTTATTTCATACGCATCCGCTTTAAGCGACGGAGGAATAAAGCCCAGCTGACTGATGATGGAGTCTTTAGGTTTGTTGGTGTGTGCCGGTATGAATAAGCCATTGCACTCATGCACCAGTTTCTCCACATTATCTATACTGAGGTTAAGTGCAGATATCAGCAGCCGCTCCTCTTCATATACAATCTGTTCATCGGCATCAACAACCACCTGATAACCAAATATATCGGTATTGTTCTTTATATCGGGAAGATACGCATCGAGGTGCTTTTGAAATTGCTCCAGTTCATTTACAGTGCCAAAAAACGCAAGGCAATGTATTTCTTCTTTTGTTGTGATTTCAACTCCCGGATAAACAACCAGTCCGTTTTTGCTTGCTTCGTGCATTACGATGCTGCACTGGCGGGTTGAGTTATGGTCTGTAATGCCAATAATGTCGAGTTTTTCGTCTAAAGCTTTTTGCACAATATTCGCAGGACTCATATCCAGGCTTGCGCAGGGAGACAAGATAGTGTGAATGTGCAAATCAGCTTTATACAGTTTCATTAGTTTAAGATTGAGAAAACTTTACCTGTAGTTGTAAATGTTGAATCGGCAGTACTGAGAATCGGAATATTCTCTTCGTTGCTCTGAAGAATAGTGTCTTCGTCGGGTGTAAGGTCTTTTACAAGAATTACACATGCCAGGTCTTTTAACGAGGCAACAGCAACCACGTTTTTATGTGTTTGCAGTGTAATCCATGCGTTGCCCTGTTCGGCATGACCAATTACATCGCTTAGTAAATCAGAAGTATATCCTCCCGATATTTCATTGTTGAGGCCTTCGCTGCCACTAACAATTTTTAAATTCAGCTTTTCAGCAAGATCTTTAACTTTCATTACTTCAGTTTTCTGTATTTGTTTGTTTTTTCAAATCCCCAGATCGATCGAAGAATCAGATTGCTCTCTGCTGCCCTAAGCTCATTTCTTTGTTCAAGTGCTCGTTGTACAAATATACATTGCTTAAGGTCTGCTTCGCCCATTACAATATCATTTGCCAGACTTTGACAGGAAGGTGCACCGCACACGCTGCAATCAATCATTGGCAGAATCTTTACAATCTGATTAACTCTGTCCATTTTGCGCATTGCCTCACTCATATCTTCATCGAGCTTAAGGATTGACCGGGGACTAAATGGCTCCACCTTAATATGCTCCATCAGATAGTCTTTTTTATCAGCTATTGAACCGATTTCATTGATATTGCCGGATTTCTCGTTGCTGCCTTTGCCATAATACTCATTACGGGTGAGTCTTTCAACAGTAAGAAAGCGGTTTCCATGTGTAAGAGAACCACCGGCACAGCTTTCATCGCATGCACGCAGTTCGAGGAAATCAATATCGGTTATTTCTTCGTTTTCTATCTTTTCGAGAAAAGCAATAACATTCTGAATATCATCAATAGCAAGACATCGGCCCTCAAAGTGTCGTGATTCACCACGTGTAAGAGACCAGTCTCTTATGTTGGGTGATAAAACATTCGTACCTGGAAGAGAACACGACTGGTTGCTTTTCCTGGCAACCTGTGCATAGACTTTATTATACAAAAAGTCCATGTTTATAGCGCCGGTAATAGGTGATGTTTTATCGCCCACCGGGTCTTTAATGGCAGCTATCTTGGCAGCACAGGGGGTTACATAGAAAATGCCTATTTCTTCATCGGGTATACCCCTGTCAGTAAGCTCTTTTCTGACAAAATTGGCAGAAATATCGAGCGGAGGCTTTAACAGGATGATGTTATCGACCAGCGAAGGGAATTTAACCTGAATAAGGCGCACAATAGCCGGACAAAAAGAGGAGATGAGCGGTTTGGTGTCTTTATGCTGTTCCGCATAATCTTTAATAGCCTCAATGAGAATCTCGCCTCCGTTTTCTACTTCGTAGATGTGCGTAAAGCCGATGTCGAGCAGTACACTATGTATCTGCTTTACAGTTATTCCTTCGCGAAACTGGCCGGTAAAAATAGCCGGCACCAGAGCAATCCTGTACTTGTATTCGAAAATAAGGTTAAAGTCGTCATGATCAACCACAATGGCAGAAGACGGACACTCGGTAAAGCACTTTCCGCAATCAATACAGCGATTGCCATTAAGAATTGCTTTTCCGTTTTTAACACGCAGGGCTTCGGTAGGGCACACGTTCATGCAGTGCGAACAACCTACACACAGGTCTTCACGAATATTCAGTGCGTGATGGAAATTACCGTCGCTCATGTTAATTCAGATAAATAATCATTTCAACCGTTGTACCCTTGCCAACAACCGAAGTAATATTCAGGATATCGGTGTTATTCTTGATGTTGGGCAAACCCATACCCGCACCAAAACCCATTTCCCGCACTTCGGCCGAAGCAGTTGAATATCCCTGTTGCATAGCCAGATTTATGTCGGGTATTCCCGGACCCTCATCTTCAAGCACCAGGCTTATTCTGTCGGTACTAATATCTACAAGAACTTTCCCCGCAAAAGCATGAGCAACAATATTAACCTCCGCTTCGTAAAGGGCAACAACTACGCGTTTAATCACTTTTGGGTCAACATTCAACTGCTTAAGAATCTTCTTCACCTCGCTCGAAGCAGAGCCCGCCTTGATGAAATTGCCTCCTTCAACGTTGAATGAAAAGTTCATAACACGCTTTACAATTAATAAACAGGTTGCATACCAGCTGAATATAACAGGCCTGAAGCTTTGAACATGGAGTAGTCACACTCAATTATCACGATCTCATTTTCTTCGGCCAGTTTCAGCATTTCGGCTGTTGCTTTCTTTTTGCGGACAAAAATAATTTTATTGATTTCAGACATTTCGGCAGTTCTGATGGTTTGCAGGTTAGCCAGACCTGTAAGCAATAAAATATTATCTTCATCGATGGTCAGAACATCACTCATCAAATCGGAGGCAAAGGTGTACTTAACTTCCGAATCAAGCTTATGATGCCCGGTAACCACTTTAGCATTCAATAACTCAACAACGTCTTTTAATTTCATTATATCAGTTTATCGTCCGTAATACCGGTAAAACCGGTTTTTTTGGTAGTGCAAAGGTATATACTTATTTTGTCAAAAAACAATATTTTGTGAAAAAATTAACATTGTTAAAAAAATAACAATAAAGGCTGTAACATTACTCATTATCAGTACTTAAAAAAAGAAAAAAGAGTGCTCAAAAAGCACTCTTTTTTACTCAGAAGTGTGTGATTACATGTTACTTCGATGTATTTAAATATGATTTAATAACGCTTACGTGGCCTGTAATGGGTATGCAATAAATCGTGCGATTTATGGCTTAACGGTTCACCAAGGAAATTAGCATATATTTCAGCAACCTCCGGATTTTCATGCGATTTTCTAATAGGCATGGATGCATCTTCTGAATAAATGGCTTCGGCACGCTTTTTCCTGATTTCAGGTGAAGTAGGAATAGGCTGTCCGCCACCACCAAGACACCCACCCGGGCACCCCATAATTTCGATAAAGTGGTAATTGACTTCTCCATTCTTAACCTTTTCCATCAGTGCATTTGCATTTGCCAGTCCATGGGCAATAGCTACATTAAGATCAACACCTTCAAGGAAACTCCATTCCGGCTTAACATTTTTAATTCGAATGGTAGCTTCTTTTATACCCTCCATACCTCGCACAGGCTGTATGTCGAGATTGGTAAAAGGCACTTCGCGGCCAGTCACCAGTTCATAAGCTGTTCTCAGAGCAGCTTCCATTACACCTCCTGTTGCTCCGAAAATAACAGCAGCGCCGGTCGATTCTCCCAGAATGCTGTCGTAATGTTCTTCTTCGAGTTTGTCAAAGTCAATACCGGCCTGCTTGATCATCATAGCCAGCTCTCGTGTGGTGAGAACATAATCAACATCCTGGTAGCCGCTGTCGCGCATTTCACTTCGTTCGCATTCAAATTTTTTGGCAACGCAAGGCATAATGGAAACAACCACCATATCCTGTGCCTTGATGTTTATTTTATCGGCATAATACGTTTTTGCCAGTGCTCCAAACATCTGTTGCGGCGATTTGCAGCTCGAAAGGTTATTCAGCAGTTCAGGGTACATGTGTTCCTGGAACTTTATCCACCCCGGCGAGCAGGATGTCATCATCGGCAGAACGGTTTTCTCATCTTTGTCAACCAGAACCTTTTTAAGCCTGGTAAGGAGCTCGGTGCCCTCTTCCATAATGGTAAGGTCGGCAGTAAAGTCGGTATCGAGTACTTTATTGAAGCCCAGCTTTTTAAGTGCCGATACCATTTGCCCGGTAACCCGTTCACCCGGTTTTAGTCCGAGATCTTCACCCAGGGCAATTCGTGTTGCCGGAGCTGTTTGTACAACCACAAATTTCGAAGGATTGTAAATAGCATCCCAAACTTCTTCTATGTAATTATGCTCAGTTAATGCACCTGTTGGACACCGGTTAATACACTGTCCGCAGGTAGAGCACACTACATCATTGAGCGGTTTATTAAGAAAAGTAGATATCTTTTGATGATCTCCCTTGTTGATCACCGCCAATGCAGTTAAGCCCTGGAGTTCGTGACATGTGCGCACACAGCGCTGACACCTTATGCATTTGCTGTCGTCCTTAACAAGTGACGGTGAAGAAAAGTCGGCAATACGGGCTTCGGGCTTGAGCAAGTCAAGAAACACATGATCACCGATTCTGTATTCGGTAGCCAGATCCTGTAACTCGCAGTTGCCGCTTTTAAAGCATTTAGTACAATCTGCATTGTGTTCGGTGAGCAAGAGCTCAACGATGTGCTTTCTGGCAATTCGCACTTTTTCGCTGTTGGTAAAGACTTCCATACCTTCCGAAACCGGAGTGGCGCAGGATGCAGCCAGCAATCGGGCTCCTTTAACTTCCACAACACAAACCCGGCAGTTTCCTGCAACGGTAAGGTCAGGATGGTTGCAAAGTGTAGGAATTTTAAGATTAAGTTTTCGCGCTGCTTCAAGTATGGTAGTGCCCTCTTCAACAGAAACGGGCATATTGTTTACCTTGAGGTTTACTAAATATTTATTCATGGTTCTGTCTTTGAGGTTAATAAATGATTTCTTCTCTAAAATTATCTACAATAGAGTTGAAGGGGTTTCCAACCGATTGCCCTAAACCACATTTTGCTGCAATACGCATGGTATTGGTCAGTTTTTTGAGGTCCTCGAGATAAGCAGGTGGCTTTTCGCCTCTTTTAACTGCCTCAATACCTCTTAACAGCTGCTGGCATCCAACGCGGCATGGGGTGCATTGACCGCACGATTCTTCGGTAAAGAACTCCAGGTAGTCGTGCAGAACATTATACATGGATCTTGAACTGTTAAAGATCATCATTGATCCGCCTGTCGGAATACCTTCAAATCCAATGATAGTATCGTTGAACTTCTTACGTGGAACGCAGTGTCCTGAAGCGCCTCCAACCTGAACTGCTTTAGTATCGCCATCGCCAAAGTCTTCCACAAACTGATGCAGTGGCATGCCCAGCTCCAGCTCATAGATGCCTGCAATAGGGGTATCGCCCGAAACACTGAACACCTTCGATCCGCGTGAGTCTTTAGTACCAAGGGCTTTAAACTTTTCAGGGCCCATATGGAAGATCATGGTGGTATATACCAGCGTTTCAACGTTGTTAATTACCGTTGGCTTATTGTTGTATCCGGCAACGGTGGGGTAGGGAGGCTTGTTGCGTGGTTCGCCCCGCTTGCCTTCCATTGATTCGAACAGTGCGCTTTCTTCACCGCATACATACGCCCCGCTTCCGCTTTTCAGGAAAACAGTAAAGTCAACGTTATTTTTCTTTAACTCACTGTTAAACTTATCAATTTTTGCCTGCAAACCCTTCAGCAGAAAATTGTATTCGCCCCGTAAATAGATATAGCCTTCGCGGGCACCTATCACATATCCGCAGATAGCCATACCTGCCAGGATCTTTTCGGGTACCCTGTCAATGATCTCCCGGTCTTTAAACGTACCCGGTTCTCCTTCGTCGGCATTGCAGATAACATATTTTACATCGCTGTCTTCATTGCGGGTAAATTTCCATTTTAACCCTGTCGGGAAACCGGCTCCGCCTCTTCCTTTCAAACCACTGTCGATAAGATCGAGAATGATTTCGTCGGCCGACCTTTTAATAGTTTTGAGTAATATCTGAACGGGGTTGATGCTGGCATCATCCTCGAAAATTATATCAACTTTTTTAAGAATCTTTTCCATTGCGACTGATTTTAGAGGTGAAACTATTATTCTTTGTTGTAATTCTGAATAATTTCAAGGGCTTTAGCAGGAGTAACCTCCGGATAAACCTCGTCATTAACCAGCATTACCGGTCCTTTGTGACACCATCCCAGGCAATTGGCGGTAAGAAGTGTAAACTTTTTATCGTGAGTTGTTTCGCCTGTTTTAATCTTCAGATGATTGCAAATGGCCTTTATTACTTCATCCTTTCCTTTCATGTGGCAGGTAATGGTTTTGCATACCCTGATGATGTTTTTTCCTCTGGGTACCGTGTCAAGAAAAGTGTAAAAGGATGCCGTGCCATATACATCAGCAGCAGAAAGATTCAATTCCTTTGCTACTGACAACATTGCCTCTTCCGAAAGGTAATGTTCGCTCTGAACAATTCCCTGCAGAATGGGCATCAGACTGTTTCGAGTTCTGCCGTTTTTATCGACGAGCTCTTTAACTAGCATTTCGGTTGTCATGTAAGTCCCTCCATGTTTGCTTAAAAAATGAATAATTTAGTTAATTGAGTGTGACTGTTGATGCCTCAGGCATCATGTCAAAGTTAAAAATTCTTTTGTTAATCAATTAACAATGGAACCTAAAATTTGAGTATTCCATTTAATTTATATTGGTTCTAAAGTAGCTAAGTAATTATTTACCAATGGATTTAATGAAAGTCTTAATTACCTAGGCACACAGGAATGCACATACATCTATTTTAAAAGCCTGAAAACTCAACAAGTCAATAAACGAATACATATAAGATACATATAATGCATCTTCAGAATCTAAAGGGCGCTGATTTTAACACTTGCCCAAGCCTTTTTTGCCCGTAAAACTCCATCGGTTTCTTGTTAATTTTGCACCATGGATGCACACCGATATTTTATAAAACTGGCTTACGACGGATCGACATGGCATGGCTGGCAGCAGCAAAAGAATGCGGGTTCCGTTCAGGAAGAGATAGCGAAGGCCTTATTTTTTGTTTTGAACAGGCAGCAGGTAGAACTTACCGGTGCCGGAAGAACGGATACCGGTGTACATGCACGGAATTTTTACGCGCATTTTGATCTGAATCAACGGCTTTCGCCGGATGATCTGGAACACATGGTGTATCACCTTAACAGAATATTACCGGCATCTATCGGCATTTATGATGCTTTTGAGGTTAAACCGGATGTACATGCCCGCTTTTCTGCCATTTCACGTACCTATAAGTACTACATAGCCCGCGATTACAATCCTTTCAGCGTAAATTTCAGTTACCGGTATACATTACCGCTCGACGTTGACATGATGAACCGGGCAGGAGCCATGATCGTTCAGCATAAAGACTTTACCTGTTTCACTAAGTCGGGCACACAAACCACCAATAACCTGTGCACGGTTTATGAAGCATCATGGGCTACAAGCCACGGGGTACTGGTGTTCACCACCCGTGCAAACCGCTTTCTGCGCAATATGGTTCGTGCAATGGTTGGCACGATGCTTGATATAGGTAAGGGTAAAAGAACCTTAGAAGATCTTAGAATAATACTTGACAGAGGCACACGTTCAGATGCCGGGCAATCAGTACCTGCCCGTGGATTGTTTCTTGAAGATATTGCATATTCTGATGATATCAGGGTGCTTTAAAAACAAACCAATACCTGAAAACTATGTTTAAGCTACTTACTATAGTAAATATATTATGGATAGCGTTGTCGGCTTCATGCAGCAGAGACGCCCAAACAGCAAACACTATGCAGGACAATAATAAAGTTACGGAAAAGATATTTAAGACGGATGAAGAGTGGAAGAAGATACTCACACCCGAACAATACCGGGTTTTACGTCAAAAGGGCACTGAGCGGCCCGGAACAGGCATTTACGACCAGCATTTTGTAAAAGGAACCTATTACTGCGCCGCCTGCGGTCAGGAGCTCTTTGAATCAAGCTCTAAGTTCGATGCAGGTTGCGGATGGCCCAGCTTTGCAGAACCCTCTGCCAAAAGTGCTGTTACTGAACACATGGATACCAGTTATGGCATGATACGGACCGAGATTGTCTGCTCAAAATGCGGCGGTCACCTGGGCCATGTATTTAACGACGGACCAGCACCTAAAGGATTACGTTATTGCATTAACTCCGCTTCGCTTATCTTCAAACCCGAAAAAAGCGAATAATACCCGGTTGCTGATCATTTTCTGAACTCCAGCTCTGTAAAGTCGAAGTCAGGATTTGGTATATCAATCCTCATTTGTTCCACATCGCCGTCAGCGTTAAACACAAAGTTAACAGTGCCTTCGGGCAACGACGGAACATCAGGAAACTTAAGGGTAAACGTATCGAAATGCCAGTGTTCTAATGACCCATGGAATAATGGGGTAGGGACGAACCGCACATACAATTTCCCGTCTTTAATCTCTACAGTCGCATCACCATACAGTTTGCTGGTGTAGGTACCGGTATATTTCTGCAATTCGGCACCTGGTTTAGTGTTCATAGCCCTCTTAGCCGCATGTTCGGCCTTTTGTCTGATCTCGTATTCCTTCATCTTTGCTTCTCTTTCGAGGAAAAAAGCACTCCAGTCCTTAGTTTCGTTGCTCAGGTACGTGTCAAGAATTTTATAAAACATCGGCAAATACAGGCTGGAGTTTTTATTTGTCAGAATAACGAGTCCGATATTAGCTTCCGGAACGAATGCAGTATACGAGATCATTCCGTCGTAGCCACCCGAATGCGACACAACTTTCTTTCCATGATAATCAAAGATTGACCAGCCCATGCCATATCCCTTAAAATGGGTGGTCGGCCACAGTTCACGACTGCCCTTTGACACGGGATTCATTATCTGCGGGTACCACATTTCGTTCAGCACCTTTTCTGATATGATTTGCTTGTCGCCCCATTTGCCGTTATTTAGCTGAAGCTGCAGCCATTTTGACATATCGTTTGCCGAAGAGAGCAGAGCACCTGCCGGAGCAATATTATCCCAGTTCATGTAATCAATCTTTATGGTTTTACCTTCGTCGGTTGTATGTGGCTGGGTAAGATTGGTTTTTCTGGTAAACTCACTCACCGATGTAAGGGTGCTGTTCATCCCCAAAGGCTGTAAAAACGATTTTTTAATGAACGCATCCCAGGTTTCGCCGGTTACCTTTTCAATGATTTTTCCGGCGGTGAGGTAAGTAATATTAGAGTACCCAAAAGTAGTTCTGAACCCGTATGCCGGTTTCAGATACTGTGCCCTTCTTATCACCTCTTCGGCTGTATGGGTGGTTCCATACCATAAAAGATCACCGCTGAAAGTAACAAGACCCGATCTGTGCGACAAGAGATCGCGTATGGTCATATTTGCTGTTACATAGGGATCGTACATCTTAAACCAGGGCAGGTGATCAACCACCTTATCGTCCCAGGTCAATTTACCCTGGTCTATCAGCAGTCCGATAGCTGAAGCAGTAAACGCTTTTGTATTCGATGCCACGGCAAACAACGAATTGGCATCAGCAGGCTCTTTTGTGGTAATATCTTTTACTCCGTACCCTTTTGAAAAAATAATGGAGTCTTTGGTCACAATAGCTATGCCCATGGCAGGTACATCCCAGTCAACCAGTGCTTTTTGAAAGTATGCATCGAGATCAGCGGTTTTCTGACCAATCTGGGCATTCAGGCTGATCGTACAAACAATCAGAAAAGAGAGAAACAGGGCGATTCTTTTATGCATGATGTATAATCCTTTTACGGTTGTTATCTTAGTATTTGGTATGGAAATCGAGCAAACCCTCGATAACCGATTTTTGAATTCTGTTTATTTTAAGATGGTGCCTGTTGGCTACTTCGACAAGAATATCTCTGAAATGAAAAGCAATAGAGCCAACAAAATTCACATCCATATCCTGATATCCGGTAAACCGCATTACACCCACCTTAAAAAATTCCTCAAAAGAATTTGAAACAAGTTGCTTAATGTAGGGATGTTCACAGTTTTCCTGGATAAAGGGAGCCATCGATGCCAGGAATTTATTCGGGGCATTGCTGTTATAAATGCAATCGAGGATGTATTCGAGCGAAAGATTATGCTGCTCTGTTAACTTATCGGCAACATCCTGTGGTATTTCGTCTTTCAGATAGTCGGTAATAAGCATCTTGCCAAGGTGTGTTCCACTTCCCTCGTCACCGAAAAAATAGCCTAACGAGACCATCTGGCGGGTAATTACCTTGCCATCGTACACACACGAATTTGAACCGGTACCCAATATGCATGCAATTCCGGGCCGGTCTTCGCAGAGGGCTCTTGCGGCAGCAAACATATCGTGATTTACCTCGACCCTGGTATTCGGAAACAGGCTTTTTAAAATTGCACCGATTTTTTTACATTTAGCTTCCGTAGAACATCCTGATCCATAGAAGAATACCGAAGCAACTTTTTCGGCAGGCACTTTGGGCACGAGTTGCGTTTGCAGCATTTCGACTATATACTCAGCGGTCATATAGTACGGGTTAATACCGGAAGTTGTAATGAAGGTACTGGTAGAATTCTCTTTAAGAACCCAGTCAGTTTTGGTTGAGCCGCTATCAGCAATCAGGATCATGGTAGTTAGGTAAAATTGATTACGTGGAGGCAAATGTAACTAATTCGAAATTTAGTTCACAATTAATTATAGGTTTAACAATTCCTTTAGCATTCATTAACCAATGAATAAACAATGTTTAAGCAATTAATAAATGTTTAATAAATGTTTAAAGAATGTTTAAGAAATGTTTAAGTAATGTTTAATGGGCGAATTGAACATTACCATATATTGGATCCTGATCAGAGGGGTTAATGAATTGAGAACAAGTTTCCATACATGTATATTTCTTGTGAACTTTTTTCGCAAAAAAGTGTCTACTTTATAATATTTAAATCAGACACATGAAAAAAGTCATTACTCTACTCACTGTTCTACTTATCATTATTGAGGTTTCTGCCCAGAATGAGCAGAAAACAAGACTCAGGCTTTCAGCTCCTTTGATTGATATGCCCGAAAACTTAGATCACCCGCACAATTATCCTTCAATGTATCAGGCATTAAACTTTTCTAACGACTTTTATGAACTCGGCTACTGGGGAGTTGACGAGCTCGGAAATGCTCTGTTTAAGGATGCAACCGGTGAGAAATTCAGAAACAAAGCCTTCAAATATATTATCGGACTTGGATTTGCAAAGTTTGGCAGCGAATTACCCATTCCACTGGGTGTCTGGGCTCATGAAGAATATCATCGCGCTGTGCTGGGATTAAACGATATAAGTGCAAAAAACGGTAACTGGTTATTCACGAGGTGGGATGGAACGGTATTCGGGGTTTCTGATTCAGCCATGTCGCACCTTAAAAGCACCGAGCCGGAACAATTGCTCTATGCATACACCAGTGGTATTCAGTATGAAGTGCATTTAAACCAGTATATTTCTGTGCGCGATTTCTTCGATGAAAGAACGCATTATAAAAATGCACTGTTATTATACAACGCATGGTATATATACGATTATTTCAATTTTTCGGTAAGTGATAAAAGCGACTCTGTAAAGATGATCGCTCCTGAAAATGAAGACCGCAATCCTATGCAGAGAGATTTTGCAGGAGCAGACCTCACTGCATGGATTTATGATATGTTCAGTCCTGAAACTCCATTTTCTGTCCGCGATAATTTCCCTGGTGGGGAAGGAGTAAACAGAAGAATTGGTTTTGCTGATCTTACAGCCGATGGTCAGGATTACCTGAAAAAGCAGAGGACACTATCGTTGCTCAACTTCCTGAATCCGGCAATCTTCTTTATAAACAGAATAAAAATAAACGATTACTTTTCATTCAACTTCTTTACCCAGTATGCGCCTACACATTTTGGCAATGATCTTGCACTTTACATTCCTTTTAAGCTGAATGATACAAGGTTGCTCTTAAATTTGCACCGTTATTCAAATTATAAAGAAGCAGGTTTCGGCATTGGTGCAGGTTATTTTGACATTCCGCTTACATCCAGGTTAAAGAGCGACATAGAAATGACGTTCTGGAATCAACCGAAGAATTTCCTTGATAACAATAAAGTAACGGGCGGGTATTTGCATCTGGAGTCGAGCTATGCGCTTAATAACAGCTTTGAAGTATTTTTAGGACTGGATGCGAAAACTAAAGGATGGATGATTGGTGAACCAAAACTACATAAAGGCTATTCCATAACAGCCGGATTACACTTCAGGAGATAATGACAATGCGAAATACTCTGACATTACTTTTTCTGTGCATCTACGCACTAACTGCCAATAGTCAGTCAGAAAGACCAAATCAACCAAAAAACAGCAAGCCGTTTGTTCTTGCAGAGATTCATGAGCTTCCATCGGTCGAACTGGGTGAGAACAGGACTTTGAACATTTATCTACCGGAAGGATACAAACGGGATGACAGCTTAAGATACCCCGTAATCTATCTGCTGGATGGTTCGGCAGATGAAGATTTTATCCATATTGTCGGACTCGTGCAATACTGCAGCAGCGACTGGGTTGATCAACTGCCAAAATCTATTGTGGTTGGAATAGCCACAACTGACAGAAAAAGAGATTTTACTTTTCAGACAACTGTAGAGGCAGATAAAAAACTGTACCCTACTACAGGACATTCAGACAGGTTTATTTCATTTCTGGAAAAAGAATTGCAGCCTTATGTTGAGAGAACCTTTAAGACGAGTTCGTCAAAAACCATCATCGGGCAGTCGCTAGGAGGTCTTTTGGCAACGGAGGTCTTACTAAAAAATCCCACTCTTTTCAGCAGGTATATTATTATTAGTCCGGCTTTATGGTGGGATAATGGTTCAATCCTTGATTACGATCCTGAAATAGTGCGCGCTGATTTTAATTAGCAAACTGATATATATATTGGAGTGGGTAAAGAAGGTGCTACTCCAACATCAGTTCCAAGGGTTATGGAGCAGGATGCTCAGCTGCTGGCAGATAAAATTAAAGCCACAAAAAGTAAAATGGTTAATGTAGTATTTGATTACTTACCTCACGAAAATCACGCAACTATAATGCATCAGGCAGTGTTAAATGCTTTTAAGAAATTATGAACACTCTCATAAAACTTGAGGAACTTGCACAGTTCGTACTCTCTATATTTTTATTTACCCGGTTAGATTATGCGTGGTGGGTTTATCCTGCCTTGATCTTTTTGCCCGATTTATCAATGATTGGTTATCTGGCAAATCCTAAAACAGGGGCATGGCTCTATAATTTTGCCCATCATAAACTGGTAGCAATTTCCATACTGGTTGCAGGATTCTTGTTAAGTGAGCCAGGTGTCACCCTTGCAGGTGTAATCTTGTTCGGACATTCATCAATGGACAGGATTCTTGGCTATGGACTGAAATACAATGACAATTTCAAGAACACGCACCTGGGATGGATAGGCAAAAAGACTGTACAAAGTTAAATTGCGCCTTTTTTACCTCGAAATCATAAACTTACCGGTCAATACATTTGATGGAGTCACAATTTTGATCAGATACATTCCTGAAGGTAAAGCAGCAGTCGATATTTTCGGGGCGTTTGGCATAAAAGTTCCGGATTTTGCAAATGTGCCTGAAGCGGTATATAGCTGATAACTTGCAGTTCCATTAAACTGAAAATCTGAACTGAGACTAATCTCATTCTGAGCCGGATTGGGGAAGATTCTTATGGTTGTTTCCACCCTATGGCCTTCGGTGCTTACTATATCGGGACTGCCACAGGTTATGCCTGCTTTTTTATAATAGAACAGCTTATTCTCAAGCATCAGTTGTTGACCGTTACCACTATAATGATAGTCTCGCGTAAGTCCCAAACCCTTTCCATAGCTTCGGGAATATTCTTCACCGGAGAAGCCTCCGGGAGTATCATTAAAATACCATTTGTTGATAAGGCTATCGCATAAGTCATCCGATAAATAAATAGCTAAACCAGGCAACAACAGGTTACTGTCATATGTTGAAAGCGGCTGGTCAAGATTTGTATAGGAAACAGTATCGGTAAACGAACTAAACAAATACTCCGTGTATGGTTCGCCATTATTCCATACAATATCGGTATAATAGGTACTATGAAACCTCTCGTAGGTGACGGTGGTATTGTCCGGTGAATAATTCTTTCCGGTAATAGTAATCCTGTCGGCGTTCGGAGTCTGGAAACTTGCATATCCGGAGTATTGAAACTCATCGCCTACAGAGAAGTCAAACACTTCACCTACCGTAAGCAGAGTTACTTCCGGAAGGGTATAACCACAGTCACCTGATGGACAATAATAGGCCAGCTGATTTCGCTCAAGCTCGCTGGTGCTCTTTACAGGAATAAACAGATCCTCAAAAAGTCCAAATTCTGATCCTATTCCTTCATAGTATTCCAAGCCAGTACTTAACATAAAAGAATTGGTGTTTACGCCTGACACCACAGCCGGAGTTATGCTATTCAGCGTACTCTGATAAAACGAGGGTATTAAGCAAAAATCGACCATGTCATTAACCAGTACAGAAAAATCATACAGCAGAAAATCTTCATTATAGCCGCAGTCAAAGGAGGAATAGTCGTTTGGCAATATCCGGGCGTATACCTTCTTTGCAGCCGTGTCATCTCTCAAAAATCCGAAAAGGGAATAATAGTTAACAGGAGTAAAAGGGGGTTCCCCGCTGGATGGGAGCAGGGAGCGTCGGTATACCTTCTTATAGTCGGTATTCTCAACGACAGTATCGCCTAAACAATTGTATTCCCACATATCCAGCACATTCCAGGTAAAGACCCCATCAACATGTTTAACAACCCAGTGTGCGTTTTCACCAGCCATTGGCCCGTAGTCCTGGGCATTTGCATTGACAGCTGTACCAATACTTAAAGCGGTGAAGAGGATGATCGCGTAAAGATTATTCATAAGTGGATAATTTATACAACAAATATAATTAATAAATAATAGCATAGCTAAAAATTATGCAGCAAGTATAAATTAGTGCAAAATATGGTTTCATGGCCAGCTGGCAGCATCATTGTTTTATAAACTTGAGTATTTCAATTACACTGCCTGTAATAACCTTAGCAAAATATAGTCCTCCGGGCAACGTTGCGGTGTTTATTTTAAAAGGCAGTTCTTGTTGCTGGCTTGTGAGGACAGTTTCACCTGATGCATTATATATGATAATATTCGCACCGGTTCCTTTAGATTCCAGAGTGTTGTCTATAATAAGTTCATCACCAACCGGATTTGGATACAGAGTAGAATATTGCGTTGGCATTAATTCAGGAATATTCAGGGCAAGGGGTGAAATTCTTTTAAGAAGGCAAGGATACGAATCTCCAGGTCCATAGAATTCCTGACCATAAACCAGGTAACCGTTATCGGATGTTAGAACTACTTCAGTCAGTGAGATTGGTTGAGGAGGTTGTTCTGACCAAAGCAAGGTTTCATCTTTATATTCTTCTACCAAAAAACCTTTTGGTTGAAAAAGTGTCCTTACTACAACCACCCTGTCTTCATTTTTGAGAATCTGGAAAATATCATAGTTGTAGGGGAATGAAAAAGAGTGGATTTCCTCACCATCAATTGTGTGGGTTGTTATGGAATAGCGCGGCCCAATGCCTTCAACCAGTGAACCCAGATTACCATTTTCAATATAGGTATCATAATAATAGTTTCCACGTATCATGGTTGTATCTGTTAAAATCCCCTGGCTATCCAGATGAAAAAACGTTGAACCAAAGTAATCGGGACCAAAAGGCAGTGCATAAAAATTTGAAGTTATCATAACAATTTCGCTATTGGGCATTTCAATAAGAGATTCTATATCATACCCTGATCCAACCCCCGATAAAAAATCCTGGATTAGCTGGTCGCTGGTCCATATCACATTCAGCGTTTCACTGTCCACTTTAACCAGGGAATAATTATTAATAGCATTTCGGTCGGCAAACAGGTAATTTCCATCTGCCAGACTAATTATCTTTCGTGGATGCTGCAGTCCTGTTTTAGGGTACAATGAAGTCATATTCCAATCTTTATCAAATAAGAAGATGCTGTCTTCAACCGTAAACACCTTACTGCTGTCTGGTCTTTGCGTATGGGATACCAAATCAAAAGAGCAGGGGCCAACCTCTTTTGTCCAGACTGTATCGCCCTGGTAATTTGTTTTAATAATGAACATAAAAAAACCATGATGTGTATGGAAACGGCAACCCGTAATTACATAGCCTCCTTCTTCTTCAAAAACCGCCCATGTGCGGTTGCTTACCTCAGATTCTTCTTCCATGAAGTCAAAAACTTTGTAGAAAACATTCTGTGATACTGCCTGTAGTGATATAAGCAGTAAAAAAGCAGCGAATATTGATTTCATAAAATATGATTTAAGTTTATTCATACTACAATTCCCTAATATATATAGGACAATTAAAATAAAACTAACCCTAAAAGAAATATGAAATTATTTCGGCAGTCTGCTTATGTAGCTGGTTTAGGTTTAAAAACCCATCTGGATGATAAAATGGTAACTTTTTATAGAAAGTAATTGGGCTGGTTCAATAACAGCCAAAATATTTACTTGAATTAAATAAAAATCCAGATAATTCACTAAATTTACAGCGAGGTAATATATTAATATAAGCTTCCCGAAACATTAAATACCAGTAATAGCAAAAATATCGTTAACAATAAAACACACTCCACGAAATCTTTGTACATAATCTTCACGATGGTTGTCTTTTTACAAAGTTCAATCAGTGCACAAAACTTTGAAAAATCATATCCTTTTTACACTGATGCTTTTGCTGATGCTGTTTTTACACAGGATGACGGCTATCTGGCAGCCTTTGCATCAAGGAAGGATAAAATTTACTTGCCTTTAATTAAGACTGATCTCAACGGTGATATATTATGGACCAAAGATCATGACCTAGGTTTAACTGGCATGGGAAATACAGTTGGGACAATGGATTCAGAAGGAAATTTTTATCTGACATCTGATTCAGGATCTCAAAATTTAGTTAAGCTAGATCAAAACGGTAATATTATTTGGACTAAGCACTACGAATATTCTAAAAGATGTCTGGAGTTAAATAATGGATATTTGTGGATGGCTACGCGCGGTGCCTATTTATATAAATTAG
>CAZXQT010000024.1:13065-55831 GCA_964643225.1 uncultured Lentimicrobium sp. | reverse complement strand
GCTATCATGAAGGACATCTACTACCAGGATATGATAGGACACGTGATATTTGGCTGATTAAAATAGATACTTTTGGTAATATTGTTTGGCAAAAATGTTATGGTGGAACTCAATTTGAGGGTATACATGAAATCTACCTTAAAGAAAATGGTAATTACTTAATTTTTGGCAGTACATGTTCATTTGATGGTGATGTCATCGGAAATCATTCTAATAACATATATGATGATGATATTTGGATCTTTGAGATAGATAGTGTTGGTAGTTTATTGTGGCAAAAATGTTTAGGTGGGATAGGGATGGAAGGAAATATAATGGCAGTTCATCAAAATAATGAATTTAGTTATCTTATAGCTTCTGATATTCTAGGATTAAATAGCGGTAATATTGATTGTGAATATAACCACTATTATGATCAGGGAATCTGGTTATTTGAATTAGCAGATAGCACCTTATCAGTTCCAAAACAAAATATTAAAGCAGACTTCCAGTTGTATCCTAATCCAGCCGATGATATTGTAGTAGTGGAACTTCCTGCAAATTCCAAAGGTGTACTTAGCATATTGGATATTCATGGTAAGCTACATTTTGTAAAATCTAATCCTGAGAGCAAAAGTTTCATCAATACAAATTCTTATCCAGGCGGTATCTACCTGGCCAGATTCACAGATTATTCCGGTCAAATGGTTTCAAAGAAGCTTATTATTAATCATGTTAAATAATTCCATATGAAGACACTATTTACATTTTTAATTTCAATCATGTCATTTTCCTTAATGGCTCAAAGTTCTTTCTTAAAGTCTTATTCTTACTGGGGTGATGCAGGAGCCTTTGCCGTATTTGAGGATAATGATGGTTATGTGGTTGGCCTGTGTGCAGATATAGGTGAAAGTGGTTACCTTATTCTTTTAAAGACCAATTTTGATGGAGATTCCATATGGACAAAGAAATTTTTGCTTAACATAAGGTCAGCGTATATAAGTGACTACACCGTTGATGCTTCAGGGAATAGAATTATTATTGTTCCACAGATGGAAGGAATTGATAATATTTTTAAGTTCGATAGCAGTTGGAATTTAATCTATAATGGTAGTATGGGGATTGAATCACCCTATAAATTAAAAATCTTAAATGACAATAACTACCTATTAATATCAAGAAGCCGGTCATCTTACATTTTACATAAAATTAATAGTATAACACTTGATAAAATATGGACAGGTGATTCAATAAATGATGGATGGGGTAATATAAATATTGCCAACATAATTGAGACTCCTGAATCTGAAATTTATATTACATCAAAAAACACTTTTTTCGAAACGGTAGAACTTTCATCAACTGTATATAAAATAAGTTCAGACGGTCTTCTTATTTCTGAATTTACTTTTCATCAATTCGTTATAGGTTCAACAAAATATATAAACGATAACCTTTACTCTCTTGTATACCGGGATAAAAATTTGGAAATATTTAATTCTGTCATTACTTATAGTCCTGATGGTAGTATCATAGATTCGATTGACATTACTACTGCAAATACGAGTTATCGGGAATTTATAGAAGTCGGCAACAAGAAAATAATGGTTGGGTTGCAATTGGGACCAGTAAATTATTTTCGTCACACAGCCCTCGGGGCTTTTATTGATGAACAAATATCATGGTCAAAAAATTATGGAGACCCCAATTCTATATATGATATATATTATCCTGCAGGAATTATTAAGACATCCGATAATGGATATCTCATTGTCGGTACCATGGATAGTATTACTTATTTACCTTACTTACTAAAGACAGATAGCGATGGTAATATTAAAACTGTTGGTCTAAAAGAGAATGGTAAACAAAGTAATTATGCTATTTATCCCAATCCGGCGTCAGAATATATTAAAATAGCGCCTTTATTAAGTACTTCAAAAGTTTTCTATATTGAATTATACAATTCAAGTGGAATTCTTATCAGTAAACAGTTGTTGGATATGGAAAATAAACTTGATGTAAGGAAACTGATAAATGGTGTATACATCCTTAAGATAATTACTGACGATAGTACTGAAGTTTATAAATTTATCAAAGAATAGCTTTAAGCATTGTAAAAGAAAGCACCGCTCAAACTTGCTTAGTCCCCGCAATTTGCACATGATGGAGAGTTAACTTCACTTAATTTAGAGATGGAGTCTCCTTTTAGTGCATTTAGATTGGTTTCCGGATTCAAAGAATACATATTAATTATTACAGACTCCCTGAATTTTACAACAACAAAGCCAGCGTGACTGATATTTAACTTTTCAAGCAAATTTTCATAATCCACAATTAGATGACCCTTATTAATACTTTTATCGATCCCTTCAATTGCCTTTTCTGAGATTATTATTGCTTTATATCTATCACGTATGTTATTTACTTCCAGGTATTTCAGTCCATTTTCTATACAACCACGACAACCTAAACTGTTAATTAGAATTATATCTCCATTGTTGACATTAATTCCAGAAACTTTCTCAACATAATTAATGATTAAATTACTCTCTTTCTTATTTGGAGATGTACAACCAAAAACCAGTATCAAAATAAGGAGCACTATTTGTTTCATAGCTTATTCGGTTTTCTCAATACAATGAATGTTAAATTTCTATCAGGATTCTTATGGGTTAATGCATCGTTTTTAATAAAGAGGTACTTTGATGAAAAGAAAAAATTGTGTTTTGATAACTCCCTATTGTAAAAGAAATCTGTTCTGATGTTTTTACCGGATGCGTCCATTGTTACCAACACCCAGGGTGAGGATGATGGAACATTTTTAGTTCCATCATCATTTATGTACTTTGATCCAACAGATGAAATTACGTAATAGGTATCATCTAATGAATTACTGTAAATATAACGTAAGATGCTGTTTTCGTATGTGTATCTGTTCAGATAGCTATAATCCATAATCGCCTCACTATCAAAACTACTTACTGCAGAAGTATTTGGAATTTTTAAATTGTGAAATTCTGTAGGTGCTTTGGGCAATGTATATCCTATTTTATTTATAGAAGGGAAAATGGTCGTAACCTGATTATTATCAGAAATACAGAACGCTGGTTCGTAATAGTAATAATTTGGTGAATTTATTAATTCATCAGGATAATTTCCAATTTCTTCAATTATCCAAATCGAAGTATCGCAATAATGAATAACAATATGTGTTTTAGCTGAAAATTTTCTATTTCTGATTGCGATATCCGTAATATATTTATGATTGCCGGGGAAATCTGCAGTAAAGTTCTCGACTAATTCCAGAGTATCCTGACTATTTTGTTTCGGAAATGGTATAATGGAAGAGTAGTAATAAATTCCATAGTCTTTATAAGCTCTTTGATCATCAACATGAATTATAGAAACAATATTCCCACCCCTGTCTATCTTGAAAAACCGGTCTTTCATATTTAAAAAATTGACAATTGCTGAAGATGAGTCAATTACATAGTGAGCAAGTGGATAAGAAAGATTATAGTACTGGTTATTTATTTTATCCAGCGGAAAAGTTAAAAAATTCATTGTCTCAGGATCAATAAGAACAATTTCAAGCGGTGATTCCTGAAAAAAGGTCAAAACTGTTTTCTGAAAAAGTGGGTGATAATAAATTTTCCATGCCTGCGCATTTTTAAATGGGAGTGTTATTGTATCTACTACCTCTAGGGTTGCATTTTCGATTGCCTTATTCCGATAACAAGCGGTATTTAAAAATAATACGAAGGCCAGGTTAAAAACAAGGCAAATTGCAAATAAATTAAAGACTTTTCCTTTTCGCACCCTACTTCAGTTTAAGTCATTAAAGTTAAAAAAAAACGTACAACAACAAATCGAATTTTTTATCTGACGATTCAACAATTCCATGACCTGCCTTCATTTCATAACAATTGTTATTGTTGCCTGGTAACCTTTTGAGAGATTCTGCGTCAAAAAAATAATTAACAGGAGACGGGAATTCTATTCGAGGACTCAAAAACCATGGGAAATAATGTTAATCGGCTTATAGTCAATCTTGGACTACTAGTTTTTGGTATTGCATCAGCATTCTCCGGGATGCTTATTCAGGTAAAGTATCACATGGGTAACCACGGCAGTATTGCAATAAATGATTCTGCGCTTGGGCTAAATTACAACGGTTGGTCTGCTGTACATAAAATTGCGATAGTTGTTCTCTCTGTATTTGCGATCTATCATATTTATCAGCATTGGAAATGGTACAAAATAGTAATAACAAAGAGGCTCTTTGCAAAAAACCAGCAAGTTTTAATTTTCTCGTTACTATTTGTTGTGGTCGCACTAACAGGATTAACACCCTGGTTTATTGATTTATTAAAAGGCGATGCATTACAACGGAAAATATTTATTGAGATTCACGACAAATTTGCTATTGTTTTAACGGTCTATCTTATACTACACACAATCAAAAGAATGAAATGGTTTTTCACTGCATTCGACAAGATAAGAAATTAGTTATTGCGTATACCAGGTCTTAAATTTTTAATATGCGCAACTTTATATTGCCTGTTGGCCCTGAAAAAAACTGATGGATCAAGTTGGTTGTAGATCTCTTCAAGCGAGCTGTCCATGCTGTACAGCTGATTATCGAATGTGACAATTTTCACCATTTTGTTTTCGGTGTAAATACAGGCTATGGTATTTGTAGCCAACGGGATGAGTTTGTCTTTGTTGGGTATCAGGAAGTTGGATTTGTACACCTTTTTTGATTCGCTAAAGGCATTCAGGATATTGGCTAACATATCGGCCGGATTGCTGACTGTGCTCCGGCTTCTGTATTTGGATATGGCCCGGTGAAGGCTCTCTTCATTGATGGGTTTCAGCAGGTAATCAACACTGTTCACCTCGAAGGCCTTTAAAGCATATTCATCATACGCCGTGGTGAAAATAATGGGACAGTTGAGTTTAATTTTTTCAAAGATCGAAAAAGCAGAACCGTCAGCCAGGTGGATGTCCATAAAAACCAAATCGGGAGCAGCGTTGCGTGTAAACCATTCTATGCTGTCTTCCACCGATTGTAAAACAGCCACAACCTGAAAATCAGCAGCCTGCTGATCGATCAGTCGCTGCAATTTTTGTGCTGCAACAAGTTCATCTTCTACAATTACAACATTCATAGCTGGTCTGTTTTCTTTTTATGGTTCAGTTGTTCAATTAAGGGAATTTCCACAGAGAAGACATCGGTCTTTGAAATGACTATTTCCTTTTGAAACAGAAGCTTGTAACGTTCTGTAAGGTTGGCCAGACCGATACCTTCACCGGGTTCTCCTTCTTTTTTGAGGTGGATAGGATTCTGTACCCTGATGGTCGCCTGCGCAGTTGTTTCTATGGTGATGATCAGGGGTGACCGGGTGCTGATCACGTTGTGCTTGATGGCGTTTTCCACCAGCAGCTGCAAACTGATGGGCATAATATACCAGTTCTTATATTTATCGTCGATGGCATAATGGATGTTAAAATTGTCTCCATATCTGATGCGCATTAAGTTGGCGTACGATTCGGTATACGCCAGTTCTTCCGATAAATGAAGAATTTCTTTGTTATTCATAGTATAACGCAGCACCGATGATATGTTTTGAAGAAACACGTGTGCACGGTCATCGTCTGTACCCACCAATCCATCCAGCGTATTGAGCGAATTGAATAGAAAATGCGGATCGACCTGGTTTTTAAGTACTGCGTACCGG
Source organism: uncultured Lentimicrobium sp. (assembly GCA_964643225.1). GTDB lineage: Bacteria > Bacteroidota > Bacteroidia > Bacteroidales > Lentimicrobiaceae > Lentimicrobium. The sequence continues at coordinate 50,108 of CAZXQT010000024.1, read as the reverse complement.
ATGCGGATATTCTCGGTTATCAGTCGCTCATTTTCGAGGTCAGCTTCCTGACGTTGCTGTATGGAATGTAAAAGCACGGTACATAGCTCCACAATGCTTAGAACAACTGCCAGGAGAAGTGTACCCACTGTAAACGTAAACAAGGAAACAATCCGATCAAATTTTTTGCAATACCCTATTTCTCAGTTTCATTCTGCCACGACGGCGGCTTCTGGCTCCCAAACGGTCAAAGATATAGTAAACCACAGGAACCACGATGAGCGTCAGTATCATAGAACTAGCCAAACCTCCTATAATAACCCAGGCCATTCCGTTTTTCATTTCAGCACCATTACCAGAAGCCAGAGCAATGGGCAACATACCGAAGATCATGGCAAAGGTGGTCATCAGGATCGGTCGCATTCGTTCCTTACCTGCCTCAATCAGGGCATGGTATGTGTCGTGGCCTTTCTCCCGCATGTGGTTGGTAAAGTCGACCAAAAGAATGGCGTTCCTGGCAACCAGCCCGATCAGCACAATGAGTCCGATAATACTGAAAATATTCAGGGTATTCATGGTCAGGGCAAGCGCAAGGAAAGCACCGATCATCGACAAGGGTATCGAGAAAAGAACAACCAGCGGATCAGACAAGGAGTTGTAGAGCACCACCATAATCAGGTAGATCAGCACGATAGCGGCCAAAAAGGCTATACCCAACGCTCCGAATGCAGAGCTCTGCTGTTCCATCATACCGCCCTTCTTTATAGTGATGTCGTCCGGAATTTTTCCCTCCAGGACTTTGCTGATCTCAGAACCAACGGTACCGGAAGGTCGGCCAACCACATTCGACTTGACAGTAATAGAAGAGATACGGTCAGTACGTTCCAGGGCTGAGGGGCCCAGACCGTAACCTGTTTCAGCAAATTGCTTCAGCTCGATCAATTCTCCTTTTTTGTTAAGGAAGGTAAGCCGGGCCACATCTTCCAGCCTGGTACGGTCAAAATTATCGATACCAACCCGTATGGTGTATTCGTAGTTCCCATCCTTGTATTTTGACTGGTCATTACCCGTGAGTGCCGTTCGCAGGGCAGCACCCACATCACTGACAGACAACCCAAGGGCTGCCATCTTTTCGCGGTTTAGTTTAACCTGAATTTCCTGTCTTGGATCATCGATGGAGTATTTATAGTCGGTCGTTCCCGGAGTCTTTCGAATGGTTTCCAGTATCATGGCAGCTGTCTGCTGAACATGTTCGTAGTCGGCTCCCTGCACAATAAACTGGATGGGTTCAGCGGCTCCGCTTTCCGCAGAAATGCTGGCACGCGCGAACACCCGGAATCTGTTTCATGATATCCTCCTTTGTTTTCTGGGCATATTCCGACAAACCAAGGGTGCGTTGATTTCTGTCGACCAGTTTAACCACGATGGTCGTTGCATTGTTTTTGGTGGTCATGCCCGATGTACCCACATTGGTAGTACAAATTTGGACCTCAGTTTTATACTCTTGTGGCTCATCCTGCTGGCATAGGGAATTTGAAAGATTTTTGTACTCTGATTTAATTACCTCATAAGCACAGTCCGACATGTTCTTATATAAATGAAATCTGTCTGCAACCTGAACGCAATCCGGTAAAACATCTATAACTGCTTTTGAAAACGAACTGGCCCGGTCACGGGTTACTACTTTTACTTCGGGATGGTCTTTAAGCCAATCTTTAAGTAAGGAGCCGTCTCTTCCCTTTAATACACCAATAACTCTTTGTGTCTCATTATCAACTAGAATGGTACCATATGTAGTACCTTTTCTTATGGCCCAATCATCGATCCCCAACACATTGACACTCTCAATAATTGGCAAAGGCATTTGTTCTACCAACCTTAAAGCGGTTGATGAACTTATTTTTAGATTGATGAGAGTCGCAATATAAGCTCCTTTACGTGCTGAAACTTCAATAAGTATATCTTGCAATCTTTTTGTTGCTCTGTTTGTCATTCTGGAATATGCTCTGACCTCTGAACCCGGCTGCTCGGAAAATATCTTTCTATTACACCTGGGATTCTTACAGAAGAATTTTCTGACAACCAGTTCAATAGAGATACTATAATTAGAAGATGGCAGATCTTTTAATTTTCGGATGTAGTAGCTATGAATACTTCTGCTTTTCTTCTTACAACAGCTGCAGAATGCATGCTTTGACCTGGAGTGAGCAGAAAAGGTGATTTTATCTGAAGCTGTATAAGCCGTTTTTAACCTTAATCCGGGCAGAGAAAAGATGTTTAACATTTTTCTCCTTTTCTGTCAGAAGTATTGTATAAAGGCCTGCAAACATTATATATTTGGAATAAAATAAATTGCGTATCTTTACAGTAGTTAGTAAGTACAGGCATGATTGTTAAATCTTTGATTGTTAGAACTTTAAAGATACTAATAATCTGCCTTACTTACTAATTAATTTAGATTTTGTTTTATTATAATTATGTTGTAGATTTCTATTTATAAAGTTAAAAAAAAATCAACTTTCTAGTCCTATTGATTCACCAAAATTGACGAAGAACCCCAATTTTGACCCACTAAATTGCATTAAAAGTGAACCACCTCTGTGATCTATTTGGTTTCATTATCCATGATCTCTGCCAGCTTTTTAATCCGGTAATTATTGCCAGTAATCCTAATTATTTCAGCGTGATGTTTTAATCGTAAGCATCCGATTAATCATATCTAATTTAGCTATTCTATCGAATGCAATACTAAATTTCGAAAAAAATTAGAGCTGTTTTGATGGATTTGACTACAGTTGAGCCATGTTGAGTTAGTTTTAATCAAAATTGAGTCAAATTGAGCGGTTTTTGATTAAAAATTGAGTGAATTGGATAAAGTTGAGTCTTTCTGTCTTACTCAACAATAATTTGATTCTTTTTCCAATTATGAGGAAATAATTCCTCAAGATTATTGTTGTTCCTGGTATATGCATGTAATTTTGTGAGAACGACCTGCAGCAGCCACTCTGCCGGATTAATACCTGCAGCTTTGCATGTACCAAGTAATGAATAAATCATTGCTGCGCGGGTTGCAGCTTCTGCATTTGTAATCGGTAAATAACACTGCACAGATTTTCCTAAATAAGACTACACAAATCTTGAGCATGCTACCTGGATAATCTTGAGCATGCTGACCCCCTTACCAGAATAAATACAATCTAAAACCGGAATTTCATTACTGACATTCCGTAGATGCTGACAGAATATCGGTCACTTTTAATGCAATTTTGTCATCAGAATATCCAGTATATGGATCCAGTCTCTTTTATTTCCTGTTATAAATTCTTAAATATTTTATCAAAAAACTCTTTATTAATAGTATAACTTTTCCCTGTTCTTCCGCAATTGAGCCTCATGAGTCCTTGTTTGTACCAATTTATCCAGAAATCTCTTAAATCTCCTTCAGGTGTGTTCAGAATATCATCAAGTATGCAATTTATACACCCTTCATCCGGATCTTGATTTGTTGAAATAAACTCACTATGGTTAGTGGAAATGCCGATGCATTTTTTTGTTGTCATAAAAATCGAGTATTCAGATTACCTATTCGTATTATTTGTCTGATTAGCTAAGGTATAACTTTTCATAATCTCATCATGCAGCATTTCTTTTACCAGATCTGGTTTGTTGCATAGCTCTCCTACTTTAATAAGTAGTTCTTCAGTGACATCAAATAGCTGTGCATATAAGGATGTAAATTTTTCAGGATAAAGGAAGGTTTCAATGTATGCATGATCACCTGTTCCTTCTGTATAATACTTTAGAATCAAACTTTTCGAATCAGGATGAATGGCAGAATATCTCCCGGTTACTATTTTTTGAAATGTATCCTTTAATGAAGACAGGTCGAAGATAGCAATGCAAAAATTCTCGTCTTCTGGTTCGATGTATTTTTCAAAGTAAGTATTCCTGATAAGTACACCTTGCCTGAATCTGCGCCACTTCTCTTTATCTTCACCAGGTTCGAACCAGCACAACAATCTGTTATCACCGTTTTCATACAGTTCCTCCCATGACAGATAGGTCTGTTTTGGTCTGAAGGGCGCATTTTTTGTAATATTTATCAAAGGGTATGCGAAGACTTTTGATTTCTGAAAATATGTTCCGTAAGGTTTAGTAATTTTCATAAACTTTATTTTTGTGCTGCAAATGTGCAATCCAAAAATGAAGCGTATTTTCACAGTTTAATCCCAACTTTCAAACTGACATTGTTATGCCGGTAAATAAAAATGCAATGATTCGCTATACTGTCCTTGACAAGTGTTTTCGAAATACGGGCAGAAGGTATTCCATTGATGACCTTGTCGGGGAATGCTCTAAAGTTCTACTTGAAATAAATCCTGAAAGCAGAGGAATTACACGCAGGCAGATCTATAGTGATATAGCATACATGGAAAGTTCAGAAGGGTGGGAGGTAGAACTTGAGAAGGTTCGAGAGGACAGGAGAGTCTATTTCAGGTATTCAGACCCTAATTATTCTATTACTAACATGCCTTTAAATGAGATTGAAATTGAACAATTGCGAACAATTCTGGGTATGCTTGGCCAATTCAAAGGTTTGCCACAATTGGAAGGATTAGAGGACTTAATCTACAGACTCAACAACAGTTTGAAATTTGATAAAGAAACAGCGCCAATTATTAGTTTTGATGCTAACCAATACCTGAAAGGAGTCGAACTGCTAGGTGATTTTTATAATGCTATACATTACAGGAAGGTGCTCAAAATACAATATCAGCCGTTTCAGTCACAGGAAGAATATAACTGGACAATTCATCCGTATTATCTTAAGCAATACAATAATCGTTGGTTTGTATTTTGTAAATGTCTGCAAAATGATTATGCCATCACAAATCTTGCATTGGATCGCATAAATACTCTAAAGGAAACAACCGACAATTATATCGACTGTGCTATAGACTGGCAGGAATATTTTGATGATTTTATTGGTGTCTCCAGGCCTGAAGGGTCTGAAGTAGAAGAGGTAATTCTTCATTTCAGGGAGAAACAAAGTTTTTATGTGCATACGAAACCAATACACCATTCGCAAAAAAGCAGATGGATTGATGATAATACTCTGGAAGTAAAACTCAGGTTAATAATAAATTACGAATTCGAGAATCTGTTAATGAATTACATTGAGGACATGAAAGTTATTAAGCCTGAAAGATTAAGAAGAAGTTTGATTGAAAGATTGCAAAAGGCTCTATCATTTAATCATTAGATCTGTACCTTTACTGTGAAGATTGAGTTCACATGAACGAAATACTTTTGCAGAAGTTCTTTGAAACACTTGCTACAAGATATTGATATGTGGGTGCTGTTCTCAAACTTCGGAATGAGAAAATGATCGGCATCTGTTCCTGACCTTTTGTTAGGATGAATGTTACACAGGCATTTTAAACAGCAGTTAGATGTCTGAATGTCAAGGATTATTTTTCAAGGCATAAAGTAACTAAACATAGAGGAATAAATCGTTCATACATAAAGAGTATCAGGCAAGTGTTTTCAAAGCTCTTTTAAAACATTCGTAATGAAAATTGAGCAGACATTCATCGATCAAATAAGAAAGCAGTTTGAAGAATTGCATACAAAGGAGGACCTGGTAAAACTTCTGAGTGCCTCTAAGAATGTGCTTTATGGCGAGGAATGTAAGCCTGTCCAGTTAAAATCATTAACCTACTACGCTAACCCTGCGCATAGTAATGAACGTTATAAAACTTTTACGATAAAAAAAAAGTCAGGTGACGACAGAATTATCCACTCACCTGTAAAAGGATTAAAATCGATACTTCGTTCGTTAAATTTTATCCTTCAATGCATGTACGAAGCGCATCCGGCAGCTAATGGTTTTGTATTGGGAAAATCCATTGTAGACAATGCGAGAAAGCATGTTGGCCATCACTATGTTCTAAATGTGGATTTAAAGGATTTTTTCCACTCTTTTGACCGAAACAGAGTAAAAATGGGTTTTATGTTTGAACCTTTTAACTTGAACGGTGATAAAGAGCCTTTGGCATTCTTACTGGCAAGCCTTTGTACCCATCCTTTAGAAATTGACGGTGAAATAAAAACAGTTCTTCCTCAAGGTAGTCCGACTTCACCAACATTGACTAATATTCTTTGTAAGAAGCTCGATCGGCGGCTCCATGGTCTTGCCAAACGATATGGCTTGACTTACTCAAGATATGCCGACGACATAACCTTTTCGTCACTGCACAACATATACACTAGTGAAGAATTTCACAAGGAATTAAAACGAATAATAGAAGAAGACCAGAAGTTGGCTATTAATCCAAAGAAAACACGTTTACAAAAATCCTGTTATCGCCAGGAAGCAACAGGTCTTGTTGTAAACGACAAGGTAAACGTACCCACCAGATATGTTAAGCAAATACGCATGTGGTTGCATTACTGGGAAAAGTATGGTTATGAAAAAGCGGAGCAAATTTTTAAACGAGATTATATTGCAGATAAGGGACATGTTAAACATATGAACAACCATCTGCTAAATGTACTTGACGGCAAACTGGAGTTTTTAAAAATGGTGAAAGGGACCAATGACAGTACCTATACTAAGCTGAAAGCTAGGTTTGATTTATTAGTTGGTTCCATTGACCCCGTTAACAAAATACTTGAAACCTGGGAAAAAGAAGGTATCGAAAAAGCTATGGGCATGTATTACAATGAAAAACTATCGTGATGGTGAAAGATAAATACGACTTTATACTGGATTTGATAGAGAACAAGAAGTTGAACACTTCTCAAAAAGAACGGGTTCTAAGGCTTGCTGTATTAGAAGCAAAGAAAGAGGGAGAAAAAAAAGACACTGAGTTCTTAAAGAGGTTAGAGGAACTTGAGAAAGAAATTAAGGGAGACAATAATCATGGGCGAGAGATCAATAAACAAAAAAGATCCCCATCCAGGCCAAAAGAAACCTTTGAGCTACTATCCCATTTCAGTGATCAGGAAGGCGGTATGAAAAATCTTACACATGCTTTTAATAGTAATCACATCGCTTATGAAGACTTAATTAAACAGTGTAAGGAAGAATTTGAAGCAGGTAAGAAAAGATTCCAAAATGTACCGGCGGCTCTATTGAAGAGGATAGAAGAGTTTGCTTTTTCCGAAAATCCAAGCTGGTTTATAATGCGTGGAGAAGAAAAAATTGTAAAGAAAATTGGTTGGTCTGATCCTGTTTTTGTAAAATGGTACAAAGAGAACCAAATTCATCCTGCTAACGATTCCTATTATAACTCAGAAATGATAGTTCCATTTAAAGAGACTATTCAGGTAAGGTCTGATTCAGGTAATTTGATTAAACTACTGGATGAGTTATCAGAAAAAGTATTTCAGAAAAGTGTTAAACTTATTATAAATGATTCTATCAAATCAGCACAGTTTTACACAGATGTTGACCGTTTAGGTAGTGCAATCTATCACATTTTTTGTGCAATAAAACAGGCATCTTTAAAGAATTTCTGTGATGAAGTCGAAATTGACTATAAGGTTGATAATGGCGTTAAAATTATCAGAATAGTTCACATTGACTCAGAACCAACAAAAAGTGTACATGATGTTGATTTTCTTGGAGGGGATTTAGGCAATGTAATGAAAAATCTGTGGAGTTTATGTAATTATGATATTTGGGCAAGATTTAAGGAAGGAGAGTATCGTAAGGTAATATTATCAGATAAACAAGATGAAATTGAAAATATCAAAGAAACCGGAAAAAGGATTGGGAAAAACTTTTCCTTAGAAAAAGATAGTGTTAAAGGTTTTACTCATGTCTTAAAATTTTATTAAAATGATAGTTATTTTGGACGATACTTTCGTATCACGATCTAAGAACAGCGAAGTAAGCTTTTTGAAAGAGGATAAGTATAGAAGCATTTGTCAAATTATTGAAATACCAACAAGTAAAGATTTTAAGAGAATAGTAGGTGATTTTAAAAAAATACATCTTTTGTGTAATCACAGGTCATTGAAGATGTTTAATGATAACATGGATGTAATTGATGGGAAGGCGCTCATTGAAAACTTATACTTACAAGCTCAGGAAGCAAATGTGTCAAGGATTACATTTAGCCGTGATATGCATTCTAATATAGATGCTAAAACGATTGATAAAGATGTTTTTTATGCAAACCTTAAGCCTTTTCTTGATAATTATATCTTCACAAAGCAAATAGAACTTAAGATTTTGTTTTATGGGGAAAATTATACAGAGGTGGAATATCTGAGTGCTGTCGATAGTATGATGGACGAGATAAGTTTCTCGGAAATATTGAATTTTAAGAAAAATCCAGTGGTCTTGAAAGGAATCAGTATGGTGTTCAGGGATAAAAATCCATTGGAGGTTATCGATGATTGGATAAACAAAGGTTTAATGAAAAAAGAAATTATCACATTAATCAATAAAGAGTTATAGCAGATGGAAAGAGTATTTCTTATCTCTGATTTTTCGGAAAGAATCAAAAAACTTACAAAACGTTTGCAATTACCCGTCGAGAATATTATTTCTTACCAACATAATGAAAATGAAAGTGGCTACCATAATTGGTTAAATAAGGAATTTCAATCAAAGAAGATTGATAAGATTATAATTCCTTTATCTATTTTAACCGACAACACTTTCAATACCGATGGGCTTCTATTAGGGCTGCATATACGTCTGAACTATGAATTACCGGTGAAGAAAAGATTAATTCCGATAATTTTTCTTTCCAATTTTACCGTTGAAAATTTGATCAAGAAGAGTTCTTTTAATCCTGATAATAATCCGCAAAACTTATTTTTCACCAAAGGAGTATACTTTTCTTCTCTTGATATAGAAGACATAAAAACAACTTTGGAAACTGCAGAACCATGTTTGGAGTGTGACTACCATAAGTGTGTTCTCGCTCAATTAAATATAAAAAGAAAAGAGACTACAGGTGGACATGATATTGCCAATGCCTGGGGGTGTTTTAAGCTGGCCCAGGTTATCGGTATAGATAGAAAAATTTTTGAGCTTGACCCAATATCAAAACATTTAAAGCAACTATATGCTAAATTCTTAATATGCAAAAATGAATCTTTTTCATCTGAAAAAAGAATAGACCTTGAACCCATAAAATGCAATGGAAAAAATATCTTATTTATAGATGATAAAGCCGAAGAAGGATGGGCAGAATTAATGAAAAACCTATTCAAAGGAGCAGGTGAAAAATTTGTTTATGTAAATAGTGCAAAGTATAAAGCCGATGATTTGCATAACTCATTCAAAGACTTTGAAGGTTTTAAAAAGGAATGTTTTTCCCACATTGGTAAGGATTGGGATCTGATAATTATAGATTTAAGACTTAATCCAGAAAAAGAAGATATCGACAATGAAATGATTGCTCCGGATGAATTATCAGGCGTTAAAATGATAAGAGAATTTCTTCTTAGAAATCCGGGATATCAAATTATAGTGCTGACAGCTTCGAACAAAATCTGGAACATTAATGCAGCTGTTAATGCTGGAGCGTTTTCATTCTACATAAAAGAATCACCTGACTTTAATTATCCTTTAAAAGAAACTAAAAAACTTTTGGATGGGCTAAAGAAGGATATAAGCAACTGTTTTGAAAGGTCTTATTTGAGAAAAATTTTCGAAAGAAATCAGGACTTGAAAAACGCTATTGACAAAATGACATATGATGATGGTTTTCTGAAGGAGATTGAGAATCAATTGGAAATTGCGTATTCCATTCTGTCAAAAGCACGATCACAGCAACAGTTTGCTTATGCCTATGTATCGTTATACATGATAATAGAAATAGTGAACAATTACTTTGTGACAAAAAAATCAAAGGATGGGGAGTGGGAGTTGACTTCAGAAAAAGTGCCACTTCTGGATTGGACCTATTCAGAAAATACAAAATTGTATTTTAATTCAGGACAAACAAAATTTGGAGAAAAACCGGCTGAATGGCAAAAGTTTGCAGGATTATATTTTCAACAATGGAAAGGAACAGACCACAATTTTGTTCGAGAGATTTATTTCTTGATAAAAAAGCGCAATGGATTTGTACACAATAATAAAGAATTTTTAGATAAAAAGAGTCGCGATGGAAGTTTCGAGAACCATGATATCTTTAAACCTGAAGGTTACATAAAACTATATGATAAAATAGAGGCCATTCTTGGCTTTATCCAGTAATGAACATATATTGCACAGATATACTCCACTTGTGCATCAAATGTAGGAAACAATGAAAATATTAGATCATTTTGGGCATATAATCCTTACTGACGACCAACGACATGCTTTGGAAGAACTACACTTTTTTCTGGAAAGCGATTCGCGGGTTTTTATTCTTCAGGGGTATGCCGGAAGTGGAAAAACAACCTTACTAAAAGGCTTTGTTGAATATCTGAATACCATGGAAAAGAAGTACCAGCTAATGGCTCCAACCGGTAGAGCGGCTAAGGTTATAAATCAGAAAACGGGTTTTACTTCAACAACCATTCACAAGGGGATCTATAGTTTTGAAGCATTGCAGGAAATCAGTAACAGTGAAGAGGATAGTAATTTGTCCTTTCTGTACCAGTTTAAAATCCGAAACAACCCGGAAGTGCATGATTCAGTATTGATAGTGGATGAGGCATCTATGGTAAGTGATATAATGAGTCAGGGCGAGTTTTTTCGTTTTGGCAGTGGCCATCTGCTTCAGGATCTTATGTCCTACAGTAGAATTCTGGATGTGACAGCAACCAGTAAGATTATTTTTATAGGTGATCCTGCCCAGTTACCGCCAATAGGGATGAATTCCTCCCCTGCACTTGATCCCAATTATTTAAAGGATACATATGGAATTAGCGTTTTACTTGCTGAAATGAAGGAAGTGAAACGACAGGATGCCAAAAACGGAATATTGATTTCTGCAACCAAAATCAGAAAGTGCCTTACTTCTGGTTATTTCAATGATTTTGATTTAAGAGAAAACAATCAGGATATATTTAATCCCGCCTACCATGATTATCTGGAGACCTATAAACAACATAATGGCCATAAAATAATTATTTGTTACAAGAACAAAACGGCTCTTGACTTAAATACATCCATACGCAGGGATAAGTATGGAGATGATTTGCCCATCCAATCATCAGATACCGTTATAATCGGTGGCAACAATTATTCTTTAGGAATAATGAATGGAGAATTTGCCATAGTTTCAGAAGCCAGCCCATCCATTGAGAGCAGAGAAATCAGATACTATAACAAGGAAGGTAAAACGGAAAGTGTTAGGTTAACATGGAGGAGTATAAGCCTTGTTATACCCGATGAAAATAATCAATCCAGGACTGTTAATGGTTTCATTCTAGAAAATTATCTTTATGGTGACAACTATCTGAAATCCGAAGAGCAAAGGGCATTATATGTAGATTTTAAAAACAGACATCCAAAACTAAAAAAAGGGACAGAAGAGTTCAAGGAAGCAATTATAAACGATAAATATTTTAACTGCATACTTTTGAAATACGGGTATGCTGTAACCTGTCACAAAGCGCAGGGAGGTGAATGGGCAAATGCCTTCGTTTTTTGGGATATAGGTACTCATGCTAATTTTAACTTCTATGAAGCTGAACATGACCGGTCTGGCAAGACTAACTCCGGTTTTTATCGTTGGGCATATACAGCCGTTACAAGAGCATCGAAGAAGCTGTACTGTATAAATCCCCCCTATTTTTCATCGTTTTCTTCCATGAATTTTATTGATTTGCATGTTCAGAAAGCATTTTATGAACTAACAAATCAAGAAAACGATGCAATTGAAATTGACATCAGGGAGGTTTTACCTGAATTGGAGAGGCTTGGTTTGAAAGATGCGCCTATAACCATACAGGATCATTTCATTCATAGGTGGTATAACTTAAGGAAGCATTACATAGATATTGTTGCCTGGCAAAAAGTTGGGTATGAGATACGTTACTTTTTTAAAAGAGAAAGCCAGACTGCTGCATTTAAGTATTGGATAAACGGTCAGAATGTATTTAAAGAAACGTATCAAAAGTTACCTGCTCAAACAAATTCAAATGATTTTTTTGAGGCAATTACTGAAATACTTAAGAAGGCCATACCTATTGAAGTAAACAGAAATAATAGCGAGGGTATACTGGCACAAATAGAGTTTGATCTGGCATTGGAGGAAGAAAAACCATTCTTAAAAGCTCTTTTTGACAGTATCAGTAAAAGTTTAGCAGAGGACGAAATCATAACCAACATTCAACATCTTTCTTATCGTGAAAGATATAGCATTGAAAAGAATGGTTCTGCCTGTACCGTAGATTTTGAATATGACGGAGAAGGTTTCTTTGGAAGGGTAATGCCGCTGGGTAATAAATGTAAGGGACACGAATTGCTTATTAAAATAAAGACTATTGTAAATAACCTAAAAGAAGCCGCTCATGTCGTTTAAAAAAATAAGAGAACTGAGGCAGTCAGGAAAGCTGGAGGAGGCTATGCAAATGGCACTTCAGGCTTTGGATACAGAACCTGACGACATCTGGAATAAGAGATCTGCTGCCTGGGTATATTATGACTACCTGAAAAAATATGCACGACCTGACACCTATTCTTTATTCAGGGAGAATTTGATCAGAATTAAAGATCTGCAGTTGCCTGAAGAGGAGAATATGGTATTTGACAATTGTGGCTGGCAAATCGGCAGTATGGTCTTTAGCTTGCAGAAAAACGAGCCGGTAGACTATACCAAACTCAATGAGTTATTTGCAATTATCAGGGAATTTCATTTTACAAAACCATCAGAGGTATATACATTACTTTACAAAGCCTTTCACAAAGGTTATCAAAATTGGTCTGAATTTCTTGCTTTTGCTGATTGGTGGGATTTAGATAATCTTCGATCTGAAGACTATCTTAAAGAAGAGTATCAGGGCAAAAAGATCATGTCGGTTGCTGAACAAGCTTATATTGCCTATTCGCGGAAACTGTTAGAGGGAGTCCAATCGGTATCTGCAGGTCATGATAGAAATGCTGATAGACAAAAAATTGAATTGTTTTTACCAAAACTGGACAGAATTATTGAGAAACATCCTGAATATCAATATCCTCCTTATTTTAAAGCAAAACTTCTTTTAGCCATGGGCAGTGATGAAAATGCCTTAAACGCATTTTTGCCTTTTGCCAGACAGAAAAGGAACGACTTTTGGGTTTGGGAAGTGATGGCTGAAATCTTTTCGGAAGATAAAAGTATACAATTTGAATGCTATTGTAAAGCGTTGAGCCTAAAAACTCCCGAAGACTTCCTGGTAAAAATCCGACAGAAATTCGCCGAAATGCTGATAGAAAGAAAAATGTTCAGTGAAGCTAAAACAGAAATCCAAAAGGTTATTTCAATAAGGGTAAAACAGGAATGGGGCATACCAAATCAAATTACCCATTGGACGGAACAATCCTGGTATTCATCTGCTTCAGCAAAGAAAGACAATCAGGATTTATACTCAAGTCACCTCAGAAAAGCAGAGGAAATTTTATTTCAAGACATTCCGGAAGAAATTATCGTGGTTGAATTTGTAAACGAAAGTAAGAACATGCTGAGTTTTGTGAAGAACAAGCGAAAGTATGGATTCTTCAACTACTCAGGCTACTTGACCGGCCCCCATATAGGAGACCTTGTTAAGGTTCGGTTTAGTGGAGATGGTCAGGATAATTTTTTCAAAGTTCTGACAGCAAAGAAAGCGGAATCCAAATTGACATCAGAGGCTATCAAAAATTTCGAAGGAACACTAAAAATAATACCTCCTCAGAATTTTGGTTTCATAGGTGACATCTTCATTGAACCAAAACTGCTTCAGGCCACCATACTGAAAGGCGGAGAGTCTGTAAAAGGAAGAGCAATACTTTCATTTAACAAGAAGAAAAATGAATGGGGATGGAAAGCAATAGAAATTGAATAATCTTAAAAAAGAATAAATAATTGGGAACTAACCGTTTTTCTTAAATTTACAAAATGAAGCACTTAGAATTACTAGGATTTAATAATTATAGAATATTTTCGAAGGATACAAACCTGCAATTAAAACAGATTACCTTGCTCACCGGGCCTAACAGCTCTGGAAAAAGTTCTGTAGTCAAGGCTTTAAAGCTTTTAAAACAGAATTGCCCAAAAGGGAAGCACGAGGGTTTACCAACCGACCTGGGATTTACTAAAGATGATTATGGGCATTATTTAGGTAGCTACAATAAAATATTGAGCAGGAATAACAAGCAAAAAGAGAATATATCCTTCTCATTGCCACTGGAGTTGGATACATTAGGAGATAAATATTATATCGAATTGACATATGGGCCATTAAAATCAAACAAGAATAGGATTACTTTATTGCAATACTCTGTTTTTAGTTTTATTGGTAATAAAAAGAATCGGTTGTTTACACTTGAAGGAGGTTTGGATAATTTCTATTATTTAAAGATTGATTTTCTGCATTTCAAAAATGCACTAGAGAGTGTTTTCCTGCCAATTTTAAATTTCTCAAAACTAGATGCTTTTTCTAATAATATTAAAGATATTTTGAAAGTTTCAAGAAATAATCACCTTTTACAAAAGGGCCTTATAAATGAATTCACTTCTGAAATAGAGGAATATAATTCAGCGAAACCTATACTCCCATTTTATGAGGTGCTATATAACGGTCAAATTGATCCTCATGAAATGGAATACAATGAATTGGAAGAAATGACTGCGCAATTAGAGTACTTAAGGAAATTCTATGCAAAAGAAATTGAAGAATATAAAATTGTAAAAAGAATTAGCGATGAAAAAGCTATTTATCAGTATTTTAAAGAAAAAGAGAAGTCAATTTTTAAATACATTTACATCAAAGATTTGCAATTGCCAGGTCTAGACTTTTCAACGAAAGATAGAAACTTCTTTTGGTGGGATGGTTTTCACATTAATAGCCTTATAGATGAAGAAGATATTTCTGACGCCCTTAAATCTCTTGAAGATTTTGATAACAATTATATCAAACTTATGTCATGTTATGCATGTTCTCACCTGAATTATAAAGATTACCCCAATTATAATATATTCTTTGAATATATTAAGTATATTATCATGCAGTCAATCGAAGTCACCAGGGAATTAATTACAAAACTCTTTTTCTTTGACTCAAACAGGATTGAACAGTCTTACTTTTACCACTATTCCAATGCAAAAATTGCTTATAATTTATTGAATGACTATCACTTGAAAGCTTCAGGTAGATCAGGTAGCGACATAAAAATAAATGAAATACTTCAAAAGCTTAACATTGCAGAAGCTTTTGAATTAATTGCAACTGATTCAGGTACTTATGAAGTAAAATTGATCGAAAATAATTCGAAAATGCCATTAGTTGAATATGGATTTGGAATTACTAAGCTGTTTTTTCTTTTGGTCGCACTACACACGTATGATTTAGTTTTCATCGAAGAACCAGAATCTAATTTGCATCCGGATCTGCAATCCAAACTTGCTGATATTATTGTTGATATACTTGATTCAAATAAGCAAATAGTTATAGAGACGCATAGTGAGTATTTGATAAGGAAAATGCAATATTTAATAGCAACAAACAAATTGGATAAGGATAAAATAATTGTTAATTATTTCAACCAGTCTCAAGATAGAAAAAAGCAAGGCCTTATACGAGTTATTAAGTTCTTAAAAGATGGTAGTCTTGACAGAGAATTTGGTACAGGTTTTTTTGATGAGGTTGCTAAAACTATTGAAGATATTTACCGACAAACATTTTACAACTGATGCGTACTTCAGCATACTTAAATCATAAAGTACTTGAAGGTATTTATGATTTTATTGGAAAAAACAATAATCCTATAGTCTCTGCCAAACTTATAAACTTGCTCGCCAATTCTGATTGTTATTTACCTGACGGTTATTGGAATAAGCACAAATTGCATCCTGATATGTTAAGAAGGATAACTGCTAAAGGAAGAATTATTCATAATATTAAAAAGGAGCATTTTTTCGAATCACTTAATAAATCAAATCACTTTGCTATAGGTATTACTAAGGATGAAGTGACTGAAAATATATTAACAACTAAACCATTTTTTTCAGTTAGTGAATTAATTCAACTGATGGATGAATATGATAGGACTTCTTTTTTTATAAGGGAAGAGAGAGCCATTTATGATTTTCTAGATACGTCATTACCTCAAAATCCTTCGTCAGTAATTGTGAATGACAGGTATTTCTTTAAAAATGGCTCCCAAGAAAAAAGATGCACTATATACTAAAAAATATTCTGCCTAAAGACTACAGTAATAATGCGGTTATAACACTTTTCCATATTAATTTTAAAGATGCAGGTTACAATCCAGCTAATGAGCGATATGAAATAGAAAAAGAATTTGAAAATTGGCCACATGCAAACATTCGTTTAGAAATAATTTGTAACAGAAGACACAATAGCAATCATGACCGTTTCATCGTAACTGATGGTGTAAGATTCAATTCATCAACAAGTTTTGATTTTCTCACTTACAATAAGTGCACAACCATTGACCGCTTTGCCATTTATAATTGCCCTGAATTTGGGGTAAACCTTGATCAGTTAACAAATTTTCTTAAACACTGTAATTCAGTAGAACTAAAAAAAAGCAGAAATTCAATTATAAAATCGTTTTTGCAAGAACTTAGTTGAATTGAATAATTGAACCAAATCTAGATTGGCGTTTGTTTCCTGCATACTAACAGCAGCCAGTGTCACGGCAAAGGCTATTTGTGTCCGGTTATCCTGCGCAAACAGATTTGACGCGCATAACTATTTGTAAGCATCCGATTAATCACATCTAATATAGGATATTCTATCGAATGCTATTTTAAATTTCAAAAAAAATGGACCTGTTTTGGTGGATTTGACTACAGTTGAGCCATGTTGAGTTGGTTTTAATCAAAATTGAGTCAAATTGACCTAAATTGAGTCAAATTGACCTAAATTGAGTCAAATTGACCAAAATTGTGTCGAATTGGGCTGATTTTAACTAAAGTTTGAGTAATTGGGTTAAAGTTTAGTACAATGTGCGTTACTCTGCAACAATTTGATTCTTTTTCCAATTATGAGGAAGTAATTCCTCAAGATTACGGTTATTCCTGGTGTATACGTGTATTTTTGAGAGAACGTCCTGCAGCCACTCTGCCGGATTAACTCCTGCAGCTTTGCATGTACCAAGTAATGAATAAATCATTGCTGCTCTGGTTGCAGCTTCAGCATTTCCGCAAAATAAATAGTTCTTTCTGCCAATTGCCAATGGACGAATAGCATTCTCTACCAGGTTGTTGTCTAATCTATATCTGCCATCAAGATGATAACGTGAAAGTTTAGGAAAAATGCTGTATGTATATGCTATGGCCTTGGCAGTACGGCTTTGTGGTAATAAGCCTGTATAATGCTCATAAAGCCATTTTTCAAAAGCCACAAGTACCGGATATGCTTTACTGTATCGAAGCTCTTTTCGCTGCTCAGGTGTAGCATCCATTTCATCAGCTTCCCTTTCAATGGCATAAAGTGACTGGATTTGAAGTAAAGCTTCTGTTGCCAGTTTCTTGTTCTCCTGCAGTGCTTCATCAAACTTGCGCCTTGCATGTGCCCAACATCCAAGCATCAACTTCCCGTCAAGTGCTTCAAAACGCTTGTAAACCTGGTAGCCGTCACTTTGCTGCCAATTTATAGTTTTTTTACTATATTTGTACTCAAATTTTAAAACTATCGCAAAAGATAAATTAAATATTGAACAACTTAAAGATTATTTCAAAGACAAAGAAAGCTTTGAAACATCCGATATTGTGGAGTTTTACTTAAAAAGGGAACCGGAAGTCAGAACTCCTGCAATAAATTGGAGAGTATATAATTTAGTGCAATCTGGCGTTTTGAATAGGATTGGAAGAGGAAGATTTGCAATTGGCAAAAACAATATTTACAAACCGGAAATATCTTCTAAAATAAAAGTAGTCCACTCAAAGTTAAAAAAAGAATTTCCATATTTGAGAATGTGTATTTGGAATACTTCTTCCTTAAATGAATTTATGATTCATCAGCCAGGAAGATTCTACATACTTATTGAGGTGGACAAAGAAGCTTCACAATCGGTATTCTTTTATTTAAAAGAGCAAAAATTTTCTGTGTTTATTGAACCTACAAAGGATCTAATTGAAAAATACTTACTTGATGAAAAAGAAACTTTAATCGTAAAGTCTTTAGTTTCAGAAGCTCCATTACAAACAATAAATAAAATCAATTCGCCAACAATCGAAAAAATGTTGGTTGATATTTTTTGTGATGATATAATATTTGCTGCTCAACAAGGATCTGAAATGAGAACTATTTTTCAGGAAGCATTAAAAAAATACACTATAAATGAGAGTCGTATGATGCGATATGCCGATAGACGAAGGAAAAAAGAAAGCTTTCGTAAATATTTAAATTCAATTTCAAATTTACGGCAGCAAATTTGAAATGCTGCCAATTTATAGAATATGATAGATAAAGATAAATTTACGTTAGACTGGATAACTAAGGTTTCAAAAGAAAACCGAAATGCCGATAAAATATTGGTTGAAAAGGTAATCCGTGTCCTATTGCTATTAGAAGGCTTAGTGAAACAAAAACTCTCTTTTGTTTTTAAGGGCGGTACTGCATTAATGCTTCATTTGAATTCATCAAAAAGGTTATCGATAGACATAGATATTATAATGCCGGTAAAACCTGAAAAATTGGATGAATTACTTGATGTGGTTGCTTCGGAACAAGGCTTTATTAGAAAAGAGTTACAGCAGCGAAATACAAATTTGAAAATAGATAAAGCTCACTATAAAATTTATTATACCCCCTTACATAAAACAAGTAAAGACGAAGAATATGTGTTGCTTGATATTCTTTTTGAAGAAGTGCAATACAAAAATTTGATTGAACTTAAAATACAATCTTCATTCTTACCTGAAAAAGAATCTCCATTAACTGTTAAGTCAGCATGTTTAGAGGATATTACTGGAGATAAGCTAACTGCTTTTGCTCCAAACACAACCGGAATTCCATATTTTAAAGACAAAGATAGCATGAGTATGGAAATCATCAAACAATTATATGATATTGGCAATCTGTTTGATAATGTTACCGACATAGAAATCATTAAAACTACATTTAAAAAGTTTGCTGAAACAGAACTTGAATATAGGGAAATAAATGACCTTTCTGAGAAAGATGTTTTGGAAGATATTTACCAAACCTCTTTGTGCATTGTAACCAGGGGTGCAGACGGGAAAGCCGATTTTGGTCAATTACAACACGGCATTCAGCGTGTTTCAAGTTTTATTTTCTCCGAAAGTTATCATATAGAAAAGGCAATTACCCATGCTTCAAAAGCTGCTTATTTTGCGACCTTAATAAAGCATGATTCTAAAACTATTGAAAAATATAGTAACTCATTACAAATGAAAGACTGGCTCATTGCCGAACCAATGAATAAAAAACTAAACCGTTTGAAAAAGTCCAATCCGTAAGCCTTTTTTTATTGGTATAAAATCTATGAATTAGAGTTTTTGTATCTTACATAGTAGCCCAGGGTCTGAAGTAGAATGCAAATGAAACAGAATACACAGCTATTTAATTGTTAAATTTGTTCAAAGATACAGTAACAAATAAAAACATGAAAAAAGTAGTAAGTGTTATTATTCTGATTACCATTTGTTTACAGGCATTTCCTTGTACAAGCTTTATCCTGAGAGAAAATCACAACTACTATCTTTGTAAAAACTTTGATTACTCTACCGGCAGAGGTTTTATTTTCATTAACCAGAGAGATGATATAAAGATCGGAGCTTGTATTCCACCGGAACAGCCTTCTCAATGGATTTCAAAATTTGGCAGTATTACGTTCAATGCGTACGGCAAAGATTTACCAATGTCAGGAATGAACGAAAAAGGGTTGATCATTGAAAGTTTGTGGCTTGACGATGCTGAGTACCCCAATCCTGATGAACGCCTGGCCCTGCCTGAACTTGGTTGGATCCAATACATGCTGGATAATTGCTCAACCGTAGAGGAAGTAATACAAGCCGATAAGCAGGTTAGAATTGCAAATACCTCCATGGCGAAAGTCCATTTTATTATACTTGATGCAAATGGCAAGTCGGCAATAGTTGAAATACTAAATGGCAATTCTGATGAAATACTTACAGCAAACATGCAAACGGACTTAAACGATTTGAAGATAACCGGTTTTCACAGTTACAATATGGAAGAAGGTCGATTGCATTTAAGAAGTGTTTATGAAGAAGTTCCCTTTACGAAGGGTAAGTTACCGGATGAAATGCTGGAAGCCGTATTAAATGCGACAAATAAAAAGCCGTGTAATAATTAAACCTATGCCAATGACCAGAGTACTAATATTCTTGATCTGTATTACACCGAACGTTCTGTTTGGACAAGGAAAAGCAATCCCGGTAAATATTTCATTATTTAATGAATCTACAGCTGTTCCGTTTACCAGATTTATAACGACACCAATTCATCCGGGAATTCAGGCCGGAACAGAATTTAATTACAAGGTTAGGGAATATTCACGGCTTTTTCAGACGGCAAATATTGTCTTTTGGGAGTTGGTTATATGCACACATTTGCAACTGCTGAGGAATTCACTTTTACAAACGAACTGTATGAAAAGAAAGCGGATAAAGGAAATGCAAGATTATATCCATCACTTTCCATCGATATTGGCTACTATCTGAAAAGGGCAGATAAAGAAAGTCCTCAAATCTTTCTTCGCTACCAATCCTGGGCAGAATATCCTTACGATATGAACGTGTTTTTCAACGCATTAATGAGTGGTCAGATCATTAACTCCAATTCATTGAGTCAGATGCTGACCTGGAAAACACCCAGCGAGCCCGACACTGATTTTTTCCCGCTATCGTTTGGTTTAGGGATCTTTAAGATTGAAACTGACAAAGGAACTGCCTATATGCACAGCGGTGATGCCGTTGGCTACTATGCAAATATGCTTTATTTCCCTGACGACACCACGATCCTTGTTTATGCAGTAAACAGCAACTATGGTAAAATAGACCAGTTTATATCAACAAAAGAAGCAATGGAGAAAATAATAAAACGTGTAACACAGCCGGGCAAAAATTGACCGAACATAATTTATGAATTTAGAAGAGTACACACGGTACCGCTCAAAACGGTTTTACCGCATCGGATATCACTGGTCATTACCTTTATGATCAGCGGTTTATTTCACGATATAGTCTATATACTTCCATTGATGATGAAAAAAGTAGAATTTGTATTCCCCTTCATCACTGTTTGGTTTCTGATAATTTCCGTTTTGATTCTATTATCAGAATATTTCCTAATAGACACTCGTTAAAAAAATCCTTACCTTTGATATACCTTTAATTTTCAATGAACAGAAAAGAAAATATTGATCTGGTACTTAGGAGGGTGTTTACGCTTGCACTTTTCGTGTTTGCACTTTTGATATTCAAAAGTACAGACAGCTCTGTTAATGGATCTTTTAACAAGAGCGATACAATGGTAATTGCTTTTGAGAAAGAAAATTCTGCAATACTTGCTGAATCATTTTCTATTACGGGTAAGGTTAATACCATAGTTTGGAGTAAAATATTTTCTGATAACAATAGCAGTACCCCTAATTATAAGATAGTCTGTGCAAACAATGCGATAAATCATTTATTACAACTCAGTGATCACAGATTTTGGGAAGTCAAAACATACACCTGCCACCGTTACCCGCATCGGGTCCGAACATCGTTGGACAGCGGGGAAGTCCCACTGATTTCATAAACCGCTTTTAATCAGTTTTCTTCAGTCTCTTATCGCAAGGATAACGGATTGACTATTTCTAATTCTAAAAATTAACATTATGAAATCGATAATTTATATATTAATTGCAGTATTTATATCCGGTATTCTGATTTCCGGATATGTGGGACAAGAATCAAATCAGCAGCAGGTCATAGAAATTCAGTGTTTGGCGGATAACCCTGATTCAAAGTTGATGGATGAATCTTGTTCCATCATCAAAAACCGACTCAAAGACAATGAAGTAAAGAATTTTGACATGTTGGTTAATTGGAACCAGGGTACCATTAAGATTACTTTTAACGACAAGGTGGTTTTAAAGGATGTTTTACCACTGCTTCTTTCCATCGGAAATGTGGAGTTTTATGAAACATACAACCGGGCAGATGTCATAAAACGACTGGATAAAAGCGACGAACTGTTTACCTTACTGGATATGACATCGCAGAACGCTAAATCAGAAGTCCCGGCAATTATAGGAACCTGTACACCGGAGTTGAAGCCTCAGGCAGATTCCTTCATCAACCGGCGTTATACAGTCAAAAAGGAAGGGGATATCAATTTTGTATGGGGAAATGACGTAAACAGCCAGGGAGATTACTGTTTATATGTATTAAAGCTCAGGCCGGTACTTGATAATCAGCAGATAGTAGAAGTCTCCGTAGGGAAAGCTAAACAGTTCAATGAATTGCTGATAGCATTTAACAAAGAGGGAGCTTTAGTTTGGCAGGATCTCTCAAAAAACAACATCAACAAATCCATCGCAATAGTAGTAGACAAAAGGGTATATTTTGCCCCCATGCTACAGAGTGAGATCAAAAATGGCAAGTGTGCTATTACGGGGAATTTTACATTTAAAGAATTGACGCAATTAAATCGCTGATCGCTAATGGAAAATTGCCCCTGGAATTTGAACTTGTAACACAGCCGGGCAACTAACACTTTTTGGCTAACAGATTAAAGAATGGGCGGCCGGGAATAGCTGTAACTGACAACTTTTATTCGGCCGCCCTTTTCTCTGGTTGAAGATACCATACCTCCACTGATACTACTTCAGGCTATTGAACCGATTTAAAATATTTATGTTCAGAAAGAAGGTGCATAAGCTGAAAAAACAATTATAAATTTCAAAAAACAGAAACGATGAACTGGATGATGAAAAAGTTAATGGAAAGTCCGTTAAGAGACCTGGTGCGAGATAACCCAGAAGAACATGGAAGTATAATAATTGGTTTCAGAGAGGAAACAGCCCCTGATGACCCACAGCCAACACCTGACGATCATCTGCCTTTTAATCCTGATGCTCTTTCAGAAGAGGAATAGGGAAAAATCATCAAGGGTATTATACTGGATATAACATCGGCTATTATTAGTACATTTGCAGTCGAATTTAAAAATACTCCAATGAGAATAGACAATTAATAGTTGGTTTAATTAAACCGACACCGCAGAGATTCACATATTTCGGTTTAATCTGATTCCAGTCAACGGAGTCGCTATTAATTGTTGCAATGAGTATTATAGTCAGTGATGTCTCGTATCACTATCCAAATCAGGATTCACTATTTGAATTTGTAAGTTTTTCAGTCCCACAGGGTGGAAAAGTTTCTCTTATCGGTAATAATGGAGTGGGGAAATCAACTCTCTTAAAGATTCTGGCAGGAGAGCTTATCCCTTCTTACGGCAATATCAGGGCCGTATCTTCTCCTTATTATATCCCCCAACTAATCAATAACGAAGAACAAACCATTGCTGATGTCATTGGCGTTTCAGAAAAGATTAATGCCCTCCATGCAATATACAAGGGGTCATCCGCGCAGATTCATTACGATATACTGAATGATGATTGGGATATTGAGAATAAATGCCGTTTAGCTTTGAAAGATTGGGGGTTACCGGAAGCTGATCTTCATTTTTCTATCTCACAACTTAGCGGCGGAGAGAAAACGAAAGTGTTGTTGGCTGGATTGAGTTTGCATAAGCCGGATATTGTTTTACTCGATGAACCGACCAATCATCTTGATCTCTCTGCCCGGGCAAAATTGTACGAATACATCCGGAATGCCAAAGCTACCTTTATAGTTGTCAGCCATGATGTCAGGCTACTGAATCTTTTAGACACAACATACGAGGTGTCTCCCAAAGGAATCAGGTTGTATGGAGGGAACTATGATTTTTACAGAGAACAAAAAGCGGCAGAAGACCGTGCTTTGGCACAGCAGATTGATATGGGGCAAACCGCTCTTCGTATGGCCCGGAAGAAGGCACATGAAGTTCGGGAACGGCAAGAGAGACGTTCCTCTCAGGGCGAACGAAACAAGCAGAAAGGCGGAGTTGCCCGAATCGTTATGAATGCCCGCCGTGGTCTGGCCGAAAATAGTTCTGCTAAATTAAAAGAGAAGCACTCGGACATCATTGACGATACCCGGCAACACCTGACTGCATTGCGCGATCGGCAAATTCAAAATGCAGAACTGAAAATAGATATTCAAGACACTCAACTACATAGCGGAAAGGTTCTGATTACGGCCAATGGGCTTAATTTTGGGTATGTGAAAGATGCGTATCTCTGGCAAACTCCCGTTGATATTGAGATCAGGAGTGGAGAACGCATCCATATCCGGGGAGATAATGGAAGTGGCAAAACAACTCTCCTCAAATTACTGCTTGGAGCCTTATCACCGGCACAAGGTAAAGTCGTAAAATCTGATTTTTCGTATGTCTGGCTCGACCAGGAATACGCGCAGGTAAACCAACCCCTGAGCGTATTGGAATTAGCGGAGCAGTATAATAAAAACAATTTGGAGGATCATGAAATTAAACTGCGATTAAACCGGGCTTTATTCCCGCATGACACATGGGATAAAAACTGTCAGGCTTTAAGCGGAGGAGAGCGTATGCGGCTGTACCTCTGTTGTTTGATCATCTCCAATCACATACCCGACATTTTCATTTTAGACGAACCTACAAACAACCTCGACTTAACAAGTTTGTCGATCTTGACCGAAACAATCAAAAACTACCGGGGAACTATATTGATCATTTCTCATGACGAGTATTTCATTAATGAAGTTAGAATAAATAAAACACTGGAACTATAAGGGCTAACATACAATATGGCCAAAAATACAATTTTCGGGTGTAATATGGTATTCTATTCTTAATCAGAATGTAACTTTTAATCCAAAACCACTATCAGTAAATCCAATCCTAAAATCAACGTTGATCATTGCAGTTGATTTTATTCCATTGTTGTACAGCAGGACGGCACTTTTTGCATGACGGACGTATTGTTTAGAAAAAGGTATAGACACTGCAATGAGTATTGCTCCGGCTGCAGCCAGAGGCCAGACTGGATCGCCACCCGCTATAGCAGTACCGATGGGCCAACCGACCATAAAACCACCTGCAAAACCTAATGCGGAACTTAGATTATAATTGGATTTTGCCATTTTCATTTCAGCATACGCTTCTTCATTTGTTTGAGTTATTTTTAAAAGCTGGCCCGGTGTTAAACTTTTACCATTTAGCCGGAAAGTAGTCTCCAAAGTTTTCTTTATTACAATGGTATCTGAGGCGTTCTGCCCATAAGAACTGACTAAGATCATTAATAATACCCAGCTTAGAATTAAGGTTTTCATGTAGTTATGGTTTGATGTTTTAGTTTCTGAAAGCACCGCAATTTAACAACATTTTCTTTTTATAATAACTATTATCGATATTAAATTTCAAAATCGGATTAGCAACTTAGTGTGCTAAAATATTTAGTAAAAATAAATCGTCATTTTGCGAATGAAAATTAGAGATTGTATTATTTTTGCGTATATTTGGGTTAAAGATTTATTGCTATGAAAGAAGAACTGAAAATTTCGGACGAAACACGGGAAATCGTCCAGGATTATCTAGATTACCGCGAAAGAAGACAAAAATCAAAACTCCGCAAGAAATACGGATCGATGGTGCCGGGCAGGCAGGAAGCCGATAAGGTTAAACATTTGGTGAAAGAGCTGAATGATATTGCCGCTCAGGCAAAGGAACTGCAACTACGGATACAGTTAATAGAAACGGAAGGCCTGAAAGCTGAAAAGGTGTCTGTTATAAAGGAATACCTGAACAAAATGGACAAAGGGTTTGATGAACTGGCAGACTTTCATCGCACTTTGATAAGCGCTGTGAAGTAGTCCTGCATCGCAATCGAAGTTGATTTTGTTATCTGAGCGCATTTTTAATCAGGAGGTTCAATAATACGACCCCAGATCGAGCATCGCTTTTATCCGCATTAGAGTCTTGAATATAAGCGCAGGCTCATAACACTCTGGTGTGTCGCACCGTATATCGGTGGTGCATTCAAACCCGCACAACCCATGTCCGAATTCATGGATCATGGTAGCGTAAAATACAATTCCTCCTGTGCCCAGCCAGTAACAGGAGTTGCCGTGCGCCTGCCTGCAGTAACCGTTGTACGTGTAATCGCATTCAAAACTGGGTCCGCCGTGGTTGCCTCCGAACTGTGTGGTAAAGGAATTGTCGCCCATACGTGCTGCTACTGCCTGGTAGCGCGGATCGTCTGTGCTGTATATGCGGTATATACGATGGGGCGGAAACAACTGATCACCATTGGGCAGACTGTATACCTTCATGAATCTTTTCAGCATGGCCATGGCGGTATCGAGAAACACAGTGTCGCAAATCCATCCCTGTTCATGCCAGGCCTTCTGTATTATGTCTACAGAGTCGGTTACCTGGGGAACATGTATGTAGTGTAGCAAATATAAACTCCACGGCCCGTATATGGTTGCTATGGCTACCGGCGCATCAACCCGGATGGAATCGTTTTCGCAGTAATCGTTGGTATTGGACGAACACCATACTTTTTTAGGTATCAGGTACAGGGCAAAGGTATCAGGAAGTATGCGGAGATTGATGTGGGCTGGAGGAGGTGCGTCGTATTGCATGAATCCGGGTGGTGGTGTCTGGGGATTCTGAAATAGGTTTGCCACGTTGGTTGGCTGTTGGAAGGTGCGACCAATGGTCCATGCAAAGAATTTACCATTGCCAGGATATAAGAAGGTGGTGTCGAGTATTAGCAGTGCTGTGTCGCTGTATCGGTAAAGTTCTTTGTGTACTGTGATGTACCCGTCATTATTTACCACATAATTGTTGATGGTGCTGTCGGTCCATTGGATGGTTATGGTTAACTGAGACACGGAGTCGCCATTGACGGTAAAGGGTACCATAGAAAAATCGAATATATCTGGAATCTGTTGCAGTAAGTAGTTTACCTCTGCTGTTTCGGTGAGTATGGTGGTGTCCATTCCCTTGTAAACGGTATCCTGCGGCTCGAATACGATATACAGGCTGTCGGCATCGGAATTTTTTAATGCAGGCGAAACGGAAGTCACCTGTATGTGGGGCGACTCATCCTGGGTTGCCAGTGCAAGAATGGCTTTACAGGTACTGATTTTTCCCGGAAAGGAAAGGGTTATAAGCTTTGTTCCGCTTTTGCCCATGCCGGTTAGGATTATCTGGTTATCTCCCTTGTTGAGCATGATGTAATCGGTAATCAGTACCCGGCCATCGGCTTCAGCTACGGTGATGATGCCTTTTGAGTTTACCGGGGAGGAACAGTGTAGTGTTATGCTGTTGTGGGAAGGATTTGGGATAACCCGCAGACCGTAGTCGCTTACCTGCAGTTTCGGAACATCAGTTATGTGCAGTAAAGCGGTGTAATCTCCGTTTGTGTCGGTATACACGGATTTTAGCCACTGCATGGAAGGCTTGCGGTAAATTTTAACTTTTGTGCGTGGATGATCCTGCAAAGGTTGAGAATACCCTGTGCCGCTTATGGTGATATTACCTGCTGCCTCAAAAAACAGACTTAGCAACAGTACTATAAATATATTTGCTTTCATTGCACTGCTTTTTATACACTAAGATAAGGAAAAAAAGCGGTTTTATTCAGCAGTGCCTAAACAAGTACTTTTCCCCTGAATCCCCTCGAACTATAGAAGCTGGAAGCCCCATTGTGGTAAACGAAAACGGTGTTGTAACGCCGGTCGCAGAACAGGGCTCCTCCCAGGGTGCGGATTTCGGGAGGGGTTTTGACCCAGCTGGAGGTCTTGCCGTCGAATTCACCCACTTTCTGTAAGGCACGGTAGTCGCGCTCGCTCAGCAACTCTACTCCAATGTCGGTCGCCATGTCCATAGCATTGCCCGAAGGCTTCCCCTCTCCCTTGCGGGTTTCCTGACTGAGCCGGTCGTAGCAAAGGTTGCGGCGGTAAGCCGGCGTTTCGGCCGAACAATCCATGAATATGTATGCCCCCGTGTCTTCATCTATGCCTACCACATCGGGCTCTCCCCCCGTTTCTTCCATGTTGTGGAGTACAAGCAGCTTATCGGTGGCCGACTGCAGCCGCTTCTGCACATCCGCCCAGCGGATATCTTTATGACGCCCTGTATGGGCGTTAAATCGTTCTTTGAGGGTGTCGAGCAGGGAATGCCCACCGCTAAAGAATGCTGCATCGGTTTGCATAGTACAGTGAGTTTGCAGTAAAACAAACGAGGGGTGTGCCAGGTTCATTCCGCAGTCTGTCTTCTGCAGGGAACAGTAAAGGTAAAGGTGGAACCCGCACCGGGCTGCGATGCAACCGCTATGGTGCCCCCCAGCGCTGCAGCCACTTTTTGCGAAATGGTTAACCCGATGCCTAACCCTCCGTCGCGCCTTATGTGGGTTTCGCTGCCCTGCCGGAAGATATCGAAGATCACTTCGAGCGCCTCAGGCGTGATGCCTCTGCCGGTGTCGCGTACGGTGATGGTGAGGAAACCCGGGGCTTCGGAGCCTAACGTCAGCTCTATGGTACCCTTGCAGGTGTATTTGACGGCATTTTTAAGTATGTTCGACATTACCTGCAGTACCCGCGATTTGTCGGTGGTGATCTTTCTGTTGGCAATGGCCGGCTCTATGGTGCATACAAGCTCTACATCGCTGCTCTTGCCCGAGAGTACAAGCAATTCTACCAGCTGACTCTTAAGTTCGCTGTATATCTCCATGACGAAAAATTCGTTGTTGTGAACCTGCAGGGTGGCATTGTACATAACAGAGAGATCGAAAATGTCTTCTATGATCTGCTGCAGACTGCTGCCGCTTTTGTTGATGTTTTCTGCGTATTCGCGCACTACGGAATTTTCGGTGATATGGGGTATCAGGGCACTGAAACCCAGTATATGGTTGAGCGGCGTGCGCAACTCGTGGGTGATGGCCGCCAGAAATGCCGTTTTTGCAATGTTGCTCTCTTCTGCCTTTTCTTTTGCCCGGAAGAGCTCCTGCTTGCTTTTTACCTCTTCGGTTATGTCGATGGCTATGGTGAGATTGTACTTTGTGTCAACGATATGTATGATGTAGCTGTTGATAAGCAGATGAAGGGGCTCGCCCTGCCGGTTGTATACGGTGGTTTCGAAGTTCTGCAGAATATCCTGTTTCTGCAATTCGCGTATGGTAAACAGGTGCTGCTCGTTTTCAAACTGCAGTAAGGATTCTGCATTTTTACCGACAACTTCGTCGTGTGTGTAGCCGAATTTGGAGAGGAATGTTTGGTTAACCTCTATGTATTCCCCCGTTTCCAGATCGCTCAGGGTAATGATCTCGGGAATGGTGTGGAATATGCGGAAGAATTTTTCCTGCTCGAGCCGCTGGTGCGAAATGTCTTTGCTGATGCCGTAAATGGCAAATTTGCCGTCCCAGGTTCCCCGCACTATGGTGGTCTCCACAAGGAACCTTCGCCCGTTTTTCCCCGTTAAGGGCAACGGACAGGTTGTTCGTAATCCTTCCATCATTTCCTGCACTATCTGCAGGGCCTGCCCGTGCATGTCGGCAGAATACAGCAGTAATACGTTTTTGCCGAGGAGCTCCTGTTCGGTATAGCCGAGTTTTTCGCACAGATGCCTGTTTACCGCCAGCAGTTCGCCCGTACCGCTGATGATGGATACGCACTCGGTGTTGAGATCGAAAAAACTGCGCAGATTGGAGTAGCTGTTGTGCAGTTTGTCTTCGTTCATTTTGCGGACAACCACATTGCTGAGTATATCGGCCAGCAGCTGGAGCAATTGTATGCGCCGGAGCGACCAGTGCCTGTTCGAAACGATGTTGTCGAACCCTACATAGCCTTTGAGCTGGTTGAGGGCATATACCGGCAGTACCAGCACCGATTTGATGTCCTGCGCGAGGAGCAGTTCGCGCTCGGCTTCTGCCTCGTCGGGCATTGCTGATACATCGGGCTCATTGATGATCTCTTTGTTGTTCAGCTTTTGCATCCACCAGGGGAAACCACTCAGCGGAAGATTCTGCAGGTTGCCGATCTCAGGGCGCACCCCATCAGCACACCATTCGTGGGTGTTCGACATAGTGCCGGCCTCTGCATCGATCAGAAACAGATACACGCGCGACGACCGGGTAGTGCTGCCCAGACGCTCAAATGCCTTCATGATGGCTACATCAAGGTCACTTGCGTGGATAAAATCGGTGGATATCTCACCCAGCAGCACCTCCATCTCCAGTCTGGTTGACAGTGTGGGTTCTTTGATTAACATAGTTCCGGCGGTTCTTTTTTGCAATTTCTGTAACGCTTAAAACACCGGGAGACCCTTTCAGGGCCTCGCCGGTGCTGACATCAATCAACTAACTAACTAACTATTTAGATCATCTTATCTGTATCCTGAATTTATTCGGGGCGCTTCATGCATGGCCGTTACCTGGGTTACCAGTTTCTGTACCCTTTGCAGGGATATGGGTTTGGCAATGAACTCCGAAATGCCTGCATTATACAGTTTATCTTCCATGTTTTCAGGATTGGTTCCGCTTACCGCGACGATATACGGCGGCTGGTTTGTACTGCCGTTCACTATGTACCGGGATGCCTCCAGCCCATCCATACCGGGCATCTCAATGTCCATGCAAACAAGATCGTACCGGGTCTCTGATGCCAATTGGCACGCAGCATAACCGTTTATGGCCGTGTCTGCCGTATATCCGAGAACGCTGAATAACCCGCTGAGCAATTTTAAATTTATTATATTGTCGTCAACAACCAGGATACGAAGCTGATTATGCGACCCGTTACCTGCCTGGTCTTCCAGGTTCCGGTTAATAGTGATGGAAGTCATGTTGTGAATAGTCCCCAATGCTAAGCCCATGCAATTATATTCCCTTTTAAATGCTTTTTCTTCACGTTTACCAAATTGCGTGCCATATTTGTACTTGCCTGTAAATGAGCGCTTGTGGTTTAAAAGCATTCGGTTATGCGGCATTTTTCACCGTTTTCGGAATACGTTTTCCGCTAAGTGTTCCGATTTCGTAAGGTTGCTTCATGGTACGGTAATTTGCATATATTTGTCGCTTTAACCCCGCATTTTAATGAAGTATTTAAGTGTACTGGTAGTTGACGACGAGAAACCGATTCTCGATGTAATTAGTCTGTATCTGGAGAGCATGGATGGCATTAAGGTGCTGAAGGCCGGCACTCCAACCGAAGCGCTTGCCGTACTCGGCGAAGGAACGGTTGATCTTGCCGTGATAGATATTAAGCTCCCCGAAATGTCGGGCCTGGAACTCCTGAAGAAAGTAAAGCAGCTGCAACCCGACACCGAAGTGATCATGATCTCAGGGCACGGTGACATGCAGACGGTTATTGAGTGTATGCGCTACGGTGCCATTGACTATTTTTCGAAGCCCTTTGAGCTGAAGGCACTGCACCTGAGCATGGAAAGGTCGCGGAAGTTCATTACCCTGCGCCGGGAACTGAAACAGGCCGACAGCCGCATAAGCGAATTGTCGAGGTCTATGCAGGAGATGCCGGGGCAGTTCCTTATTGGGAATGGCCCGCGCATGCAGGAAATTAAACGCGACCTGGAAACGTTCGCACAGGTGGACGACCAGCCCGTGCTTATTACCGGCGATACCGGTACCGGCAAGGAGGTGGCGGCAAAGCACCTGCACAATTTGAGCGCACGGCGCGATAAAGGATTCTTTGCCTTTAACTGTGCTGCGATACCCGAATCGCTCTTCGAAAGTGAACTGTTCGGCTATAAGAAGGGCGCCTTCTCGGGTGCCGATCACGATAAGCCGGGGTGGTTTGAAATAGCCGACCGCGGTACTCTGTTTCTCGACGAGGTTGCCGATATGCCGGTTAACCTGCAGGCAAAACTGCTGCGCGTGCTCGAGGAAAAGAAAGTATGGAAACTCGGTGCCGTTGCCCCCGTTGATGTGAATGTGCGGGTTATAGCAGCTACCAATCAGAATATTCAGGCAGCGCTCGATAAGGGAAAGTTCAGGGCCGACCTGTACTACCGGCTCAATATACTCGAAATTAATATGCCTGCCCTGCGCAATCATAAGGAAGATATCAGGCTGCTCACGGAGTGGTTTGTTAAACAGTTTGCCACTGCCATGAAGAAAAAAGTGCCTGCCGTTGCTCCCGGTGTGTATAAGGCTCTGGAGAATTACGAATTCCCGGGTAATGTGAGGCAGCTGCGCAATATGGTGGAACGGGCGGTAATTCTTTGCAACGAACGAACCATCGAGCTTTCGCATATCAGCATACCCGGTACCGAGACCACGCCACCCGAAGGCAATGCCCCCGAAGTGAACGTTTGGCTTGACCTGAACCTCGAAGCCCATGAGAAAACACTTATTGAGCGGGCTCTCGAGGTGAGCGGATACAATAAGACCAAAGCCGCGCAAAAACTCGGGGTATCTCTGCAGTCGCTGCTCCGCCGGATGGAAAAGTTTAACATAGATCAGAATGAAAAGTATAACAGAGAAGTATAAGGAAACCATTGAATCTGCTTTTAGATCGACCGACGAAGGCTGGTGGGAGTGGGATGTGGTGAACGATGTGCTTGTAATGCAGGAAAAATGGCTCCGTCTGATCGGTATTTCGCCCGGATCCGTTAAAATGAATTTTGCTTTGTGGTTTTCGTTCATTCACCCCGACGACAGGCAAACAGCCATTGATCTGGTCAATGGATGCCTGCAGGGTAAAATAGAAAACTTTCAGGCATTGTACCGTATTCGAAAGCCCGATGGACAATGGATATGGCTGGTTGACCGGGGAAAAGTCATTGCCCGGGACGATAAGGGAAGTCCGCTGCGTTTTGTGGGCTACCAGAGTAATGTTTCGCATTTAAAGGAAACAGAACGGCTGTTGTTCGACGCGAACACCGAACTGGAACACCGCCTTAATTTTGAGCTGGTTATAAACGAAATTGCCGATAAATTCATCAGCATCAGCCTGCGGGATGTGGATGCTGCAATGGAAGAGGGGCTGGGTAAGATAGGAAGCATACTGGGCGTTGACCGCTCGTACATCTTCCTTATCGACTATGAGAAAGGTACCATGACCAATACCCACGAGTGGTGCAATGAGGGAATAAAATCAGAAAAAGAGGTGCTCGTGGATATGCCCCTGGAAGCCTTGCCCTGGTGGGTTAATACGCTGAAACAGAATAAAATAATTGATTTTACCGATGTACGGCAGATACCCGATGCGGGTGCAGCGGAAAGGGAAGCGCTGGTTTCGCAGTCGATCAGATCGGTACTTATTGCCCCGTTGTTCAAAAAAGAGACGCTCATAGGATTTGCAGGATTTGATGCCGTAAGAGGGCAGCGAACATGGTCTGAGACGGACAAGCTATTTCTGCGTTCGTTCGCTTCGACGATGGTAAGTGTGTTCATTTTTAAGGAAACGCAGGAAGAACTGGAGCGCTACCGGAATATGCTGCAGTCGGTGCTCGAAGAAAAGACCTTTGAACTGGAAGAAAAAGATGCGCTGCTCATCCAAAAGGAAAAGGAACTGAAAACGGTATGGAACGCCGTGCACAATTCGGCAAACGGCATCCTTATAACCGACAGTGAGCGGAAGATCATCTACTATAACAAAGCGTTCTGCAACTATACCGGATACGACGAACAGGAGCTGATAGGTAAAACGCCCTCGGTGCTCAGTTCGGGCGCCAACAGCAGCAAGGAGTACGAAGACCTGTACAGTGCACTGAAGAGTGGCAATACCTGGAAAGGCCAGTTTATCAACAAACGGAAAAACGGCCAGATGTATGTGGAAGAAAACGTTATTACACCCATCTTTGACTACAGGGGCGACCTGATCAACTACATTGCCATTAAGCAGGACATTACCAAGGAACAGCGGTTCTCGCAGGAATCGCAGCGTAATAAGCGGTTACGCGCCCTTGGCACCCTGGCAAGCGGTATTGCGCACGACTTTAACAACATTCTGCAGATAATACAGAGCTATGCGGAACTGATGAGTGTTTCGCCAGACGGCGGAAAATACAACCCCGCATACCTGGAGAACGTGCTCAGCGCCACGCAAAAAGGCAAAAAACTGATCGAGAGTATTCTCACCTTCAGCCGTCAGGATTCGAAACCGCTCGAGCTTACCGATATTACCGCGCTTACCATGCGAACGCTGAATATCATAAAGCCGGTGTATAAAGACCGCATTGTGCTGATAAGCAGTGTGCACGATTGCGGAAAAATACCGCTCAACGCCATGCAGTATCAGCAGATGCTCATTAACCTGATCGACAATTCAGCCGATGCGGTTTCTGACAACAGGCGGGTAATGATTTCGCTTTCGCGGAAGCTGGTGAAGTGGGATGATACAGAATTGCCGGTAAATGTGGTGGAGCTCTCGGTTACCGATTTCGGCTACGGAATGTCGAAGGAAACGCTCGACAGGGTATTTGAGCCCTTTTTTACCACGAAACCGGTTGGCGAGGGAACGGGCCTGGGCATGCCGATGGTGAAAGGGGTGGTGGATAACCACAAGGGAAGGATATTCATAGAATCGGCCCCCGGACAGGGTACAACCATAACAGTCTGTTTGCCGATATAGCAGTTACGCAATATAAATGCTAACTTTGCGCAAAATAGCTTAACGGAATTTGGAAACCACTAACAACAGCCGGCGGATTGCCAGGAATACTTTAGTTCTTTACGGCAGGATGCTGTTCATTACGCTGTTGTCGCTCTATATTTCGCGCCAGGTGCTGGCTGCCCTGGGTGCGGCCGACTACGGTATTTACAACGTGGTGGCCGGGGTGGTGGTACTGCTGGCCTTTGTGAACAACGCGATGACCAACGCCACACAGCGGTTCCTGTCGTATCAGATGGGCGCGGGTAATGCCGAAAATGTGCGAAAGGTGTTCCAGAACTCTCTGTCTATTCATCTGTTGCTTTCGCTGATCATTTTTATACTTGCAGAAACGGTGGGCCTCTGGTTTGTGCATACCCAACTGAATATTCCCGCCGGCCGCTTTTCCGCGGCAGCGTTTGTATACCAGGCATCGGTAGCTACTTTTCTTGTTTCGGTGATGCAGGTGCCGTTCAGGGCCGTGCTTATTGCCCGCGAGCATATGGTGGCCTATGCCCTGGTGAGTATTGCCGAAGTGGTGCTTAAGCTGGCTGCAGTTGTGCTGCTGGCGTTTGTTGCAGCCGACAGTCTGAAGGTGTACAGCATTTTCATGATTGCCGTTGCGGTAGCGGTACTTTTGCTTTACATGCTGTTTACTGTGCGCAGGTTCGGCGAGGTTACCCTGAAGCCCGCAATGCACAGCGACCTGAACAGGGAAATGACCCGGTACGCGGGGTGGAGCATATTCGGAAGCTTTGCCTCGGTGACCTATCAGCAGGGAATAAATATTCTGCTGAACCTGTTTTTTAACGTGGTGGTCAATGCATCGCGCGCCATAACGCTGCAGCTGAGTGTGGCACTGAACAGTCTGGTGAGCAGTTTTCAGACGGCCGTGAATCCGCAGATCGTTAAATCGTATGCGTCGGGCGACCGCAGGTACATGTTCTTTCTGATATACAATTCGTCGAAGTTCTCGTTTTTTGTGCTTTGGGTGTTCGCGCTGCCGTTCATAACCGAAACGGTTGCCTTTATGGAGTTCTGGCTTAAGGAGGTGCCCGAGTATACCGTGGTGTTTGCCCGGCTTGCAGTGGTTGATCTGCTGGTGAACGCCTTATCGAATCCGCTGATGATAGCCGCACACGCCACCGGGAATATAAAGCGTTACCAGCTGATCGTGGGGGGCATACTGCTGCTTAACCTGCCGGTTTCGTGGGTCTTTTTGCGTCTGGGCTTTGAACCACAGGTTACCTTTGTGATAAGCATAGCGCTTTCGCTGATGTCGCTGGCCGCCCGCATTGTAATGCTGCGGCATATGATCGGCCTGATGTTTAACCGGTTTGCAAAGGAGGTTTTGTTGCCGGTGGCAAAGGTAGTCGCAATTTCTGTGCTGTTTGCCCTTGTTATGCAGGAGAACGGGTTACCGGGCTCTGCGGATAAGGTAACTGCAGCGATTGTCTCTATACTGGTGAACGGAGCCCTGGCAGCTGTTGTTGTGCTGCTGGCAGGCATGAACCGCACCGAACGGAAGCAGGTGGTTAAGATGGTGCGCACTGCGCGTAAGGGGAAGAACAGCGCCTAAGGGAAGAACAGTGCGTAAGGGAAAAACTAAGATATGAAGAAACTGAAAATACTGATACGGGGTTCGATTGGTAACCATAACCTGGGCGACGACCTGCTGGTATATGCCATTACGCGGCAACTGGAGCAGAGCGGCATTTCTATGGAGCTGCATTACCAGACAAAAAACAACTACTACCCCTACATTCCGCAGGAGCGTGTTTTTCAGCCTTACCTGTTTACCCGGTTTGATGTGATGATCTATGCCGGCGGTACGCAGTTTGCCTCTTTTAAACAAAAGAAGGGCCTGCTGAAGCAGCTTGCCGCGTTGATGAAAAATCCGTCGGCTTTTGTTAAAAACATTCTGGGCCGGTGGAAGAAAAGACTGGAGTACTATACCCTGCAGTACAGGGATGTGGTGCTCACCGGCATAGGCATTGGTCCGTTTCTGACCAACGATGCACAATACCGCGAAACTATACTGCTGCTGAAGAAGGCCACCCTGGTGATCGTACGCGATGAACTGAGTGCCGCCATCTGCCAGAAAAACAACATTACCTACGTTTTCGGCTCCGACCTTGTTTACGGCGTTAAACAGGACTTGGTACCGGCACACGCAGGCAGCTCAGCAACCGAACCTGCAGAAGCCTCAGCAACCGAACC
>CAZXQT010000024.1:0-12965 GCA_964643225.1 uncultured Lentimicrobium sp. | reverse complement strand
CTCAGCAACCGAACCTGCAGAAGCCTCAGCAACCGAACCGGAATTTGTCCTTCCCCGAAAGGCGAAGAATATAGCCATTATAGTGCGCGACTGGCAGTTCTCTGAAGAGCGTGCCTCGTACATGGATCAGCTGCTGCGCACATCGCTGGCTGCACAGGTAACATATTTCTCGTTCTGTGAGGAGAAGGATGCGGTAAGTCTGGCTAAGATAGCAGCCTCCATCCGCGAAAGCGAACCCGCGAATAACCGCCCGTCCATCCACGAAAGCGAATCCGCCAGGGTTATTATCTGGGATCCGGTAAAGCACGATGTGCACGGGTTCTGCGAAATGCTGGGCGAATTTGACCTGATCATTACGGCGCGATACCATGGGGCTGTGCTTGCCGCGCTGCACCACATACCCTTTATAAGCATCGGCATTGAGCCCAAGCTGGAGATGATTGCCCGGCTGTACGGCATGCCGGTGTGGGAGTACCCGTATGCGCCTGAAAGACTGACAGAGGCGGTGCGTGCCGTGGAATCGGATCATGCCCGGTTTGCCGGCAGGGTGGCGAAACAGGCGGCTGAAGAGGAACGAAAATCGGCAGAGATGCATCAGACACTTGTTTCGTTTCTTCGTAATATTGCACATAACGGATCATAAGGATGAAGAGAATATTATTGGTTTTTGGAACGCGCCCCGAGGCAATTAAGATGGCACCGGTTTTTCTGGAACTGAGATCGCGGCCGGA
This sequence comes from uncultured Lentimicrobium sp., assembly GCA_964643225.1. Lineage (GTDB taxonomy): Bacteria > Bacteroidota > Bacteroidia > Bacteroidales > Lentimicrobiaceae > Lentimicrobium. The sequence goes on along the minus strand of CAZXQT010000024.1, from coordinate 12,234 downwards.
GGCGTTTGATGTGCGTGTTGCAGTTACCGGACAACACCGCGAAATGCTCGACCAGGTGCTGCAGCTGTTTGATATAAGGCCCGATTACGACCTGAATATTATGCTGCCCGGGCAGAATCTGTACGACATTACCACACGGGTGTTGCTGGGCATGAAGGATGTGCTTGCCTCGTGCAGCCCAGACCTGGTGCTGGTGCACGGCGACACGACCACCTCGATGGCTGCGGCACTTGCTGCTTTTTACCAGCAGATACCCGTGGGACATGTGGAGGCGGGGCTGCGGACCAACAATCTGCTGAGCCCGTGGCCGGAAGAACTGAACCGCCAGATCACAGGGCGTATTGCCGGCCTGCACTTTGCACCAACCGAAACCGCAAAGAGGAATCTGCTGAACGAGAATGTGCCGGCCGAACGCATAGTTGTTACCGGAAATACGGTGATTGATGCCATTATTAATATTCACGGCAGTCTGCAAAACGACGCAGCCAACCGGCAGCACGTTACTACCATGCTGCGGACCATGGGTTATGATGCGGAGCGGATCACTGCCGGACACCGGAAACTGGTGCTGATCACGGGCCACCGCAGGGAGAATTTTGGAGAAGGATTTGTGCATATCTGCGAGGCGATTGTTACGCTGGCAAAGCGTTTTGAGGGAGTGGACTTTGTGTATCCGGTGCACCTGAATCCCAATGTGCGCAAGCCGGTGCGTGAAATCATCGTGGCAGAAGAAAATCCGAATGTTTTTTTGATTGAGCCGCTCGATTATATGCCGTTCGTTTATCTGATGGGTATTGCAGAAGTGATACTTACCGACAGCGGGGGCATTCAGGAAGAGGCGCCCGGGCTGGGCAAACCGGTGCTGGTGATGCGCGAAACCACCGAGCGCCCCGAAGCTCTCGATGCCGGCACTGTGCTGCTGGTGGGCACCGATAAGGAAAAAATTGTGAACGGGGTAACCGGGCTGCTCACCGAGTCTGCTATGTACTACCGCATGTCGCAGGCCGTTAATCCATACGGCGACGGACTGGCTGCCAGACGCATTGCCGATTACCTGCAATAGATCAACCGATGAAGCGAAGCAACCACTGTATTTTTTACTGGACCAATCTGCACTACGACGGGCGGGTGTACATGGTTGTTGCGGCGCTGGCCGAAGCATGTGCACAGGATACGGTATACATATACGAGTACCCCGACAAGCACCGTACGTATCCTGAACTGCCTGAAAACGTGCGTATTGTACGTCCGGGGCTGCTGTTTGGCCGGTTAACCGCGAAGCCGTTCAAGTTGCTCAAAACCATCGAATACGCGCTGCGTTCCCTGCTTTTTCTGCTGGTAAAGCACCCACGCTCCATACAGGTGCACCACGAAATCGTCATGTACGCGCCCATACTCTACAAAGTATTCTCGCCACGCACCCTGCTGGTTTACGACGACAAGGAACTGTACCACATCCGCGACCGCAACATGGGTAAAGCTGAATTTCATGCCGAGTACTGCCTCATCCGCAAAAGCGATATGGTTATCACCGCCAACGAGTTCCGCGACAAAGCCGTGCGTTTCATGCACCGCGGGCGCATTAAAAACAGCCTCGTTTTCCATAATGTGGTTTTCAGGATCGCTTCCGCGGAAACACCGGCAACTTCGGCGACAGCCTTGTCGGAAAAAATACGGCAGCGTGTTGTTTCGCTTAAAGCGGAAAACAAACGGCTGCTGCTGCATCAGGGGCTGGTAAGCAAACAGCGCGGCGAAGACCTGATCACCGGACTTGCGGGACAGCTGCCCCCAGGCTGGGTAATGGTTTTTATTGGAATACCGGAAGCCGACTTTGCGCGGGTGCAGCAAAATGTGCGCACGGATAAGCAGGACGCCCTGGTGAACCTGGGGTATGTGAACTATAAGGAGCTCGACGATCTTTACAGTTATGTGGATGCCTGCGCTGTTTTTTACCTTTCGGGGACGTTCAACAACAAATTCTGCGCGCCTAACCGACTGTATGCTGCCCTGAACAGCGGCAAACCCATACTGGTGAATGCCGACAATTTTGTGTTAAGCCACGCTGCACTGTCGCATAACGCCGGTCTGCCCATTCGTACCCCTCAGGAGTCAGCACAGTTTTTTGACCGGCTTACGGAGTATGAACAAAACGCTGCCGTGCTGAAGTATACCTTTGAACGCAGCGGGTTTACGGAATTAAAGGATTATTATACCCGGGTTCTGACCTATTGAGGATACCAGGTTCTTAACAGAAACCTCTCTCAGAAGGAGTAACCGGCACCAATCATAAAGAGCGTGGATGGTGCTTTGCTGATTGTTGAAACAATGCCATATAAGATCGTGAATTGCCTGAAGTTGCTCTGCAGGCTAATTTCAGGAATTACTTTGTCGCTATTGTTATCTCCGATCAGGACTTTCTCCTTAAAAATGTGAACTCCTGTATTAAGCACCGTATTATAGGCCAGCCTGACATTCAATCCACCGCCAAAGCTTGAGAACTGGCTCTTAAAGATACCAACGGAGGCAAAAAATCCGAATTTCCCCGTATAGGAATAGCGTAACCTGTCGATGCCGAACAGGGTGACATTAATGCTATGTTTGTACGCAGTGGAAAGGTATGAATTGACAATACTGTCGTTTTCGGTAAGGTAATATTCTTTGTGCAGCTTAAGGGTTGCAGGAAGAGTTATGGTGCCTGTGCTGTTAATCCGTGTGCTGTCTCCGCCTGTAAGGTCGCCGGGGTTTGCACTTTTTGTTCTGTCATCGAACGTAACTACGCCAAGAACCTTGTCTTTCAGAAACCTGCGTGTGCTGTCGCTTTTGCTGAATTTCAGGTATAAGGGTGCTGATCGGTACCGCTTTCCGGCAGGCGTAACGGTGATCTTCCGGTATCTTGCCTTCAGTGCGTCCTCATACTTGTAGTCGGACGTTACGATTCTATACTTTGTTTCCTGTGCCGAGAGCAGGCAGCCTGAAATAAGCAGGACGAGGACAAAAAGAAAGCGAACAGAATGAAGCATATTTCATGTTAATTTTCATGCAAGGTATAAAAATTTTCTGTTCTTTAGGTTTTTTGTGAAAACTTCGGAACAATTCTGGGTAATAATTTGTATTTTTGATAATCAGAACGCCGGAGATGGCTAATATTTAACCTTAAATTCCATAAGCTATGTCGAAAGGTAAGGAACCCAAAAAAGAAGCCAAAAAGGAGCCAGCCAAATCACTGAAAGAAAAGCGGCTCGAAAAGAAAGAAAAGAAGGCTAAGAAGGAAGTAAGTTAATACGTACAGGCTGTCAGGATGTTGACAGCCTTTTTTCCTGTATAAAGCTGGTGGTTTCGGCCGAATGCAATGGCAGGTTTGCAGGCAAATAGATTACAAATGTGGCACCCTCATTGGGGGATGAGTAGGCTGTGATTTGTCCGTGATGGTTTTCGACTATTCTCTGGCATTTTGGCAGTCCGATACCAACACCGGGATAATCTCCATGCTGGTGGAGTTTTTCGAAGATCTCGAAAATTTTCTTGCTGTATTCGTTTTTAAATCCGATGCCGTTATCGGTAAAAGTGAATTTGTAATAGATAAAGTTCTCGAGGCCCAGGTTTATTTCTTTCTCTTCCACTTTTTCGCAGGTAATGGAAATGACCGGCTTGCGCCTGGTAAACTTGAGTGAATTGTCTATAAGATTGAAGAACAGGCGGGATATCTGAAACGGATCGCAGTTGATCAAAGGCAGTTCGTCTATGTGTAAGGTGGCATCCTTTTGTGTAATCACCGAACGAAGTTCAGAAAGTACCTGTTTCATAAGCATGTCGAGATCAACGATCTGTATTTGCATGGACGACATTACGAGATGCGTGTAGCGGGTGATGGCGAGCAGCAGGTTCGACATGCGCATGGCAGCTTCCTTAATGCGTTCAAGTTCTCTTCCGGATACCTGCCCCGTTGGATTATCGGTTATACGCGAGGTAAACAACTGCAACTTGCGGAGGGGTTCCTGCAGGTCGTGGCTTGCCACATGGGTAATTTGCCGGAGTTGCTCGTTCGATTTCGTTAATTCAGCAAGCGTGCGTTCGTTCTCAGTATTGCGCAGATTGAGCAGTTCGACCGTACGAACGAGCTCTATCTCAGTTTGTTTAAACGATGTAATGTCGCGACCGTTAAGCAGCACACCATCCATATAGGGTGCAAGGTGAATTTCGTACCACGAAGGCTGCAGATTTTCATCACCATAGTGAAATTCGAGCGATTTGCTTCTACCTGAGGTGATGACTTCTTTGAGATGTTTAAAGAAATCGGTTTCCTTTAAGTTTGGATACAGCTCGGAAGCCAGGCTGCCGACGATAGATTCAGGGCTTCTGGTGGCAAGGATTTTTAACTGTCCGGTTGCAAAAATGACCCTGAAGTCGTAAATATTCCTTTCCGGGTCACGCACAGTTTCGTAGGCCATAATACCGTTGGGGTTGGCTTTAAGGACAGAGTCGAGCAGAGACTGGGCTGATGTGAGTGCTGCGTTTGTTTTATACAGTGTGTTGTTGGTATCGTTGAGGGAGGCAGATAATTTCCGCGCAAGCAATATCTGTCTGGTCAGGTACCTGTAGGTAAGGATCAGAAAAATGACCAGAATACAGATAAGACCCACCATTAGCAATGGGGCTGCTCTGAAACCCTTCTGCAGCAGATTGTTCAAATGCACAATGCGCTGGTCTTCGAGCGAAGCCATGTGCTCCACATGAACAGATGCTTCGTTCACCACATCGGCTGAGTGTTTCAGAACACTTTCTACAAACTGTGGATCTGACGATTCCAGGCCTTCGCTCAGCAGTTTCATACGCTGGTGGTAAATGTTGCTGACCCTTCGGAAGTTTTCTATGACCTCCGGTTGTCCCTTCAGCGAAAGCAACAAACTCACTTCATTGTTCTGATGCCGGATAAGTGCATCGTTTCGGTTTGTGAGCAGCATTTTATCGCCCATGAGCAGGTAACCCCTGGTGGATGCTTCAATGTCTTTGAAAATATCCAGCGATTCTTCGATGAGTGTGCGCTGGCTGGAATGTTTCCCGATCTCTGAACTATAATTCCTTGTTGTCTGAAAATTGCGGTTTGTAAGGAAAACAAGAATCAGCAGCACTAATCCCAGTAAAATATATATAAGTTTAATTAGCCAGTCTTGTAGATGTTTCCCCATAAAAATACGTTAATAGTTCGAATATATAAATAAAAATGGAACTTAACAAATCTATACAGACTGTAAATGTACGAAAAAAATGGACCTAATGTATTTTGTTTAAGATATATAAAAGTAAATGCCTTATCTTAGTAGTTGGCTGGTAAAAAATATAAACATGAACAAAATCTATCGCATTCCTCTGTTAATCTGCATGTTATCGTTTTCGGTCAGTGCATTTGCGCAGTATGATCCCCTTGCAGATACCATTTCGTTTGAAACAGATAACGAGAGTATAAACATTAATAACACACTCGGCAATATCTGGCAGAGAGGTATACCGCAGAAGACACTTTTCAATGCATCGTTCGATGGATTGAGGGCTATGGTGACTGATACTGCAGCACCCTACACAAGTAATAACACGTCGTCGTTTACTTTTGTTATGAAGGATGCCTTTACGGAAGAGTGCTATACTTCATTTAGTTTCTGGCACAGGTACGACATGGATACCCTGCAGGACTACGGAATGCTGGAAGCTTCGTACGATGGCGGAGATTCATGGATTGAAATGCGCGATACCGTATTGTACAACTGGGGATTTTCACAATTCTGGTGGGATAACGACTTCCATTTGGCAACATCGCAGTTTTCCCCCCACAAACTTCGGATCACCGGCACGTCGGATGGCTGGGTGCAATCGACGTACAACTGGATATGGTACCTTGCTGTTAAGGAAAGTGATACCATCATCATAAATCCCGAAAGTTTGATGATACGCTTTACCTTTATTTCTGACAGCATTGATGATCAGCGCGAAGGATGGATGATTGATCAGCTGATAACCAGAATGCCTGCATGGTATGACTGTACCGGTGTAAAAGACCTGGAAGCCGAAAGCACCTGTTCGGTATATCCGAATCCGGTTCACGACAGGGCAACGGTCCGCATAGCAGGCAAAATCGCAGGCGTCACGCTCCCGGGCGGCAATACCACCGTCGGCACCATCAGCGGTATCACCACAGGAAACACCAATGGTGTCACACTCATCCTCAGTAACGCATACGGATCTGTGGTTTATGAGCAACTAAACATCCACGAAAGTGAAATACCCTTGTACTTCAATGATCTGCCTGCCGGCCTCTATGTGCTCCAAATTATTGACAAGGGAAGGATTATTGCCTCGAAAAAGCTGATCCACAAAGTTTAGATTATTCTTTTTGTTGCCTTTTTCTAACTTTACAGGCTGAAAACTAACAAGCTGAATACTTAGAGGCTTAATAAAAACAAGCTGAATAGTAAATAGCCAGTCAAATTCTTTGCCGTGATCACATTTGTCCGTTTTAGCCGAAGGCACTTCCTTTTGCAAAGGCTCACCGTTGCGTTATTGCTTATTGTCGTTAACACGATGGGGCAGACGGTTACCCTGATTACATGGAACATACAGAATATGGGCAAAAGCAAGGATGCTTCTGAAATTGCTTTTATAGCATCGACGATAAAACATGCCGACATAGTAGCTATTCAAGAAGTGGTTGCAGGAAACGGTGGTGGGCAGGCAGTGGCAAAAAGGGCAGGGTTAAACTGATCGGGAAGCCCTGGCTGCCGGGCGGAAGGTATGCAGCCCTGCTGGAAAGAGAGCCTTACATGGCAACGTTTGAAGCAGGTGGAGGCTGTTTTACCGTGGTTAGTTTTCATGCGAAGACCAAAAAGGAGCAACCGGAAACGGAGATCAAATACTTTAAGGATTTTCCGGCCTTATACCCGGAGAATAATTTAGTGTTTCTGGGCGATTTCAATTTATCGGAAAGCCATTCTGTGTTTAATCCACTCAAGAATATGGGCTATAAACCGGCACTGCAGGGGCAGAAAACATCCCTGCGGCAGAAATGCCTGTCCGATGGGTGTCTGGCATCGGAATACGACAACATTTTTTATAAGCCGGTCCGGTTGAAGGTCGCCGAAAAAGGCATTATCCACTTCTACCGCAACACCCCGACCTTTGAGCAGGCGCGCGCTGTTTCAGACCATGTGCCGGTATACATCCGCTTTAGCATGAATTGATCTGTTTTGCGGATTATCCCACCCGGCGAATCGATGGAATCATAATGGAAATGAGCCCGATGGCAAAATTAACTACTCCGCAGATAAGGAATGCGTTAGTGAGTCCGATATGTTCGGCGATGAAACCAGTGCCGAGAATGCCAAGCATAGAAGGCAGCAGGCTAAGGCTTATGTAGGTGGAGAATACGCGGCCCAGGAGGCCAGGGTCAATTTTTGTTTGCAGTAATGCATTAAAAGCGGCGTTATAAATTGCAGAGCTGACGCCTCCAATGGCGGTAATGATAACAAACCAGGTGAATGCGTTCGGCGAAAGCACTCCCGAAAGGAAAAAACTCAGACCGAAAATAAAGTACATATAGTTTACGATCATGGCCTTATTGTAAGGTTTGCGGTTGATGCCCATGAGTGCACCACCTGCCAGCATACCTGCACCCCAGAATATTTCGACGATGCTCATTTGCATGACCCCGCCACCAAAGTGGTTTAATGTCATAAGCGGAAACAGCACGGCCACCGGCATGATGAAGAAAGTGGCAATGACCGAGAAGACAAAAAGCCAGTACAGTCCGCGGTCTTTGTAGATCTCCTGAAGTCCTTCACGGATTTCGCCAAGAACATGAGGCTTTTTTACTTCTTGTTTAACAGGATCGGGGATGGCAATCAGGGCAATACTGCCTACAGCAAGCATAGCACCAAGAATATCGAGCATAAGCACGTATTTCATGTCGAATACCGTGATGAGCAGAGCTCCGATGGCCGGGCCTGCAATCGCGCTTACCGATTGGATCATCTGGTTTACCCCGGCAATACGCAGCAGTTTATCTTCGGGGGCGAGCAGTGGAATGGAAGCCTGCATGGCCGGCATATGGAATGCCTGTCCGGTTGACCGTATAGCGGCAAGTACGTAGATGTGCCATATCTCTACAGTGCCCAGGTAGAACATCATAACGAGCACGAGCGTTGCAAACGCGATCATGCTATCGGAAATGATCATCACCAGCTTCCGGTTCCAGCGGTCGACAAACACTCCTGTAAACAGTCCGAGCACTCCCTGGGGCAGCAGAGAGGCGAGTGTAGTAAAGGCCAGTATTTCGGGCGATCTGGTCTCAAAGCTCAGCCAGAAAATAATGGCATAACCCACTACGGCACTTGTGAGTATCGAGAAAAGCTGTCCTATCCACAGTATAGCGAAAGTTCTAATCCAGTTTTGCATAGATATGGGGGCAATGAGAGATGAACGAGATGCAAAGGTATAAAGTTTTGGGGTGGGTGGTGGTGAGTGTAGTGAGACGAGTGGGATTTGTGGGACTTGTGAGCCTTTTGGGACGAGGGGTGAGAAATGTTGAATAGGGTGGAATTTATTGGACGGGATTGTGGGACCTATGGGCAGGTGGAATCTGAAGAACTCATTAGTGGATTTTAGGGTAAAAAACGATATAAAAATGTGTAGAAATACACACTTTTCTTTTGTAGATCTGCATATTATTTAACTCAATTAGATATTTGTAAAATAGTGATAAAGAGCATTCCCGGTTGAAAAATGTGTAGAAATACGCACTTTTCTTCTGTAGTTCTACATATTATTTAACTCAATTAGATATTTGTAAAATAGTGATAAAGAGCAGTCCCGGTTGAAAAATGTGTAGAAATACACACCTTTCTTTTGTAGATATACATATTTTTTAACTCAATTAGATATTTGTAAAATAGTGATAAAGAGCAGTCCCGGTTGAAAAATGTGTAGAAATACACACCTTTCTTTTGTAGATCTACATATTATTTAACTCAAATAGATATTTGTAAAATAGTGATAAAGAGCACTCCCGGTTGATTTACCTGATTTTGAAGTAATGATTGGAAAGGGCAATGGTTAAAACAAAACTATCGAGGGGTCTGGATTCCATTTTGCCGACCAGATCTTATGTGCATTTGAGGGCAGCATCAATGGCGCGGGAAGCTTCGGTAGCCCCTACCTTGTGATAGACTGCCAGCATATGGGAGTGCCCAGATCGAGGGGTCAGGATTTCAGGGCTGAGGAAGAGTAGTGGATTTTAGGGTAAACAACGATATAAAAATGTGTAGAAATACGCACTTTTCTTGTATAGTTCTACATATTATCTAACTCAATTAGATAGTTGTAAAATACAGATAAAGAGCATTCTGTGGAAAAATATGTAGAAATACACTCTTTTCTTGTGTAGTTATACATATTATTTAACTCAATTAGATAACATAACTGCAAAGAGACCGGTTTTGAAAGGATACCGGTCTCTTTGCAGTTACCTTAGCAGGAGTGTCTGCCTGTCTCAGTGCTGTGGGGTTATTAAGCTATTACTGCAGTTGATAATCATACCTGTACTCTGTTGCAGGCATGAAGGTCTCCTTGATGGTGCGGGGACTGACCCAGCGGATGAGGTTGAATTCACCGCCTGCTTTGTCGTTAGTTCCCGAGGCTCTTGATCCGCCGAAAGGCTGAAGGCCTACTACAGCACCGGTTGGTTTGTCATTGATGTAGAAGTTGCCTGCAGCGTACTGGAATTTTTCACAGATATGGGAGGCTGCAACTCTGTCGCGTGCAAAAACCGCACCGGTTAACCCATAAGGCGATGTAGTGTTGCAAAGATGGATTGTCTCTTCGATAGCCTCATCTTCGTATACATAAACGGTAAGCACGGGCCCGAAAATTTCTTCTTCCATGGTGAGGGAATGCGGATTGGTGGTGACAGCAATGGTGGGCTCTATAAACCAGCCGTGAGTATTGTTGCCTCTGCCACCAAGGATGATCTCTGCATCGGGCGATGAATGCAGGTGGTCGATGTAGCGCATTACGTTGTTGAATGACTTTTGGTCGATGACCGCGTTGACAAAGTTGTCGGCATCAGTTACATCGCCTATGCGGGCTGAGTGGCCGATGGCAAGAAGCTTTTCCTTTACGGATGACCAAAGGCTCCGGGGAACATACATCCTGGACACAGCCGAACATTTCTGACCCTGATATTCGAAAGCTCCGCGGAATGCGTTGGTTGCCACTTCCTGAGCATTGGCAGTCGGGTGAACGAATACGAAGTTCTTACCTCCGGTTTCGCCGATGAGACGAGGGTAGGAGCGGTATTTACCTAGGTTTTTTGCTACGCTGAGCCACAGGTTATTAAAAGTGTTATTTGATCCTGTAAAGTGGATGCCCGCCAGCCAGGGTGAACTCAGGACTTCGGAGCCGATGGTGTTACCATCTCCCGGAAGGAAATTGATAACTCCTGCAGGAAGTCCGGCTTCGGTAAATATCTGCATTAAGAGATAATTAGACAGCAATGAGGTAGTTGCGGGTTTCCATACAGTGGTGTTGCCCATCATTACAGGCGCCATATTCAGGTTGGATGCAATGGCCGTGAAGTTGAAGGGGCTAACGGTGAAAACAAAACCTTCGAGGGGTCTGAATTCCATTTTGTTAAGCTGGTTGTATGCTGAGGAAGGCTGGAATTCATAAATTTTTGAAGCGAAGGAAACGTTAAAGCGCAGGAAGTCGATGGCTTCGCAGGTGTCGATTTCGGCCTGGAAAATGTTCTTTCCCTGCCCGAGCATTACCGCTGCATTTATCTGAGCCCGGTATTTACCAGCAAGAAGATCAGCCGCTTTAAGGAGTATGGCTGCTCTCACTGTCCATGAAAGGTTTGACCAGATCGTATGCGCTTTAAGGGCAGCTTCAATGGCTCGGGAAGCTTCGGCAGCTCCTGCCTTCTGATAAAATGCCAGCACATGGGAATGCAGGGTGGGCATTCTCACTTCGGCTGTATTGCCGGTCTGAATTTCTTCACCACCGATAAGTAATGGAATATTGGTTGGTTTTTCCAGCAGATGCTGTATTTCCCGATCGAGGGCTATGCGCTCAAGGCTGTCCTTCAGATATCGGAGATTAGGCTCATTTTGTGGTTGGGTAAAGTTGTAAATGGCATTGTTCATGATTACGCTGTTTACTTAGGTTTACTTTAGTCTGACGATATGCACATGAATTCATAACGGTGCACAAAGGTAATTATTAAAACCAATAAAAAAACGCTCCGTTGGGGAGGAGCGTCTCGGGGTTATTTGGATAAAGGCCTGGTCAGGGCCGGAAGGACAACTTAATATTCGGAGATCAGTGGTAAAGGAACAGATAAAAGGAGCCGTCTTTTAACTGAATGTTTTGTACTCCATTTGTAAGGGTTACATTGTTAAATGTTCCCTTAACGGTCCAATTTTCGAGGTTGAGTTTGGTAACTTCAAACGAACCTGCAGAGTAGTACCAGTGGGCGCCCTGAGAGTCGGTGACACCAAAGTGGTACGAAATAGTAGGTGTATATGTGCCGGCACCTTTGGATTTAAGATCATTGGCATACATATGGATATTTACGGTTTTTGAATTGGAAGCATCGTCTTTCAGAGTACCGCCAAGATTACCACCACCATCGTCGATATCGGACATGCCATTGTCAAGGTGGTACTTTTCGCCGTCAATGGATACATTGAAATAATAGTTACCTGAGTCCTCGTCTTCATCGTCTTTTTTGCAGGAACCAAGTATCAGAGCGAATACAATTAATAGAAGAGATAGATGTTTAAATGTTTTCATGGGGTTAGGTTTAATACTGCAAACATAAAGACCTGAAGGACCTCTGTCAATAACCCTTTTGTGTGATTTTTTGGTTGTCTGATGATGACATTCTGACAAAAAGTATAGCTTCCTGCATCCATGTATAGCTTCTTACAGCTTCTGTCTGTTTTTTATGGCAGTCTTTTTTACTGCCATTTTGTCAATGTGGCTATACGAAGCTATACATTTTGATTTTTATAAGATTTGGTACGGTTATTGTTGTAAACATATTGACGATAATTTAAAATGATAAAAGTATCATTTTAACTATCACAGTGTGAGTGAGTTGGATAAGTGACAAATTCAACGATCAGGCACAGTACAGTTCTTTGACATCCTGGAAATAGTTATAGGCCGTTAAGTCCACGGCCTGATAAA
>CAZXQT010000023.1:0-61420 GCA_964643225.1 uncultured Lentimicrobium sp. | reverse complement strand
CAGAAGGCTATGATAACGGAACTCAGCAATACCGGCATCTTTATGCCCGCGCTTCAGCTGATGGGGGAGTTACCTGGGGCAGTATCATCGACCTAACAGGCGAAAGCACACAGGCCGGTTTTGAAAATGTTTTCCCCTCCGTTGCCGGACGAACTGGTCAGAATATTCATATAGTGTTCCAGCGCGATGAAGAGCCAGGTATGTCTGTGCTGGGTGATCTTGACGATCCTTCCACAAATTCTGTGGTTCATCTTGAAATGCCTAAATCAACTCTGGTTGCTGCCCGGCCTGATCTTAATACCTCAGTGCACATTTCACAGAACTATCCCAATCCATTCAGTCAAAGTACAGCTTTTAACATAACGCTCGATAAACCTTCCAGCGTCAGTCTGCAAATCAGTGATCTTACGGGCAGATTAATTTATGAATTGCCGGCAAAACACTTTGCAGCCGGTACGCACACTATTCCGCTTCACACAGCAAAATTAGCCACAGGGATTTATACGTATACTTTTATAGTAAATGATATTAAATACTCCCGTAAAATGGTTGTTAAGCAATAAGATAAATCCACTACTGCAATTAGCGAAACAGACTGCCCAAAGAGCAGTCTGCTTTACTAATTACGGAAACATACGGTAATTTGATTCGTTTGTTTAGAGCGGCATTAAAGAAGCTTTCTGCGGTACATTAAGCGAATCAAGTTTCCGGTTCATTAGCAGCCGGTACTTTGTATAGTCTGTAAGCAGTTCTTTTTTAACCGGTAAAGCTGGTGGCGATTCTACCTTTAAAGGATCAACGGGTGAGCCGTTTTTGTATACCCTGAAATCAAGATGCGGACCTGTAGATAAACCGGAGCTGCCAACATAACCTATAACTTGTCCCTGCTGAACTCTTGCTCCATTGCGAACACCCGGCGCGTAACCACTTAAATGAAGATAGGCAGTGGTATACGTTGAATTGTGCTTAATTTTTACCATTCGGCCTGCACCTCCTGCATATCGCGCATCGATTACCGTACCTGCGCCAATGGTATGTACCGGAGTCCCTTTGGGAGCTGCATAGTCAACACCATGGTGAGGGCGGCGTATCCGAAGAACCGGATGAAGCCTGCTGTGCGAAAACCGTGAACTGATCCTTGAAAATTTAAGAGGCGATTTCAGGAATGCTCTTCGAACACTCTGGCCTTTCTCATCAAAGTAATCAACCTGGTCATCCTGTGTGTATCTGAATGCAAAATTATCCTTACCACCATGGTTAAAACGGGCCGATAATATATGGCCTAATCCCATTGGTTCATCTTCTACATACAATTCCTCGTATATAGCAGTAAAATTGTCTCCTTTCTGTATCGCATAAAAGTCTATTGTCCATGCAAATATCTCGCTTAATGCGATAGTAAGATTCGGATCGGCTTTCATCTCAGCCATAGCATTCCATAACGAAGAGGTAATGGTGCCCGAAGCTGACTTTATTCGCACTTCTACCTCCTTTTCTCCCGAATGCACATGCAACGAATCTCCTGCTTCAAAGATAATGTAACTGGTAGGACTGCTTTCATATATAAAATAATGCGCAGTCGGTAACGAATCGGCTGATAAAAGCACAGTATACTTATTTCCTGCCCGAATTTTCCGCACATCAAAAATACCTGCAGCTTTTTGAACCAGCTGCTCTATGGTTCCCATGTTCAGATTGTATTTTAGCAGGATTGTTGAAAGATTTTCACCCGGAAGAACTTCTGCTTTTACCACATCAAATGAATCCACCACAATTCCGTATTCCATTCTTGGTTGCGGTATATAGGTGTTATCGGGCTCCGGTGCTTTTCGAAGTGCCGTAAAGTAATAATCGAGCGAAAAAATAGCAATCAGCAGGGCAACTGCTGCGAGTGAATAGGTAATTATGCGTTTTCGGGTGAAAAATTTCTTCATGGAGCAATTTGTAGTTTATGCATGGCAGTTTCGTACCCGGCTTTTAATGCATTCAGATTCGTCTCCACCACATCATCACCCTTTCTGCCAAAAATTGCTTTTATGGCTTTACCGAGCTCTTCATACGAAATATCAAGAAACGGACAGGCTGCACCCAGAATAACAACATTGGCTGCTTTCGGAGCTCCCAGCTCCTTTGCTATAGTATCAGCGTCAAGTGCTATGTGGTTCTCAAACGCCTCAATTTCTTTCATAAGAGAATCCATCTCCGGATAGTTAGTAATATTTATATAGGGTTTGGTATTGGTAACCAGCCATCCTTTCGGAGATAACATGGGCAGATACCGCAATGATTCCATCGGTTCAACCGAAATGATCATATCGGCCCTTCCCTTTGGTATCAGATCGGATGCAATCTCTCTGTCCGAAATGCGGAGGTTCGATTGTACATCACCACCTCTCTGGCTCATACCGTGAACTTCAGCCTGTTTGAGATACAAACCGGCATTAAGTGCTGCGGTACCTATTATGGCAGCAATAGAAAGTATACCCTGGCCGCCGACTCCTGCTAAAATTATATCTTTTTTCATGTTTATGCCTCCTGGTTTTCCATTGTTGCTTTCTTTTTATTTTCACGCAGCCTGCGGCTGGCAGTCTGTAAGCATTCTCTGCGCGGTATAATTACAGAAACACCTTCATAGCTAATTTCTTCTTTTAAAAGTGCCATGTTTTCTTCATGGAATTTTGGTGAAGGATTAACTACCTTAACATGCTCCGGGTCTACACCCAGTGCAATGCATATGTCTTCAATTTTACCGGTGGCCGCCGAATCCTGTCCGCCTGTCATACCTGTGGTGGCATTATCCAGTATCATAACAGTTATGGAGGATCGGTCGTTAACGGCATCGAGTAATCCGGTCATGCCTGAATGAGTAAACGTTGAATCTCCAATTACCGCTACTGCAGGCCTGAGACCTGCATCGGCAGCTCCTTTGGCCATTGTAATAGATGCTCCCATGTCGACGCAGGTATTTATTGCATCAAAGGGCTGTAAGGCCCCCAGGGTATAGCAGCCTATGTCTGCAAAAACTCTGCCTTTGGTGTATTCAGCCAGTGCTTCGTTAAGGGCATTATAGCTGTAAATATGTGGACAACCCTTACAAAGCGAAGGGGGACGGGCTGCAACTACCGATGGAACTTCTTTTCCATGGGTATCATCTAAACCCAGTCCACGGGCAACAATATTGGGGTCTAATTCACCATCGCGGGGAATGGTTCCATCCAGGCGTCCCTTAATAACTTTACCATTATTCATAAAGCCCCTAAGCATTTCTTCCACTATCGGATACCCGTCTTCCAGCACCAGAATGCTTTCGCATGCATTATAAAACTCCCTGAGCATCTTTTCAGGCAAAGGATACTGGCCAATGCACAGAACCGGATGAGGAACCTCATGGTTTTCGTAATTCTCCAGCAGATAATTGTATGCAAGGCCACAGGTAATGATACCAAGGCTCTTATCAGCATGGTCGTACAGCTTATTAAATCCTGAATTGTCGGAGCTGTCGGTGAATTTTGCCTGCAGTTCCAGTAAATGCTTATAGTTTTTTCGTGCTATTGCGGGCAAAAGTATGAACTGTTTTGGGTTTGCAGGCAGCTTAATATCGTTCTGAAGTTTCTTATTTCTCAGCTGCACACCGGCTCGGGAGTGTGCCATGCGGGTTGTAACGCGCATCAATACAGGAATGCCAAATTTCTCGCTCAGCTCAAAACCAAAATGCACCATATCGTATGCCTGTTGCTGATTGCCTGGTTCGAGTACCGGAATCATAGCAAATTTGCCATAGAAGCGTGAATCCTGTTCGTTTTGTGAGGAGTGCATGGAAGGGTCATCAGCAGCCAGAACTATCAACCCGCCGTTAGCTCCGGTTATAGCTGCATTGATAAAGGCATCGGCAGCAACATTAAGGCCAACATGCTTCATACAGACCATGGTTCTTTTTCCTGCGTACGACATACCAAGGGCGGTTTCCATAGCAGTCTTCTCATTAGTTCCCCAGGCAGCCTTGATCTTGCCTTCCTTAGCTTCCTTTGACTGCATCACATATTCCGTGATCTCGGTTGATGGAGTGCCTGGATATGCATAAATGCCTGATATTCCGGCATCTATTGCTCCCTGGGCAATCGCCTCATCACCTAACAATAATAATTTTTGCATTTCGTATATTTTTTTTTGAGTAGTTGACAGCGTCTGTATATCGGACAAAATTAGTAAAAAAGATACAGAAACGCCCGCAACCAATTAGTTACAGGCGTTTTTTAATTCTTGAAAGAAACTAAGGTCTATGGCTTGAATGGTTCTGTATTACAATATCTTTGTACTCTATGAACTTCCTTGCTCATTTCTTCTTATCCCATACCGACCACGAAAGCATAATTGGGAATTTTATTGCCGACCAGGTAAAGGGTTCGCGTATTCATGAGTACACTGAAGGTATTATAAAAGGTATCCGATGGCACCGGATGGTCGATGAGTATACCGATAAGCATCCGGTTGTCAGGGAAACTCAGGTATTACTTCGCAGTGATTTCAGAAAATATTCCGGTGTTGTACTCGATATGTATTACGACCATTTTCTGGGGAAGCACTGGAGTACTTATTCAAACGAATCTCTTAACGATTTCACCGGAAAGGTATACAATGTACTTGTAAGCAATCTTGATATGCTCCCGCAAAGGTCGCAGTATATTCTTACTTACATGGTTAAGCAGAACTGGCTTTTGAACTACCGCACGTTCGAAGGGCTGCACAGCGCTTTAAGCGGGATTGCTTCGCGAACGGTTTTTCATTCGAATATGGAATTCGGTGTGTCACATCTGAAAAGTAATTATGCATATTATAATGCTTCATTTAAGCAGTTCTTTCCTGAACTTCTTGATTTTTGCAGAACCCAAAGCTGATCTGTCTGACAGGCAATAATCTTCTTCAGGAACTATAATTGAGTGCTTTGACAGACTTAAGTTTTTTTTAAAGATTATTTGGTGGTTTCAAAAATAATTACGTTCTTTGCAGTCCGAAAAAAATAAACCGCATAAGCTATTATAGTCATGTCAAGAATTTGCGAAATCACAGGTAAAGGAATGATGGTGGGCAACAAAGTGTCTCACTCCAATATAAAGACCAAACGCAGGTTTTATCCAAACCTTCAAACCAAAAAATTCTATATTCCTGAAGAGGATGCATGGATTACCTTAAAGGTTTCGGCCGACGGCCTTCGCCACATCAGCAAAAAAGGCATCAGTGCCTGCCTGAAAGAAGCAGAAGCAAAGGGGTTCATCATCAGGTAATTCTTCCGGTTTTAAAGAAATCTGGCTGTTGTTATACCGACAACAGCTTTTTTTATTTGTAAATTTGCCAAACTACCTGTTTATAAAGCATGGAAATAGCCATAATACTCATTCTTATTCTTTTTAACGGCTTCTTTGCTTTATCAGAGATAGCCCTCGTTTCATCACGCAGGAGCCGGCTCGAGAATATGAAGGCATCCGGCTCAGGTGGTGCTGCCATTGCACTAAAGCTTCTTGAAAAGTCAGAGAACTTCTTGTCGGCTGTGCAGGTGGGTATTACGCTTATAGGTATTGTTACGGGAGCTTTTGGAGGCATTTCTATAGCAGAAAAGGTCTCACCGTTATTTGTATCGATGGGTATTAATGCCCAATCAGCCTATAGTATTTCTCTGGCAAGTACTATAATCCTGGTAACCTATCTTTCTATAGTGTTAGGTGAACTGGTCCCCAAAACTATGGCACTGAGCAATCCCGAGGCAATTGCGGTAAGGGTAGCCCCTGTTATCAATGTGTTCACCAATATTTTTTACCCATTTGTACGGTTCCTTTCCATATCTACCAGTTTCATCAACTCCATCCTGGGCATTCAGAAGAAAAACCATACCGTTACTGAAGCAGAACTGAAACAGATGCTGCGCACTGCATCCCGTGAAGGAATCATAGAGATGGAACAGAACCGTATGCATGAAAAGGTGTTTCATTTTGCCGACAAGAAAGCCAGGCATATTATGACGCACAGACACGACGTGGAGTGGATTGATTTGAACACACCATACAATGAGTTGCAAAAGGAAATACTCTCTGCCAGGCATAGTAAATTGCTGGCCTGCCGTGATGAGATTGATAACTTTATCGGCTTTCTGAATGTGAAGGAGTATCTTATAAAGAAACTGGTCTCAAAAAGCATCAAACCCGAAGATCTTGTAACCGATCCCCTTATTTTTCCTGAATCGGCCAGCGCCAAAACCATCCTTAAATCGTTAAAAGAGAAAAAGCTCAACATTGCTGTTATTGTTGATGAATATGGAAGTTTTCAGGGTGTGGTTACTGTACATGATATGATGGAAAACCTGCTGGGCGAAATGCCCGACAGGGAGGATACCGCAGAACCACTGATTATTCGGCGCGAGGATGGTTCGCTGCTGGTAAGTGGTATTGCTCCTATTGAGACAATGGCAGAGTATCTTGGTGATCTGAATCTTGATTTTGAAAAAATCGGGTACAATACCGTTGCCGGATTTGTACTTTATCATATCAATGGCATACCACAAACGGGCGATAAATTTGTTTTTGACAAGTATACTATCGAAATTGTTGATATGGATGGTAGCAAGATTGACAAACTGCTCGTTACTGAAATTCCGCTAACGGAATAATCAGGGTTTTATCTAAGATTAGTCATGTTTCTTATATATTTGCGCAATACTTTTTATTTTGACCGTTAATACTCATTACTATAATTGCTGAAATGGCTGTCCGGTATTCCAGATTCTTACTGCTGTTCATTATATCGCTTATAGCGATGATTACAAAACAGAGCTCTGCCCAGGAGTTTGGTGAGATATACGGAAGGATAACTGATGAAAATAACAATCCTGTGCCTTTTGCGAACATATCACTACCCGACCGGTCGGCCGGAGCAGTTTCACGCATGGATGGCACCTACAGCCTCAAATTACCGGCCAACAGGGAGTATGTAATTACTTTCTCGTTTGTTGGCTTTAATACTTCCAGTGTCAAAGTACGACTTAAAGCAGGCCAGCGCCTGGAGGTTAATCGCCGCCTTTTACCTTCTGCAACGGAAATACAGGAATTTGAAGTCAAAGACCAGTCCATCAGAACCTCAACACTAACACCACTCGACCCAAGGCTTGCATCTACCATTCCCAGCGCCGCAGGTGGCATTGAAGCTCTTATAAAAACATTTCAGGGGGTGGCCTCCAATAATGAACTCAGCTCGCAATACTCTGTTCGGGGAGGTAATTTCGACGAAAACCTCGTTTACGTTAACGATGTCGAAATATATAAACCTTTCCTGGTACGTTCCGGACAACAGGAGGGGTTGAGTTTCCTGAATTCGGACCTTGTTTCCTCAATTTTATTTTCTGCCGGTGGTTTTGATGCCCGGTATGGTGATAAAATGTCGTCGGTTCTCGATATCCGCTATAAGCGCCCTACTGTCTTTACCGGTTCAGTTAGCGGCAGTCTTCTGGGTGGTTCACTGCATTTGGAGGGCTCTTCCAAAGACAGAAGGTTTACTTTTCTCGCAGGGGCCCGCAGCAAAA
This sequence comes from uncultured Lentimicrobium sp., assembly GCA_964643225.1. Taxonomy (GTDB): domain Bacteria; phylum Bacteroidota; class Bacteroidia; order Bacteroidales; family Lentimicrobiaceae; genus Lentimicrobium. Next base: position 53,853 of record CAZXQT010000023.1, on the reverse strand, counting down.
CTAACCAGTACCTGCTCAACACTCTCGAAACTAAAGGTGATTATAAACCTTCCTTTGTTGATCTGCAGGGAATGCTCACTTTCGAAGCATCGAAGAAATGGGAGTTTTCAGTGTTTGGCAATTATGCAAGAAACAAGTATGAGATTGTACCCGAATCGCGCGAGACAAGCTTTGGAACTATTAATGAGGCGTTGCAGTTAAGGGTGTATTTTGAAGGCAGTGAAACTGACAGGTTTATTAATTATATGGGGGCATTTACTTCTCATTTTAAACCTAACGAAGATCTTTCGCTTAAGCTGATTTTCTCATCATTCCAGACTATCGAAAGCGAGACATTTGACATTACCGGAATGTATTGGATTGGAAATCTCGAAAACGACCAGAGCAAGAGTAATTTTGGCGAACTGGTCGAAATTAAAGGAGTTGGTGCATACCACAATCATGCCCGCAACTATCTGGATGCAAGGGTTACTTCAGCCGAGCACCGTGGTTTATACGCCATGCCCTCTGCTACTTTGCTCTGGGGTGTGAAATACCAGGTGGAAGAGGTAAATGACCGGCTGAACGAATGGGTAATGAACGACTCCGCCGGCTTTACATTGCCTGTTAATCAGGGTATACCCGGGCAGCAAGGCAATAAAAGCGATATTCTTTTGCAGGATGTGGTTAAAACTACCATTGGCCTTAATTCTTCCAGAATATCCGGATTCGTGCAAAACTCCTGGGAATTCGGACCAACTGGAGACGAATGGAATGTCACGGTGGGTGCACGCGCTCATTACTGGAGTGTAAATGAGCAAATCCTTTTTAGTCCGCGTGCCGGTGTTTCCTACAAACCTGCCTGGGAAAAAGATGTTGTGTTAAGGTTCTCATCCGGATTGTACTACCAACCTCCGTTCTACCGCGAACTACGCGATAGGGAAGGCAGACTAAATACTGAGCTTAAGGCTCAGTCTTCACTGCACTTTGTAATAGGTTCTGACTATAATTTCATGGCATGGGGAAGACCTTTTAAACTTACTTCCGAAGTGTATTATAAGCTCCTTCGGAATCTGGTTCCATATGATGTGGACAATGTCCGCATACGGTATTACGCACTTAATAATGCAAAAGGGTATACCACGGGTATCGATTTCAAGGTAAATGGTGAATTTGTCAGAGGTGTGGAGTCATGGGCAAGTTTATCGCTCATGCAAACAAAAGAGGACCTCGAAGGAGATGCATATTTCGATTACTATAATAGCGAAGGTAAACGCATCATACCCGGCTTTACAACCAATAATATTCCTGTCGACAGTGTTTACCAGGCAATCGGCTACATACCACGACCAACAGATCAACGTTTGACTTTTAGTCTGTTTTTTCAGGATTATCTGCCCCGAAACCCAACATTTAAAATGAACCTTAATCTGATTTTCGGTACCGGCTTACCATTCAGTCCGCCTGGCTCTGTAAAAAACAGAAATGGTCAGCGTATGCCTTCTTACAGAAGAGTAGATATTGGATTCTCCAAACAGCTTGCCGGAGCTTCAAGATATTCAGAAACCAACACGCGCCGGAACCTGCGGTTTATTAAAGATGCCTGGATCAGCCTCGAAGTCCTCAACCTGTTGCAGGTTAATAATACCGTTTCATACATCTGGATAAAGGATGTTACCAACAGGCAATATGCAGTGCCTAATTTCCTTACTCCTCGTCAGCTTAATTTACGTTTTGTAGTAAATTTCTGAAATTTCTAAAATATTTTCTCCAGGTTTATTGTAAATTCTGAAATATTAACTATTTTTGCACACCTTTTTAAGGGAAGCTTGTCCGATGGTGTAATGGTAACACGTCTGATTTTGGTTCAGAAGACTCCAGGTTCGAGCCCTGGTCGGACAACTGATAGAATTCATATCACCAGTTGGCAGTTTGTACAGAGGACGGTGAAAAGAGGTTGAGGGGGCTTTTTTGGCCCCCATTTTGTTAATATTCGTGTATGATAAAATTAGAAGATTTACGTAAGTCGATTGAACAATATCTGCAGGACTCCGATATATATATTGTAGATATTAAAATTAAAGCCGGGAACAATATTACTGTGCTCATTGACAGGGATACTGACATTAATATCGACGACTGTATTGCTCTTACACGATTCATTGAATCGAAGTATGACCGTGATGCTGACGACTACCATCTTACCGTATCATCACCCGGTGTTGGACAACCACTCAGATTGTTGCGCCAGTATAACAAAGTGATAGGTAAGGAGGTGGAAATTCAGTTTTCCGATAAATCGAACTTAAAAGGTACGCTTGTTGCTGCTGATAACGAGAAGATTACCGTTAAACTTGTTTCTAAAGTAAAGAAAGAAGTAACAGAGCAGCTGCGCGAAATCCCTTATTCTGAATTAACCAGTGTTAAAGAAGTTATCTCTTTCAGATAACCCTTTATATATTAAACCGTTGTATTATTTTTCAAGATTATTTTAAACATCAATGGAACATATCAATTTAGTCGAAACTTTTTCCGAATTCAAAGAATTCAAGAATATTGACCGCGAAACAATGATGCGCATCATTGAAGATGTTTTCAGACACATGCTTACAAAAAAGTATGGCTCTGATGAGAATTTCAATGTTATTGTGAATATCGACCGCGGTGACCTTGAAATCTGGAGAAACCGTGAAATTGTGGAAGATGCTGAAGTAGAAGATCCCAACAAACAGATCGCGTACTCAGAAGCTATCAAAATTGAGCCAGACTTTGAAGTTGGCGAAGAAGTTACCGAAGAAATAAAAATGAAAGACTTCGGCCGTCGTGAAATTCTGACGATTCGCCAGAACCTCATGTCGAAAATCCAGGAGTACGAGAAAGATAATATCTTCAAAAAATATAAAGAGAAAATCGGCGAAATCATCACCGGTGAGGTATATCAGGTATGGAAGAAAGAAATTCTTGTACTTGATGATGAGTACATTGAATTAACGCTTCCCCGTTCAGAGCAGATACCTTCTGACTTTTACCGCAAAGGCGATTCAGTAAGGGCTGTAGTTTCAAGGGTTGATATGCGCAACAATTCACCTGTTATCGTTCTTTCACGCACAGCCCCTGCTTTCCTGGAGCGATTGTTTGAACAGGAAGTGCCCGAAGTATACGACGGGCTCATTACTATCCGAAACATCGTCAGAGTTCCGGGCGAAAGAGCTAAGATTGCTGTTGAAAGCTACGACGATCGTATTGATCCCGTGGGCGCTTGTGTCGGTATGAAAGGTTCCAGAATTCATGGTATTGTTAAGGAACTCAGGAATGAGAATATTGACGTTATTAACTTTACCAATAATCCTTCTCTCTATATTACCAGAGCTTTAAGCCCTGCCAAAATCTCTTCTATTACTATCAACGATGCTACAAGAAGAGCAGATGTATACATGAAACCCGATCAGGTTTCACTGGCAATCGGTAAGGGAGGTTATAACATCAAGCTTGCAAGCAAGCTTACCGGATTTGAAATCGATGTATACCGGGATGCTGAACTCGACAATGAAGATGTCGATCTCCAGGAATTCTCTGACGAAATCGATCAGTGGATCATAGATGAGTTCAAGGCTATTGGCTGCGACACTGCCCGTAGCGTACTTGATCTTTCGGTGGAAGAACTGGAAAGCAGAACAGACCTTGAGGTTGAAACAATTAAAGAAGTGATCAGGATATTACGTGCGGAGTTCGAATGATTGAATTGACTAACAGATGAATTGGATAAATAAAGACTAAACAGCAAACCCGTTGAGGCTTGAATAACTTTATTAGCTTATTTTTACAGAAATTCCGTTTTAATAAACGGACACAAATTATAGATTACAATATGTCAGAAACGAAAAGCATTAGGCTGGGCAAGGCAGCTCAGGAGTTTAACGTTGGGGTGCCAACTATTGTCGAGTTCCTTAATAAAAAGGGAATTAAGATCGACAATAACCCCAATACTAAACTTGCCCCTGAAGTCTACGCTTTACTGGTTAAAGAGTATTCCACCGAGAAGACAGTAAAGGAAACCTCTAAGAAGATTGAGCTGGAATATACCCAGCACAAGATAATTTCTATTGAGGACAAGAAACCCGTGCGCGAAGAAGAAGAGTTCGAGCTGCAGCGCGATGACCTGTATATTCATAACATGCCGGTCGATAATCGTGGGAAACAACAAAAACCAAAAGAAACACCTTCTGCAAAAGAGAAAGCTGAAACTGCCAAACTTGAGACAGCAGCTTCAAAAGCGGTTGATCAACCGGCAACTCCTGTTACCCAACCTTCAAAACCTGAGGCTGTCACTGAAAAAGCTGCTGCAGAAACTGCTTCCCGTACAAGCGAACAGGAACAGCAGGAAACTGAAAGCGTTAAACCGGTATCTTATGCACCACAGGATAAGACTGAGGTACCTGAAAAACCTGTTCAGCCTTCACAACCCTCTCCAACTGCAGAAACAGAAGGTGATAAACAACCTGCAAAAGAAGATATTGCAACTGAAAGCTCAAAACCTTCAGTACCGGATGACCATCAGGAAATTTCTGAGCCTGTCGCTGATGTCCAAACCGAAGAAGAAACAAGACTGCCTGGTCAGCTGAAAGTGCTTGGCAAAATGGATCTTGATTCTCTTAAGAAACCCAAAAAGGGCAAGGATGCTCATAAAAAGGAAGCTGCATCTGATCATAAGAAAAAAGGGCCGGCAACCAAAGAAGAGAAAGCTCAGCCTGAACAACAGGTAACTGCTCCTGCTGAAGAAATAAGTGCACCGGTATCAGAAATAAGTAAACCTGCCGAAGAAATTCGCACAGAAGAAAAGCCAGTAGCTCCTGAAACACAGGAGACCGAAAAGAAAGAACCCGAAACTAAACCAGAATCGGCTCCCGAGAAAGAGTCCAACTTCCTTAAAACCGAAGTTCGTAAACTTGAAGGGGTAACCATTCTGGGTACAATGAAACTTCCCGAACCGAGAAAAACGGAGCCCAAGAAACCTGTGGCTTCTTCGTCAGATGATGCGTTGAAAAATAAAAAGAAGAAACGTAAGCGTATCAGGAAACAAGGTGAAGGCGAATTTGAAACTACCGGTCAGGCCGGAAAACCACAGCAAGGTGGTGGTCAGCAGGGTGGTGGTCAGCCCGGCGGACAATCCGGTCAGAAAGGTCAGTTTAACAGACCTCAGGGTGGTCAGGGGCAGAAACCTCTTAATAAAGATAAAAAAGGACAACCCCGCCGTGATGTTCCCAAGGTGGAACTTTCGGACGAGGATATCCAGAAGCAGATTAAAGAAACACTGCAACGGTTAAGCGGTGGTGGCAAATCAAAGGCTTCGAAACACCGTCGCGAGAAACGCTCCCTTGTGAGCCAGCAACAGGCAGAAGAAGCAATGAAGCGTGCTGATGAACAGAAAACCATTATGGTTGCTGAATTCGTGACTGCCAATGAAATAGCCAGCCTTATGAATGTGCCTGTTAACCAGGTAATTTCTACTTGTCTCTCGCTGGGCTTGTTTGTCTCTATCAATCAGCGCCTCGATGCAGAAACTATTGTTGTGGTAGCAGATGAATTTGGCTTTAACGTTAAGTTTATTGGTGTTGAAGAATCAGCTGCTGTTGAAGAGGAAGATGATTCAGATACTGAAGAAGATCTTACTCCACGTCCGCCTATCGTGACCGTTATGGGACATGTTGACCATGGTAAAACATCATTGCTCGACTATATCCGTCATACCAATGTTATTGGTGGAGAAGCCGGAGGTATTACACAGCACATCGGTGCATACGAAGTACAACTCGAAAGTGGTAAGAAGATTACATTCCTTGATACTCCCGGTCACGAAGCATTCACCGCTATGCGTGCCAGGGGTGCAAAAATAACCGACGTTGCCATTATTGTTATCGCTGCCGATGATACGGTCATGCCGCAAACCATCGAAGCTATAAACCATGCACAGGCTGCAGGTGTACCTATTGTGTTCGCTATTAATAAGATCGACAAACCCAACGCAAATCCCGAAAAGATCAGAGAAGAACTCTCCAAGCGTAATATTCTTGTCGAAGACTGGGGTGGTAAATACCAGAGTCAGGAAATCTCTGCCAAGAAGGGTCTGAATGTGGAACTGTTACTCGAAAAGGTGCTCCTGGAGGCCGAATTGCTTGAATTAAAAGCCAATGCAAATAAAATGGCTACAGGTACCATTCTTGAATCATCGCTCGATAAAGGACGTGGGTATGTTGCAAAAGTACTGGTACAGACAGGTACCCTGAGTATGGGCGATATGGTACTGGCGGGAACTACCTTCGGTAAGGTTAAAGCCATGTATAATGAACGTAACCAGTCAGTTAAGGCTGCTGGTCCGAGTACCCCCGTTCTTATGCTGGGTCTTAATGGTGCTCCTCAGGCAGGCGATACCTTTAAGGTAATGCGTGACGAGCGTGAAGTGAAGAACATTGCCTCCAAACGTCAGCAACTGCAACGCGAACAAGGAATCAGAACCCAGAAACACATTACACTGGATGAAATCGGACGACGCATCGCAATTGGTGACTTTAAGGAACTCAATATCATCGTTAAGGGCGACGTGGATGGATCCATTGAAGCGCTCTCCGATTCACTGCTTAAACTCTCAACACCTGAAGTACAGGTTAATATCATCCATAAATCTGTGGGTGCAGTTACTGAGAGTGACGTTCTTCTTGCATCTGCTTCCAATGCTATTATCATTGGTTTCCAGGTTCGTCCTTCACTCAGTGCCCGTAAACTTGCCGAACAGGAACAGATCGACATCCGACTTTACTCTATCATTTACACTGCTATCAATGAAATCAAGGCAGCTATTGAAGGTATGCTTTCGCCCGACATTGAAGAAAAGATTGTTTGTAACCTCGAAGTACGAGAAGTATTCAAGATCACAAAAGTGGGTACCGTTGCGGGATGTATGGTACTTGACGGTAAGATACACCGTAATACCCATGTGCGCGTAATACGCGATGGTATTGTTATTTATACCGGATATCTCGGATCGCTTAAACGCTTTAAAGACGATGTAAAAGAAGTCTCATCTGGCTACGAATGCGGTCTCAATATCGAAAACTTTAATGACCTGAAAGTTAAGGACATTATTGAAGGTTTTGAAGAAGTAGAAGTGAAGAGAAAACTCTAGGTGCTAATAACGAAGTCTAAATAACAGTCATAAAAAACTGAAGGCCGCAAATTATCGCGGCCTTCGGTTTTTATAACATCAGGTAAAGTTTATTTCATCTGTTCCCGCAATTCCTTATAGCCCTTGTACTTTGCCTGAACATCCTGCCAGTTTACTTTAGTCCAGAAGGCAGTTATGTAATCAGCCCGTTTGTTCTGATACTTCAGGTAATAGGCATGCTCCCATACATCCAGTGCGAGTATCGGAATTCCCCTGCGCTCAGCAATATTCATCAATGGGTTATCCTGGTTGGGAGTGCTGGTAATAAACAGTTCTCCACTGTTGAAGTCAATGGCTAACCATGCCCAACCTGAACCGAAGCGTTTTGTTGCTGCCTCATTAAACTTTTCTGTAAATGACTTAAAATTGCCAAATGATTTGTTAATGGCTTCAGCAAGTTCTCCCGATGGCTCTCCACCACCTTCCGGTGACATATTCTGCCAGTAGATCACATGATTGAAATAACCACCTGCGTTGTTTCTGACTGCATCCGGTTGATCCTTTATAGAAGCAAAAATACGGGATATAGGCATTTTCTCCAGTTCTGTGCCTTTAATGGCATTCATGAAGTTGGTGTAATATCCCCTGTGGTGCTTGTCGTAATGTATTTCTACAGTCTTGCTGTCAATGGCAGGATCAAGTGCTGTGTATTCATACGGCAGTGCATTGAATTTCAATTCTGAGGAAGGAACCATCCATTCCGACACGAAAACGGCCGGTTTTACAGGCTGAGGTCTGTCGGTTTTTGTATTATCCTGTTTTGCAGGAGTGGTTGGAACACCTTGCCTGAGCTTGTTGCCTTTTTGCTTAGTATCGTTCTGAGCGTATGCAGTAACTGCGGCAAATAAAGCAACTGCACCGATAATAAATTTTATTTTCATGAGATGTTAATTAAGTGCTTTCTGATAATACTCATTTACTTTATTCCAGTTAACGACATTCCAGAATGCGCCTATATAATCGGGTCGGCGATTCTGATATTTCAGGTAATAGGCATGCTCCCATACATCGAGCCCAAGAACCGGGGTGCCTTTTACATCTGCGGTATCCATTAACGGATTATCCTGATTTGCGGTTGAGGTGATAGCCAGCGATTTGTCTTCTTTCACAACAAGCCATGCCCATCCGCTTCCAAAGCGGTTTGCTGCAGCTTCGTTAAATTTGGTCCTGAATTCTTCAAAAGATCCAAAAGCTTTATTTATAGCTTCGGCAACCGGCCCGGTAGGATTACCGCCTCCATCTGGCGACATAACCTGCCAGAATATATTGTGGTTATAGAAACCACCACCATTGTTTCTGATAACTGCAGGCGCTTTGCTTATGCTTTTAAATATGGTTTCGATGGACTGGTTTTCAAATTCGGAACCGGGAAGTGCTGCAGTAAATTTATCGAAATATGCCTTGTGATGCTTCGTATGGTGAATCTCCATGGTCGTTTTGTCGATGTGTGGTTCCAGTGCGTCGTAAGCATAGGGTAGACTTGCAAATTCAAAATTCATCTCTTTTTCCTCCTTAAATGTGTTATTATTGTTCTTATTTAAAATTGTTATAAATAACAGCTTCCTGCGCGTTTTGTTTAATGGCCCTCTACTCTATTATAAACAAGCAAAGGAGTAAATAATTATAAAAAAAAATGTTACCTTCGCCTGTCGGGCTATTTAAGCACTCGCATATACAACAGGTTGAATATCAAATCTTTTAATTAAGAACTACTGCTTAATCCGAATCAATAAAAAGAATAGATGGAAAATTTCAAACGTTTCAACAACATTGGTGGTCTGATCAGTTTCCTGATTGCTGCCATCGTGTACACATTAACGCTTGAACCTACCGCAAGCTGGTGGGATGCAGGTGAGTACATTTCAACTGCTTATAAACTACAGGTTGGGCATCCTCCCGGAGCTCCGCTTTTTCAGCTGGCAGGACGCTTCTTCTCCCTGTTTGCCTTTGGTAATGTAGAGAATGTAGCTTACATGATAAATTTCATGTCAGCTATTGTTAGTGCTCTGACCATAATGTTCTTATTCTGGACTATCACGCACCTGGTCCGCAAACTGGTTGCAGGAAAGGAAGGATTAAACAAGCATGAAGGTCTCATTGTACTGATAAGTGGTTTTATCGGAGCAATGGCGTATACTTTTACTGATTCTTTCTGGTTTTCTGCAGTGGAGGGTGAAGTTTATGCCATGTCGTCATTTTTTACTGCGGTAGTTTTCTGGGCAATTCTTAAATGGGAAGAGCAACATGACCATACCCACAGTATTAAATGGATTGTATTAATCGCTTATCTTATTGGTCTTTCCATTGGTGTGCATCTGTTAAACCTGCTGGCAATTCCCGCCATAGCTTTTGTCTGGTATTTTAAAAAACACGAAAAAATAACATCAAAAGGTGTAATCTACACCGGAATAATATCAGTAGTCCTTTTGGTGTTGATCATGTATCTTATTATACCGGGTGTAGTTAGTCTAGCCGCAAAATTTGAGCTCTTTTTTATTAATTCGATAGGATTGCCGTTCAACTCCGGCACTATTATATACTTCCTGCTCATTATCGGTTTGCTTACCTATGGCATTATCTGGTCACAAAAGAAACGCAGATTCCTTGTAAATACTACATTGCTTTCGCTTACTTTTATACTTATCGGCTATTCTTCTTTCCTTATGCTGGTAATAAGGGCTAATGCAAACACCCCCATTAATGAAAATAATCCCGACGATGCCATCAGCCTTCTGTCGTACCTTAACAGGGAACAATACGGGTCATGGCCTATATTTACCGGTCAGTATTATAATTCACCCAACGATCCCACCAATCCTTCAAAGGATGGATCGCCAATATACATACGTGACTCTAAAAAAGGAAAATATATCATCACCGATGAGCGTAAAAACTCTATAGCTGTTTATGATCAGAGGTTTACAACCCTGTTCCCGCGTATGTACAGTTCCCAGCCTAATCATGTCAAGGCTTACAAAAGCTGGGGTAAAGTGAAAGGACGACCGATTACCATTACCAACGACCAGGGACAGCAGGAGACTATCTATAAGCCGACTTTTACCGAAAACATGCGCTTTTTATTCCGTTACCAGATCGGACATATGTATCTGCGATATTTTATGTGGAACTTCTCCGGAAGGCAGAATGATATTGAAGGACATGGTGGTATTCAATTTGGTAACTGGATAAGTGGTATTAATTTTCTCGATGAGATGAGGCTCGGTAAACAGACAGATTTACCCGCCTCTATGCAGAGTACAGCACGTAACACGTATTTCCTGCTGCCTTTAATACTTGGTCTGATAGGTATGTTCGGGCATTTTAACAGAAATTTTAAAGACGGACTGGTTGTGGCGCTTCTTTTCTTCATGACAGGAATTGCTATTGTTCTGTATCTTAACCAGACACCTTTCCAACCCAGAGAACGTGACTATGCCTATGCGGGCTCATTTTATGCATTCGCTATCTGGATTGGGATCGGTGTATTTGCCATTTATGAGGCCCTGAAGAAACGAATTTCAGCTAACCTTGCACTTCCTCTCGCCACAGCTGTTACGCTCCTGGTGCCGTTAATTTTGCTTGCCGAAAATTACGATGATCATGACCGCTCAGGTAAATATGCTGCCAGAGATTTTGCCGCAGCCTACCTTAATTCCTGTGCACCAAATGCAATATTACTAACCCATGGAGATAACGATACATTCCCTCTCTGGTATGCCCAGGAAGTGGAAGGAATCAGAACCGATGTGCGGGTTGTGAATTATATGCTCTCATCTGGCGACTGGTACGTTCATCAGTTGGCACGAAAGATCTATGACTCCGATGCACTGAATTTTCAGCTTACCCCCGCACAATATGACAAGGGAGTAAATGAGATCATTCCGATCATGGAACAAACAAAATCGAGAGTTGATATTCGTCATATAATGAACTTCATTGCAAGCGAAGATTCACGCAGTAAAGTGACCATGAACACCGGTGACGCAATCAATTTCATCCCGACAAGGAATGTACGGTTAATGGTCAACAAAGAAAATGCGATCAAAAATGGGATTGTACCTTCGTATATGTCCGACAGTGTCGTTCCGTATATAGACTGGACTATTCAGTCAAATTATTTATACAAGAACGATCTGATGCTGCTCGATTTCCTTGCCAATAACGACTGGACAAGACCTTTGTATTTTGCCAGCCCTTCCAGTGTTAGCAAAGTATTCGATTTCGATAAGTATTGTCACCTTACCGGAGTGGTATATAAGTTTATTCCGGTTGAAGCTGCATCCTTGTATAAGGGTCTCGGAGGAGTGGACGATGTTGCTACCTACGATATTCTCATGAATAAAACCAAATGGGGCAACCTGAACGATCCCGATGTTACCGTTGATCGTGAAAGCAGCCGGAACAGCCAGATGGTTAAACAGAGTTTCCTGCGTTTGGCACAGGCTCTTGTTGAAAAGGGTAAAAACACCGAAACGATTGCCGTTCTTGACCATATGTTGAAGCAATTCCCTGGTGATAAAATACCTTTCGATATTTATATGATGCCTGCAGCAGAACTCTATTATCTTGCCGGCGATACCACCAAAGGAAATGCCTTCCTGAAATCGATAGCAAAAGTGTTTGGAGAAAACCTTACGTTCTATAATCAGGTAGATCCGAAGTTTGCTACATTTTATCAGGAAGATTCAGAAGAGGCTGTAATGGTGCTTGCCAGGTTGTTCAGTATTGCAAAACAGTACAAACAGGATCAGGTGATTAAAGAAATTGAAAGCATGTACATGATCCCCGAAGAACTCAAGAATCTGTTCAATTAAAAGTAGTTGCCTGTTAACAATTAACGTATAATAATTTCAGAGAAAGCCGGTTAAATACTGGCTTTCTCTATAAAACGATCATACTCTTTAACTGTTCAGGTGAAAACCCTGTTCTACCCTTTCTGTGTAATGATAGGCCTGGTATTCGTCATCCAGCAACGGATAATCCCATGCACCCAGGCTATGGAATACATTACCTCCAAAGCCTGATTTAAACTTATACAACCCATAAAGCGGGTGTGTGGGGTCGGCATTGGGTGAAATCCCAAACATATCGTATTCCGTGCATCCCAGTTGCTTCGAAATACATATAGCCTCCCATTGAAGGGCATAGGTAGCCATATAATTTCTATGAAGCCCTGAGGATGCTCCGTAAAGATAAGAGCCGCGGTTCCCGGTTATGATAAGAAACATCGCGGCCAGTGGTTTACCCTCTGCTTCAGCAATCAGCAGTCTGACATCGGCAGGCGATTGTGAATTGTCTGCCCGGGCAAGCAATACCGCTTCGAAGTATTTTAATTCATTCAGGAATATATTGTTGCGATGGGCGGTTTCGGTATAAAGTGCATACCATGTATGGATATGTTCTATACCTGCAATTCTTACCTGTACCCCCTTGCGCTGAGCCAGTCCAATGTTATACCGCGTCTTTGGTCGCATATTCTGCAGAATACTGTCGGTTGACGGGCGCAGATCAAGGTATATCGTGTTGCTGGGCAATATGTTGTGGTGCGCCTTTCTGAAGTTACTGTTAATAGTATTTATGTTAAAGCGTAGCTCCCGCGCATCTATTCCCGGCTCACCAAGCCATTGTCCCGCTTCATCAAAATTACGACAGTCTTTTGACCACCATGACTCCCAGCACAGATCGTACCGTATCATTATACAATTGGAGGGTAGAAATGACCGGAGACATTCTGATAACTCTTCCAGAAAAATCGCCTGTAATGCTTCCTCTGGTTCCAGCTCAGGTCCATAAGGCACATAGGCAACACAGTACTTCCGGCTTACGGGTTTAACTATGACCAGCACATCCGAATTGGTAAGGCGTTCAAAATTAAAGTTAACTGCCAGTGTATCAGATCCTAACTTCTCCTTTACAGCTGACCAGAATGCTGTTTGCTGGACAATAGGCGTTGAATAAAGGCCTTCTATGTCCTTTTGGTAAATATCAGAAAGCATAAGGAATTATTTACTCTTTTCTTTGCTTTTTTTTATCAGTAACCATATGCCAAATAACACAAATGGTAATGACAACCACTGACCCATGTTTAAGGTCATGGAGGTCTCGAAAGCAACCTGGGGCTCCTTTATGAATTCAATAAGGAAGCGTAGTCCAAACAGCACTATCAGAAATATACCGAATATTGTTCCGCTGCGCATGGTGGTATAGTTTCGGATATAGTAATACAGCAGACCAAAAAACAGCAGCAGGTAACTCAGTCCTTCATATATCTGAGTTGGATGGCGAGGCTCTGTTTGCCCGTCTCTGACGAATACAAAACCCCAGGGTAGATTGGTAAGATTACCATAAATTTCACTGTTCATCAGGTTACCCATTCGTATAAAAAAACCTCCGAGTGCAACCACTATTACCAGGCGGTCGAGCACCCAGAAGAAAGTCTTTTTCGTCTTTCTGCAATAAAAGTAAATGGCTAGCAGAATACCAATAGCTGCCCCATGACTTGCAAGTCCACCCTGCCATATTGCAAGGATCTTTTCTGGATTACTCAGGTAATATGCAGGTTCGTAGAAAAACACATGACCCAGCCTGGCTCCAAGCACTGTGCCAATGATTACATACGTTGCCAGCTTGTCAAGCAGTTCTGTCTTTAACCCCTCTCTCTTAAAAACGAGTTTATCAAGTACCGCATAGCCGGCAATGAATGCCAGGGCAAAAAGCAATCCGTACCACCGCACCTGCAGAGGACCTAGTTCAATCATTACAGGATTAACATCCCAAACAATACTGGCAGTAATCATAACAGCTCCTTTAAAATGCAAAGATATAGATTTATTACACCGGTATTCTATGCGTCAATGGACTGAAGCAAACCGGTAATCGCTTTTTGGTAGCTTTCTGTGGTGTTCTTTGCCGTTAATCCCATAGAGTTGCCTGCCTGTTTAATCAAATCAGTCAGACGGAAATTGTGCTGTGTTGATGCAATGAGCAAACCCTTTGCTGCAAGCGACGCTGCAAGATATTCCTGTTCAGTCTGGCCGGGTGTAGGAATGCATATTACCCTGTTACCGGTAAATGCCAGATCCATGAGCGTGCTGTATCCACTCCTGCATATAACAATGGGTCCTTTAATCAGTACTCTTAAAAGTTCTTTTGCATGCAGATGCGGAACAATGGTCACACTACCACCGGTTGTATTAGAAATGCCGTCGTGTTGATGTAAAGTATCCTGTTTGGCACCGGAATTCCCCGATGAGGCATTAATAGTACCCGTAAGCAGCAGACTCTTCAGCGGAAGTTCCTGTAATTGTTTCACGAGGTCCTTCTCAAAGGTTGTTCTGTAAGGTTCAGGGCCCGATACAATTGCAACCACGTCATAGGAGTTTTCACTGATCTTATTTGCAGAATCCTGTGACACCACATCCTTCACAAGCATAGGATCTCCACTCTGATCAAGGTTTTCGGGAGAAAATCTGCTGAGCAAACCTATAAACTTTGTGTTGGATGGTAATGGGTATCCGTGCGATAACCTGCCCGACAGGCAGGGTTCTGTTGCAGTGTCAGGAATCCAGCATGCATTGTATTGCCTGATAACCCGGCGAACCACTGCTCTTAATATGGAATTACCCCAGGTAAAAGGTTTTGGTGGTACAATGTTCGGCTGGTGTGTAATAAATACCGAATAGGCTTTTTTTGTCCACAACCCGTACCGGTTATCACTAATTACCACATCTATGCGGTGTTTTTTTATTAGCCGGTTAATTTCAGTGTGTTCCCATATAAGTCTGTACAATAATGAAGGGAAAAGCAGCACAAGACTGAGCCCTATACCCACCCGGTTTCTGAACCGTATGCGGTAACCTCTGAATGCAATGTGCTGCAGGTGCGGGAACTCCTCCTTTAGCAGCTCTGCTGCGGGGCCATCGGCAGCAATGCATACAGATACACCCTGCCCTTGAAGACTCTGAATAATCGGGATGCATCGTGTTGCATGCCCAAGACCCCAGTCAAGCGGACAAACAAGTACTCTGACATTGTTATGTGGTTGTTTGTACAATAGCGTAGTTATTTATCAGATTATGCAGTTTACTTTTCGTAATACACAAAAATATGAAATTGTCAACAATAAGGAATTACGTTCGTCACTAAAGAAATTTTAATAATTTAGCTACATGACAGCGATAGTGTAAATAAAATGACAGAGACAGAGGAAAATAAACTTTTATATCAGATAGCTCTAACACTTCTACCCGGCGCCGGTTGTATTGTGGCCCGTAAACTCCTCTCTTTTTGCGGACCGCCTGAAGCTCTTTTCAGAGAACCTTTACATGCCCTGTCAAAAATTCCGGGTGTTCCTGAAAAAGTACTGTCATCACTGAAAGAAAGTGATGCATTACTTAACAGAGCAGAAAAGGAACTCGCATTCATTAATAAGTTCAGAGTGCGGACATTTTTCTTCGAAGACGATGATTATCCGTTGCGGCTCAAACAATGTGCAGATTCACCGCTTCTGCTGTATGCATTGGGTAACGCTGACTATAACCACCGGCACATAGTGAGTATTGTAGGTACCAGAAGTGCCTCTGACTATGGGCGGGAAATGTGTAGCATGCTTGTTGCAGGACTGGCTCAGCTGGGTGTTCTTCTGGTCAGCGGTCTGGCGTATGGCATTGATACCTGGGCACATAAATATGCATTAGAACATAACCAGTCAACTGTTGCCGTCCTTGCGCACGGACTCGATCGTATCTACCCTTCGGTTAATACCCAGATGGCGCATAAAATGCTTCTTAACGGGGGGTTAATAACTGAATTTATGAGCGGTACAAAACCCGACAGAGAAAACTTCCCCATGCGTAACCGCATCATTGCCGGACTCGCTGATGCTACTATAGTTGTGGAAGCCGGTAATAAAGGAGGAGCTCTTATAACCGCCGACATTGCCAATTCGTACGACAGAGATGTGTTTGCCGTACCGGGACGGATAGGCGATAGCTATTCACAGGGATGTAATACCCTTATAAAAACCAACAGGGCAGCTCTCGTGCAGAAACCCGAAGACATATTTTATATTATGGGTTGGGATTTGCCCGGAAAGCCTGATGAACCGGTACAAAAACAACTGTTTGCCGAACTTGATCCGGAACAGCAGTTGCTGGTAAATATTCTTGAAAACTCAGGAGAATGTTCTATTGATTACCTTTGCTCAACCGCCGGATTAACACCCGGTAAGGCAGCTTCTGCTTTGCTGCAGATGGAACTTGATAATATTGTTTGCAGTCTTCCGGGAAAAAGATACCGGCTCGCAGTGCATTAAAACAAAGAACATGGAACAAAATACCGGAATAGTGATCAGGTCAACCGGAAGCTCCTGTAATGTGCTCTCTGCCTCGGGCAATGTGCTTGAGTGCCGGTTAAAGGGAAATTTCAGGATTAAAGGTATCAGATCAACAAATCCTCTTGCTGTAGGAGACAGGGTAACATACGTTCTTTCCGGTAACGATTCGATAGGTCTCATTAAAAGTATTGAGCCAAGGCACAACTACATCATACGTAAGGCCACCAGGTTAAGCAAGCAATCGCATATTATTGCAGCTAATATTGACCAGGCGGTAGTCATGGTTACACTGGCCAGTCCGCGAACCTCAACCGGCTTTATTGACCGTTTTCTCGTTACTGCCGAAGCATACCATATCCCTGTGTCGCTTATTTTCAATAAAATTGATCTGATATTTGGCTCCTCCATTCTCCGAATTAACGAACTAACATCGCTATACGAAAGTCTTGGGTACACCTGCTACCGAACATCGGCACTTAACGGTACCGGCGTGTCCGAAGTTAAAGCATTACTAAAAGATAAGGTAACCCTTATAAGCGGCCATTCGGGAGTCGGGAAAACTGCACTTATAAATGCAATAGAACCAGGGTTGCTGCGTAAAGTAGGTGAAATTTCCGATTACCATCAGAAGGGTAAACACACCACCACATTTGCCGAAATGCTGCCTTTAAGTTTTGGTGGGTACATCATCGATACACCCGGAATAAAAGAGTTCGGACTAGTGGATTTCGATAAACAGGAAATTGCAGAACGTTTTCCTGAAATGCGGCAACTGATGCATAACTGTCAGTTCAGTAACTGCACTCACGTTCATGAACCGGGGTGCGCCGTTAAGTCAGCTCTGGCTAAAGGAATAATAAGCCGCTCAAGGTATAATAACTATCTCAGCATACTCAACGATGAGTATTTTGAGGAAACTGAATGGGATTAAGCTATGCGGGTGGTGATACAAAGAGTGTCAGAGGCTTCTGTTACCAATGAAGCCGGCGAAAGAGCCTTCATCAAAAAAGGCATGTTAATACTGCTAGGAATTGAAACACGCGATTCGGGTGAGGATGTGGATTATCTGGCAGCAAAGATTGTCAGGCTACGTATCTTTGATGACCAGAATGGAGTAATGAACCTTTCGGTGAAGGATGTTGCAGGTGAAATACTGGTCGTCAGTCAGTTCACCCTGCATGCAGAGACTAAAAAGGGAAACCGGCCTTCCTATATACGGGCCGCAAGACCTGAGCAGGCCATACCCTTGTATAATCGCTTTGTAGACGAGCTGTCGGGACTTGCCGGAACAGAAGTTAAGACCGGTTGGTTTGGAGCGCATATGGATGTAGCGCTGCATAACGACGGCCCGGTAACCATTATTATAGATTCGCGAAACAGGGAATAAACCGGAAAAAAACTGTAATAACCTTAAAAAGGTTATATCAGAAGGCAAAAGTTATACCCAGACTTGGCATAATGGGTAACTGATATATCTTGTCGTTGGTTATACGGTTAATGTAAAAGATATTATCTCTGTCATATACGTTGGTAACACTGCCGTTA
Organism: uncultured Lentimicrobium sp.; assembly: GCA_964643225.1. GTDB lineage: Bacteria > Bacteroidota > Bacteroidia > Bacteroidales > Lentimicrobiaceae > Lentimicrobium. The sequence goes on along the minus strand of CAZXQT010000023.1, from coordinate 35,776 downwards.
ATTTCAAGAATACCATTTTCTCCCACATGTATTCGCTTCATGATACTTAGGTCGAGCCGATGATAATAGGGCAGACGGGCACCGTTAAGTTTCCCGTAGACTAACCCAAACTGACCGTTCTCTGTCACATAATCCGTATAAACACCGTCTCCGAAAGGCAGCTTCTCATAAATACCCTGGTTTTGAGTATATGGGAATCCGGACCCGAAGTTCCACCGCGCATTAACCTCCCACGATAGTTCATCGCCAAAGCGGTACGAGGTTACGAGATTAACATTATGACGGCGATCGTAGTGCGGTACATAACTTTCCATCTCATCTTCACGATTTACGTAAGCCAGGGAATAAACGGCCCACAGGTATATTTTGCGCCTGTCGTATTTAAATGAAATATCCACCCCGTTGGCATCTCCTGTTTCTACAATAAAGTCCTTTCTGTAATAATCCTGCACATAATTGGGGCTGGAAGGATTGGAATAAGGTGGCTCATCAATAAAGATCTTGTTCCTGTTTATGTTGGTAAGCTGTGAGAAGTTTTTGTAGTACCCCTCAAGATTGATGCTTGCATAGGGGAAGGGATCAAACTCCACTCCAAAAACAACATGCTCAGATTTTTGCAACTTATGAGACAATGTCTTTCCCCTGAATTTCTCCTGAAGATTTTCCTGTCCTGATAAAAATCCATAAAACAGGTTAACAACATCGCGGTCTGAGTTTGCACTCATCAGATTCTGCGAATATAAACCTGCAGCCATTTTGAGTCGTACCTTGTCAGAAAGATTGTATTTGGCCGCAAGCCTTGGTTCAATAGAAAAATTGGAGAGAGATGCATAGTATTGTAATCGCAGACCGGGCTCGAACAGCAATTTACCTTTGGTCATCTTGTATTTCACAAAACCTGCCATTTCGGTAGTGTTCTCAGTCTGGTTGTAATTTATCCCAACGGCATTGTAGTAATCAAAGATTGTTTTGAATCCAAGCATTTCCAGACCATATTTAATTTCATCCTTGCCAAGAAAGTAGGTGAAACCGAGGCCAAGATTAAAACCATTTATAGTACTGGAACGCGCAGGCTGCGAACCTTCCGACATTTCAATATCATAACTTGAATAGGCAAAGTTTCCTTCCATCAGCACAGGATTATTTCCCGGTATAACCACAAAGTTGGCACCTGCTCCCGTTGAGTTCCATGCATAACTGGCCAGGTCTGTATAATCTACCTTGTCGTTGAAGTTAAATCCATACAGGTTAATTTTTGAACCGTTGGTTGCGTTGATGGATATCTTACCGTATACGTCGGTGTAATTAAAAGGCAATCCTGCGGTGTCTATGTAATTATAAAATATTTTAGAACTTTCTTTAAGGTAACTATTCTTTGCAGTGAGGATAAAGGAAGTACTTCCCGATCCGTCTTCTTTTTGTTTTGAGATAGGACCCTCAAGCATAAGTTTGGCACCGAAAGTATTTAATCCTGCTTTACCGGCCATCTTCTTCTTGTTACCATCGCGTGTGGTAAGATCCATTACTGAGCTTATTCTGCCGCCATATTCTGCATTAAAGCCTCCGGTGAAAATATCTGCATTTCGTAAAATATCGGTATCGAAAACAGAGAACAATCCGATAGAATGAAATGGGTTATAAATTACCATTCCGTCCAGTAATACTTTATTCTGTATAGGAGATCCCCCGCGAATATATAATTGTCCTCCCTGGTCACCGGTAAATACAACTCCGGGTAACACCTGCAGGTATTGTGCAAGATCAGGCTGTCCGCCGATGGTAGGAATCCTGCTGATCTGTTTGGGGGTAATTTTTATAACCGACGTGCGGGTATCGGTCTTTGCTTCGGCCTGCTCAGCTGTAACCTGTACTTCCTGCAAAGTAAACATCGCCTTGTCTAAATAAAGCTTTTTGGTTATAACCTGCCCTTTTCTAACAGTAACATTTTCTCTGATGGTATCGAAACCCAGGTTGGTGACCATCAGGGTGTAATTGCCTTCGGGTATTTTTGAAATGGTAAAATATCCGTTTACATCGGTAGCAGCACCATAGGTGGTACGATACAGGTATACATTGGTAAATATAACGGGTTCGCCGGTCTCTTTCTCATAGACGAATCCCCTGATTACTCCGTCCTGGGCAAATGTGAGGGTTACAGTGGCAATTACAAGGGCGATGGCTGACAGGAATCTTTTTAAGAAGTGCATGAGTGTTGTAGGTAATAGTATCAGAAAACAAAGTTAAATAAAAATTGCTGAAACCCGATAACAGTCAGAACAAATAAGCACCTTTTGTTTTATCCGATGGAATTCTGCACGAGTTATTACGCCCGAATATCAAGTATCTGTTTCGGGCAATTATTTTATATATCCATTCACGCACACTCCGTGGAACCAGCCTAATGAAAAGAAGTAGCCGATAAGGGTAGGGGAGTACTCTGATAATTTCTACTATGGCATCCGAACGCAGGCTGCAGGTATTTCCGTAAAGGAATACGACGCTGTCGGTTTTCTCGGGTAAACTGATATTCAGTGACTTCCACGCATTCGAATCGAAGCTGGTAAACAGTAAACGATTGTGCCGGTCTATTCCGGATAAGAACCGCACCGCCCCGTTGCAAAGCACACAAAAGCTGTCGAAAACCACAATTCCTTTTCCGGCAGTCAGCATGTTATCAGCAATCGATTGCAATTGACGCATAAAAGGTATTCATACTTAGACAATCATCATAAACATTACATTGCAAAGATTGTTATTAGGGCGAAGGAGAAAATTTTCAAAATTACACATGTAGCTTTTTGAATGTGACAAATTTTGTCTAATTTTAAGGGCTTAAATTCCTAAAATTATACCATGGACGAACAAATTATTACCATCAGGGATGGAAAACTGCATGTTCCGGATATGCCTGTAATTCCTTTTATTGAAGGCGATGGAACAGGCCCTGACATTTGGGCAGCCTCTGTCAGGGTTATTGATGCTGCTGTAAAGAATGCATATAACGGGCAACGAAAAATCATATGGAAAGAGGTAATGGCCGGTGAAAAGTCGTTTAACTTAACCGGAGAATGGTTGCCCAAAGAAACACTAGAAGCGTTCAAGAAATACATTGTCGGTATAAAAGGGCCTCTGACCACACCCGTTGGTGAGGGTATACGGTCTTTGAATGTGGCTCTCCGACAGGAGCTCGATCTGTATGTTTGTTTGCGTCCGGTAAAGTACGTCCCAGGTGTTCCAAGTCCCGTTAAGGAACCCGGAAAGGTTGATATGCACATTTTCAGAGAAAACACCGAAGATATTTATGCAGGCATTGAGTATATGCACGGTACCCCCGAAGTGCAGAAGGTGAGAGGTTTTCTGATAAAAGAGATGGGTGTTAAAAAGATCAGATTTCCTGAAACAAGCTCTATCGGAATAAAACCGGTATCGAAAGAAGGAAGTGAACGACTTATCCGCGCTGCCCTTCAGTATACCATCGAACGTAACTTGCCCTCATTAACCCTGGTTCATAAAGGTAACATTATGAAATTCACCGAAGGTGCATTCAAGAATTGGGGATATGAACTGGCTGAACGTGAATTTGGTGACAAGGTTTTCACCTGGGCTGAGTACGACCGCATTGTCAAGGCGGAAGGAAAAGAGTCCGCCGACGCAAAAATGCAGTATGCAGCTAACAACGGCAAGGTTATAGTTAAAGATGTTATTGCTGATGCGTTCCTGCAGCAAATATTACTGCGGCCTGCCGAGTATTCTGTTATTGCAACCCTGAACCTCAACGGAGACTATATTTCCGACGCACTTGCTGCCATGGTAGGGGGCATAGGTATTGCTCCGGGAGCTAACATCAATTATATTACCGGACATGCCATCTTTGAAGCAACCCATGGTACAGCACCCAAATATGCCGGTCTCGATATGGTTAATCCGGGTTCTGTTATCCTTTCAGGAGCTATGATGCTTGAATACATGGGATGGAATGAAGCTGCCCGATTGATTTATTCTTCGCTCGAAGCAACCGTTAACAGCAAAAAGGTCACTTACGACTTTCATCGTCAGATGGAAAATGCCACCAGGTTAAAGACTTCTGAGTTTGGTACTGAAATCATCAGATCCATGGCAAAAACAGAAAAATCGACATAAAACCATGGCAAAGACATAAAAAATATTGTAAAACATTATTATCAAGAGAAAAATGGCACAAAGGCTCAAAGACACCTTATACGAAAAAATTCAGGAATGGCGACCCAGAACTGAACGTTTATTAAAAGAATACGGCGATGTTGTTGTCGATAAAATTACCATTGGTCAGATTCTGGGCGGTATGCGCGGCATTAAGTCACTGGTTTCAGATATCTCTTACCTTGATCCCATGGAAGGTATAAGATACAGAGGATATACGCTTCCTGAAGTTTTTGAAAAACTGCCTAAAGCAAAGAATTCAGAAATGCCAACCGTTGAATCGCTTTTCTATCTTTTACTTACAGGCGATGTGCCAACAGAAGAGCAGGCTGCCGAAGTGGCAGATGAATTTAACAAGCGCAGAATCCTGCCCCGCTATATCTATGAGGTTATAGATGGAATGCCTTGCTGCAGCCATCCTATGACCATTTTCTCCACAGCCATTCTGACCATGCACCGTGAATCGTTCTTTACCAAGAAGTACCACTCCGGAAATCTTAAAAAGGCTGACTACTGGGATCCCACATACGAAGATACACTTAACCTGCTGGCCAAGCTTCCGGAGATAGCTACCTACACTTATGCCAAACTATACCGCGACGGTAAGAGAATACAGTCGAATCCGAATCTCGATTTCGGAGGAAACTTCGCGCATATGATGGGTATTCCCAAGCCTTACGACGACGTAGCCAGAATGCACTTCATTATTCATGCCGATCACGAAGCCGGTAACGTAAGTGCCCATGCCGGTCACCTGGTAGCCAGTTCGCTGTCCGATGTGTATCTTTCTATCTCGGCTATGGTAAATGGACTCGCCGGCCCGTTGCACGGACTCGCAAACCAGGAAGTACTGCGCTGGTTACAGGACCTGATGGATAAAATGGATGGTCAGGTTCCGACAGAAGAAACACTCAGAAAGTATGTCTGGGATACCCTTAAATCAGGACAGGTGATCCCCGGTTTCGGTCACGCAGTTCTTCGCAAAACCGACCCCAGATATATGCTGCAGAGAGAATTCAGTTTGAAGTATTTACCCGAAGACCCATTGTTTAAGGTAGTTAATATGCTCTACAGCATTGTTCCTCCCATTCTTCTGGAGCAGGGTAAAGCTAAGAATCCATGGCCCAATGTCGATGCCCAGTCAGGTGTTATTCAATGGCACTACGGTGTTAAGGAATACGACTTCTATACTGTTCTTTTTGGAATTGGTCGTGCTATTGGTATTACTGCCAACATTATCTGGGACAGGGCACTAGGTTATCCGCTCGAAAGACCCAAGTCGCTCACTACAGCAATTCTCGAAGACATTGCTATTGGTATACCCGTCGTAATTGAAGACTAAAAGGGTTTACAGGTTAAAGCGATAAATTCTACCTATCAGAAAAGTATAATGAGGCTGTCTCAAAAGGATAGCCTCTTTTTTATGTTTGAGGCTGCCTCTTTTGTTTTATGCAAGGTTTTCAACGTACCAGTCTATCGCCAGCCGTAATCCGTCGCTTATGCTGAACTGCGGATCGTAACCCAGCAGATTGCGGGCCTTTTCGATTGATGCAAGAGAATGAGGAATGTCGCCCATTCGGGGAGGCCCATAGATGGGCTTTAAAGCTGAAATTCCGGGACGATATTTCTCCAGGTACAGAAGCAAATAATCGTACAACTGATTAAGCGTTGTATTGCCACCGAATGCAACATTGTAGACTGTATTCAGGCTATCCTGCCTGGTTGCCAGCAGCGCCAGCTGATTTATCTGCACAACATTGTCAATAAAGGTAAAATCACGTGACTGTGATCCATCGCCGTTAATTACGGGAGCTTCTCCTTTTAGGAGTGATTTGATAAACTTTGGAATAACCGCAGCATATGCTCCGTCAGGATCCTGTCGTTTGCCAAAAACATTGAAGTAGCGCAGCCCAATGGTGTCCATACCGTAAAGGTAATGAAATACCGCAGCATACAACTCATTCACGTATTTTGTGATGGCATAGGGCGAAAGGGGTTTTCCGATTATATCTTCTACTTTAGGCAATGCTTTATGGTCACCATAGGTAGAGGAACTGGCTGCATAAACAAAGCGTTTAACACCTGCATCCCTCGCTGCAACCAACATATTTACAAAACCGCCAATGTTTACATTGTTGGTTGTGATGGGGTCGTTAACCGAACGCGGCACAGAGCCGAGAGCTGCCTGGTGCAATACATAATCAACTCCCTTACAGGCTGCATTACAGGCATCGGTGTCACGAATATCGCCCTCTATCAGTGTAAAGTCCGGATTGTCTTTAAATGCGCTTATGTTGCTTTGTTTGCCCGTCGAAAAATTGTCAAGGCACACTACTTTATTATTTTGTGCAAGCAGTGCTTCAATCAGGTTCGATCCAATAAAACCGGCACCACCGGTAACCAGTACACGCGACGAGAACAACTTTTTCATTGGTTGGTCTTTAAATTGGTTTAAAAGCAGAAAGCGGCAACAATATCTTATCGAAAACGAAAAACTGAACTATAACAAAGTCTTCTTCGTTAACGAGTGCAAACATTCTGTCGCGGTCATAGGTTACAACAGAACCGTCAAACACATCAATTTCCGGCTCAGGCAACATCCTCACAAAGGTGCGTACACTTTGCCTGGAGCCGTCTTTAGCATTAAGGGTTATCTGATGTTTGGGCATGGAATTTATAATAGAATCCTTCCTTTGAGGTTCCATATCGTTCATCAGTGCTTCGTACCGTATTTTTCTGAAAGCATTTACAAAGCTTATCATTTTGAGAGTGTCGTATCCCGGTACTTCAGTGTTGTCGAATAAACGGATAAGTTTGATGCTTTCGTTATTTTGATTGATGATCTTATACGATTCATTTGGCTGATCTATGAACTCCACTATAATATCCTGTATTTCGGGCAGCTTTTTATCAAATACGGTATGCACTCTCCAGTCAGTTTCGAGTGTCGAAAACCTCGAGGCAATGAAGCCCCTGAGTCCGGGCATATAGAGTACAACAGGCGTATCGGCATTTTCCATCAGTCCAAACGTACCACTGTTATCCATTGTCGGGTCGCCAATATAGAAGGTTTTGGTTAGTTTCTCGTGGGGGAACAGCTTAATACCTGCAATGTCGAGACGATATCTGTGCTGGTATATTTCAACCTTGACTGACTTGGCAGCCATTACCTTTAATATGTTGTTATGCGCAGCTTTGGCAACCGGTTCACGAACTTCCATATTGGCCAGTGTTCTGAGCAGAGTTTGCAGATTCTCGGCGTGTGCTTCGTATTTGTTATTCAGCCTCCATTTGCCACCGGGAGCACGTTCCAGAAGAATCTTCTGATCGGTTTTATCGGCCATGAATATTTTAGTGATGGTAGCAGTGTCTCTTACGGCAAACTCACTCACATCTTTTCTGAGAGTAGTGTTGCTGCGCGAGAATATTAATATCAAAGCCAGCACGGCCAGAATAAAAGTGATAAGCAGTATAGTCTTGTTTTTATTCATAAGTTGGTATAGTTATTTGCTGAAACGTCGTTTACGCAACGCAAATTGTATAATTCCGAAAATGATAATCAGTAAAACCGGCACCGCAATATTCGTCAGCTGCCACATCAGCAGGTTCTCACGTGCTTTTGTCACATCAAGTGCCCGCAGCCTGAGTTCTCTTGACCTCACAGCCATGAGACCCTCATCATCGCACAGGAAATTAACGGCATTCATTATAAGCTCCTTATTGCCGAATGTCTGACCTGTATGCCTGTCATATCCCAGTGGAAGGGGGATATAGTTACCGTTTGAAAACTGAACCTGATTCTTGATCACATCACCGTCAGAGATCACGACCATTCGATTTTTATCGCTCTTTTTAGTAAAACCAATTTCCGGAGCCTGCGAAATCTCTTTGGGAATTCTGTTATTGAATACAGATTCAAACTCGCCTTCGAGCAATACAGCCACAGCCTGTGGCTGGTCGCTGTAGTCGCGGGTATTCGGATCTCTTCCAAGTATTTCCAGTGTTATCATTACCGGTGTTTGTGCAATACGCGTATATTGCGAACTGCGCAGAAGAATAGTTTTTTTGATGGAAGGGTCGCCTACCGTATCAATGCTGCTAATGAATTCTGTTCGCACTGCGTTAATGTTCTTTACCACGGGATGTGAAGAAGTACTGGTAAGTACCGGGAAATACGGCCACGGGAAAAATTCAAACTGTGGCTGATTGCCCATGTATCCGGTCACCATAGGTATTGGCAGTGCCGCCAGGTCCATAATCAGATTACTGTTAAGCCTGACCCCGTATTTGAACAATAAATCGTTAAGATTAATATCCTGTGTAATGCCTATGGTACGGTTTACAGTCTGAAGACTATCCATGGTTGCAAATACCGGATCTATCAGCCAGAGTATTTTCCCGCCCCGCATTACAAATTGGTCAATCAGAAACTTGTCCTTCTCATTAAACAGCGAATCGGGTTTGGCAATTATCAGTGCTTCATACTTATTTACAATGTTGAATTTACCGGGTTCTGTTTCTGCCCTTTCGGTAAAGGCATTAATATTTCCTTTCAGATCAGCATATTCCACTGTATAATAATCAGATAAAGCGACTGCAATGTCTGCTGTTTCCAGCTTAATCAATTCTCCGTGTCCCTGTGTAAATGCAATTTTAGGTTTAAGCACTGAACTGAGTTTTCTTATAGCACTCACAATGTTGTACTCCAGTGCCTGTATACTGTTATTGATGATAGCTTCGGGTGGAGCACCCAGCTGGTTGGCCAGCAGGCTGATGGGAATGGTTCTGCCTTTATACGTAACAAGTGCTCCCGGAAAAACGCTTTGTTGTTTCTGTCCTTCTTTGGTTCTTACTGCAAGGTCGGTAGGAACGAGGCCCTGTTCAATCAGCCGGTCATAAATATCTTTTCTTGTTTTGGGATCTTCAGATGCAGTCGGGTCTATAAATTCGTATTGTATATTGTCGCTGTAAGCCCTGAACTCGTCGAGCATTTCTCGGGTTGACTGGCTTAAGCGTTTAAAACCTGATGGAAATTCACCTTCCAGGTACACTTTAAAATAAATGATATCATCGGTTTCCCGGATGAGTTTACGTGTGGATTTCGAAAGAGTATACCTTTTTTCCGAAGTAAGATCGAACCGGGTAAACAGATAAGAACCAATAATATTTATCAGCACAATGATGATGAGGCCTGCAGCCAGCTGCACAGTGTTGTCAAGCCGGTTGTTCCTTTTTGCGTATCTGTCCCATTTTCTGCTCTCCAGTGAAATTTTTGAAAGCAACAGGAATACAGTGTTAACGCTCAGAAAGTACAGTACATCGCGTGTATCAATAACACCCCGGCTCATAGAGGCATAATGTTCCTGTATTCCGAGCGATTTAATAAATAGACTTGCTTTGCCAAACAGGGCCATATCTGCAATAAGTTCGAAACCTATGTAAGCAAATCCGCTTATAACCAGTCCCGCAATAAATGCAACAATCTGGTTATCTGTTACAGACGATACGAAGAGCCCAATGGCAGTGAACGCTGTTGCAAGGAATAAAAGCCCGATGTATGAGCCCCAGAGTCCTCCGAAGTCCAGATTACCTTTGGGCAGCCCCAGCTGATATACCGAGAAAACATAGATTAGTGTCGGGAGCAGCGAAACCACAACAAGAGTCAGCCCGGCCAGGTATTTAGCCATCAGAATGCTGAAGTCGGTAATCGGCTTTGTTATTAGTATTTCTATAGTGCCTGCACGTTTTTCCTCTGCAAAAGAGCGCATGGTAATTGCCGGTATCAGAAATAAGAAAACAAAGGGAGCAATCACAAAGAAGTTGTCGAGCGATGCATAGCCATAATCAACCAGGTTGAAAGCCCCGGGGAAAACCCAGAGAAACAGCCCGTTTATAGCAAGGAATACTATAATTGCAACATACCCGATGAGTGAATTCAGAAAACTTAGTATTTCTTTACGGAAGAGTGTTAACATATTGGTATCGGAGGTAAATACGGGTAGCAAAAATACTTAAAAATTCCTTTAGTCGTAGAACTCAATAATTACCACATCATCAGGCCTGAAACCAAGTAAACTTGCAGCATTGCCACGATTAACTGCTATCTCCACAAATCCGGTAGTGCTGTAAAGAACAGCCATCTCTCCTTCAGGAACATCGCCATAAGCCTGATCTACCTTGTTCTTTTTATATTCCTGACCTCTTACGAGAAGTGCGTACTTTCTTTCCCGGCATGCTTTTTCAAATTCGACCGAAGGTAAGTTTAAAAATACATTTTCGTAATTGTCAATATAGAGTACGCGTGTTTGTATCTGGTTGCCCACAAGAACAGGCCTCATTGACATAAGAGGTGTAAGCTCTGTTTTGCTAATGCCAAGTTCTTCCAGCGGATTTCCCAGTGCCAGGTGAATGGCTGTCTTAACGAAACGGTCTCTGCTTGAAAAAGTGAAAAACCTTGTATCCTGCGGTACCTGCAACTCAATTATTTTTTCAGGCAGCTCATCAAATAACAGGCTAAAAATGCCATTGTCAGCACCAATAAAATAGTGCCCCTTGTACAATGCCACAATGTGTGGAGTAGCTTCACTCTCTTCTGTTGATATTCCGATGATGTGAATAGTGCCTGCAGGAAAATGTGGAAAAGCATTCCTCAGTATAAAAGTAGCCTTTTTTATATCGAACGGCGGCACCAGGTGTGTGATATCCACAATATTTACATCCGGCAACCTGCGGAGAATAGTTCCTTTTACTGCGCCAACGTAATGATCCAGTAAACCCCAGTCTGTTGTAAGCGTAATAATTGCCGGCATAATATGCTGTTAAATATGTATCCTGATCGCTATGCAAAGTTAAGACTAAACTTTTTGCCCGGACGAAAATATTATAGGTTTTTAGCCGCTTTTGATTAATAATTACCTTTGTTGGCAAGCTATTTGTGTTAATCCAATCTATGTTAATCTAAGCCACATGAAAAAGCTGTTTGTCTTGTTTCTGCTGCCATTTATCTTTTCTTCCTGCCTTGAAGAAGGTACAAATCATGTAAAGTATACGGGCTGGATCATAATCGATGAATTTTCACTTCCCGATACTGCTTTAGTTGGGCAATATATAAATATTCCGGTTAAAGGGGGAGCTCCCAATGGGTGCTGGTCTGACCTCGAACTCCAGCTGACAAAAGAAAGCGATTCAACAGTATATATCACCGGCACCGGAACATTCGAATCTACCAACGGTATATGTAACGATATTTATCAGATCACCGATACTGTCTTTGAATTCAAGCCTGTAAAGACTGGTGTACTGAAATTTACCGCCTTTTCAGCAGGTGGTAGTGAAGAAGTTGATTCGCTTATTGTAATAAGTGGCAGATAGTTGTTTGCTAAAAATATCTTCTCCGGGTTTCGTTTTTTTGAACTTACTGTGTACATTTGCATGCCGGTTTATAAATACGGCTGCCAGGATAAATTACACTTCGTTCTATGAAACTTGATAAGGTTTTCCAGTTATTAGTCCCAAAAGACAAAAAGTTCTACCCATTATTTTGTGAAGCATCTTCCAATCTGGTTAAGTGTTCACTTACATTTAAAGAACTGCTGCTTGCTAAAGAAGAGTCCAACCGCAATGAACTCGTTAAGAAAGTCAAGAAACTTGAAAAAGAAGGGGACAGAATTACCGCCAAAATTTTTGATGAGCTCAACTCTACCTTCATCACTCCGTTCGACCGGGAAGACATTCACAAATTAACCAACAGAATTGACACAGTTGTTGATCTTATTAACACTTCAGCTCGCCGTCTGCAGTTATACCGTTTGTATGAAATACCACCTGTTTTTATGCAAATGGCCGATCTGCTCATCAAAGCATCTGAAGAAATCAATGAGGTTACCATAGGACTGAAAGATATCCATAAGATTAACCATTTCAAAGATAATTGTTATCGCATTGGTGAACTGGAAAACGAATCAGACGCACTCAATTACTCTTTCCTCTCTGAGATTTTCGACAATGAAACAAATGCCATAAGCCTTATCAAGAAAAGAGATATTCTCAATTCGCTCGAGAAAGCAATGGACCGTTGTGAAGATGTTTCCGATGTATTTTTAACTATTATTGTAAAGAACGCCTGATAAGCCTTAAAAGATAACAGATGGACATTGTTGTAATTGTCTGTATAGTAATTGCATTAGGTTTTGATTTTCTCAACGGCATGAATGATGCCGCCAATTCCATTGCTACTATCGTTTCGACAAGAGTACTAACACCTAAGGTAGCTGTATTATGGGCTGCTTTCTGGAATTTTGCTGCTGTGCTGGTTTTAGGATTGCATGTTGCAAATACTATCGGTAAGGGTATTATTGTTCCCGAAATTGTAAATGAATATTTTATTCTCGCATCACTCATTGGAGGTATTAGCTGGGTCTATTTCTGTACTCATTACGGTCTGCCGATCAGTGTTTCGCATTCTCTGATAGGCGGTTTGCTTGGCCCTGCAGTTATAATTGGCGGAACAAAATACATCATTGCAAGCGGTATCTTTAAAATAATTATTTTCATATTCCTGTCTCCACTCATTGGATTCATTATCGCGTTCCTCATGATGTCTCTGACCATGTATTTATTCCGAAATAAATCGCCATATAAGGTTGATTCGTTCTTCAGGGTAATGCAGCTGGTATCCTCCGCTATATTCAGTCTGGGGCATGGTGGTAACGATGCACAGAAAACCATGGGTATTATTGCGATACTATTATTCAGCACCGGGTATCTCGGCGATACCTTCTATGTGCCCACATGGGTAGTTATCAGTGCATATACTTCCATAGCACTGGGTACCTATCTTGGAGGATGGAAAGTTATTAAAACACTGGGTAATGGATTGACAGATTTAAGGCCCGTACACGGATTCAATGCCGAAACAGCAGGTGCTATTACGGTTATTGCCAACACACTTGCAGGTATTCCGGTTAGTACAACCCATACCATCACCGGCTCTATAATGGGGGTTGGTGCTACACGAAGACTTTCAGCGGTAAGATGGGGCGTTGCAGCCAATATCATGACTGCCTGGTTTTTGACAATTCCTGCTGCGATGATTATTTCAGGTTTAATATACTGGATCATCACACTCATCATTCCAACATTGTAACTTCTTTATAAAACAGGCTCATGGAAGAGTATCTGCGCCGGTTGCACATCCATGCGCTCAAACCAATGCAGCAGGAAGCTTTGGAGACTATCAGGCCAAACAGGCATGTCGTTCTCATCTCACCGACAGGTTCCGGAAAAACGCTTGCTTTTTTATTGCCCGTTCTCCGTCTCCTGAGTTCCGATTTGCAGAAGGTACAGGCACTCATAATTACCCCTTCGCGGGAACTTGCACTTCAGATTGAGAAAGTGTTCCGTAGCATGCAAACAGGTGTTAAGGTCAACAGTTGTTATGGCGGGCATCCTATGCGCATTGAAAAGAACAACCTTTCCACTCCGCCTCCCTTACTTATTGGAACTCCCGGTCGTATTGCCGATCACCTGCGAAGAAACTCTTTTGATCCTGCAAACATAAAAACGCTGGTGCTGGATGAATTTGATAAATCTTTGGAGCTGGGTTTTAAAGAAGAAATGGAGTTCATTATCCGGTCGCTCAAAAACGTAAACGCCCGAATACTTACTTCTGCAACCGGAATTGATCCGATACCCGACTTTGCGCTGTTAAAAGACCCTGTGCTTTTGGATTACTCAGAGCATAAAAGTTCAGGGCAGATTGCGTACCATATACTCCGGGCGGAAGGTACCGACAAGCTTGATCTGTTATTCCGGCTTATTTGTCACCTGGAGGATCAGTCAGACGTAGTTTTCTGCAACCACCGCGAAGCCGTGGAACGGTTCAGTGCTTTGCTGTCAGATAAAGGAATTGCTCATGGCATTTTTCACGGAGGCATGGAACAGGAAAACCGGGAGCTTGCTTTAGCCCGGTTCCGCAATGGTTCACATCACTTGCTGCTGTCAACCGATCTTGCATCCAGGGGACTGGATATTCCTGAGATAAGGAATGTTATACATTATCAGCTGCCTGTTTCGGCTAATGCCTGGACGCACCGTAACGGCAGGACAGCCAGAATGAATGCCGACGGTAAAATATGGCTTATACTTGCTGCTGAAGACTACCTTCCCGATTTTATAACCGAAGAAGTACAGCAAATTACCCTGCCTGAGCAGGTGAAACTACCACCACCCACCCTTTGGGAAACATTGTATATCAGTGCAGGCAGAAAAGATAAGATAAGCAAGGGTGATATCGCCGGCTTTTTTATGCAGGTGGCTGAATTACAAAAAGACGATCTGGGCCGGATTGAAGTACTCGATTATGCTTCCCTTGCTGCTGTTAAGCGCAGCCGGGTGCGCGAAGTACTAAAAAAAGTAAAAGGACAGTTGCTTAAGCGGAAAAACGTGAAAATAGAAGTTGCAAGAGACTAAGGACTGCTATTTGGGCATTTTATACACCAGAGCATTCACATTCATTCCTGCACCTACCGAAGCAAATACAAAATGATCACCTGCGTTAAGTAAATGGTTCTCCACGTGATTGTTCAAAATACGATCGTAAAGAATTGGAAGGGTTGCCACAGAATTATTCCCAAAATCTGCTATGGTCATAGGCATGGAGAACTCCGGCCTTTTTTTGATACCGTAAAGTTCATATAACCTGTTAACTATGGCATCATCCATCTTCTCATTGGCCTGATGAATAAGTATTCTCTCAATATGGTCAATGCCCAGCCCTGTTTTGTCAATGCATGCCTTTATTGCTGCGGGTACGGTCTTTAAAGCATATTCGTATAACTTACGCCCATTCATCTTTAGATACATTTCGTTGCTGTCTGATTGCTTATACGACTTGTCCATCTTAAGAAGATATGCGTAATCCATTGCATCGGAGCGGGTAATATGTGACAGGATGCCAACAGGGGTATCGCTTTCCATGCTGCTTAAAACTACAGCACCGGCCCCATCGCTGTATATCATACTGTCGCGGTCGTGCGGATCAGAAACCCTTGAAAGGGATTCGGCCCCTATGACAAGGGCATGGTGGGCATCACCTGATTTGATATAATAGTCGGCCTGAATCACAGCCTGTAGCCATCCCGGGCAACCGAAAGCAATATCGTATGCTACCGTTGACGGATTGCTGATCCCCAGTTTGTATTTTACTCTTGCCGCTAGTGACGGAACAAGGTCAGAATGTGTGTCGCCCGCTTTTACATCTCCGAAATTCTGAGCTACTATTATATAGTCAAGAGTTTCTTTATCTATACCGGCATTGGCAAGCGCTTTTTCTGCTGCAAGGGTAGCCATGTCGGATGTAACCATGTGGTCTTCAATGTACCTGCGCTCATTTATACCGGTTATTTGCTGAAATTTATCAATGATTTCAGTGAGTGAACGTTCTATTTTCGCACCGGTGGATTCGTAAAATGTGCTTGTCTGAAAATCAGCATTACGTATAATTCGCTCAGGAAGGTAACTGCCTGAACCGGTAATTATGGAATATATCATGTAGATGATTCAATTTGACATGTGAAGAGGATACCGCGAATGTAAACCGGTATCCTCCTCAGTTCGGCAAATATACAAACTTTATTTTACACTGCGTGCATTTACAAAACCATATCCTAACCCTATTTGTTCATACTCCGCTAATGATATCCTGCAGTATGGGCTTCAGGCCTGCAAAAAAGAATTCTACTGCTATTACCATCATTATCAGTCCCATAAGCTTCATCATTATCTTGTTTCCTGTCGGACCAATGAGCTGCAATATCTTACCTGAACTCAGTAGTACAACCCAGGTAATGAACAGGGTAAGAACTATCGAAAATATTAGGATCAGCTTAAGTTCAAAGGTCGGACTGTCCTCCATCAAAATAATGGAATTGGTTATGGCGCCCGGTCCGGCTATGATAGGTATACCCAGCGGGGAGATGGAGATGTCGTTAACGTACTTTGTAACCATCTCTTCATCCATGCGTATTTTACTGATGCGGGCCTGCAAAAGGTCATACCCCATTATAAAGAAAATAACCCCACCCACAATTCTGAATCCATTAACTGAAATGCCAAAGAACTTAAACAGCAACTGTCCGGCAAACGCGAAGAGTATTAGCGTAATAAATGCAGTGAACACGGCTTTAAAGGCAGTGGTTCTTCTCTGCTTTTCCGGAATGTCGGCTGTCATGGTCATAAACACCGGCATTACTCCCAATGGGTTGATGATGGCAAAGTACGATGTAAAATATAGAACCGCAACGGTTACCAGTTCATGTGTCATTGTATCTTACTGTTAACAATTGCCATAATGGTTTCTTCCTGTTCCCTGGCTTTCTTTTCTATTTCAATACCTTCGGCAAGAATACGGTCTACAAACTCCTTATTCTTATAACTGGAGGCGTTGATCTTAACGTTCAAAAACGCACCCATAACAGCCGATCTTACAGCAAGTGCACCAACACCGGCATCGGTTACTGAGTTCGGGTTGCCGGTTTCGGCCATGGCTCTTATGATTTCGAACGTATCATACGACCTCTGCATTACTCTGAAAGGTATTTCAATGGCGTATTTTGTAGCTTCCTGAATAGCTTTTGTACGATCAGCTTTCTCCTGTTCCGAGTTTTTTGGTAATCCGAATGCATCCATAATTTTGTTGAATGCATTGGTGTCTTCGTCTACCAGATGCAGCAGTTCGTCCTTCAGTTTCTGCCCTTTTTCAGCCCATTCGGAGAACTCTTCCCAGCGCTCATCCCAACCCGGTTTATGCGAAGAAAGGTTTGCCACCATGGTTGCCAGCGAAACACCCAAAGCTCCCATATAGGCGCTTATAGATCCGCCACCCGGTGCCGGTGATTCGGATGCGGTTTCATCCGCGAAAGCTTTACAACTCATATCCATAAGCTTGCGACCGGTTTCTTCTTTGGCCAGCACGTATTCAATGATCTTATCGGCCGGATTAAAAGGCTTCAGATCATCGAGCCCCAGCGACTTAACAGCAATTTTAATAAGCTCAGCATCCGATACCCCGACTGATCTGTTTTGCTTACGCAGGAAATACTTGCCAGCATCAGTAAATACTTTAAGGGGGGCAAGGCCTACCAGTTCTGAGCCGGTAACACGCATACCCCTTTCCTGCGCTTTCTTACAGGCTTCCTCAAAGGCAACATGTACAGGAGTAATGGCTATATTGGTAAGGTTGATACTTACCTGGGCTATACCGTATTCTTCAATGAACCAGCCGATCGCCTTACAGGCTTTAAGCGAGCCGGGTATATTAACCGGATTCCCTTTTTCGTCTTTTACAATTTTACCGGTGATTGGGTTCCCCTCCCGCATTGGCCTGCCTTTTTCTCTTATATCGAATGCAACGGCATTAGCTCTGCGTGTAGAGGTGGTATTGAGATTAACATTATAGGCAACAAGAAAATCGCGTGCTCCTATGGCAACAGCACCGGTACGCGGTAAAAAAGCAGCCGGTCCGAAGTCAGGTTTCCAGTCGGGGTTTGTCAGTTTAACCGGTAATCCTTCATATTCCCCTGCACGGCAGTTAGCCAGGTTGCGTCTGTTTTCGTAATAAGCAGCATTCTCATAGCAATATACAGGTATTCCAAGCTCTGTTCCAACACGTTCGGCAAGCCTGCGGGCATAAACAACGGTTTCTTCCATGGTAATATTAGCTACCGGAACCAGCGGGCACACATCGGTTGCACCAAAGCGCGGATGTTCTCCCTTGTGCTTGCTCATGTCAATAACTTCCATAGCTTTCCTTATAGCCCTGAATGCAGCTTCAATTACCTGTTCGGGTTCGCCTGCAATGGTAACAACGGTACGGTTTGTTGCTGCACCCGGATCAACGTCCAGCAGCTTTACCCCGTCAACGGTTTTTATTGCATCGGTAATATGTGCTATTACCGACATGTCGCGGCCTTCACTGAAATTCGGAACACACTCGATTATTTGTTTCATCTCACTTAGTTATTTTTAATTAATTAGTTTTCCGTTAATGATCACCGATTCCACCTTGTTACTGCCATAATAGTAGGGCATGAATTCAACGGATGGAACAGGTTTGGTAATGAACAGGCTGGCTACCTTGCCTCTGGTAACAGAACCGTGCGTTTTTTCCAGTCCCATGGCGTATGCTCCGTTTATGGTACAGGCATTGATCGCTTCTTCCGGCAGCATTCTGAACATGATACATC
Source organism: uncultured Lentimicrobium sp. (assembly GCA_964643225.1). Lineage (GTDB taxonomy): Bacteria > Bacteroidota > Bacteroidia > Bacteroidales > Lentimicrobiaceae > Lentimicrobium. Next base: position 17,354 of record CAZXQT010000023.1, on the reverse strand, counting down.
CCATAGACAGAATTAGCTGCATATTCCCTGAAGGGGAAGAACCCGGATTAAAGTCACTTGCCAGGGCAACCGGTAACCCGGCACTGATCATCTTTCGCGCAGGAGCATGCACCATATTCAGGAAGAATGCTGCACCGGGCAATAAGGTAGGCATGGTTGATGAATAAAGCAGTGCCTCTATCTCTTCTTCTCCGGTATACTCCAGATGGTCTACCGACAAAGCATTGTATTTAACTCCCACCTGAATGCCGCCTGAGTAGTCCAGCTCATTGGCATGAATCTTCGGAATGAGCCCGTACGATTTACCTGCCTCGAGCATTCTGGCAGTTTCTTCCACGGTAAAAAATCCCTTGTCACAGAACACGTCAATATATTCGGCAAGTTTTTCTTCTGCCACACGTGGTATCATTTCCTTAACTACCAGGTCAACGTATTCTGACTGCCTTCCGCGATATTCCAGAGGCACTGCATGTGCACCAAGGAAAGTGGCTTTAATGGTGAGCGGGCTGAGACGCTTCAGTGCCTGAATTACCCTGAGCATTTTCAGTTCATCTTCCACTGTCAGTCCGTATCCACTTTTGATCTCCACAGCCCCGGTACCGTAGCCGGTAATTTCACTGAGGCGGTTAAGGGCATCTCTCGTTAATTCTTCTTCCGATGCATCGTGCAAACGTCGCGCCGAATTCAGAATGCCACCTCCGCGCCGTGCAATCTCTTCGTACGAAAGTCCTTTTATTTTATCTATGTATTCAATTTCGCGGCTTTCGGCATATACAAGATGCGTATGCGAGTCACAAAATGCCGGAAACACCATTTTACCTTTACAGTCAATAACTTCATAACCTTCCGGGTCCGGAACCTGGCCTGTTCCGTAATCTTCAATGTTGGTACCCGAAATTTTTAACCAGGCATCCGATAACGTATTCAGTTGTGCCATCTCAGCACCCTTCTTATACAGGGTATCGTCCTCAATTATACCGGTAAGTTTTGCTATGTTGATTAAAATCAGATCTTTGCGCATTAAAGAGATAGGGTTGATTAATTCGTCAAAGTTAATAAACTGTCTTTGAATGTGACAAAAGAGCGCTATCTTTGTTAATTGGGAAAATTAAAAGGAAAAAAGATGAACGTAACTACTACCATGCGAAAGGCAGTCTCCTTAGTAATTGTACTTTTTACTCTGTCGATTACCGGGGCATCTGCTCAAACTTACAGTTCTGATTATCAGGACGGAAAGCTGTATTTAAAATTTAAGGACTCTGAGCCGATTACATTTACCGTTGATGAGAACAACCAGGTAAATATCAACACCGTCCCCATTATCCGGTCACTCGCTCAATCTTTCGTTGTTGAAAGCCTCAGCAGACCATTTTATCTGAACAACGATCCTAAACTTTTACGGACGCTCATGCTCGAGATAGGTGACATTAAAAAGATTGACGAAGTAATAGACAGGTTAAAGGATCATCCGCAGTTGGAGTATGTGGAGAAAGTACCGCTCGACCGAATCAGCTATATGCCAAATGACTCTCTGTATATGCTCTACAACGGCCCTAACAACTGGAACTGGCACCTTGATCTCATTAAGGCAGAGCAGGCATGGGATGTAACACGCGGTGATGCCAACATTAAAGTTGCCGTAGTTGATAATGCAGTATGGGTTGATCATCCGGATCTTGCCGGTAAGATCGTCGCTCAGCGCGATGTGTACTACGCAACAAACAACGCCAGCCCTCCCGGAACCGGTGATCCCGGCGACTGGTCGCATGGTACCCACGTAGCCGGACTTATTGGAGCTGCCAGTAACAATGGTATAGGGGTTGCTTCCATCGGTTATAATGTCAGCATTATTGCCATAAAGGCATCCAATAATACACAGCCACGAAGTATTTCTGCCGGTTATCAGGGAGTACAGTGGGCTGCAAACAATGGCGCAGATGTGATCAACATGTCGTGGGGCGGGCCCGGTTATTCGGCAACCAATCAGAACCTCATGAATACCGTTACTAATATGGGTGTGGTTTTAATAGCTGCCGCCGGTAACGATAATGTGTCTTCACCCCATTATCCCTCAGCATACAATAATGTTATTTCTGTTGCCTCAATTGACTGGAACGATGTTAAGAGTGACTTTTCCAACTTCAGCACTACCGTGGATGTTTCCAGCCCCGGTGGTATAGGTAGTCCGGGGCCTTCGGGCGTAATGAGCACTACATACAGTTCCGGACAATTTGGTTACTACGATGCCTATATCGGAACTTCGATGGCTTCTCCGGTTGCAGCAGGTGTTGCGGGTCTAATCCTGTCGGTTAATCCTGATCTTACTCCTGCCCAGGTAGAGTCGATCATGAAGACTACTTCAGCCGACATAAGCTCGCAAAATCCAAACTTTATCGGATTGCTGGGTGCAGGCAGAATCGATGCCTATGCAGCCGTGTCGAATACTCCCTATGAACCAACCGCAGCCTTCTATACACCGGTCGAAGTGATATTACCCGGAACTTCCATTAACTTCATCAGTGAATCAACCGGAGTACCTTCAGAATATGAATGGACGTTCGAAGGCGCAACTCCTTCTACAAGTAACGACATAAATCCGCAAAACATACTATACCCGGTTGCCGGCACTTACGATGTTACGCTTACTGTTACCAATGAATTTGGTACCAGTACAGTGACTTATTTTGATTATGTGCAGGTAGTGACAAGTCCAACTCCGTATGTTGCCATAGCAGTTTCTGACAGTCTGCCCTGTATTGCAGAGCCTGTGATTTTGTACGACAGTTCTCTTTACGGACCGGCTTCCTGGAGCTGGGCAATAGAACCCAACACCTTTGAGTTTGTTAACGGAACAAATGAAACTTCACAAAACCCGGAAGTTGAATTTTTGAATCAGGGATATTACCACATTACGCTAACGGCAACCAATGCCAACGGCTTCACCTCAAAGACTTTTGAGAATTTTATTAATGTTCAGGGTATAGCCCCCAATTATACACTTGATATGGAAGATGGTACGCCGGGTTATTTTGTGCTTTCTGATTCCACCAAATCACAGACCAACATAGATCTGCGTGCAGCCAACAACAGCTCATGGGGCATGCATTTCCACGGAGATCCAATCCCTGTCGGGTGGAAAGGTTCTGCAACTGCTACCACTCCGGAACAGGCATGGGGTGAAAACGCTATATTCGTCAGCCAGGCCCATTTATGTGGTGTTGATGCCAGAAACTTTACCAATATTAAGCTTGCATTCGACCTTAGGCAGACGTTCAGTCTTGGACCAAAATTCTCCTGGTTCCGCGTATTGGTAAACGGCGAACCGGTTCATGATTATAACGGCACAGTAAATTTCAATCCGGTAACCGCAGGTGCTGATCCATGGACCAGGGTTGCATTCGATCTGTCAGCCTATGCCGGTCAGGTATTCGATATCACCCTGCAGGCAAGTACCAGGTTCTCTGATAAGGCCCAGGGCCAGGGCGATAATGTGTTTGTTGATAATATTGAAATCGTTAACAGTGTTTCGGCTTCACAGAACGTTGCACAGGATTCCCGTTTGCAGATATTCCCCAACCCATCCAATGACAATATAAACATCAGGGTTAATAATCTTCAGTCAGGTGCTGTTCTTGAAATACTGCATCCACAGGGAAGCGTTGTCTATCAGCAAAATCTGCTAAAGGGTACCTCACTACATACCGTAAACGTCTCAGATCTGGAGCCTGGCTTCTATATTGTACGCATAACGGGCGTTTCAGGTATTTCGGCCGGTAAACTAATTGTTGGTTACAAATAGAATACAGGTAACTTAATTTAATGTATTTTTTAACGCAGGGTGTCATCGAAAGTATTTTTTTATACTTTTGACCCCTGCGTTATTTATTTTCACCAATTTAGTTCAATACTATGAAATTTGGAAAATTACTTTCCCTTTTAGCAGCTGTTCTTTTTACCGGCCAGATCATGGCCGCCGTAGTACAGCCCGAAGCCGCTACTTCAGTAGCCCGTAATTTTATGTTCGAGCGGTTTGCCACAACTGGTCAGGCATTCTCAGCGAATGATATCAATATGCAGCTAGTCAGCACCCGCATGTCAAATGGTCAACCGGTATATTACATATTCGATGCTGAACCGGGTGGATGGGTTATTATTGCTGCCGACGATGTATTCACACCTGTAATCGGGTATTCTGTCGAAGGAGCATTCCCTAAAGGGCAAATTGATGCCAACTTTGCTTCTTTTCTGAGCAGCTATGCAGAACAAATTGAGTTTGCACGTCAGAACAATATTGCTGCTGAAGAAAATGCTGTGCAGCAGTGGAGCATATATACCTACGGAAATAATCCCCGCATGACTTTTGACGGTTCAAGAGACGTTGAGCCATTACTGGATATTACATGGGACCAGGGTTCTCCTTATAATGCACATTGTCCGGCCGACCCAGCAGGCCCGGGTGGTCATGTGTATGCAGGTTGTGTTGCAACTGCCATGTCGATGATAATGCACTATTACCGTTATCCGATCGTAGGAACAGGAACCTATTCCTATTACGCACAGGGTTATGGCACACAGACTGCAAATTTCGGCGAAACCTACTATAACTGGGATGCCATGGTGAACTCATTGAACGGAAACATGGGCGAATCAGTTAATGCCATTGCACAGCTGCAGTATCATTGCGGTGTTTCTGTACGCATGATGTATGGTAACGATGGATCGGGTGCATACAGCAATGATGTGCCTCCCGCATTAAAAAGCTATTTTGGTTATTCCAGCGCTGTTGCTTACATGCAGAAAATAAGCTACACGCCGACTGTATGGGAAAACACTATCGTTGAACACCTTAACGCCAACAAACCACTGTATTATTCCGGACAAAGTCCCGAAGGAGGCCATGCTTTCGTATTGGATGGTTTTCAGCAAACAGGTACCGGTAAAATGTACCACTTTAACTTTGGATGGAGTGGCAGCGGTAACGGCTACTTCTCACTTACCGATGTGGGTGGTTACAGCTCACAGCAGGGAATGATCAAGAACTTCGTTCCCGGTGGCAATTATCCGTATGGTTGCGATCAGCACACTATCACTGTACCTCTCGGAACATTCGAGGATGGCAGTGGCCCGCTTGCATCGTACGATGCCAATAACGCATGTTCCTGGTTAATAGCTCCTGCCGATTCAGTTACTTCTATCAGTCTGAATATTTACGACATGGATCTTGCAGAAGGTGACTCCATAAAAGTATATAACGGTGCTGATGAATCTGCACCACTACTGGGCGCTTTTGGAATGAACTCGGCAGTTTCTATACTCACTGCACAGGGTAACCGTATGCTGGTTAAATTTTTAACTGACGGCTCAAATGAAGCACAGGGATTTAAGGCAGAATTCTCCTCTACTTATCCGGTCTACTGCTCCAACAGTATCGTTAACCTGACAAGTCATACCGGCGACATTTCCGATGGCAGCGGTATCTATAACTACAACAATAACAGTATCTGTAAATGGAAGATCAACCCGGGACCCGGTGCCATTGACTTAACTATCGTTTTTTCCTCCTTTGACCTGGAAGACGGCGTTGATTATCTGAAAATATTTGATATTCCTTCAAATCAGTTACTGGCTAACCTTACCGGAAACCAGGTGCCCGGACCTATCGTTTCAAGCACCGGTCAGGTAATGCTTATGTTCTCAGCCAATGGTTATAACAATGCACAGGGATTTGAAGCAAGCTATTATATTGCCAATGTTAATACAAGCAATGAGGATATAACAAAGAATCTGGCTATTTACCCAAATCCTGCTTCCAATTACACTGAAGTGAAGTTTAATCTTCAGGAACCTGCTACCGTTAAGATCTCTGTTCATGACTTAATAGGTAAAGAAGTTTATGCAGAACCGGCCGGACTCATGTCGGGTCATGTGAGCCGTACACTGCAGTTAGGCGATTTATCCGATGGTGTTTACATGATCAGAATTGCGACCGATAAAGGAACCATAACGAGAAAACTGATTCTGAATTAATCAGCAAAAAATGTTTATTTTTAAGGGCTTTCTTTTGAAGGCCCTTTTTTAAATCCATTAATAATAAATAACAGGATGTACCGAGCAATAATTACCTTTTTAGCAATTGTAACCTGCATTACTTTCTCTAATGCCAATCCCATTGACCAGTCGGCCGTTAGTAAAGTGGCAGCGAATTTCCTTCAGGCTAGATCGGGTCATTTCACTTCGGCCCGGTGGCAACAGGGAAACATCTCTGATGTCAGGCCCTTTCAACAGGAACAGAACTATGCATGGGTTGTAAATTTCGAAAAAGGAGGTTTTGTTATTGTTTCGGCTGACGATGCTGCCCGTCCTGTAATGGGCTACTCTTTCCAGGGTGCATTTGATGTTACAGACGTGCCACCTGTTGTTGCGGAATGGATGCAGTTCTACAGCAGACAAATAAACGACCTGAGAGAAAACAACATCTCTGCTACTCCTGAAATTGCGGCTGAATGGGCAGAATTACTGCAAGGTGCCAGTACTGGCAGCAGGGGAGGAGACAGAGAAGTTGCACCCCTTATAACTACCACATGGGATCAGGGTGCCCGCTACAACGGATTATGTCCTGAAGCAGAAGGCGGTCCCGGTGGACGTGTATACGCTGGTTGTGTTGCTACTGCCATGTCACAGATCATCAATTACTGGCGTTACCCGTTGCAGGGAACAGGCACACATGGCTATTACTCCGATTACGGATACCTCTTTGTTGATTTTGGTAATTCAAACTACAATTACAACGAAATGAACGCCTCTATAGGTGGAGAATATAATTATGAAATGGCCGAAATACAATACCATTGCGGGGTAGCGGTTGATATGGGGTATTCACCTACTGGTTCCGGTGCATACAGCGATGATGCAGCCTACGCTCTAAAAAATTATTTCGGATATAATAACACCCTTCAGTTAGAATATAAAGACAGCTATAGTAATACAGAATGGGCTAACCTGTTGATGGAAAATCTCGATAACGGATGGCCATTGTACTATCACGGTTTTGGCACCGGAGGTCATGCATTTAACGTAGATGGCTATCAGGGGACCGATTACTTCCATTTTAACTGGGGATGGAGCGGATCATACAACGGCTATTTCTACCTGTCAAGCCTGAATCCGGGGGGCAATGACTTTACGATCGGCCAGGGAGCTATTGTTAATTTTTATCCCAATACGGCAAACTACCCCTATTATTGCTCAGGGGTGGATACCCTTACACGGCACAACGGAACCATTGAGGATGGCAGCGGTCCGGTGAATAATTACACCGATAACCTGCAGTGCGGATGGCTGATTGCACCGACTGACTCCATATCGGGATTAACCCTGTACTTTGACCGGTTTGATCTGGCAAGCGGTGATATTCTCAACCTGTACGATGGCTCGGATAATTCTGCTCCACTGGTAGGAAGCTACACTCTGAGCGGTGCTCCGCAATCCGTTACCTCCAACAGCGGAAAATTCTTTATTGAGTTTATGACCAGCGGCAGCCTGGGTAAAGGCTGGAAAGTTCACTACAACAGTACGATTGTAAATTATTGTCCCGGTATTACCGAATTCTCTGCACCTGCCGGAACTTTTACTGATGGTAGCGGAAACCGCGATTACCACAACAGCAGCATCTGCAAGTATATTATTGAGCCCGAAAATGCAGCAACCATAACCCTTTCATTCAGTGAATTTAACACCGAGGCGGGCAGTGACAAACTACGGGTATACAATTTGGCAAATCAGCAACTGCTGGGAGAGTATTCCGGTAACGATATCCCGGCCGATATTACTGTGCCTTCAGGAAGAGCCTATGTGCTTTTTATGACCAATTCCGAAAATACTGCTCCGGGATGGGAAATCAGTTATTCCAGTACCGTCACCAACGTCCACGACCAGGATGCATTGCAGAAAAATCTGCAGATTACCTGTTCGCCTAATCCTGCTGAAGAATGGTTAAGGATTGAACACCGGTCTAAAACCACCCAAAATATGGAACTTTCTCTGGTAAGTGCAGATGGCAAGATTATCTGCGTGCAAAAGGTCATCACCACACCGCAGAAAGGTGACATACTTATGGATGTTGCACGTTATACACCGGGTTTGTATATTTTAAAATACATTACCGATACAGATCAGGGAGAGATAAAAGTTATACTTAAATAGCATTAATCCCTGTCGTAGGCCCTGATGATCTGTCCTACCAGAGGGTGGCGCATTACATCCGATTCATCGAGTTGAATAATGTCGATGCCTTTAATTTCCGACAGGATTTTAATGGCATGCATTAATCCTGATTGTTGGTTTTTGGGCAAGTCAATTTGTGTCAGGTCACCGGTAATGAAGAACTTCGATGTTCTGCCCATTCTGGTCAGAAACATTTTAAGCTGATTGCCAGTGGCGTTCTGTGCCTCATCGAGTATGGCAAAAACGTTGTCCAGTGTTCTTCCGCGCATAAAAGCGAGCGGCGCTATTTCAATCGTTCCGTCTTCAATATAGGTAAGCAGCTTTTGCGGAGGCAGCATATCGCGCAAAGCATCGTACAACGGCTGCATGTACGGATCAAGCTTATCCTTAAGGTCGCCGGGCAGAAAACCCAGATTTTCACCGGCTTCCACTGCAGGTCTGGTCAAAATGATCCTCTTTACTTCTCTGTTTTTCAAAGCACGCACTGCAAGAGCTACAGCGGTATAGGTTTTCCCTGTACCCGCCGGACCCACAGCAAACACCATATCACTCCTGTCAATGCTTTCAACAATCTTAACCTGGTTGGCTGTCCGAGCCTTTACCACCTGTCCGTTTCGACCGTGCACGAGCACATCAGGAGAGCTTTTAATGGTAATATCAGCAGCGCCGGGCTCTGCCAGTTGCTTAATATCGTTCTCGGTTATTTTACCAAAATGGTCGTAATGTATCAGAATCAGCTTAAATAGCGATTCAAACGCATCTATATCGGCCTGCTCTCCAATAACCTTAATGTGCTCACCGCGTGCTATTATTTTAAGCTTAGGAAGTAACTCCCTGATGGTATTCAAATTTCTGTCGCCTACTCCGAAAAGTTCCAGCGGACTGTAAGTTTCAATACTGAAGATTTTTTCACTCATATATTATGTGTATGTACCAGAAATATTAACCTTCAATGGGTTGGTCAGTTCAAGCACCCTGCAAAAATACACATAATAAAGTGGACTGCATTAACAAAGTGACTGTATTAATTAGTTGTATCTTTACAAGTGCTAACTGAACACTAAGAATGTCGAAAGGAAGAGAAATCAAACCGCACATAGGGATCTTTGGGAGACGAAATAACGGTAAAAGTTCTATAATAAATGTACTGGCCGGGCATGAGGTGGCCATTGTATCGCCCCTACCGGGAACAACCACCGACCCGGTGAAAAAGTCTATGGAAATTCCCGGCATTGGTCCTGCCGTAATAATAGACACTGCCGGCATCGACGATTCGGGTGAGCTGGGCGATAAGCGCATAGCCCGATCGGTTGATGCACTTAAAATTGTTGACCTGGCTATTCTGGTGATCGTGAACAACACGTTCGAACAGTACGAAGAGGATCTACTTCTTCGGTTCAAAGAATACTCCGTGCCGTTTTTCATTATACACAACAAGAGCGACATAGAGCCTCTTGACGCATCCTTTAAATCGGCACTCGAAACAAGACATAACTGCATTGTCATGGAGTTCAGTGCTGTACAGACAAATGACAATGCACTGCTTTTAAAGACTATAGCTGCAGTCACTCCCGAAAGCGCCTATACATCGAAAGCCCTTACGGGTGGTTTGTTTCAGCCGGGCGATGCCGTGTTGCTGATAACCCCCATTGATAACGAAGCTCCTGAAGGACGAATGATCCTTCCACAGGTTCAGGCAATACGCGATATCCTTGATCATGATGGCATTGTCATGATTTGCAAGGAAAACGATGTGGAAGATTTTATCCGAAAAGCCTCTCCGCGTCCTGTCCTGGCAATTACCGACAGTCAGGTGTTCGGTAAGATAGCCGGTGCAGTACCTGCCGATATTCCACTTACAAGCTTTAGCATACTGCTGGCGCGACAGCGGGGCGACTTCGAAAACTATATTGCTGGAACCCCTTTTATTGCAGAACTCAAGGACGGTGATCGGGTACTTATACTGGAATCGTGTACGCACCATGTTACCTGCGATGACATAGGACGTTTCAAAATACCGGGCTGGCTGAGCAAATTCACAGGCAAACAATTAAGCTTTGATGTTGTTGCAGGGTTAGGGCAAACACCGTTTCCCATTCATAACTACGCATTGGTAGTGCAATGCGGAGGTTGTGTGCTCACTAAAAAACAGGTGGTTAACAGAGTCAGACCTGCCGTTGCTGCAGGGGTACCTGTTACCAACTACGGAATGGCAATCGCATTTATGCATGGAATATTCGAAAGGGCTGTTGCAGTCTTCAAACAATAGACTAAAGGCCTGAAATTTAAAAAAAGTGTTGAAACATTTAATAGTATTGAAGCATTAAAAGTTTTGAAACTTTAAAGTATTGAAACATTAACAGAAGATTGATTAACATGAATGTATTGATAACCGGAGCTTCAGGAGGTGTTGGAAAAGCAACTGCACTCGAATTTGTCAGAACCACTTCGCATAACCTGTATCTCGTTTCACGTAATGAAGCCTTGCTTAAATCAATCAAGGAAGAAGCAGGCATTGAAAAGTCATACAGAGTGCATATCTTTCCATTCGATCTTATCTCGGGCGACTATGCAGCTCTCAGAGAGGCGATAGATGCTCAGAGCCGCGGCAGTATCGATATTATCATCAACAATGCCGGTGCCATTGTAAATAAACCGTTTGAAGAGATCACTGCCGACGAATTCGATACTATTGTTAATACCAATTTCAAAGGTCCATTTTTTCTTATACAGCATATGCTCCCGCTCCTGCGCGAAAGTGCTCATATCGTGAACATTAGCAGTATGGGAGGTGTAATGGGATCAGTTAAGTTTCCGGGACTTTCTCTGTACAGCTCCTCCAAAGGAGCACTGTCAATACTCACAGAGTGCCTTGCCGTAGAACTTGCCCCACGCAAGATCAGCGTTAATTGCCTTGCTCCGGGCAGTGTTCAGACTACCATGCTCGAAACAGCATTTCCTGGTTTCAAAGCACAGACCACCAGTGAATCCATTGCTGAATTTATTGTACACTTTGCTACCAACGGCAACCGGTGGATGAATGGAAAAGTGATTCCTCTTTCAGTGTCCACTCCTTAAATAATAACAGAGATGAGTGATAAAGTCGATTGTGTTATAAAAAGTGGTATCGTGGAGCGTGTGGATGAAAAATACATCCGCGTAAAAATCCATAACCAGAGTGCATGCTCCATGTGTTACTCCAAAGGTGTCTGCACCTCCCTGGGCTCGGGCGAAAGAGTGGTAAACGTTGAACGACCGCACGACAGAGTGGTACTCCCGGGCGATTCGGTCGACATCGAAATGGTTTCTACTTCCGGCTGGATGGCAGTTGTTTTCGGTTATGTAATTCCTTTTGTACTATTGATAGCCACGCTGCTTATAGCCAGTAACTATGCCGGTGAGGCAATCTCTGCCATGCTGTCGCTTGGAATACTGGTACCATACTACTTCATACTGTACCTTTCGCGTAACCGCATGAAAAAATATTTCCGCTTTCTGCTTCATTGAAAACAGGTAGATTTATCACCTTTTGTGCAGCCTTTTACCCTGTGAATAGCTGCATTAAAGCATATTCCGGGCCGTTCTGTTTAAATATGATATTATCTTCACCTCTACACTTGCCTGTATATGGTTCCCATAGATACGCTAACCATAGGTTAAATACTTATAAAACAGTAAATTAGCTTAGTTATTACATGGTTGATATTCAACTATTTAGATGTGAAAAAAAATCTTTGAATCGTTGTAGATATTTTCATTAAAACGTACATTTGTGCTACTTAAACACCCGATGTTGTTTTAAAACCCCTGGTTTGTGGATACTACCATACTATTTGCTATACTGACCCTGAGTGCAATAGGGGTCATAGCAGCCGTAATACTGTACTTTATTGCCCAAAAATTTCAGGTTTTTGAAGATCCGCGCATAGATGTGGTAGCCGATCTGCTGCCCGGAGCCAATTGTGGCGGATGCGGTATGGCCGGTTGCAGGGCGCTTGCTGAGGCTATTGTTAAAGCCGAAAGCCTTGATGCACTTAATTGTCCGGTTAACGGAAACGAAGGCATGAAGAAAATTGCCGATGCTCTCGGACTGGCTGCTGCTGTTGCAGATCCGATGGTTGCAGTGGTTCGCTGTAATGGCAGCAAAACACATGCACCTCAGAAGATCAGATACGAAGGGGCAAGCTCCTGTGCCTATGCACATTTTGTTTCGGCAGGCGAAACCGGCTGCCCAAACGGATGTCTCGGTGAGGGCGATTGTGTTGCTTCCTGTCAGTTCGATGCCATGTATATGGATAATGTAACCGGACTTCCTGTAGTACTTGCCGATAAATGTGTTGCCTGTGGTGCCTGTGTTAAAGCCTGTCCCCGCGCTATAATCGAAGTGCGGCCCAAAGGAAAAGACAACCAGCGTATATATGTGTGCTGTAATAATACCGAAAAAGGAGCTATTTCAAAGAAAAACTGTGCGGTCGCCTGCATTGGTTGTGGTAAATGCGTAAAAGAATGCGCGTTTGATGCCATTATCCTGCGATCTAATCTGGCATACATTAATGCATCAAAATGCACCCTCTGCCGAAAATGCGTAGAAACCTGCCCCACAGGAGCTATCCATGAACTAAACTTCCCAAAACCCGACAAAAAGGCTGAAAAGACCGAAGCTCTTGCCGAAGCCTGATAAACTTAAACAAAGGAGGAGTAACACTTGAAGACATTTAATACAGGCGGAATACATCCAAAGGAACATAAACTTACTGCGGCAATTCCAATTACACCTATTCCTGTTCCCGCTCAGGTAAGCATACCACTTTCGCAAAATCTCGGAGCACCATCCAATCCTTTAGTTGCTAAAGGCGATAAAGTGGTTGTCGGGCAACTTATTGCCACAGGCGAAGCATTCATTTCCTCTAATCTACACTCTCCGGTTTCAGGTACAGTTGCCAAAATTGACAATGTAACAGATACATCGGGCTACCGCCGTCCTGCCATCATAATTGATGTGGAAGGCGACGAATGGGAAGCAGGTGTTGACCGTTCAGAACATACCGATACCGAGATCAGGTTTACACGTGAACAGATCATTGAGCGCATAAAGGAGTCGGGAATAGTAGGTATGGGAGGTGCAACCTTTCCAACCCATGTTAAACTCATGGTTCCAAAGGATAAAAAAGCGGAAATGCTTATTATCAATGGTGTGGAATGCGAGCCATATCTGACGTCCGACCACCGGCTGATGCTCGAAAAAGGTCCGGAAGTGATCACCGGTATCAGAATTTTAATGATTGCTCTTGGTGTAGATAAAGCATGCATTGGAATTGAGAACAATAAAAAAGATGCTATAGTATTGTTACAGAAGCTGGCAGCACCATACGCAAACATAGAAGTTGTACCCCTTAAGGTGAAATTTCCGCAAGGAGGTGAAAAACAGCTTATAAAAGCTATAACAGGCCGTGAAGTGCCTTCGGGTAAGCTGCCCATCGAAACTGGCTGTGTTGTAAATAATGTTGCAACAGCATACGCTGTCTACGAGGCTGTTCAGAAAAACAAACCACTCATCGAGCGAGTAATTACCGTTACCGGTAAATCACTTTCCCGACCCGGGAATTTCAGAGTCAGGGTTGGTACTCCCGTTTCGTGGCTGATAGAACATGCCGGCGGACTACCAACCGATACCGGTAAGGTTATTAACGGTGGTCCCATGATGGGTAAGTCACTCACAACGCTCGATGCTCCTGCTACCAAAGGAACATCCGGTATATTGGTAATGCCTGAAACAGAAAGCCACCGGGCGGTCAGCTTCAGCTGCATACGCTGTGGCCGGTGTATCAGTGTATGCCCAATGGGTCTACAACCGGTTTACATTGCACAGACTACAAGCCGTGAAATGCTGGAGGAGGCCGAAAAAGCCAATGTAATGGACTGCATCGAATGTGGTTCATGCCAGTTCATCTGTCCTTCAGGTAAACCTTTGCTCGACATGGTCAGATTAGGCAAAAACAAAGTGGGAACTATTATTAGAAACAGGGTAAAAAACTAATATGAGCTTATTAACTGTATCCGGATCACCGCATGTTCATGCACGGCAGGATGTAAAATCCATCATGTACGGGGTAGTCATCGCCATGATTCCCGCAATTCTGGTTTCGGTTTACTTTTTTGGAATCGATTCGGCAAGAGTAATATTTCTTTCGGTAATAGCCTGCATGGCATTTGAGTGGCTGATACAGAAGTATATACTAAAAGGCCCACCCACTATTTCCGACGGTTCGGCTATGGTAACCGGGGTTTTGCTTGCATTTAATGTTCCCTCTAACCTGCCGGTTCCCATAATACTTCTCGGAGCATTGGTGTCTATCGGAGTTGCCAAGATGGCTTTTGGCGGACTGGGTAAAAATCCGTTTAATCCTGCACTCATCGGGCGTGTGTTTCTTCTGGTATCCTTTCCGGTACAAATGACCACCTGGCCTTTGCCCACACCCTTATTCAGCGCTGAAGTGGTTGATGCTCTTACCGGGCCAACGACCCTCGGCATGTATCAGGAAGGCCGAATGGCCGGCAAAACTGTAACAGAGATAATGGCTTCGGCCGGTTTCCCGGGATACTTTAATGATCTCACGGGTTCGCAGGGAGGTTCATTGGGCGAAGTGTCGGCTATAGCACTTCTCCTGGGCGCTGCTTTTATGTTTTTCCGCAAAATAATTACCTGGCCTATACCGGTTGCCTATCTGGGATCTGCATTCTTATTTTCTGCCATACTTTGGTGGGCAAACCCGGAGGCATACCTTGATCCTGTAATAAGTATGCTGGCAGGAGGACTGATACTGGGTGTATTCTTCATGGCTACAGATATGGCCACCACCCCTATGACTACCGGTGGCCAGATAGTCTTTGGTATCGGGGCGGGGCTTCTTACTATCCTTATAAGGAACTTTGGTGCCTACCCTGAAGGCGTTTCCTTTGCTATCCTTATAATGAATGCGTTTACACCGCTCATCAATAAAGCATTCAAACCAAAGCGCTTTGGAGCAGTTGCTGTGAAAAAATCCGTTAAAACGACTACAAAACAAGTGGAATATGGCAAAGCTTAGTTCCTCTCTCAAAAACATGACATTGTCGCTGCTGCTGATCTCGGCAGTGATGTCGGCAGCCCTTGGTTTCGTATACAATGTTACTAAAGAACCCATTGCCGAAGCTGCCCGGGCAAAAGAAGTCAAGGCTATTCAGGAAGTGCTTCCTGCCTTCGATAACGAACCCCTCACAACAGCCAGTGATATTGACGGAATTGTCTTCTATAAAGCTACATTTGAAGGTAAAACTGTAGGATATGCTGCAAAAACATATACCGATAAAGGGTACAGCGGACGATTTGACCTGATGGTTGGCTTTCGTGCAGACGGATCCATAAATAAAGTGGTGGTCCTTCAGCAGAAAGAAACTCCGGGACTTGGGAGCAACATGACCCAGCCAAAGTTCTCAGACCAGTTTGTAAACCTCACTATTGCAAACCTCCCAAACAGTTTGCTTAAGGTAAAAAAAGACGGAGGTACCATTGATGCCATTTCGGCAGCTACCATTTCGTCAAGAGCTTACTGCGATGGAATTCAGAAAGCATACGACCTATTCCTTAAAAATTACCAAACTCAGAAAGGAACTGAAAATGAGTAATGCACGATATTTTACCGATGGTCTGGTTAAAAGTAACCCGACGTTTGTGCTGGTTCTCGGAACCTGTCCCACACTTGCTGTTACTACTGCTGCTATTAATGGTATTGGTATGGGAGCCGCCACCACTTTTGTGCTGGTTTTTTCAAACCTGATGATTGCCGCCCTTAAAAATCTTATTCCCGACAAAGTCCGTATTGCAGCATTTATTCTGATCATAGCATCCTTCGTTACTGTAGTTGACATGGTAATGAAAGCCTATACCCCCGATCTGTATAATACACTGGGAATTTTCATACCACTCATCGTAGTAAACTGCATTATCCTCGGCCGTGCTGAAGCGTTTGCACAGAAAAACTCCGTTGGCCCGGCCATACTCGACGGACTGGGAATGGGCATCGGATTTACACTTGCTATTACGCTTATTGCCAGTATACGTGAACTCCTCGGCAATGGTTCCATCTTTAATGTAAAGCTGGTGGGTGATGATATATCAACCATTCTTCTCTTCATACTTCCTCCGGGAGCATTTATTACCTATGGTTTCCTGATAGCCATAATGAACAGACTTAAGGCAAAATTCGGTAACTAACCCCTTAAAACACGAAATTCGGCAACCTCTGAAAATATCTGAACCATGGAATTCATTAACATTATCATATTAGCTCTCCTGGTAAATAACGTAGTACTGGCGCAGTTTCTGGGTATTTGCCCTTTCCTGGGTGTCTCGGGGAAAGTATCTACTTCCATTGGAATGGGAGCTGCAGTAGTATTCGTAATGGCACTTGCCAACCTTGTAACCTACCTCGTACAGTTTTATATTCTGGTTCCGCTAAACGTAGAGTTTATGCAGACCATCACTTTCATCCTTATAATTGCCTTCCTGGTTCAGGTGGTTGAAATTATCCTCAAGAAATCGGCTCCTGCACTTTACCAGGCATTAGGTATTTATCTGCCCCTTATCACTACCAACTGTGCCGTCCTTGGTATAGCCATTCTGGCAATTCAGAAAGATTATAACCTCGTCGAAAGTGTGGTATATTCCAGTGCAACTGCCGTTGGATTCACCTTTGCACTCATACTCATGGCCGGTATACGGGAGCAGATGGAACTCGTAGGTTATCCAAAAGGCATGAAGGGTTTTCCTTTAAGCCTCATTATTGCTGGCCTTCTCTCCATGGCCTTCATGGGATTTGCAGGACTGGTAAAGTAAATCAACTTTTTTTGCTGTTTTTCAGCATCTGATAATCCAGATAATACAGCATTCTGATGCTGAAGTTATTCATTTGCGGGGCCGAAACCATCCGACGGAAGTTGGTCCCGTAATCGAGCAGATGCTGCTGGTCTTCGTGCTGAATAGCATTCTTCCAGACTACACTCAGAAGGCTTCCGGGTGAGAATTCCCAGCTAAAGTTCAGGTCGATGTTAAAATTATTGTAATTGTAATCTGCATTACCATCGTAGGATTG
>CAZXQT010000022.1:0-70239 GCA_964643225.1 uncultured Lentimicrobium sp. | reverse complement strand
ACCTCAGGGGGGTCAATATGACCAGAATGGGGGGTCAATATCACCGGAATATCCAAAGTACGGAATACAATAAACCCTAAGTGGAAAGGAGATTGATGTTTGCAAATAGTCTGAAATTGATACTGACATATCTGGCAAATATTGGTTCTATTCAAAGTTGGTGAAGATTTTATACCAATGAAAGGTTTGTTAGCTTGCCATCAGTATAACCGAATAACCAAAATATTCTTTCGTATCATCTCGCTTATACAAAATATTCCCTAATATTGTATAACAAATCAGAATTAATGAACCACCGGTACAACACAAACATATGTCCTATCTCTTTGAATGGAACCAGCTCTACTACAGAACAGGCAAAGATGGATAATCTGGCTTATCAATATGCTGCTGATAGTAGTAATAATAAGCTGAACACGGTAACCGAAAAATTACTTCGGGGGACAAATGCCAATGGCCAACATAACGACATAACCAGTATCCAAAACTATACGTATGATGAACTGCGTTATAAACAAAGTGGAAGATGAATAGACAAACAAGTTTCATATTGGGATTGCTTTTAATGTTTGCTTATGGCAATACTTTGGCTTGTAGCTGTATTGGAGAAATGAGTGTAAAAGAAGCTCTTAAAAAATCCGGTAATGTATTTATTGGCAGAGTAATCTCGAAAGAGAAAATCACAATAACGCAAAAACTTGCAGGAACGGAAAGCAAGATAAATCACTACTATTACAAGGTTACACTAAGCATAGAGCAGTTATACAAAGGAAAAATCAAGACTAACTTTATTCTACTATGAAACTCCCACTTTCTGTTTTGATGTTTTTTTGCACACTGTCACTGCTTAGCGCTCAGGAGAGGGCTCTGCTGCCGGTTGATTATGTTAACCCGCTTGTTGGCACGCAAAGCGATTTTTACCTTTCGAATGGTAATACCTATCCTGCGGTTGGTCTGCCTTACGGGATGAATGCGTGGACGCCCCAGACGGGTAAAAATGGCGATGGATGGCAATATACATATACCGCTAAGAAAATTGCCGGTATTAAACAAACACATCAGCCCAGTCCGTGGATCAACGACTACGGTTGCTTCTCTTTTATGCCGATGACCGGGCGGCCTGAGATTGATCCGCTTAAGCGGGCATCGTGGTTTTCGCATAAGTCGGAAGTTTCCAGGCCCTATTATTACAGTGTTTATCTGGCCGATTACGATGTAACCGTGGAGATTACTCCCACCGAAAGAGCCGCTATGATCAGGTTCACTTTCGGCGACACCGATACAGCCCTGATTCTGATTGACGGTTTCCATAAGGGCTCCGAGATGAATATTCTGCCCGGCGAACGCAGAGTGGAAGGCTTCAGCAGTTACAACAGCGGCGGGGTGCCCGATAATTTCAAAAATCATTTTGTTATAGAGTTCGATGCAGATATCATCTCGGCATCGGTCTGGAACGACACACTGATACTTCCCCGTAAGGAAACCTCAGGCAAACGAACAGGGGCCATTGTGGGTTTCGATGTCTCGGAAAGGAAAACCATTACAGCACGAGTGGCATCGTCGTTTATCAGTCCGCAGCAGGCCGTCCTGAATCTGCAAAGGGAACTTGAGAAGTATACTTTCGAAGAGGTTAAAAACCGGGCGGCACAGGCATGGAACGAACAGCTTGGTAAAGTGGAGGTGGAAGGTGGCACCGATGCACAGCTGGTTACATTCTATACTGCATTATACCGTACCCTTTTATTCCCCAGACCGTTGCATGAAACCGATGCATCGGGACAGGTGGTGCATTACAGCCCGTTTAACGGAAAGGTGCTGTCGGGATATCTGTATACCGATAATGGATTCTGGGACACGTTCCGGTCGGCATTCCCATTATCGACTATTCTTAATCCTGAGCGCAACAGCGAGATGATGCAGGGCCTGGTCAACACCTACAACGAAAGCGGCTGGCTTCCCGAATGGGCAAGTCCGGGTCACCGCGACTGTATGATCGGTTCCAACTCTGCATCTGTTATTGCCGATTCATACCTTAAGGGCATACGAGGCTACGATATCAACACGCTGTACGAAGCAATTCTGAAAAACACCGAGTCAGAGGGCCCGCTTTCATCAGTTGGCCGCAAAGGGGTTAGCTACTATAACCGCCTCGGGTACATACCGTACGATGTGGATGTAAATGAAAATGTGGCGCGTACACTGGAGTATGCCTATGCCGATTTTACTGTTATGAAGCTGGCAGAGGCATTGGGGCGGCCAAAACAGGAGGTGGAGAAGTTCAGAAAGCGGGCACTGAATTACCGGAATGTCTTTAACAAGCAAAGCGGATTTATGCAGGGCCGTAACAACGACGGCAGCTGGCAGGAGCCCTTTGTTGCCGAAAAGTGGGGCGATGCCTTTACCGAAGGCTGCTCATGGCATTACACGTGGAGTGTTTTTCATGATATTGCCGGACTGCAGCAATTGATGGGTGGAGAGCAGAACTTCAGGACTAAACTCGATGCATTGTTCACTGCTCCTCCCCGGTTTGATTATTCATATTACGGCTATCAGATTCATGAAATTACCGAAATGCTGATTGCCAACATGGGGCAGTATGCCCATGGTAATCAGCCGGTGCAGCACGGCATCTATTTGTTCAGTTATGCACGGGAGCCGTGGAAGACCCAATACTGGGTACGCGAAACAATGAACCGCTTGTATACTCCTGCTCCTGACGGGTTATGCGGTGATGAGGACAACGGACAAACATCGGCATGGTATGTGTTTTCGGCCATGGGATTTTATCCGGTATGCCCCGGAACGGGCGAATATGTGCTTGGAGCCCCGCTGTTCAGGAAAATCACTTTGAACCTCACCAACGGCAAACGATTTGTTATTCAGGCACCCGGGAACAGTGACCAAAACAGGTACACCGGCAGTATAAAGCTCAACGGGGCAAACTATAGCCCTTTGTTTATTACGCACGAACAGATAATGCAGGGTGGTACGATGGATATACAGATGATTCCGCGGCCCGATACAACCAGAGAATATAAAACGAGCGATCTGCCGTTCTCGCTAAGTGAAGGGAGGTAAAACGCAACATCCTGTTTGTAAAGTAGATTTTACTAATATAGTACAATTTTGTAAAATCTACTTTACAATTTTCGAAATTGCCCGATCAGCCTTTACCAGCTCTCCCAGTATTTCAGCTTTCTCTATAATGTCATCGGTAATGCCGTTGACCGATACCGTTGCTCCTGATATGGCATCGATGTTCTTGCCGGGCACCAGGGGCGGCTTAGTGTGTGAGTAACCGACAAACTGCCTCAACCAACCTTTTACCGTGATTTCCTGCCCATGGCTGGCTTCGTAATTGAAAACGGTGACATTCACAACGCTCAATCCGGTATCGTAAATGGTGTAGTAATCAAAGAATTCATATTCATCGGACAGGTTACCTATGGAGCAGCCACCGGTACGGCAGCTTCTTACGCGACCAATGTACAGGTAACCGGTTGCGCTCCCATCGCAAAAGAGTCTGAAGAATTTCCCATTGACCTTAATATCAGATAATGATGGAGTAATATCTAGTTCTTGTTTTTCGTAGTTGGTACAAGCGGTAATTTTCTCCAGATTCTTTTGGAGGGATTTAGGGTTGTAGTTTATATTTCCTGCGAATGCACTGTTATCTCCATCGTTGACCGGTTGGTTACTCAGCAACACTGATAGAAGGAACAGGATAAACGACAGCAGATTCATGATCGCGTTAATTAAAATAATCTGGTTAATTAAATGGTTGTTAACCGGCAGTTATTAAAACATATATCCGATGCCGGCATTGAATACCTTGCTGTATTTGTTGGCAGCCGCGCTTTTGGTAAACTGCATATCGGCTTTAAATGCCACATTCGAATGCACTTTACAGGTTAGACCGGTGGTGATCATGGTATTTTCGTATGCCGGGTTAACAGCAGTAAATTCATCAACGCTGTTATGGGTGTTCCAGAATTCATACCTGACGAAAGGAATCAGTGCATAGGTGGTTTTTGCCGTGTGCAGCACATTGTAGCCGGCTTCAATATAGTAACCGCTCATACTGCTGCCAAGGTCATTGTTTTTGCCATTAGCTGCAGTGAACTTGTTGTATTCCGCTGTATTGGACAGGGAAGTGTAATAAAACTGCCCTCTTAACTCCAGTGCTTTCCACTTGTACCGGCCATCGAGCCCAATCATCGCAATGCCTGTCACCGACGAATCAGCTGTTGCTATGAGGTTAGCACTGTCGTTATTAAGTTTGTTGAAAAGTTTGCTTTGCGAATTGCCAACGTAACCGGAGAGCCCTATATTAAGACTCTTCACTCCATAGAATTCGAATTTTCCGGTAAACGAAGGAGAATGAATGTATGCCTTTGAGCCCTTCTGACGCCCTTCGCGCAGACCATTGCCGTTGAAAATTGCTTTGGTTCCATCGTAGCCACTCAATCCGTTCATCACGTATAGCTGGTAACGCAGATGCGCCGGTTGAATGTTTCCGGCAATACCGGCCCCAAGCTCACGCCAGGTGCTGAGTGCAATCCTGTTGTCGATAACCGGCCGCTCTACTCCGTTAAAGGTCACCGGCTCATGGTATTCATTAATGATACCCATGGGCACAAGCATAAGACCGGCACGCAGATTAATATATTTTGAAAGCTTATGCTGAATGAAGGCCTGCTCAATCCAGGCTTCTTTGGCATATTCGAATTCAATTTCGCTTACAAAGGAAGTTTTGTTTGAGAAATTATATCCGAAAAACATAACTATCCTGTGCAGATCGAGCGTTCCCAGGTCTTTTGTGTCTTTGCTGAGGGGCTGGTTGTAATGTGCTTCACCGTATCCGCCGATGTTTAGCTTGCTGTCACTGACCAGCATATTCTCGGCTGAATTGAGCATAAACATTGTTTGCTTATCCTTGTTTATAGTACCATTTTCCTGAGCATTAAGAAAAAGTGGGATAAAAGCAGTGATGATCAAAAAAGAAGTATAGAGTTTCATAGATGGTTGTTATTGTGATTTTCCGGCACAAAGGAAATCACGTTTTTCCTGATGCACAATCCTTATTTATAATGATTTTAAAGAAGCAAATCATCAGAAATGATTAGGCAGATATATTTGAGTATTTTTACATTAAATTTATTGATCATGGCTAACACCGTTCTTCACAAAGCAGACACACGTGGCGATGCCAACCACGGATGGTTACACAGCAGGCATACATTCAGCTTTGCTGAATATTTTAATCCTGAACGCGTGCATTTTGGGGTGCTACGTGTTTTAAATGACGATATCGTGGAGGCAGGCATGGGCTTTGGCACGCATCCGCACAACAACATGGAAATCATTTCCATACCACTGGAAGGCGACCTGGAGCACAAAGACAGCATGGGAAACGTATCGGTCATCAGAAATGGTGACATTCAGGTTATGAGCGCCGGCACCGGAATCACACACAGTGAGTACAACAAGAACAAGGACAGGCGGGTTAAATTCCTGCAGATATGGGTTTTCCCCGATAAAAAGAATGTTAAACCACGGTACGATCAGATTACCCTGAATTTGTCGGACAGGCAGAATCGCTTTCAGCAAATTGTTTCTCCCAGCCCTGACGATGAGGGAGTCTGGATTCACCAGAATGCATGGTTCCACATCGGTAAACTCGATTCAGGGGTTGGGCTTGATTATAACTTCAAGGATAAAGCAAATGGAGTTTATGCCTTTATCCTGAGCGGTGATCTTACTATTGACGGGCAAAAATTAAACTCCCGCGATGGCTATGGCATCTGGAACACCGACAAGATCAGCATAAAGGCAGATACCGATGCAGAGGTGTTGCTGATGGAAGTTCCGATGCAGTAATTTGATTCCTTTCAGGGATTGGTTTACATATGGGTAACTGAAATGCACCTATGATGCAAAAGTCAACTTTCAGGATTGCGAAGATGGACTGCCCATCGGAAGAGCAGATGATCAGGATGAAGCTTGGTGATCTTAAGAATATCCATTCGCTGGAATTTGATATTCCTGAGCGTCAGCTGACAGTCATTCACGAAGGTAACACCGACGCGATCCTTCAGCATCTGGAAAGCCTTAATCTGGACAGTTCACTTTTGGAGTCAGCTGCAGAGGTTCACTTTACAGCCGGGACAGACAATACCCGGCGCGAAAGAAAGCTTCTGTTGCAGGTACTGGCAATCAACTTTTTCTTTTTCGTGCTTGAAATTACAACGGGATTTATCTCCAATTCCATGGGTCTTGTTGCTGATAGTCTGGATATGCTGGCCGACAGTATAGTATATGGACTTGCACTTCTTGCTGCCGGTGGAACAGCCTTAAGGAAAAAGAACGTTGCCGGAGCGGCAGGCTATTTTCAGATTATCCTTGCAATACTAGGTTTTGCTGAAGTGATACGGCGGTTTACAGGGGTGGAAGAAGTGCCGGCTTTTCAGACAATGATAGTTGTTTCGGTACTTGCTCTCCTTGGCAACAGTTTGTGTCTCTATCTGCTGCAGAAAAGTAAAAGTGAAGAGGCGCATATGCGGGCCAGTATGATTTTCACCTCGAACGATGTTATTGTAAACCTGGGGGTGATTATGGCGGGGGTACTTGTGTTTCTGACAAATTCAAAATACCCTGACCTTGTTGTCGGATTTCTGGTGTTTATTCTCGTCACAAGAGGAGCATTGCAGATTTTAAGGCTGTCCAGGTAATTCCGTTGCGGTAATTTAGTTTCCTTATTGGATATTATTCCCCCTGCACCGGTAAAAATATCGGATATTTTTACCGGTCGATGGGGAATCGGGGGTACAGAATGAGACTGCCTTTTATAAACTATTTACCCTACTTGCATCTCAAACAGGCAATCTCGTAAATGTCAACGAATTAGCCTCTACTTTGCAAATTAAAAACGAAACAGTCGCCAATTACCTTACCATTTTGACAAAGTGTTTTCATATTTTTCTGATTAAGCCTTTCTATAGCAACCTGCGTAAGGAGTTGACTAAAATGCAGAAGGTTTATCTGCTTGACAATGGAATGAGAAATTGCCTGGTTAACAACTTTCAGTCAGTGAGTGAACGGCTGGATAAGGGAATGATATGGGAAAACACGGCATTCAGATTACTGTCTGAATCGGTCGATACGGATGAAATAAAATACTGGCGCACTTCGGCAGGTAATGAAGTTGATTTTGTAATTAACTCCGGTACTCAGTCCGGTGCTCTAGAGGTAAAATACAGCAAGACGCAGATAATGACCGAAAAATATAAGCTTTTCAGGTCAACCTACCCTGATCTGAATCTCAGCTTTCTCTACATGGAGCCCTTTGATGAAGATTTCTTCAGGAGGATACCTCTCTTCAGAGAAATGGCTTTCTGAAATTCTTTAAATTTGGCTGTGCTAAATGACCCTGTAGTATGAATGTATGCCTCGACTGCGGTGAACCCCTTATGGGACGGGCAGATAAAAAGTTCTGCAACGACCAGTGCCGTAATAATTATAATAACCGCCTGAACAGCGACTCGTCAGCACTCGTGCGACAAGTGAACAATGCACTGCGCAAAAACAGACGCATTCTTTCTGAGCTCAATCCCGAAGGTAAAACCACGGTGCATAAGGATAAGCTGACTGCCAAAGGCTTTAACTTTAAATTCTTTACACATATTTACACCACGTTAAAGGGTTCGTCGTATTTTTTTGTTTATGAATATGGTTATTTGCCGCTTGATCATGACTTCTTTATGCTGGTGAAACGCGAGCCATCACGATTGAGTTATAATCCGGAACCAAAATCAACACCCTGAAAATTTCAAAAAACATCATGCCTAAACTTTTCCTCCTCGACGCAATGGCCCTTATTTACCGGGCATATTACGCACTCAATAAAAACCCGAGAATCACATCGAAAGGGCTCAACACCTCCGCTATCCTCGGATTTGCCAATACGCTGTACGATGTGATAAAAAGCGAAAAGCCCGACTATATTGGTGTTGCTTTCGATACCCATGCCCCTACCCAGCGGCATGTGGATTATGCAGAATATAAAAGCAAGCGGGAGGCGGTACCCGAGGACATATTATCGTCTATTCCCTACATAGTACGCCTTATTGACTCATTCAACATTCCGGTGCTTGCCCTCGACGGGTATGAGGCCGACGATATTATAGGCACCCTGGCTGTTAAAGGGGCCAATGAAGGCATGCAGGTTTTTATGATGACGCCCGACAAAGATTTCGCGCAGCTGGTGAATGACAATATTTTCATCTATAAACCGGGAAAGTTTGGAGATAAGGCTACCGTTATGGGAGCGACAGATGTATGCTCCCGCTACTGCATAAGCAGACCCGAACAGGTTAAAGATCTGCTGGGGCTCTGGGGCGATGCATCGGATAATATTCCGGGTATACCCGGAGTGGGCGAAGTAACTGCAGGTAAACTGATCGCACAGTTCGATACGGTGGAAAACATGGTGGAGAATGCCCTGCAGATTGAAAATGCGAAACTCCGCGACAAGGTGATCAGCTTTGCACAGCAGGCACTCATGTCGAAACAGCTTGCCACTATCATTACCGATGTTCCGGTTGATTTCGATAAAGAAGCACTGCGCATGAAATTACCCGATTTCGGAAAGATGAAGCCTTTACTTGATGAACTGGAGTTCAGATCGTTCGGTCAGAGGGTCATGAAAGACTTATCTGCTGCGCTTGCCGCGGATACATCAGCCAAAGCCGGATCAGGAAACAGTGACAGTACGCTGTTCGACCAGCCTTCGGAAACCGATAGCTATACGCAACCTGAGAATACCATGGCCACAAATCCTACTGCCGACAAACCGGAAGGACCTGACCTGTTCAGTCAGTTCAACATGGATGCGGAGCAGGACGGGCCCGTTAACACTATCCTTAACGCAACACACGATTACCGGATTGCCGACACACCCGAAAAAAGGAAAGAGCTGGCACGGCTGCTTTCCTCTGCAAAGAATATAAGCATAGACACCGAAACTACCGGGCGCGATGCCAATAATGTAGAACTGGTTGGACTTACCTTTTGCACGGAGCCGGGCAGGGCATGGTATGTTCCGGTACCTGCAGTATACGGTGAAGCCCTCGAAATAGTGAAGGAATTTGCACCCATATATTCCAGTGAATCCATTGAAAAGACAGGGCACAACCTGAAGTACGATATTGCCGTGCTGCGGTGGTATGAAATTGAAGTTCGCGGTAAAATGTTCGACACTATGCTCGCGCACTACCTGCTGGAGCCCGATCTCAGGCACTCCATGGACTATCTGGCAAAAAGCTATCTTAACTACAGTACCATACCTCTCGAAGCTATTGTGGGCAAAAAGAGCAAACAGCAGCTCACGCTGCGCGATGTGATGCCCATGGCAGTGGTTGACTATGCCTGCGAAGATGCCGATATAACCCTTCAATTACGCAATATATTTGAGCCGCAACTGCACAAAACCGGAACACTGGAGTTATTCTGTGCCATTGAAATGCCTCTGGTGCCTGTGCTTGCAGAGATGGAAGCCGAAGGAGTTAAGGTTGACACCCTCGTGCTGAACACTTATTCGGCGGAGCTGCAGCAGGAAATAACCACCATAGAGCAGGAAATATTTAAACTGGCCGGCACAACCTTCAATATAGGGTCGCCCCGTCAGCTGGGCGAAATACTCTTCGACCGGCTCAAACTATCCGACAATGCCCGCCAAACCAAAACAAAGCAGTATTCCACGGGCGAAGAAATACTGCTGAAACTCATAAATAAGCATCCCATAATACAACTTATTCTCGACTACCGTTCGCTAACCAAACTCAAGTCGACGTATGTTGATGCGCTTCCGCTGATGATAAATCCGCGAACCTCCAGAATACACACCTCGTACAACCAGGCAGTAGCAGCAACCGGGCGGCTAAGCTCCAACAACCCCAATCTGCAGAACATACCTATCCGTACGGAACGGGGCAGGGAAATACGGAAGGCGTTTGTGCCCAGGAATGAGAAATGTGTGCTGCTTTCGGCCGACTATTCGCAGATTGAGCTTCGGATAATTGCCGAACTGAGTGGAGACGAGGTAATGCTGGAGGCTTTCAGGAATGGCCTTGACATTCACACGGCTACTGCTGCGCGTATCTACAACATGCCTATTGACCAGGTAAGCCGTGAAATGCGCCGCAACGCCAAGATGGTGAACTTCGGCATTATATATGGCATTTCGGCTTTCGGGTTGTCTGAACGGTTAAACATCCCCCGGCGGGAAGCTTCGGATATCATAACTCAGTACTTTGAGCGCTTCAGCGGAATACGAAGGTATATGGACGAAAGCATCCGTAAAGCCAGAACCAACGGATACGTTGAAACCATTATGAAACGAAGGCGGTACCTGCGCGATATTAACTCGGCCAATGCAGTGATAAGAAACTTCGCCGAAAGGAATGCCATTAATGCCCCGATTCAGGGATCTGCTGCCGATATGATAAAGATTGCCATGATAAATATCTTCGACGAGTTTAAACGGCTTGATCTGAAATCACGCATGATACTTCAGGTGCACGACGAACTGGTGTTTGATGTTTACAGGGATGAAGTTGGCATAGTAAAACCCGTTATTGAACAATGCATGAAGTCTGCCATTAAAATGAGTATTCCCCTTGAGGTAGAAATGAGTACCGGAAATAACTGGCTTGAAGCGCACTAATGTTTTTTTATTTATTTTTACTGATCAGTTAAAACGCAACTTTTATGACCTATAAAAACGATAATCGCATTGTAATGGTACTCGATGCCGGTGGTACCAATTTTGTTTTCTCAGCCGTACAGGCACAAAAAGAAATTATTGAACCGATAATTATTCCTGCTGATGGCAGCACACTCGAGATCGTGCTTCGCAAAATTATACAGGGATTTAAAGAAGTGCGCGATAAGCTTCCGATGGCTCCCGTTGCTATAAGCTTTTGTTTTCCGGGGCCTGCAGAGTATGAACTCGGCATTATAGGCGATCTGGAGAACCTGCCTACCTTCAGGGGTGGTGTTGCTCTGGGACCAATGCTGGAGGAGCAGTTTGGCATACCGGTATTTATTAATAACGACGGCGATCTGTTTGCCTATGGCGAAGCAATCGGAGGTCTGTTGCCCGAGATCAATCAGCGCATTAACAGCAGCAACAGTCCAAAATACTTCCGCAACCTGCTGGGTGTTACATTTGGTACGGGGTACGGTGCAGGTATTGTTTCGAGGGGCGAGCTTTTTGTTGGCGACAATTCAGCACAGGCTGAAATTAACAGAATGCGCAATAAACTACACACCAATGCCAGTGCCGAAGAGAATGTTTCTATCAGAGGCATAAAGCGCATTTTTGCACGAGAAACCGGCATTGACATTACCCAGTGTCCGGAACCGAAAGAAATATTTGAGATTGGTATGGGTTTGAAACCGGGTAACAAAGAAGCCGCTGTACTGGCATTTCACCGTATGGCAGAAGTTGCAGGCGATACCATTGCAAATGCCATTACCTTAATTGACGGACTGGTAGTAATTGGTGGGGGACTTGCAGGTGCTTATCCTATTTTCCTGCAAAGGCTGGTTGATGAAATGAATGCTAACTTTACCACGATGGTGGGTACTGCTCTCGACCGCATGGAAATAAGGGCATTTAATCTGGAAGATGAGAAGGACTTTGCCCGTTTTTACGAAGGCAACACCACCGAGATCAAGGTACCTTTCAGCGATAAGCGTATTAAATACGATTCGCTAAAGCGCATCGGGGTGGGTGTTTCACGACTGGGAACCTCGCAGGCAGTTGCTATAGGTGCATATGCTTTTGCACTGAATGCTTTAGACAAGAAATAACAGTTTTTGACTGCTAATACTCTTTACTATGCGAACACTACTTTCACTATTGATTACGGTATTGCTGCTTACGGGTTGTTCTGCCAACAGACTGCAGCAGGCTCTGCAGAATCCCGAGAGGGTTACTAAGCTGAAGATCAGTAATAAAAATCTGAAGCAGCTGCCCCCGGAGATCGGGACATTGAAAAACCTGAAAGAATTACGGTTATTTCGTACAAAACTCACAGCCCTGCCCGATGAAATTGGGGAGTTAACAAATCTGGAAACCCTTATCATCAGCGATAACAATCTGCAGCAGCTGCCACCTTCGATAGGGAACCTGAGAAAGTTGGAAAGGCTTTCGCTTAAATTCAACAAGCTTACTTCCCTGCCGCCCGAAATTGGCAGGCTAACCAATCTGAAGGAACTAACCCTGCAATACAATGAGCTCACCTCCTTGCCGCACGAGATTGGGAATCTTCGGAACCTTGAGTTTCTCTACCTGAATAATAACTTTCTTATGGAATTGCCCGAGGAGATAGGCAATCTTTCAAACCTTAAATTTCTGGTAGTCGGCAAGAACCAGCTTCGTGACCTGCCGGTTAGCCTGGGCAATATCACTTCGCTTATAGAGCTGAATGTTGCTTACTCGGGACCGCTGATCAGGCTGCCGGAATCTCTTCAGAATTGCAAAAAGCTGGAGTTCATTTATATTGATAACTCTGTAATTTTGCCGTACTCGCTCAACAAAATTAACCCCCGACTACAGGTAATCGTGTTTTAAAATGGGAAAAACCTTACGCTCCGTTCTTTTCTTATTTCTTGTTTCGCTATCGGGCACACTTTGGTCTCAGTCTGAACAGACTGTTGAAAACCTTCGGGTACCAAACGGATACTATACAGTATTCGAACTGAATTATATTGCCGACAGTCTTGCACAGAATTTCCCTTCTATATGTGCTCTTTATCAGATAGGAACAAGCAGCGCAGCGCATCCGATGTATGCACTTAAGATAAGTGATAACGTTACGATGGATGAAATAGAACCGGAAGTAATGTTCGATGGAGGTATTCATGGGGATGAGGTAGGCGGACCTGAGAACATGATCCGCTTTGCGCGTGATCTATGCCTGCAATACGGCAGCGATGAAACAATTACCCGTGCAGTTGACAGTACAGAGATATGGATCATCTATTGTTTGAATCCTTATGGCCGGGAAAACATGACCCGGTACAATGCAGTGGGTGTTGACATAAACCGCGACTGCGGCTATATGTGGAACTCATCAGGAGGGAGTAATGCTGCGTTTTCGCAGCCGGAAAGCAGGCTTATTCGTAAAATGCTAACTGAACACCAGATGGTTATCCATATAAGCTATCACAGCGGAACGGAGTTCATCAGTTTCCCGTGGAGTTACAGGCCTGAACTTTCTCCTGATCAGGATAACCATAATTACCTGGCTCAGCAATATGCACTTAATTCAGGATACGATAATATACCGTATGGACCGGGGTATTCTGGCATGTATGCGATTAACGGCAGCACCAAAGACTATGGATATGGGGCCACAGGGGCTATTTCATGGTCGGTGGAGATATCGCTGAGCAAGCAACCGCCTGCAGCCCAGATTGTGCCCTATTACCTGAAGAATAAACCTGCCATGCTCTCTATGATTACGCATGCCTATTCGCAGGGTATTCAGGGTATCGTAACCGACTCCCTTACGGGTGAACCGGTTTCGGCAACGGTATTTGTTGACGGATTTTTCCCTGTTAACACCAGTTCCCAGAATGGCGATTTCCATAAATTCCTGGTCCCCGGAAACTATAGTGTGCGGGTAGAAGCAAACGGATATGTAAGTAAAACCTTTACAGACATTGAAATCGTTAATGGTCAGGTTACCGGACTTACTATACCGCTGGTAAAGGGTGGAAGATTTTATGCAACTTCTGTTGTAACGTGTATGATTCCGAACAACAATCATAATGACGAAGGCTTTACCCCCGGGGTATTGTCGAAACCCGATTCTGTGCCCTATTCCATTGGCCGAAGCGGATATGTAGTCCTGAATATGGGAACGTCTATTCTCGACCGGCAGGGTAATGACTTTACGGTATATGAAAATGACGATACTCCAGAAGGGTACAATGTTTTTGCCGGACTAAATCCCGATGGGCCATGGATTCCACTTGGTGCAGGATTAGCAACCACTTCGTTTGATCTGGGCACTACCATGCTCTCCAGCGCACGCTACATAAGAATAACCGACGATGGTGACGGGAGTTCGCAGGTACCGGATGCTGGCTTTGAACTGGATGCTATCGAAAATCTTCATCCCGATACACTTACCATGGGCTGGATAGCAGGCACCGTTATGAACGATCAGCTCCCCTACTTCGTGATTCCAGGAGCAGAAATAACGGTTAATGATGTGTCGGTTATTGCCGACGAGAATGGATTCTATCGGATTGCAGCCTGGCCCGGGAGTGTGGTTATTTCAGGAAGGGCTCCGTATTATATTGGTAATGACACCGTAATGGTGACTTTAGGTGACACACTGGCGCACGATATGTATCTGCACCTCACTGAATCTGTGAGCAGGCTCACCGTTTCCGGCCATAATTCCTTCAGGCTTTATCCAAATCCTGTGAATGAATACATCAACCTGGAATATACCGGTTCAGAGACTAACGCTGATTTCCGTTACAACCTATACGATATTCAGGGAATACTCCGGCT
Organism: uncultured Lentimicrobium sp.; assembly: GCA_964643225.1. Lineage (GTDB taxonomy): Bacteria > Bacteroidota > Bacteroidia > Bacteroidales > Lentimicrobiaceae > Lentimicrobium. Next base: position 55,646 of record CAZXQT010000022.1, on the reverse strand, counting down.
ACAGGGTCATTTTGCACCTGTTAACGGAAGATATCTGATTTATACCGGGGAACTGCCATCAGGCTCTTATGTCCTGCACCTGTTTAACGATCAGGTTTCTGAAAGTTACAAGTTCAACAGATTTTAAGTAATTACATTGATTATTAACCATTTGCTTTTGACATAACATTTTAAACTACATTTGCAAGTAATGTTGTCTGTACTTTTAGACGACCATTTTTGCATTCATTTCTTTATTTAACCCGATGAAAAGAATATTTACGCTTCTGATTGTCATCTGCACTTTTAGTTCAGTGCGTGCTGACATCATTCGCCATACCTACAATATGGCAGATCCACAAGTTAAAACAACAGCCGGTTACACAACACTTCAGTTTGAAGGAACGCTCCTGTCGGGCAAGGCAGGCGAACCGGCGTTACCATGGCATGCTGTGAAGCTCTTGCTGCCTCCGGGTCATGAAGCGGTAAGTATTACAGTGGAGGGCAGTGACCAGGTTACACTAAACGGGTACTACAAACTGTATCCGATGCAGCACTCCAGGCCTCTGTCAGACAAGTCACCACGCCCGGATGAGGTATTTATAAATGCGAGTGTTTATTCCTCAGAAACCGATTATCCAAAGAGCCTTACCGGAAATCTTTCCACACACTTTATGAACGGTTACGGATATGCCCTGGCCACTTTTACACCGGTGAGCTACAATCCTGCAAAAGGAACCGTAAAGTATTATACTACAGTAACTATAACCATCGAAACCAGAGAAACGCAACGTGCTCTGAATGCTCTGAGTAATCTTACTTCAGCCAGCCAGACAACTGTAAGGGCAAAAAACTTTGCCCAGAATCCGCAACAAATGTCATTGTACCCCGAGAAAAGCAGGTCAGTTGAAAGTTACGATATTCTGATTGTTACGGGCGCTGATTTTCTGACAGCCATGGAGCCCCTGAAAGCTTTTTATCTGAAGCAGGGACTAAAGACGGACATTGTTTCTATGCAGTATATCAACTTTAACGCACCCGGCACAGACAATGCTGACCGTTTAAGAAATTACATTATTCAGGAATACCAGAATAAAGGCATAAGCCATGTAATATTGGGTGGTGACGTGCAGCATGTGCCGTACAGGGGTTTCTTCTGTCATGTGCAGTCCTCATCGGTTTACGAAGATAACGACATACCGTCTGATCTGTATTTCTCTGCTCTGGATGGTAACTGGAATACAAACAGTAATAATTTATACGGAGAAATTGGCGAAGACGACCTGCTTCCCGATATTTCTGTTGGCCGCATGTCGTTCAGCAATACTACGGAATTATCGGCCATGCTGAACAAGACCATGAAATACCAGTCGCAGCCTATTCAGGGTGAGCTTAACAACCATTTACTTGCCGGTGAAAACCTGTACGATAATCCTGAAACATGGGGTTCTGACTATCTGGAACTTTTAGTAGGTACGCATGACAATAACGGTTATACAACCACCGGAATCCCTGCCTCCTATCCGATACAGCGCATGTATGACGAGACCAGCAACTGGTGGCCTGAGGACCTAATGGATGTAATAAATACAGGCAAGTCGTTCATCAATCATGTTGGTCATGCCAATGAGAACTATACTATGAAGTTATATAACTCCGACATTACCAATGCCAACTTCTCCGGTGTAGACGGTGTTACGCATAACTTCCCGATCGTATATACCCATGGATGCATCTGTGGTGCTTTTGATGCAAGTGACTGCATTGCAGAGCGCATGGTAGCCATTGAGAATTTTGCGGCTGCTTTTATAGGTAACTCCAGATATGGCTGGTTTAATGAGGGCCAGACCGAAGGACCTTCTGCACACCTTAACAGAGAGTTTATAGACGCACTGTATGCTGACAGCCTTAACAGAATCGGACGTGCACATATGGAATCGAAGATAGAGACGTCGATTTGGGTTAATGCCCCGGGCCAGTGGGAAGAAGGTGCTTTACGGTGGTGTTTCTACGACTGCAACGTACTTGGTGATCCTGCAATGGCAGTGTGGACAAATGAACCCATTCCTGTTAGTGTTGTTTTTCCGGCAACCGTTGGAGGTAACGAAACCGGATTTGATGTTACCGTTACTTCTATGCAACAACCCATAGGGGGTCTTACTGTAGCAGTAATTAAAAACGACATCCTGATTGGTGAAGGCATTACTGATGGCACCGGAGTAGCTCAGGTACAGCTCGATTCCTTAATTACGCAACCGGGCCCGGGCCAGTTGATCATATCCGGATACAACTGCAAGCCAACTGCCTATACAGTTCAGTTTACCGGTAATGTAGCGGTTGCTGAGATAAATGGTACCGATTTTCAGGTCTATCCAAACCCGGCAGTTGAAGACATTCAAATCAATTTCATGCAGGGGCATCAATACTCTGCTGTACTTCTGAAAGATCTTACCGGAAAAACCCTTGCAGAATATACGGTAACGGGGATAAAGACTCTGGCAATTCCCGTCAGTGCAATGGAACCGGGTATCTATTTCCTGCAAATGGCAGGTAAAGAAAGCTGTGTTATGCAAAAAATTATTATCAGATAAATGGCTGGTAATAAAATATTTAGAACTTAAGCAAGTAAATAAACAAGTAATCACTAATAAAATCAGGCAGTGTTAAGAAAACTACTATTCCTTCTGGTAATATCTTCTGTAGTATTACCTTCGGCATTCGGGCAGAAGCCGAAAAAACAGATGTACACCCCCAATGTTCCTGTTGATCCTAAGTTTAAAGTAGATCAGAGAATAGACAATATGTCGTACTGGCGCAGAATGGCATCGATGGGACTTGTACCTGTGCAACAGGAAATCCCTGCACCTGCAGCAGAATATGGAACATCAAAACTGATAGGTAAAGGGGTTATGACCGAAGACTCACCGGATGTACCGGTTACTACCCAGACATCCACACAAAGTGAGAACTCCATCTTTGTTCATCCTCAGGATGCACAAAAACTTTTACAATCCAATAACAGTACACCTCGTCCTGCGAACACAGTTTATGGTGCCAATGCATTCCTTTCAACGGATGCCGGTACAACCTGGGGAGGCAGTGTTAACGGTGCGGGTGGCGGAAACAGCGGTGACCCAACCACTGCCATCAGCCTTTCGGGAAGATACTATGTAAACTATATTCACTCTTCGGGCGGACAGGGTATAAGTTACAGCACCGACCAGGGACAAAGCTGGACACCGGTACTTATTGCACCGTCACCGGGCGGATGGAATTCCCTGCTCGACAAAAACCATATGTGGATCGACAACAGTCCGACGAGCCCTTTCGAAGGAAACCTGTATGCAGCATGGACCAATTTTGGTGGAAATAACGACAGTGAAATTGAGATAAGCTATTCAACCAATGAAGGGCTAAACTGGACATCCGCTGTTAACATCAGTTCTGCAGTGAATGCCGGTAGTCATAACCAGGGTGTAAATATCCAGACCGGACCAAACGGTGAAGTTTATGCCATCTGGGCGATTTATGATGCTTTCCCACAGGACGAAAAAGCTATTGGTATGGCTAAGTCGTTAGATGGTGGTGTCACATGGCAGCCGGCCACAAGGATCATCAATAATATCAGGGGTATCAGAAGTACAGGTACCGGAAAAAATATGCGTGTTAACGCCTTCCCTACCATGGCTGTTGATATTTCGAATGGTCCAAACAGAGGTGCCATTTACGTTACATGGCCAAACATAGGCGTTCCGGGTACCAATACCGGTAACGACATGGATGTGTACATGATAAAATCAACCGACCAGGGAGCTACCTGGTCAGCTCCGATAAAAGTAAATGAATCAACACCCGGTGATGGAAAGAAGCATTACTTCCCATGGATAACCTGCGATCCTATAAACGGAAACCTGAGTGTGGTTTATTACGATGACCGTAATGTAGGTTCTAACCAGTGCGAAGTATATACCTCCAATTCTTCGGATGGCGGAGAAACCTGGTGGGACCTTAAGGTTAGCGATGTTTCCTTTACACCTGCTCCTATTGCAGGCCTGGCTGACAGCTATTTCGGTGACTACCTCGGCAACCATGCCAGAGACGGGTGGGTTTATCCTGTATGGACTGACAACAGACAAGGCTTTGCCATGACCTACGTTTCTCCTTTCGTAACCGGCCCTCCGCCAAACCAGCCATGGCTTGTATACGACAGCAATTCTATTAATGATGCAGAAGGAAATAACAATGGTTTACTGGATTATGGCGAATCGGCCCTGTTAAACATCTCTGTCTCTAACGATGGTGACACCGATGCACAGTCGGTAACTGGTGTTCTTACCACCGATAATACGTATGTTACCATAACCGATGGAGAAGCATCCTTTGGCAACATACCTGTTGACCAGACAGTAACTATTAATGATGCTTTTGCATTTACCGTAGCCAATAATATTCCAGATAATGAGAACGTGACTTTTACTCTGGCTTCAACCGATGCAAACGACAGTACCTATTACAGCAGCTTCATTATCAATGCACATGCTCCTGCATTTAAGACCGGTAATATTTTCATAACGGAAATTACAGGTAACGGGAATAACCGGCTTGACCCGGGAGAGGATGTTACCATTACCATTTCAACAATGAACTCCGGTGATTATAGAGCCTACGATGTTAACGGTACGCTTACCTCATCCAGCTCTTATATTACCATAAGTAACCCGACCATTCACTGGGACAGTATATCACCGGGACCTATGAGCGTGGTACTGGCTGTATATCAGGTTTCTGTTGCACCGGAAACTCCCATAGGGCATTTTGCAGCATTTAACTACCAGGTAGGTACAACTACACACCAGTTTATTAAGCAGTTCAACTATCCTGTTGGTCTGATTCTGGAAGACTGGGAAACCGGAAACTTCTCCAATTTCGAATGGCAATTTGCCGGCAGTTCTGCATGGTCGATGACTTCGGAAGAAAAATATGAAGGCAATTACAGCGCTGTTTCAGGTGATACACCCAATAATGGTACTTCGGAGGTCAAACTTAGTTATAATGTAGCACAGAATGACTCAATCAGTTTCTATGTTAAAGTATCATCCGAAGCAGATTATGATTTCCTTAAGTTCTATATTAACAACACCCTGGTTGAAGACTGGTCGGGTGAAATCAGCTGGAGAAGAGTTGCATTCCCTGTAACGGCCGGGCAGAAAGTTTTCCGGTGGGTGTATTCTAAAGATGTATATACTACTGAAGGAGAAGATGCTGCATGGATTGACTTTATAGTGTTGCCTCCACTGTTACAAACTACTGCCTATGCAGGCTCAGATGCTGTTGCATGCGAAAGCCAGTCGGTATTGCTTGAAGGTTCAGCTAACAATGCAGTATCAACCACATGGACAACATCAGGTGATGGAACATTTGAAGATGCAAGTGCCCTCAGTACGTTCTACACACCCGGTGGCAATGATATTTCCAATGGTAATGTAACGCTTACTCTTACTGTAAATGGTCCTGATGGTGAACTAAAAACCGACCAGATGGATATTACGATATCCTCGCAGGCTTCTGTTGGTCAGTTAACCGACATTGCTGTTTGTGCAGGCTCTACAGTTCCTATAACAGGTGCGGCCTCGAACTACACCCAAACATCGTGGAGAACATCCGGTAACGGAACCTTTACCAGTACATCGGAGTTAACTACAGAATATACTCCTTCTGCTGAAGACCTTTCAGCAGGATATGTTACCATATATCTTGATGCAGAGTCAGAAAGTCCATGCGGTGTTGCCGAAGCAAGCATGATCGTAACGTTTATTCCGCTTCCAACGGTTACTGTTCCGGCTAGTGCTTCTATTTGCACCGGTGACGCAGTTGAATTCCCGCTCACCTTTACAGGCACTGCTCCATGGTCATTCCAGTTGTCAGACGGTCAGGTTATTGAAACTTCCGATAATCCCTATACACTTGTTCTTTCACCCGAAACGACCACCGATTACAATTTTGCATACATAAACGATGCTATTTGCCAGAATACTGCAGAAGGAAGCTTTACTGTTACTGTAAATCCGCTCCCGGTTGTTGCACTGACAGCCGACACCACGATTTGCAGCACGTTAAGTGTAAATCTCACTGCTCAGGCAGAAGGCGATGTAAGCTACAACTGGCAGCCTGGCAATATGGTTACTTCCAGTATTCCGGTTGATTTCGCCACATATGGATTGGGTATGACCGACTTTTCTGTAACAGTAACCGATATAAACACCGGTTGCCAGACAACTGAAAGCACATCGGTTACCTTTGAGGACTGCACCGGCTTGAGCGAATTGCCTGCAGGTACTCTGGCTGTTTTCCCAAATCCATCGAATGGTCAGTTCAATGTAAGACTTGGAAAAACTTCGGCGCAGCAGCAGTTCCAGCTTGAAATATATGATATGAGCAACAAGCTTGTTTACAGCAAGTCGAATGTTTCTCTTTCACTAAACGGAACGTACACTGTTACTGCCGGTTCACTGGCTGAAGGAACATACACCCTCTATCTGAAAGCAAGTGACAAGTCGTACTCTACAAGACTAATAATCAGGAAGTAGCGATCTATAGTATTTGCTAATAAATTCTAATTGGCCTGTGGGAAAAAATGCTCCTGCAGGCCAATTATTTTTTGTACTTTGCGCAACCGACATATTTTTATTTATTTTTGTTCAGGCTTATTGGGCAATTTTCTCTTAAAATTTCTTAAAAAGACCTGTAAACAAATAAAACATCAATCAAGTATCTATTATGAAGAGACAATTACACTGCATTCTTCAGCATTCACGCAAGGCAACCTTACTTATGGCTGTAGCGTTAATACTGGGTTCGGTTGTTGCTTCTGCAACGGAGTATCGCTACAGCGATAGTTGGGGCACACACGGATTAAGCATGAAAAACCGCTCAACCGACGGCCTCAGCCTCAACTTCTCCATGCAATATTTTGCAATGGAGAATCGCGAAGTCAATGGTGAAATGATGACTTCCCTATCCTTTTCTGAATCCCTGCTTCCGAATGAAGAGGGAATGCCCGATCTTCCCGGATATGGCAGGTATATAGCTATACCACAGGGAGCTACACCGGTGCTTGAAATTGTCAGTATGCGTACAGAGACTTTCAACGATATTGAAATTGCGCCTGCACCAAGAATTCCTCTCGATACAGACAAAGGGCCGCTGCACTATGCCAAAGATCCACAGGCATACAGCACGAATGCCTTCTATCCGGCACAACCGGTAATGCTAAATGAAACCACCCAGATAAGGGGCGTTGACGTTTGCATGTTAAACATCATTCCTTACCAGTACAATCCTGTTACCAAACAACTCATTGTTTACCGTGATATTGAGGTCAACATCCGTTTTGAAGGAGGTTCCCGTCAGTTTGGTGACACAAAATATCGTAATCCTTACTGGGATAATATTCTGGAAGATGCAATTTTTAACTTCCAGGATCTTCCTGTTATAGATTATGCAAGCCGTGTACAGGATTATTCACGTTCAGTGGGGTTTGAATACCTTATTATTACTCCCAACGATCCAATTTTCGTACAATGGGCTGACTCCATCAAGCAGTTCAGAAATGAAGAAGGTATTCTTACAGGTGTTGTAAAGCTTTCGGATATAGGCAGCAATGTTTCGGCAACCATGCTCGAGCAGTATGTAAATAATATTTACGCTACATGGGATATTCCTCCTGCAGCCATTCTGTTGCTGGGTGATTTTGGTCAGGCAAATGCAAACAACAACAGCATCACCTCGCCTATTTACGACAACTACTGCGTATCGGATAATATTCTGGCCGACGTAAACAACGACCATATGCCCGACATTGTATTTGCACGTATCACAGCACAAAATGCTGCACAACTGGAATCTATGATAGGCCGTGGTTTGAAGTATGAAAGAAGACCTCCGACCAGTCCTGCATTTTATCAGAACCCAATCACTGCATTAGGCTGGCAAACAGAACGCTGGTTCCAGATCTGTTCGGAAGTTGTGGGTGGTTTCTGGAAAAACGTACTCGGAAAAACACCTGTACGTATTAACGAGATCTATCAGGGAACTCCCGGTAACTCCTGGTCAAGCGCACAGAACACAACTACTGTTGTTAACTATTTCGGTCCTAACGGTCTTAGCTACATTCCTCAATCGCCTTCCACTCTTGGTGGATGGAGTGGTGGAAATGCTACCATGATCAACAATGCAATGAACGCCGGTTCATTCATGCTTATGCACAGGGATCACGGTATGGAAACAGGCTGGGGTGAACCATCGTACGTTAATGCCAACATCAATTCATTAACAAATACCGACCTCACTTTCATTCTTTCCATCAACTGCCTTACAGGTAAGTATAACTGGAACAATGAATGCTTTACGGAAAAGTTCCACAGGTATACATACAACGGAGTACCTGCAGGTGCACTTGGTCTTACGGCAGCATCTGAAACTTCCTATTCGTTTGTTAACGACGTTTATGTTTGGGGTATGATGGACAATATGTGGCCAAACTTTATGCCGGCCTATGGAACCACTCCTGCTTCGCGTGGTGTACTTCCTGCATTCGGTAATGCCGCAGGAAAGTACTTCCTCAAGCAATCAAGCTGGCCATATAATACCAGCAACAAGGAAGTTACCTACCATCTGTTCCATCATCATGGTGATGCTTTCATGAGAGTATGTACCGAAGTTCCGATGAACATCACAGCTACTTATCCTGAGACCATTTTTGAAAGTGCAACAGAAATTACCATCACCACTGCAGGCAGCTCCAACATCTGTGTTTCTGCTTATGGAACTATCATCGGAACAGCCAGTACAGGTCTTAACCCAACTGTAACGGTAACCATTCCGGCACAAATGGTTGGAACAAGGTTAAAAGTGACGATCACCAAACCTAACTGCAACCGCTATGAGGGTTATATAATGGTTGTACCTGATGTAACTTCAGCTTATGCCGGTGAGGATGTAATTGTATGCAGCGATCAGAGCGTTCAGATGAACGGTACTGCCATCAATTATCAGACATTATTATGGCAAACAGCCGGAACCGGTACATTTGATGATGCAACTATCCTGAATCCGGTATACACACCGGGTGCTGAAGACCTTGCTGCAGGTGCTGTTGTTCTGTCACTCACCGCTTCTAAAACAGGTATTCCCGATTCAACCGACTATGTTACTGTTTCGCTTACTCCTGCACCACAGATCTTTGCAGGAAATAACGCCGAAGTATGTGATGGTCAGACATACTCCACATCAGAGGCAACTGCTTCAAATTATCAGGAATTGTGGTGGGAAACCAGTGGTACCGGTGTATTCTCAGACGATACCATGATTAATACAAGGTACACCCCAAGTGCAGAAGATATTGCAAATGGTAATGTTGTTCTTACCCTGTGGGCTAATAACGGAGTTTGTGACAATACTTCATCCGAATTTCCGCTTGTTATTAATCCTAATCCGGTGGTTAAAATTGACGGAGCTCTCGCTTCGTGCCAGAATGCTGAAGGGGTAACCTATACTGCAGCAGGAAATACCAATACATATTTATGGGAAATTAACGGTGGTACCATTACTTCAGGTGCTGATGCCAGTCAGGTAACTGTAACATGGACAACTCCCGGAAATGGATACATTGAACTCTTTGAAACCAACGAATTTGGATGTACTACTCAGGCAATTGACACAGTAGATGTAATGACTGCACCCGCACCGTTAATCAGTGGTGATGTAAATGTATGCGCCAACAGCGATGCAAATGTTTACAGCTCTCCGCTCAGTTATTCAAGTGCTTTTGAGTGGACTGTAACCGGTGGCGAGATCGTATCGGGAGCCGGTACAGATATTGTAACTGTTAAATGGGGTGAAAATGGCAATGGTTCTTTAAGTGTTATTGAAACCTACACCGACTCACAGTGTACCGGTAATGCTGAACTGCAGGTTGCAATTTCTTCTCCTGTATTCAGTCTGGGCAATGACACAACCATCTGTGTTTACAATAAGGTAACTATTGGAACTGGAACAGGTTTCAGCAGCTACAGCTGGTCGAATGGTGCAACTACTCCATCGATTGAAGTAACCGGTGAGTCTATCGGCATCGGTAACCAGGCCGGATTTACCCTTACCGTAACTGATGCCGAAGGCTGTACCTCCGAAGAAACTATACTACTGAGTGCTGATGCCTGTGCAGGTTTACCTGAAGGAACACTGGCCGGTAGCATAAGTATCTATCCTAATCCTAACACCGGAGAATTCCATGTAGCATTCGGTGAGACCATTACAGGTCAGGCCACTCTGAAAATATTCAGTGCTTCGGGTAAGGAATTGTATGCAAAATCTGTAAACGTTGATAATTCTCAAACAGAAGACATAAACGTTACGCATCTTAACCGCGGTGTATACTTTATTAAGGTGGAAACCACTAAAGGTGCAATGGTTCAGAAACTTGTCATAAAGTAAGTCGTTCTGACGGATACTTATTATAAGTTAAATCAAACTGACAAAAAAGCTCACCACTCCGGTGGGCTTTTTTGTGAGATTAAATGAGTTACTTTTACCGAATCATGTGATTAATGTTTATGCATAACTATGGTACCTATGACCGCATCTCTTCCGCTGATTCTTATTGTTGACGATATCGAGGTTAATCTGATATTGCTTGAGACTGCCATGCGTAAAGAGAAGGCAAAGATTCTCAGCGCAACAAGCGGAGCAGAAGCGCTGATGTTGACTGAAAAGCATGAGTTTGCTCTCATAATACTTGATGTTTCCATGCCCGGGATGAATGGTTTTGAACTTGCCGAAAACATCCGGAAGCAAACCCTGAACAGTATTACTCCCATTATCTTCATATCGGCAATACTGTTTGATGAGTTCAGCGTTTCGCAGGGGTACCGGTCAGGAGCAGTTGATTATCTGGCCAAGCCATACCATCATGAGATACTGCTCAGCAAAGTGAGGGTATTTCTGCAGCTTTATAACCAGAAGCAGGAAATCCGCATGCATTCTGAAGCACTTGAAGAGAACAATAGACTGCTTCAGTCAATGAAAGACACCCTGGAACTGAAGCTTCAGACAGAAAAAGCCATTTCTCTGTGTTCTGCAAGATTTTCAGGTAATGTTGATCTGAGCAGTGCATTAAACTATATGCTGATGGATGTTTCGGCTTTGTGCGGTGCTGCATCTGCCTCACTGCATCTAACCAATAAAGAAGAAGAGGCACTTATCAATCCGCCTTCTGTCGGGTCATTCGCAGAATGGAGCAGTGAAGCGGAGAGTGCAATAATTAATACGTTCCATACATGCAGTGACTGTGATATCTTGTTAAGTATTACGGAAACCGGAACGGAAGGCACCTGGATACCCTTTAAGGAAAGCGAATACAACAGCACATTTTCTGTAGCTGTACGGGTTGCTTCGGGTGAAAAACAATACGGATTTATTCTGTTGAACGATTGCCGTATGGAAAAAGAGAACTGGCTTCACCAAACCGGATCGCTTTCTACTTTTGGTATAATTACCGGTAACGCTCTTGATCGCAAACTGATGTACCTCAAACTCATAGAAAAAAAAGAGTAATTACCATAATTTAATACCCCCCGACTGCAAGGTCCTGCTGCCCATGTTAACGGTTGCAGGACCTTTATTGTAAAAAAATAATTCATACAGGGTTTTTTAGTATTTTCACACCCGCATTTCCGAAGACAAGCTTTAAGTTTCAAATGATTACGATATTGAATTATGGATAAACCTATACTTCTTCATGCTATAAAACAGGTTAACCGTTACGGTTATCTGTGCATTCCGGTATTAATACTGGCATTACAATTACTGATACTTCCGGGTGTATCTGCTCAGGTAACCAGTCACGACAGAGAAACCGGCGAGATACTGGTCATGCTCAGGCAGAACAGCGATCCATTCAAGGATGCAACACTGAAGCATAGGCTGGAAGAAACAGGCATTGCGGTAGATAAAAAGCTGACCAGGACATTTAATATCTGGTTATTCACATTTGATGAGTCAACGCTTTCGCCGGAAGTAATTCTGTCAAGGTTACGCAATCATCCGGCAGTAGAGATTGCCCAGCTAAACCACAAGGTAACTGAGCGGGAGATAATTCCGAACGATCCGTCGTTTAATGTACTCTGGGCGCTTAAAAATACCGGTCAGTCAGGAGGCCTTCCGGGAGCTGACATCCGGGCAACGGAAGCATGGAGTGTTACCACTTCAGGAACTACTGCCTTAGGGGATACCATTGTTATTGCTATGGTTGACGGAGGTGTTGACTTAAATCATCCTGATCTTAACCTGTTTAAAAACTATGCAGATATACCCGGCAATAATATTGACGACGATAATAATGGATACACAGACGATTACAATGGATGGAATGCCTACTCGAACAGCGGAAATATGATACCCTACGATCACGGTACCCATGTAGCAGGGATTGCTGCAGCCAGAACCAACAATAATATCGGGGTTTCAGGGGTGTCGTTCAATGCACAGCTATTACCCATAGCCGGATCGAGCAGCAATGAAGCAGTGGTTGTGCGAGCATACGATTATGTTTACACCATGCGCAAGTTATATAATGAAACGAATGGGGAACTGGGCGCTTTCATTGTTGCCTCCAATTCTTCCTTCGGTATTAATAACGGTAATCCTGCCAACTACCCGTTATGGTCGGCCATGTACGACAGTATGGGCATGGTGGGCGTACTCAATGTTGCATCTACTGCCAATGCCGGCTGGGATGTTGATATAGAAGGCGATATACCAACTGCCATGACCAATGAATCAATTATCTCGATCACCAACACCACAAATCTTGATGAACGTTATGCACAGGCAGCCTGGGGTTACACCAGTATTGACCTGGGGGCTCCCGGAACGCAAATATACTCCACGCTAAATAACAACAAGTACGGTTATAAAACCGGCACCTCCATGTCGTCGCCGATGGTATCAGGGTCTGTTGCCCTGCTTTATGCTGCCACCGACTCCACTGAAATGGCGTTTTATAAAATGTTCCCATCGCTTGCTATGTCAAGGTTTAAGAGGTACTTAATAGCTACTGTTGATACTATTCCAACCATGGTAGGCATGACCGTTAGCGGCGGAAGGCTGAACCTCCTGAATGCCGTTAATATGGCGGCAAATCCACCTACTGTAACGGCTTTCCCTCAGGCAATTCAACTCACCCTGAAACCGGATACCCTGATCACTGTTCCTTTATTGCTCACCTCATCTGCTACCGAACCTGATGCCTATACGTTGCTCACCCCCCCCGATTCCTTATGGATCTCGATCGATACTATCACAGGAGTCATGATGCCGAATGTTCCGAAACTGGTAAATGTGACAATAAATACCGAAGGCATGGCAGAGGGCGATTATTCGGTAATGCTATCTGTAAATGACTATTTCTTAACCCAGAGAAACATACCGGTGGATATTAAGGTTGATTTCGAGGATGCCCGTAACGAGAATCCTTTTAAGACCTACGTAACCCTAAGCCCCAATCCTTTTACTGATCTTCTTAAAATACATCTGAGCCTTGCAGGTCCATCAGTTGTTAAAGCACGCGTATTTAATATGCAGGGTCAGGAAGTCGCACAATTACTTAATGGTAATCTTGTGGCCGGTATACATTCATTAACCTGGGATGGGAGAACGAATAATAACCAAACCGCAGCATCGGGTGTTTACTTCATTGAAGTCACCGACAGGTTCGGTACAACTACCTTAAAAGCTATTAAAAACTAAAATACCGGCCGTTTATGAAAATACACATTTACGCATGTATATTGTTACCCTTACTGTTTGCAGCTACAGTAGTGTTTGCCCAGCAAGATGCAGATAAACACTTTGGCAGCAAACTTACACACCAGATGTCGGATGAAGAGAAGTCCCGGCAGTCGGAAATAGGTAAATCATTTATACAAACCGATCCACCGGCAGGAGTTATTACCAGCATAGCAGAATTTGAGCGTGCATCGGGAGCTCTTGTCAGATACCCTTTTGGTATTCCGCTGATGCTGGTGCGTGAAATGGCACAGAATGATATTGTCACCACACTTGTTGCCAACACAGCTGCCGAAAACACGGTTCGGAACCTTTATACCCAGGCACGTGTAAACCTGAGCAATTGCCGGTTTATGTATATTGAAACCGATAGTTACTGGACCAGGGATTTTGGACCCATGTATATTACCTATGGAGATAACCAGATAGGCATAGTTGACTTCCCTTACAACAGACCAAGGCCCCTGGACGATGATGCACCAAGAACCCTGGCCGAAAATCTGGGTATTGAATGGTTTGGAATGCCGGTTATTCACACAGGTGGTAATTACATGACCGACGGTTACGGGTATGCAGCATCCACGACGATAGCCTACACTGAAAATCCATCAATCACACCTGAAGAGGTCGACCTGCGTATGCAAAACTACCTGGGAATTGATGACTATTCTGTGATGCAGGATCCAAACAACACCTACATTGACCATATTGACTGCTGGGGTAAATACCTCGCTCCCAATAAAGTGCTTATACGGTCGGTACCTTCCAGTCATCCCCAATACGACGAAATAGAAGCAACAGCTGCCTACTTTGCCAATAAAACAAGCATGTACGGAACACCTTACAAAGTCTACAGGGTGTACACACCTCAAAATCAACCGTACACCAATTCCTATATACTTAACAACAAAGTGTTTGTGCCTATAATGAATTCGCCTAACGATGAACAGGCTCTGCAAAGCTATCGGGAAGCCATGCCGGGCTATGAAGTAATTGGAGTTCTGGGACAAAGTTCAACACCATGGGAATCGACCGATGCTTTACACTGTCGTGCCCATGAAATGGCTGACCTTGGAATGCTTTATATAAAACACATACCGTTACTGGGAAATCAGCCGGCAATTGGTTCCTACGATCTAAGTGCTGCTGTAACACCTTACAGTGGGGAAAGTGTTATAAACGATTCAGTTCTGGTACATTACAGGATCAATCCAACCCCTGTAACCCCTTTTTCTGTCATAACCATGGCAGCAGGCAGCGGTACAAACTATACGGCAACCCTTCCGGCAGCTGAAACAGGCTCTACCATGGAGTATTACCTATCGGCTAAAGATGCTTCCGGCCGTAAAGAATACCATCCGTTTATCGGGCAACCCGACCCCCATAGGTTTTATGTAGGCACTCAAAGGTATGCAGGTGTTTCGTCTGAACCTGCTTCTCTTGAACTGACAGCCATGCAGGATACAAAAGATACCACCCTTCTCGCGATAAACAGCATCGGTCAGATTGGCCTTCATTACGAAATTAAGGTTGCAACCGATGTAAATGATACGCTCAGTTATACTCTTGCAAACAGCCCTGCACCCGGTGCATACAGCAGTAATACCCTTACCGAAAGCGGATGGACAACCCTTACAGTAGATACGGAAGGGCAGGTTGGAGCATTAGTACTGCAGTATACCTGGAATACTGACCAGTATCAGACAGAGGGTTCTGTCTGGATTGAATCTCCCGCAGGTACAGCAATTCAGATAGCTTCGGGCCAGCGCGACGGAATATATCGCATGGTGAACAGCGCTTTTAACGGGGAAACACTTAACGGGCAATGGAAAATTTGGATCCAGGATTCGAAAGGTGACGGGGGACATCAGGCTACCAACATCAGCTTAAAACTGGTGAAGCTTAACCCATTGGGGTCATGGCTTACTGTTTGCAGCAGCGAAGGTACGATTGCCAAAAACACCTATGCCAACATTCCGGTTATTGCCGATGCACAGGATCTTGCAATTGGTTCATATCAGGGCAAGTTAACCCTGTATACCAACGATACCGCCAATGCTGTTACTGTAATTCCCGTAACTTTTAACGTTACCATCAACACCCCGGTTGCTCAGATCACAATGCCGGAAGGTGCAATGGAAGTTAATCCCAACCCATTCGGTGATAAGCTGATTATACACATAAATATTCCACTGGAAGGACTGCTGGACTTTGAGCTTACTAATGCTCAGGGCGATAGTATGCTGAAATTTCAGAAATCAGCTTCAGGCAGCAAAGAGCAGGTGGTTATACCAACTGCCGGTCTGGCTAAAGGATTCTATATGCTGAGGGTATCTGCAGGCAGTATGCATAAAACCTTTAAGCTGGTTAAAGCGCTTTAGCTATCTGTTTTTTTACGTAAATTAGGAGCCTAAACCAGGTATGTATGAACAGGCTCCCTGTGCTGATGCTTGCGGTAGCAACGACTTTGACTTTTAATGCTTTTGCCCGCACATTTGCACCTTTCCCTACTGTAGATCCCTTGTCGGACAAGGCAGATATAAACGACACAATAAAAGAAAAAAGAAAGGAAGGTCTTAACGTAGGTGCGCTTCCTGCCATTTCATTTGATTCGGATATTGGTTTTCAGTATGGTCTGGTAGGAAACCTTTTTAACTACGGTGATGGCACCTATTACCCCGACTATAAGTGGTCTCTTTATGCAGAGTGGTCACGCACAACCAAAGGCAGCGGTATAAATCAATTGTTCTTCGACTCCAAGTACCTGTTCACCCGTGCTATCAGGGTAACTGCTGAACTCAGCTATCTGACGGAACAGGCAATAGACTTTTATGGGTTCAATGGCTTTCAGTCAGCTTACGATCCTGCGTTTGAAGACGATGAGGCATCCGATACATCGGCATACATCTCCAGAATGTATTATCGTCATGAGCGAAAACTGTTCAGATTAAGTTTAGATCTTCAGGGGAAACTGAGCGGTAATAACCTGCGCTGGCTTGCCGGGTTTTCAAGATTCGATAACAGAATAGGAACGGTTGACATTAGTAAACTTAACAAAGGTCTGGATGAAGATAAAAAACTGCCTGACGTAAACACCCTGTATGACGATTATGTTGATTACGGGATCATTGACCGGGAGGAGGCCAACGGAGGATCAGTTAATGCACTGAGGCTCGGAATGGTATACGACAGCCGTGACAACGAACCGAATCCGAACAAAGGGTTCTGGGTGGAAGCATTAGCCATGACAGCACCAAAAATTCTGGGGAACAGGGAGAATGCATATACAAAACTTGCAATCATCTACAGGCATTATGTGCCCATCATTTTTGACAAGTTTACCTTTGCATACCGCTTAGGCTGGCAGGGGACCATTGATGGCAGGACTCCTTTCCATATGCAGCCGTTTATGATCAGCACTAACCTTAAGGTGAGTAAGAACGATGCACTTGGAGGTGCAAAATCGCTCAGAGGAATGCAGCGCAACAGGGTGGTTGGTGATGCTTTTGCTTACGGGAACCTTGAACTAAGGTATAAATTCGCTGAATTCAATAAATGGAATCAGAATTTTTATCTGGCACTGAGCACTTTTGGTGACTTTGGGACCATCACAAAAGAAATAGAAATTGATAAAACCCTTGTGCCTGAGGCAATAAGGGATCAATACTTTGACAGGGAAGATGACAGCCTTCACAGCACATACGGGCTGGGACTTCATATAGCCATGAACCGCAACTTTATACTGGCTGTTGATTATGGAATGGCTGCAGACAGGCGCGATGGCAAAAGTGGGTTGTATATCAATATTGGGTTCTTATTCTAATACTCGCCGTCTTAACACAAGGAAACATGAAAGCACGCTCCGGAATAATTGAGAAAGGTGATAAAAAGGTAATTAATGGCTGGATAATGTACGACTGGGCAAACTCTGTTTACCAGTTAACTATTGCTTCGGCCATTTTTCCGATTTACTATAACCAGGTAACCCGACAAGGTGCAGACAATTTCACCATACATTTCTTTGGCAGCGAAGTGATCAACACCGTGCTATACTCATGGGCAATTGCAACAGCTTACCTTATTGTTGCCGGCCTGACACCTCTTATGTCGTCACTTGCAGATTATACCGGCCGGCGAAAAACATTTATGAAAGTTTTTACCTGGCTTGGAGCAGTATCCTGTGGTGCCTTGTTCTTTTTCGACGGCAATCACATAGAAGTTGGTATAATTGCTTTTACCCTTGCTACCGTAGGCTATGGCGGAAGCATAGTGTACTATAATTCTTTCCTTCCGGTGATTGCCGAAAAAGAAGACCAGGACAGAATAAGTGCCCGGGGATACTCCATGGGGTATCTGGGCGGTGTAGTGCTGTTACTGTTTAACCTGCTGATGATTCTTAAACCTTCTTTATTCGGTATTACTGATCCTTTGCTTCCTGCAAAGATCTCCTTTGTGACTGTTTTTATATGGTGGGTTGGGTTCGCACAGATTACATTTAACCGCTTGCCGAAGTATACTTTCCGCAAAAGGCGCAAAGACCTGGAAACAAACATCTTCTTTGAAGGGTATCGCGAGCTGAATAAAGTATTTCAGCAGGTAATCCGTTCCCGTAAACTCACCTTTTATCTGATAGGCTTTTTCTTTGTGATGATGGGATTGCTCACTACCATGTTCATGGCCGCTACCTATGGAGAAAAAGAAATAGGTGTCGGTGAAGAACTACTCATTGCAACTGTGCTGGTAATTCAGCTGGTTGGTATGGGTGGCGCATGGTTCTTTTCGAGACTATCGGCTAAAACGGGCAATCTCAAAGCACTGATAACATCGGTGGTTATATGGATAGTGATCTGTACCGGTGCAGCATATATTACCAACGCTACCCAATTTGTTGTTACTGCATTTTTTATTGGAATAGTAATGGGCGGAACACAGGCACTGGCCCGGTCTACGTATAGTAAGATGATTCCGGCTTCCTCTACAGAGCATACAAGCTATTTCAGTTTTTATGATGTAATGGAGAAATTGGCAACCGTAGCAGGGACCTTCAGCTTCGGACTGATTGAAGCCATTACTGGCAGCATGCGTTTCTCTGTTGCTGCCATTGCCGTTTTCTTTATTCTGGGATTGGTATTTCTGGCAATTACCCTTTACAGTGAATACCTCCACCCCGAACCTAAAGTAGCTCCTCCCATCAAAACAAGATAAAATAGCCGTTCTTCTTTTTTAAGGTCTATTTAATGTATGATTTTATCCATACATTTGCGACAGTTTTTATAATCTTCTTCCTGCTTAACTATTTAACAACCAATTAATTTATGAAAAAGATCTTTTACATGGCCATGCTTATGCTGCCGGCACTTTTTGCCTGCAAACAAGAAGTAAAAACTACCGACAATCCATTCCTTACAGAGTACACCACACCTTTTCAGGTGCCGCCTTTTGATAAGATAGACACCTCGCATTACATGCCTGCTTTTGAAGAAGGCATAAAGCAACACGAAGCAGAAATTGAAGCTATTGTTAACAACACCGAAGAGCCTTCGTTCGAGAACACTATCCTTGCTTTTGATAAATCGGGCAAGTTGCTTACAAAAGTCTCCAAAGTCTTCTTTAATGTAAAAGGAGCCAATAATAGTAAAAAGCTGCAGGAAATTGCTCAGCAGGTAACACCCATGCTTACAGCGCACTCCAGCAATATTTCTATGAATGCCGGTTTGTTTGCAAAGATCAAAGCAGTTTATGACAAGCGCGAGAGCCTGAACCTTGATCCTGAGCAAAAGAGAGCCGTTGAAAAGTACTATCGTGATTTTGAGCGCGAAGGTGCCAACCTGCCTAAAGAAAAACAGGAAGAGCTGCGTAAGATCAATGACCAACTGGCCACTCTTTCGCTAAAGTTTGGTGAAAACCAGTTAGCAGAGACCAACGAGAATTTTAGTCTGGTGATCGAAAACAAAGAAGACCTTGCAGGTTTACCTGAAGGTGTTATATCCGCTGCTGCAGAGACTGCAAAAGCCGAAGGCAAAGAAGGTAAATGGGTATTTAAACTTAACAAACCCAGCATGATTCCTTTTTTACAGTATGCCGATAACCGCGACTTACGCGAAAAGCTGTATACAGGTTATGTAATGCGCGGAAACAACAACAATG
Organism: uncultured Lentimicrobium sp.; assembly: GCA_964643225.1. Lineage (GTDB taxonomy): Bacteria > Bacteroidota > Bacteroidia > Bacteroidales > Lentimicrobiaceae > Lentimicrobium. Next base: position 35,678 of record CAZXQT010000022.1, on the reverse strand, counting down.
CCAGCGACAACAAGCAACTGGTTACTGAGATGGTTAAGCTTCGTGCAGAAAAAGCCAGACTACTTGGATTTGATAATTATGCTGCCTACGTTATTGACGACAATATGGCAAAAACCACAGGTGCTGTGGATGATTTTTTAAATAAACTGATGGCTGCAGCCACTCCGGTTGCCAAAAATGAACTTGCCGAAATGCAAAAGATAGCTGATGCAGAAGGTAAGAATGTTAAACTGGCTGCCTGGGACTGGTGGTATTATGCTGAGAAACTTCGCAAGCAGAAATACAACCTCGACGAAAATGAGCTTAAGCCATACTTTAGTCTTGATAATGTACGCAACGGAATGTTTGCAGTTGCAACCAAATTATATGGCATAACGTTTGAGAAACTCACCAATCTTCCGGTTTATCATCCTGAAGTGGAAACATGGGAAGTAAAAGAGCAGGACGGCTCGCATTTAGGAATTCTTTACCTGGATTATTACCCACGCGCTTCAAAAGACGGAGGTGCATGGTGTACCGATTTCCAGTCGGCAGGATTTGAGAACGGCAAGAAAGTAGACCCGATTGTATCTATTGTCTGCAACTTCACACCTCCAACAGGCGAAACTCCATCGCTACTTAACTGGGATGAAACCTCTACCCTTTTCCATGAGTTCGGACATGCACTGCACGGTTTATTTACCACCGGCAAATACGATCGTACTGCCGGAAATGTACCGACCGATTATGTTGAGCTCCCATCACAGGTAATGGAGAATTGGGCTAGCGAACCTGAAGTACTCAGAATGTATGCAAAGCACTACCAGACCGGTGAAACAATTCCGGAAGAACTGATAACCAAGATACAAAACAGCGGACTGTTTAACCAGGGATTTGATAACAGCGAATACATTGCTGCCAGTATACTCGATATGGAGCTGCACAAACTTGCTGCACCTGCCGATGTAAAAGATGTTGTTGCCTTCGAAAAAGCTATTATGGAAAAGATCGGCTTACTGGATGTTATATGGCCCCGTTACCGCAGCACCTACTTTGCCCATATTTTTGATGGTGGTTATGCTGCAGGCTACTACGTTTACCTTTGGGCTGCAGTTCTTGATGCAGATGCTTTTGATTACTTTAAACAATCGGGCGACATATTTAATCAGGAGCTGGCTGCAAGTTTCCGCAAAAACTGTTTATCGGAATGCGGTAACGATGAAGGAATGGTTCAGTACGTTAAATTCCGTGGTCAGGAACCAACCATCGATGCACTGTTAAAGAAAAGAGGATTAAACTAATTCCTTTCTGCCTTGCGGGGAAAAGTTAACATTATCATGTAATAATATAACAGCGGGATCACCCAGATACTTACCAGGGTGCCCGCTGTCATTCCTCCAAGCATTGTCAGTGATAATGGCAGTTGAAGCTTTGCGCCAATATCGGATCCAAACATCTGAGGAACCAGGGCAATTACTGTTACAAGCGCTGTCATAATAATGGGCTTCAATCTTCTGCGGCCACCTTCATGAATTGCAGGCAAAAGATCATAACCCTCTTTGCGAAGCTGGTTAATGGTGTCTATCTTCAATATTGAATCGTTGATAATTATTCCTCCCACTACAATAAAGCCGATGAGCGACATAGCATTGACCGAATTACCAAATATCCATAGTACAATGGAAGCAAAAGCAATATCAATTGGAAGTTCAATCAGTACTATCCATGGTATAGTAAGTGACTCAAACTGAGCGGCAAGAATAAAAAACAGAAGCAGCACTGAGATCATAAGAATAATTACCATTTGCTTCAGGAGCCTCTGGTTGTTGAAATAACTACCCGAAAAGCCAACCTCAACCCCAGGGTGATCTTTAACCACATGAGTTATTCTTTTCATTATACCGGGAGCTTCCTCAAATCGGGATTCGATGCGTAAAGGCACATACACACCCTCTTCGCCTCCGTATATAGTGCGGTAATCATTATTTGTTTCTACATCAACCAGACTTTTCAACGCTATGGGCTGTCCGGCACGGTTTTCGACAAATAACGAATTGACTGCCTGCATTAAAGACATACCATCTGAACCAATGATCATGGGTATATATCGGTCAGTAGACTTTAAACTGGATACGTAGTAGCTGTTAAAGGCTGCTTTTAGTGTGGAAACAATATTAGTATAGTCGATCTGATAGATAAAGAGCATCTCTGGTCTCGCTCTGATAATATATTGTGATCGCAAAGGCATATCACCTAAAGTGGCATTGATCGATTGTTCCAGTTCATCTTTAATTATTTCCATCTTTTCTATTGGAAGGGGTGCATCATTGTTTTCACCTCTTAACCGGGCTGTAAGAATCCCATCCTTGCCAGTGAACACCCTGGTGAACGGATTTTCAGGATCTTTAAAACCATATACTGCCTGAGAATACTTTTCAGCAATGATAGAATCAAGATTCCTGATAATACCTTTGATGCCGGATGCCGATTCAGCTTTGAAGTAAACCATACTTTCGTATGTACTCAGCTCCAGATCACGGTTAAGAACAAACTGCTGCTCACCAATAAAAGCGTTTGACTGCACTACTCCTTCACCTGCATGTAACAGAATATTCTGAATGCGGCGTTTGTTTTCATCTGCGTGAATATTTTCATTCCAGTCAATTGTCAGGTTAACTTCTTGCTGAGGTAATACAGGCAATTGTCTCTTATCCATAACCTTCAGAGCAGAGTAGCCCACGATGAAAATAAAAGCCAGTATTGAGAAGGTAAGCCACTGGTGTTTGAATATCCAGTTGAAGCCCTTTACATAATTATCCACCAGATCAAATAATTTTACATTCTTAAGGAGTTTTATTTCTTTGCTTTGCTCCTTCCGATGCACCAAATTAAAAAGTGTTGGTGTCAATGTAATGGATACCAGCAGTGAAATTCCCTGACCTATTGCGATAGCAACAGCCTGGTCATAAAAAAGAGCTCCTGCAATCCCACTCAGGAATATAAGAGGAATAAAAATTGCACAGGAGGTAAGAGTCGAAGAGATCATTGGGGTTATCACTTCATTTGTTCCGTGGGTAATAGCAGTATACAAGTTTTCGCCCCTTTGTCTGTGCTGAAGTATGTTATCTATTACTACTATGGAATTATCAATCATCATTCCCACACCCAGGATAAGGCCCGATAGTGATACTATATTTAGCGAGATACCCAATACATAGAAAAAGAATAGGCTTATGATCAGAGTCACCGGTAACGTAAGTGCGATAAGCAATGGGCTACGGTAATCGCGAATAAATAAAAACATGACCAGAATAGCAAGAAAGGCTCCCTGCAGGAGGTTATCTTTTAAATTACTGATTGTGTAGGTTAACAGGAATGACTGATCCTGACTGGTTTCGAACGATATATCGGGATATTCTTTAATAAGTTGAGTTGCCAGGTTGTTCACTTCATCATGCATTGCCTCTATACGGGCGCCGCTGCTTTTTATTAAAGCCAGGCAAATAGCCCTTTTGCCCTGAGAGAGGTATAAACCCCTTGTTTCCTGATCCTTTACTACAACATTCGCTAATGCACTCAGCAAAATCGGTTTTCCATGTACATTTACCAGAACATTCTTTACATCCTCTGCTGTCCGCAATTCATTCCTGAACATGAGGCTATACTGCAACTGTCCTTCACGAACTGTAACCCCGCTAACCGGAGTGTTGTTCTCATCCAGTGCTCTTGTAAGATCATCTATGCCAACACCCAAACTTTGCATCTTTGAATCATCAGGAATAATAAAAAGCCCTACACTGCTTAGTCCGGTTATATCAGCGAAAGCAACTGAATTCAATTGCTCAATACGACGGCGGATCACAGTTTCGGCGTAAGTGCTTAGTTCATTGAATTTTTCTTCCTGATATATGGAAGAAGTATCCTTTAGACTCAAATTCAATAAGAATACCGGTAAATCTGTTGCACTGGCCTTAATTATCTTAGGTCTTCTTACTTCGCGTGGTAATGAAGCCATAGCAGCATCAACCTTATCGTTTACCTCGATAAAAGAGTAATCGGTGTTGGAGCCAAATGCAAATTTAAGTCTGATGATCGCGTAGTTATCACGACTTTCGCTGGTTATCTCCTCCAGCCCCGGTAACTGTTGTAAGCGCATTCTCATACCTGAAACGATATTACGTTCCAGGTCAATTGCACTGGTATTAGGATGAGTAATATAAACAGTGATCTCCGGGATCTTAATTTCCGGTAAAAGCGATACCGGCAACAATCCGGCAGTGACCAATCCAACAATTACAATGGCAATGAATGATACTATTACAGCTACAGGCCTTTTTATAAGATATCCAACCATATCAGAATATTTTAGTCACTTTTGGTTCCGATTTCAGAAACAGAGGCAAAAACACAATTAAAAGAGGGACTGACACAAGCACTCCACCAATGGTTCCTGCAGCAAAGGCTGTCCAAAAGCCGGTAACTTTATCAAATATCAAAAAAGGAACCAGGCCGGCAACAGTAGTCAATGTGGATAATAAAACCGGCACTATCTTAAGGTTAAAGGCTTTGAGATAATTCTCCGTTCCCGTCCGTTTGTTGTACTTTCGCAGATGATTGAGATCATTCAGAATGTATATCACCATATTAACTGATAGTCCGCACAGGAGCAACAGAGCAGCATAACCACCCTCATCGAACGGGATCTTAAAATAATAAAATGTAAGGAATGCACCTGTGAATGACAAAGGGATAGCACTCACAACAATAAAAGGTTGAATGAGCGATTCAAACAATATTGCCCCTATCGCCCAGATCATAATAACTATAAGTCCGAGCAACCAATACTGGAGAGGTTTGCCGGAAAACATCCATGAATAATCGTTATCGGGTGTTTCAGCTTTAAAACCAAGAGGCAGTTGAGTCCTGATCTTCTCTGCATAACGCGCCAAAACACGACGGGCAAGTTCATCAGGGCCTAAAAAATTATAGGCTACCCGGATGATATACGACTGGTTTTTCTTATAAATGTTGCCATCAACCCTTTGTACAGTAAGATCAGCAATCTCTAACGGGCGCATTTTAACAGAATCGTTTCCCATAGCAGTGTGCATAAACTGCCAGAGATCGAGCCGGGACAGGTCGTCAGCGTAAAAACTCACCGGTGTGTAGCCGTTTTCGTCTTCAATTATTGTTTGGGCGGTGGCACCTGAATTATACTGCTGCATTGCATTTACATAATCCATATAGCTTACCCCTGTAGAAGCAAGTGCATTTCTTTTGAGCTTTAAACCCTTTTCTTCTACAGTTGAAGTGAGCAGAAATATATCATTACCACTAAAAATTGCTATATCTGTAATTCGGGGATTAAGACTCAGTGTATCGCTTAACTCACGTGCAATTATTACCAGCTGGCCATAATCATATCCGCTAAGCTGTATTTGCGACAACCTCCAATCTTCTATCAACTCATTACTGAATTTCTCATTGCGCATGTTTATTCCAAAATCTGCTCCTGCAAACTCCATTGCCTTTTGAATCATCAGTTCTTTTACCTGGAAGGGGATCATTGAGTTTTGCGCATCTTCCGTAAAGTAGATTATTATGGATGCGTCCTGTGGGTTGTTCACATTTGTTTGAAATTGTCTGATACCCTGATGCCCTTTCAGATAGCTCTCCATTTTTAAACACACATCATTCAGTTGGTTAATGGTAGTTCCGGTGGGTAGAGAAACTTTCACATAAAGAGTAGTTTCACCCGCAGGCTGATAAAAGTTGCTTCGGTCAGAAACATGTTGCATAAATAAACGGAAGGGTAAACCAATAACCGGAATAAGGAGCACAAAAAAAGCATACCGCCATCTGACAGTTAATCTTATATAGTTCCGGTATACCCTGTTAAGGCGGCCTATCGTTCTCATTCTTCGCAAAGGCCGGACATTTATTCGGTTACTGATACCCATCCCTTTAATTAAGGATGGTATAAACCAAAGGGCTACTACTAAAGATATACATAGATTAAGAATTGTAACAAAAGCAAAATCTATAAGGTTAGTCTTATCTGACTCGTCGAGAAAAAAGATCACAACTAAGGCACTCAGAGTGGTAAGGGTAGCTCCAAGCATAGCAAGAAACACATTCAATGATCTGCGGTTCAGCAGATAATCAGCCATAACTATATAGTTATCGATGATTATTCCAATGCTGACTGTGATACCGGCAATAGAAATTAAATGTATCTCTACACCAAAAAAGTAATAACAAATAAAAGCAATTGCAATATTAACATTGAGGCTTAAAACAATCAGTAATAAATACCGCCAGCTACGCTGAATAAAGAGTACAAAAAGAAAAAGCAAAATGATTGCAGCGCCAAGTCGCATGGTAGTTTTCTGTAACTCATTTTTCAAATATTCACTTGAATCGAACATTTTGATTAACGACCAACCCGTTGGCAGAGCCGATTGCAGCTTTTCTTCCTCTCTGTTTATTTGCCTGGCCAGGGAAATAAGATTTGAAGAAGGCGATGCATAGATATTAACTGAAACCGTATTTCTGCCATTTATCCTGAAATAGCTTGAAGGTTGCTGTTCTTTGATCACAAGCTTTACCACATCACCAAGCAGGATAATCCTTCCATCCAACTCAGCAATCGGGATGGTTCTCCATGATTGTGCTAATTCCTCTTCTACTGAAATGGCTATACTGACAGGGATAGCACTGGTGCATCCACTTTGATCAAATTGTTTAACCATTCCGATACCAATAACCTGCTGCCATTCATCCAGTGCCTGCGATAAATCATCAGGTGAAAGATTGTATTGTTTTAGTTGCTCTCTGTTGTATGTAAACACCCATTCGTAAGGAGTTGCACCATAGGTTTCAATGCCTGAGATGCCATCCACTTTTGAAAGTATTTTTCTAACTCTTTTATCAGCAAAGTCTTTAAGTGCTGCCGGAGTGCCATCACCATTAATTGAATAAGAAATGAGCAACTCGTTTTCAGCACTCTGCGAACCGGAATAGATTTCAGGATATCCTACCCCTTCGGGCATGTGTTGCCAAATGTCTTTAATTGCCGATAAAATCGCGAACCGTAGAGTCTCTTTATCCGTTCCTTTTTCAACCTCCATTATGATGCTGCCATAACCCATACCACTCAATGATTCTATTTGGCTAATACCACTAATGGACGATACAGCCCCTTCGAGTAGGGAAGTCACTTCATGTTCAACAACCTGAGGAGCAGCACCCTGATAGGTGTAGCTAACTGTAATAAAATTTGCAGAGCTGCCAGGATTAAGTTTAACGGTGAGCTTTGAAAATAAAGCAAGTCCAGCCAGGGCAAAAAGAATAAAGAGCATGTTCACAGTAAATGAACTGAAGCGTCCGCCTGCGTTATACTGGCCGGGATGTTCCATTCTAATTACTTTAGCTGGTTAGAAACCAACACCGGAGCCTGATGCCCAATGGTTAAATTATTACTGACAATGATCTTCTGTCCCTGCTTTAATCCTTCTGTAACAGTATAGTGGGTACTGTTCTCATAACCGGTAACCACATAATTCCATATGGCATGCCCGTTTTCCACTGTAAATACCACCTGACGGTTTTGTCTTGTCAACACAGCTGATTTGGGTATTACAATCTGATCAGGTACATTCGTTTTGACTGCCACCTTTACTTTCATTCCATCAAGCAGTATCTCTTTACCATTCGGGATTAATGCTGTTGCGGTAAGCGTTCCATGACTGCTTATCATGAAGTCAGCGCCAGAAATTTTTCCCTTAAAACTCCTGCCTGGCAGAGCCACTGGATAAACTTCCACAACAACGCCTGGTTTAATAATAGCCGCATCATGTTCTAAAACATCAAATTGTACCCTCATTTCACGGGTATTGAGCAATGTGCAGAAATTTTTATAACCGGTAGTAGGTGTAAAAGGACGTGCAGTTAATCCTGCAACCCTGCCACTTAAGGGTGCAGTTATACGTGTATTTTTGCATTCTCTTTTGGCATTATTGAGCTCCAGTAAGGCCTGAGACAGTCCTGACCGAAGCATTGCACCTGACTTCACCCGGAGAGGTAAATTTGCAGTATCCTGAACGCTATATCCAGCCAACAACAGTTGATCACTGTAATTTATCTGAGTTTGCCTTAAATTGATCTCAGCCTGAGCCATTGCCTGTTGTTGCCGGTAATCGTCAATAAGTGCCAATACCTGCCCTTGGGTGACCCACTCACCATTTTGTACATCCACTTTAGTAATGTTACCCTGCACTTCAAAAGGAACGATAGCCCGGACACCTGATTCCAGAGTACCATTGCACCATGTTTCAAGCATAAATGTCTGTCGGGTAACAATTGCTGACTCTACCAAAGTGGTATCATTATTAGTAAGCTTTGCGGAGTCAATCAGGGAATCAGCAGAATCAACAGACTGGTGTTTGCATCCCGGGGATAAAACCATCATAAAAGCTAAAAAAAACAGAGTACTTTTAGACATAATAAACGGGTATTTCAATGCAATATAAATAAAAAGGAAACTATTCTGACAATACCTTTTTAAATAAATCAAGCATTGAACTATTATATATCGGGCTACCCACTAATCGAATTATATTGTTTTGGTCAAGTAACAGTGTGTGAAGTAAAGGATCATCAATATTATTTTGTTGCAAATAGCAATTCGTACTATCATAATAAAAAGGCAAAGAAACACCAGCTTTTTCAACTGTATATTCAAATCTCTCAAAATTGTTTGAATATATAATAAATTTTTGTTGGGTATACTTAAATAACTCTTTGTGTTCTTTAAGCAACAGGCTCCATTGGTAAAGATCAGCAATACACTTACCACAATCACCATCAGTATATACAATCAGCGTTTGTTTGAAGTCTGCAACTTTAAGTGTATCCCTGTTAGCACAATAAATCGAGGAAGGAAAGACAATTGAATCCCCAACTCTTCCAACCACGACTTCCCGAATTCGGGTTCGCTCATTATTTTGACAATAACTCAGATATGCTGTCATTAAGACTGCAAGAAATACTTTTAAAGATCTCTTCATGCGTTTCTAACTATGTTGAATTATAATCTAGCACTATTATTTTTCACCACATACCAGTACTATAAACGATTGAATTCTATTTTCAAAATACCATCATTTAAGATGATACTTCACAATGTACCTGTCAGGATTTTCTTTTAAACCATATAGCACGCGGTCATCAGGTGTTACTGAAAAAAATGTTATGCTGTGATCTAAAAAAAAATGATTAACGAAATTACCATTAAAATCAAAAATCATCAATCGGATATATTTTAAATTCTTCTGAACGCCCTGATTCCACTGCTCTGATGAAATCCCAAAGTAAGTTAAGTAGATAAACTTATCTGAAACTGCCATGCAATCAAATCCAAGACAACTTTCGTTTTCAATGTATCGCCATCTCTTTCTGAATGAGTATTTCGGTTTAAACACCATTTTATCCCATAATTTTACGATACTATCTCCCTTGTAACTAAAAGCTGCTACATATGGAAGGTATGGATCAGCTGCAACAATTAGCTGTTCTTTTGTACATAAATCAATTTCAGATGGATAATAATATTTAAAATAATCTAAATCCGGTTCATCAATAATGCGGTAAGGTATTTGACTCTTTATACCATGCTTATCATAAATGAGTAATGCCTGGTATGGTATCGAGGTAAGTATAACACAAGATGAATCGGTGATGTTCCTTACCACTGAAGGAGTAATACCAGAATAATCTATATAGTTTACTAGATTAAATTGGTTATTTTCAATACCCAACAAGCTGATTCTCTGCTTATAAATATCAACAATACAATACGTTGAGTTCACAGGATTATAATCCATGCTCACAGCACCTAAAAACTCGTCATCCGCTTTGCCTTCATTATATTGGGCTATTGTTGGCTTACCGGTATTTGTATCAATCAGTTGTACAATATTGTTTTTAACCTTTGTAACAGAAAATAAACCACTTGGAGAATAATGAATAGCAACAGGAGACTTTGAGATTAGAGGATATGTCAATACTTCTCCGACCAATGTGTCGGCTTTTAAATCCTTATTAAAAACAGCATCAACTTGTTTTGTATTTTTAGTATTACAACTAAAGAAAATGATAATAATAGCAGCGAAACCTATTAACATCAATTTCATAATTATTGATATAATAATTTAATAATAAATTGCCTACATTTAATGGATATAAATGTGGGCAAAAGGCTAATTCGGGTTTACACCACTTTTGTAACCGTCAAGGGAACAGCTAACGGTAGGGCTAATGTTGAAAGAGCAAATTCCCTCACTGCTATGGCAATTTTTAAATAACTGCCCTCTACAGAGAGGATTCCCCATTCCCAAATCATCGGTTAATGCACTTACATTATCATCAACAAAATCATTGGCTGATAATTTATTGTCAGTATTCCCCAGCAAAACCGAAGCTGCAAAAAACAACATAAACAGTATTGATTTACAAATATTTCTCATTTTCTTCAAGATTAGGTTAATAAATTTATTCATTAGGTCGTATCCAGAAGAAATTTACGGAGGCACATCCTCTTCCATCATTACAGGCTCTTGATCAAGCCTGGACATATGGAATGGATGTGCAAACAGGTTTTTTATATTCAAATAAATAGCAAGGGTTACCCCCCCCCATAACATATTCACTTTACTTGCATAAATATCACAAGCAAAGGACAGCCAACTATTGATTCGGCTATTGATGTGAAACTCCATAGTGAAAATAATAGTAGGTGCTAATATACTAATAAAATTATTATTGTCAAGCTTTTTTTTAATAAAAAAAACGATAATTAGAGATGATATTTCACAATGTAATAGTCAGGCTTTTTGATAGTTCCATATAAAATCCGGTCATCAGGAGTTACAGTGAATAATTCAAGATTGCGATCCAATAAATAGGTCTTTACCAGATTGCCATCAAAATCGAAAATTAGTAAAGTGATCTGGGTTAAGTTTTTGTCTTTATCTTCAAGCCAATCGCTGAATGTTATTTCCTGATGGGATAGGTAAATAAATTTATCAGAGACTCTAATACGATCAAAGCCCATAAAACCTTCTTTATTCAGTTTTATCCATCCATTGGCTATTTCGAAATCCGGCTTAAAAACCATTTTGTCCCATAACTTGACTATTCGATTCCCGGCATATGAGTAACAGGAAATAAAAGGCAAATGAGAAGCAGCTATAAATAGGAGTTTATTTTTTTCTGAGGTGTCAATTCCAGATGAGTTATAACACCTGGTATAATCAAGATTAGGCTCATTTAATACTCTATAAGGGATAGCATCTAGTGTGCCATTTTTGTCCATCAGAATTATTGACTGATTTGGTATTGATGTAAGAATAACGTCAGTCGAATCGGAAACACTGCGTAATTCAGAAGGATTGATGCCGTTGTATTGAAATGATCTTATTTTGGAAAAGCCCTTCTCAGATACTTTATATAGGTTTATTGAGAGCTTTCCAAGATCCCATACGCAAAATGTAGAATCTCCGTATTTATATCCCATTTCAATAGGATCAATAAATTCATCAGGACCCTTACCCATTTTGAATTGAGAAGTTATCAATTTCCCTGAGGTAGTATCATAAATTGCAACCACACCATCAGAAAATGCCGGGGCAGCAAGTAAACCGTACGGTGAAACAGATACACCAACAGGTTTTTTTGACCAGATCGGTGTTTGAAGAACTTCACCAATTAAGGTATCATCATGGTGGCTAAATAACTTTCGGGAGTCGCTCTTCCCGTCTGACTTGTAGTTCGACTTGCAACCGATGGTAATAAAAATGGCCAGTATTATAAATATGAGTTTCATTAACACGAATATTTGCAAAAGACAACTTGCAACTTATTGCAAGCTGTCTTTATTTTACTTAAGTAGGATTGTCTCCTTTATTTATATAATTACTGAAACTGCATGAATAACTTGGATTATTTGGAAAGTACAAGTTTTTAAATTGTCACTTTTGCAATTTTTGAACAACTGGCCTCTGCATAGTGGATTATTCGATTCACTGACGATTGCTGATATGTTGTCATCAACAAAATCATTGGCTGATAATTTATTGTCAGTATTCCCCAGCAAAACCGAAGCTGCAAGAAACAACATAAACAGTATTGGTTTACAAATATTTCTCATTTTCTCCAGGATTAGGTTAATAAATTTATTCATTAGGTCGTATCCAGAAGAAATTTACGGAGACACATCCTCTTCCATATTACAGGCTCTTGATTAAGCCTGAACATATGGAATGGATGTGCAGCGAAACCTCTTAACATCAAATATACTCAAAAAAATATTATTGTCAAAATATTTTTTAATTTAATCAGCAACCATATAAAATAATACTTAACAAAGTAGTAACTATTACACTACCCGAAAATTTTCGGGTGGTGTAATCAAAAAGGGAGGGAAAAACGACTACAAGTTCCTTTGGAAATTATTATTTTATGTCAGAATTTATAATAGATCTGGCATTTTCGAGGGCAGCATGGATATCGGCACCTACGTTTTCATTGCCCACCAGCTTAATGACTCCGGCACGGTCCAGAGAATCGTAAACTGATTTTACAGGACCGGAGAGTATGACTTTGATACCGGCTTTCTGCGTGCGCGTGATGAAGTTTCGCAGGTTATTGATACCGGTCGAATCTATGAATGGAACCCTGCGCAAACGTATAATAAGTATCTTCGGCTTGCGTGTAACCTGTTGTTCTGCCTCTTCAAATTTATTGGCAACACCAAAAAAGAAGGGACCGCTCACTTCAAAAACTTCTACACCTTTAGGAATAGCAAGCTGATCGGCATCTTCTGCAATGCCGCTGTTTTCATCATCAACAGCCATATTAATTACCTGAACCCCGCTGGTTTCAATCATCCGCTTCAGGAACAGGAGCACCGCGAGCAGCAGTCCGAATTGAATGGCAACCGTAAGATCAATGACCACGGTAAGAAAGAAGGTAACCAGCAAAACGGTTATTTCACTTATACTGTTACGCATCAGGCCTTTAAATGACCGCCACTCGCTCATGTTATACGATACCACAATCAGTATTCCTGCCAGACTGCTCATAGGTATCAGTTTTGCCCACTTACCGAAAAACAGAAGTATAAGCAATAAAACCACCGCATGAATGATCCCTGCAACAGGTGTTTTACCGCCGTTGCGGATATTGGTCATTGTTCGTGCTATAGCACCGGTTGCAGGTATACCGCCAAACAACGGGGTCAGGATATTGGCAATACCCTGTCCGATAAGTTCTGTATTCGACCGGTGCCTTCCGCCTGTAGCACCATCGGCCACCATAGCCGACAGTAACGACTCAATTGCGCCCAGAATGGCAATGGTAAATGCCGGAGCAAGTAATAACCTGAAGGTTTCAAAGTCAATGGAAGGAATAAATGGGGCCGGTAGTTTGGAAGGAATTTCACCAAACCTGCTACCTATAGTCTCAACAGGCAGCTCCATTGCAGTTACTGCAATAGTGGTTAGTATGAGTGCTATTAGTGTTCCCGGCACTTTCTTGTTAATATAAGGCCATATTATAGTGATCAGGATGGTAAAAGCCCCGATACCAAGCGAATACCAGTTAACAGCATTGAAGTGCATAAAATAGAACGACCACTTTTCAATAAAGTCGGCCGGAACTGCTTCTGCTACCTGTAACCCGAAGAAATCTTTTATCTGCGATGAAAAAATTACAAGGGCTATTCCACTGGTAAATCCCACTACTATGGGATACGGCATAAATTTAATGATGGTGCCCAGCTGCAGTAATCCCATGGCAATGAGCATTGCGCCTGCGAGTATAGTGGCTATTATAAGCCCGTCAACCCCGAAGCGTTCAACTATTCCATAAACAATTACAATGAATGCACCGGTTGGACCTCCGATCTGCACACGGCTACCACCGAGCAGAGAAATTAGAAAGCCGGCAATAACTGCAGTTATAAGACCTTTTTCGGGTGAAACACCCGATGCAATACCAAAAGCAATGGCTAAAGGCAATGCAACTATGCCCACAATAACGCCGGCAATCAGATCACTTAAGAAAGTTTTAGAATTGTAACCCTTTAGGGTTGTTAGAATCTTGGGATGATATACGTCCGTAATACGCTTTAAGAATAATTCTGACATCGCCTTGTTGACCTAAAAAGCTGCAAAATTATAAAATCAATTCAGGTTTGTCGATAAAAGAATTAATAATTTGATAATAACCGTTGCGTATTGCAAATAATTTGTCGCGATCAAGACCTTCACGGTATATTCTTACGAGATCTATAATGCCGTTGCTCTCATAAAAGAATGCTGTTGCTGCATCAAAATACAGAAGGTTTATATCGTACTGTACCTCGTTGGTTATCTGTTTAAACTGGGTCCATCCGAAGTGTCGGGGAATGATAAAGTAACCGTGGTGGGGCTCAAAAGCATCCATGTACATCATATCACCTTGTGGATCAAAAAAGAATTGTTTGTCGAGCCGAACTATTCCGGTTTCACCATCAACACGCATTACTTTCTTATGATATACTAAACCTTCTTCAGCAAATTGATTTTGCAGGTCGACTATATTATCAAAATCATCCATGTTTCTGACCCGGATGATCTGAGTTTTCAGGTCAAATATTTCGAGAGTACCTGGTACAGCATCAAATTTGTAGGCACATTTCTTGCGAATCTTGATGATAATTCTCCATAATTTCTCGATAGAGTAAAACTCATCCAATATCAGGTAGAGGTATAGTGGTTTATGTCCATAGGTAAACCGCTCATAATATCCCCTAAAAGGAGACTGTGACTCAAGAATGCAGGCATTAGGCATAAGCTTATCATAATTAAGGCATTCAAGAACTTCTTCTTTCTCCAGGCAGCCGAACCGCTCAATCATTGTGTGTTCCATGATCTTGACATTTAAAGTATTGTATGTAAAAATACGAATAAAACAGTGCATTTGCAAGTGTTAAAAAAACTTATAATCTTACATGTTGGGTGCAATTAATCTAAATTTGCGGGTTCTAATTCTCAAAACATCTTACTCTAATACTTATGCTTAATCGTTCATTACTCTCAGGATCTGTCGGTTTCTTTTTTCTGCTGGTATCGTTTATGTATTCAAACACTTTGTTAGCGCAAAGTCAGCAATCTAAGCGCAATGGCGGTACCGGAGGTGCAGGTGGCCAACAGCCTTATGGTATAATTTCAGGTACTGTGCACGATGAAACCAGCAACGCACATGTAGAGTATGCCAATATTATTTTATTCAGCGTTCAGGACTCGGCCATGGTGACCGGAACTATTACCGACAGTAGGGGCAAATTCACTCTTTCTTCTATTAATCCGGGTAAATATTATCTCAGGGTACAGTTTATCGGCTACGAAAACAAAGACATCAGCGGTATCCATATCAATCCAAGGTCTGCTGATATTAAGCTCGGCGACATCCGGGTAAAACCAAAAGCTTCAGCACTGCAGGCTGTGGAAATCACCGGTGAACGGGCTCTCATCACCAACAACCTTGATAAACGTGTGATTACTGTTGACAAGAGTATGGCTATTGGTGGCGGCACTGCCACAGATGTGATGGAAAATGTTCCATCGGTAACAGTGGATGCGGAAGGTAATGTTAGCTTACGCGGAAATTCAAATGTAACCCTCCTTGTCGATGGGAAACCTGCCAGTCAGGCCGGCCTTTCATCCAGCGATCTATTAAACCAGATACCCGCCAGTTCCATTGAAAGTGTAGAAGTTATTACAAACCCTTCCGTACGATACGACCCCGAAGGTACAACAGGTATCATAAACCTAGTACTTAAAAAGAAAACGCTTCAGGGCTTCAATGGTATGGTATCAGCAACCGCAGGTACAAGTGACAAATACAACGGATCTCTGGTTCTGAATTACCGTCATGAAAAGTTTAATGCTTTTGTGAACCTGGACGGGCGCAAGCACAATATGACCAATAGCAGTGAGAGCACCCGTACCTCTAATGCAGATGGAATTAAAAGCCTTCTTCAGCAAAATGGCTCAGGTAATATGTATCGCAACAGTTACCGGATCAGCGGTGGTTTTGATTACTTCTTCGATACCCGTAATAATATTACGGTGAGTGTTGCCCGTCGCGATATGGCGTTTGGTTATAATGGTAGCCTCAGTAACATAACCCGTACGGGCGATTTGCTGACAAGGGATTTTAACCGTGACAGCGAATCAGAACGCTCCATTGATTCGTATGAGTACACTTTGTCGTATAAACACTTGTTCCCGCAGAAAGGCAGAGAATTTACCAACGATATTATCTTTAACGATAATGCAATGACCAGCGATGCCTTTATTGAGCAGCAGGAATACAATATACTTACCGGCGCTCCCGAAGGAGTTCCTCTCAATCAATGGAACGTTTCGGGTAATGAAAACAAAATGCTGACGGTTCAGGGTAACTACATATATCCGATGGCTAACGGAAGCAGGCTGGAAGCCGGATACAAAGCCGATTACCGTGACATAGATATGGAGTATGACTACCTTAACCTTATTGGATCGGAGTGGGTAAGTGAGCCTTCTCTCCAGAATAATTACAACTATAAGGAGCAGATATATGCTGCGTATGCAGTATATGCCAATTCATGGAAAAAACTGAAATACCAGGGAGGCCTGCGGTTTGAACAGGTGTTCACCCACTCAGTTTACGAGCTCGGAAACAAGGACGTAAAGACCGACTATACGAGTTTGTATCCGTCTTTCCATACACAGTACGATCTGGGCAAAAGCCGTGAACTGCAACTAAGCTACAGCCGCAGGGTACGCAGACCCGGCCCCCGTGAAATGAATCCGTATTTTGATTTTTCTGATTCGCTAGACATCCGCACAGGTAACCCGTTGCTAAAGCCCGAATATGCTAACTCTATTGAACTGGGACTATTAAAGTACTGGAGTCGTAATTCTGTAACTGCCAGCATTTTTTACCGTAATACCAATAACGGAGTAGAAGACATAAGCTACAGACTGTCAGAGGAACCGGGATTTGAAAATGCTGACTCTCTGGTTTTATTAAGCAAACCGTTCAATATCAGCAGGTCATCCAATTATGGGCTGGAAATAGTAGGCACTGTTAATCCGGTCACCTGGTTTAGGGCAAACGCCAATGTTTCTTTCTATAAGGCAATAAACAATGCAATGCCCGAATTTGGTATTGAGGGGAGCGACAGGTTCTCCTGGACTGCCCGTTTGAATATGACCTTTAATGTATGGAAAGACGGTTCGTTTCAGTTAATCGGTAATTATAACTCCCCCCGCAGGGAAGTGCAGGAGCTGGATGAAGCCCGATACTTTGCCGATGCCTCTTTCAGACAGGATTTCCTAAAGCGAAAGCTTTCGGTGTCGCTTCGCCTGACAGACATTTTCAATACCAGATCATGGGATGAGACTACATATGGTCGTGATTTTACCGCAGTGTCGAGCAGAAGACATGAGTCGCGCGTACTGTATCTGGGAATACAGTACCAGATAAACAACTTCAACCGCAAATCGAACCGCGAAAACGGTAACGGCAATGGCGAGGAAATGGATATGGACGGAGGTTTCTAAAACCCAAAAAGCTTCAGTAATAGTATAAAAAAGATGGAGCTCCATGGCTCCATCTTTTTTTGCATTGTTCTAGTCAATCCAGCTCTTTATCTCTTCAATCTTAAGAGCCGGGATGTCGAGTTTTAGTTTCTTACGCAATCCCCCAAGGTCATTAAGCAATTTGTTGGGATTCGCCTCTTTTAACTGAGCAACAGTTTTAAATCCGTATTTACGCAAAACGGGCATCCATGCTTCGGGCACTCCAAGAGCAATAAAAGCTTCGTCGGCATCCCCGGCAGGGGCAGCTTTCTTTTCAGGCCTCATTTGCGGGAATAACAACACATCCTGAATAGAAGGCTGATTGGTCATAAACATGGTTAACCTGTCAATTCCAATGCCCATACCCGAACAGGTCGGCATACCGTATTCCAGTGCACGAACAAAGTCCATATCGATAAACATTGCCTCGTCATCCCCTTTCTGGGAAAGCTTAAGCTGTTCCTGGAACCGGTTCAACTGGTCAATCGGATCGTTAAGTTCGGAATAAGCATTGCATAGTTCTTTACCATTTACGAACAGCTCAAAGCGCTCCGTCAGGCTTGGATCAGTACGGTGTCTTTTACACAGGGGCGACATCTCAATGGGGTAATCCATAATAAAGGTAGGCTGTATGAGATGATGCTCGCATTTTTCACCGAAGATGGCATCAATAAGTTTGCCCTTACCCATGGAAGGATCAATGGCAATTTCCATGTCACGGCATATCTGTGCAAGTTCGGTCTCTGATTTACCGGTAATGTCGATGCCTGCGTATTCCTTAATAGCGTCAGTCATGGTGAGTCTTCTGAACGGCTTCTTAAAGCTGATGGTATTTTCGCTTAACTGAATATCGGTGGTATTGTGCAAACCAAGTGCAACCCGCTCCAGCATCTGCTCCACGTACTCCATCATCCAGAAGTAATCTTTATAGGCTACATAGATTTCAAGGACGGTGAACTCTGGATTATGTGTGCGGTCCATACCTTCGTTACGGAAGTCTTTTGCGAACTCATAAACACCATCAAATCCGCCAACGATAAGTTTCTTCAGATACAACTCATTGGCGATGCGCAGATACAGCGGCATGTCGAGGGCATTATGATGTGTTATGAAAGGTCTGGCAGCTGCACCACCTGGAATGGGTTGCAATATCGGGGTTTCCACTTCCAGATAATCGCTTTCATTGAAGAAATCGCGCATGATACTGATGATCTTATTGCGTTTCTTGAAAATTTCGCGCACTTCAGGATTTACGATCAGGTCAACATAACGCATTCTGTAGCGTGCCTCCGGGTCACTGAAAGCATCGAAAACCTGATCGTCTTTTTCTTTTACAACAGGCAATGGTCTTAACGACTTGCTTAACAGTGTAAGCGATTTTACATGAATGGAAATTTCACCCATCTGGGTAATAAATACAAAGCCGGTAATGCCGATAATATCTCCTATGTCAAGCAGGCGCTTAAATACTGTGTTATAGAGCGTTTTATCTTCACCGGGACAAATATCGTCTCGTTTAATATACAACTGAATACGACCATGGGCATCCTGAAGGTCTACAAAAGAGGCGGCACCCATGATTCGGCGGGTCATAATACGGCCGGCCAGACTTACCTGCTGGTAAAGTGTGTTATCGTTCGTGAAGTTTTTGAGAATTTCGCCGGTATTTACATTTACTTCAAATGCCTTTGCGGGATAAGGGTTTATACCCAAAGATTCCAGTTCGCGAAGAGCATTTCGCCGAATAGCTTCCTGTTCGCTGAGTTCTTGATACATATACGAAAAATTTGCGCAAAGATAACAAAAGAAATATCAATACGTTTCTTCCATCCTTGGGTCTTCCATGATGGACTTTTTCAGACGTTCTTTGCAGTTGTATTTCTTGGTCTTTGCGTAGTTCTCAGATCCATAGCCCATAGCATCGGCAATTTCCTTCGAGCTGTATTTCTGAAGCGACAACAATAGTATACGCTGGCAGTCCTTTTCCATGGCATTGAAATGCTCCCGGTATATATGATAGCGAAGTTGCTCTACTTCGGCCATTTCTTTCGTGGCATTTTCAGGAATATCCATAAACTTCTCGAGCAACTCAAAATTATCAGAGCTTTTACGCTTTAATTTTAGTCGCTGCATCCAAAGATTGCGACTTATAGAATAGAGATACGTAAGAAAAGAACAGGTTAAATAGAACTCATCTTTTTGCACATTTTTTAAAATAATGAGCAGTGATTCCTGAAATATATCTTCAGCATCTTCATCGATGCCGGTATTTTTTTTGATCAGGAATTTTATGGTAGGGAAGAATTCCTTATATACATATTTAATGATAAAATCACTATTGAGCTTTAAGCCTTCAATTATTGCGCTATCTGAATAGTGTATCATTCAATCACCCGTTTTTTCGGTCAAAGTTATTGCCACATCAGCTCCAATAAATCATTACGGTGCCCGAGGTCATAAAATTAGTAAATCTACCGCAATAATTGTTTAAAATTGCAGTTTATTTCAAGTAATTAGTTATTTGCCGGATATTTTTGCCGGTTAACCAGAAAAAGACATCAATGCGCATTTTTCTACTAAGAATCCTGTTAATAGTATTTGCTGTTAGTTCTATTAAAACATACAGTCAGGATATAGGCATCGGAAGCTGGCGTGATCATCTGCCATACAGACAGGTTATTGCGGTGGCCGATGCGGGTGACCGTATTTATGCAGCTACTCCTTACGCATTGTTTTATCTTGATTTCGGCGATAACAGCCTTAACCGCATAACCAAAATTAACGGGCTAAGCGATGTTGGTATCAGCACCATTGAGTACAGCAGTAAAAACAATACCCTGATTATTGCTTATTCGAATGCCAATATTGACCTTTTGCAGGATGATAAAATTACAAATCTTTCGGATATTAAGCGAAAAACAGACCTGAGCAACAAAACAATAAACAGTGTAAGGTTTATTGATGACATGGCATACCTGTCGTGTGGATTTGGGGTTGTTGTCCTGGATGTGGTTAAAAAAGAATTTCCGGAGCCCATCTATTACCTCGGACCCAGCGGGGCTTCCATCAATGTATACGGTGTAGCGCTAAACGCCACCGACTCACTTATATACGCTGCTACAGCAACCGGTATTTACAAAGCAAACTTTTACACTTCGAACCTTGCTGACTTTAATGAATGGTTTCGTGAAATGGGAGCAGTGCTGCCATACGGTCCCTTTAATCATGTTGAGGTGTTTAATAACCGGGTTTACGTAAACCAGTTTGGCACGAGCTATGCATCCGACCATATGTTTGTAAAGGTGAACGGTACTTGGCAAAAATTTGATGAAGCAAACACTTCTAACCGCTTCAGTGTAGAAGTGCATAACGACAGGTTGTTGATCTGCATGAACCTTGCACTTGATGTGTACAAACCTGATGGTACTTTTGACTACCGGGTTTATACATACAGTCCTGGAACAGTAACCCCTAAAGATGCTATTCTGCGAAAGAATAATGTTCTCTGGATTGGTGATGAAACAGAGGGTCTGGTAAAGGTTACCAATGTATGGACTGCTGAACGGTTTATTCTGAACGGGCCGGGTTTCCCTGATGTGTTTGCACTTTCTTCTGCTGCCAATGATGTATGGGCCGTTCCCGGAGGAAGGAATTCCACGTTTGAACAATTATACCGTCCTGCCCGGTTTTCGGGTTTCATTGACGGATCATGGATTACCATCGACAAGAAGCAGGACGCTTTTCTGAACGACTACCGTGATGTGTTCTCTGTAGCTGTGAATCCTGCAAATCCAAAACAGGTATTTCTTGGTACCATGGGCTATGGTCTGCTCGAGTATAACAATGGCGTATTTGTTGAAAGATACACCACCGAAAACAGTTCCTTGCAGGACCATATGCTGGTGAATGGCCGTATAGATGTAACAGGCCTTACATTTGATTACGATAACAATTTATGGGTTGTTAACATGTATGCTCCTGAAATGTTGTCGCGGAGGACTCCTTCAGGTGAATGGAAATCTTTTTCGCTCGGTTCGGTTGGTTCTGGTGTGGAAGCTGACCGTATAGTAATTGACCGCGAAAACCAGAAGTGGTTGCTTGGGCGTCAGCTAAACCTGTTCGTTTTTTCAGACAATAACACCCCGGACGACCCATCCGACGACCAGACAAAGAAGCTCTCTTCATCTACCGGAAACGGTGCAATAAAAGGCAATTTTGTACGCAGTATTGCTGTTGACCGTGAAGGGCTTGTGTGGCTTGGGACTGACAAAGGTGTTCAGGTGTTTTATTCACCACAGAATGTATTTAGCGGACAAAACTTCGATGCACAGGCGATACTCATTGAACAGGACGGCTACGGGCAATACCTGCTTGAAACCGAAACTGTTACAGCCATTGCCGTTGACGGATCGAACCGTAAATGGTTCGGAACAGACCGGGCCGGCCTTTTCCTGATGTCAGCCGATGGCACCAAACAAATAGCTCATTTTACAGAAAATAACAGTCCACTGCTATCCAACAGTATTACCGATCTCACTATTACCGAGTCGGGGGAATTGTTTATAGCTACGGCACGGGGGATCATTTCGTACAGATCAGAATCAGTGCCTCCTAAAGAAACGCTGAGTGAAGTAGTAGTATTCCCTAACCCTGTATACAGCAATTATACCGGTAACATAGCAATTAAAGGACTGGTAGAGAATTCGAATGTTAAAATAACCGATGTTGCAGGGAATCTTGTATATAATACCAATGCCGAAGGAGGCCAGGCCTTGTGGAACGGATATAACTTTAATGGCAATAAAGTAAAGACAGGTGTTTACCTGGTATTTATAAGCAATGAGGATGGCAGCAAAACCGAAGTGACCAAAATCATGGTGATCAATTAAAATGTTACAATCCACCCGTGGAATAGTATTAAATGTATCGCGTTATTCCGACAGTTCAGGTATAGTCAGAATATATACTGAACAGGAAGGTCTGCTCACATTTGTAATAAAATCATTATATAGCCGTAATTCCAGGATACGGCCTGCATTGTTCGGGCACCTGGCACTGCTTGATCTTGTAATAGATCATAAACCCGGCCGTTCACTGCAATACATTCGTGAAGCAAACGTTGTTAAGCCCTATCATGAAATTTCAGATAACATAGTACGAAGTACCATTTTGTTATTTGTTAATGAGGTGCTTTACAGAACCATTCACGAGCAGGAACCAAATCCTTCCCTTTTCAGGTTTATAATTCATACTCTTGACGCGCTTGCTGACTCCGCTGTGCCGGTGGGCAATTTTCATCTGCTGTTTATGATCCGGTTATCGGAATTACTGGGCTTTGGGCCCACCTTTTCCCTGGCGGCCGATGGTGAATACTTTGATATGCTTACAGGTCTTGCCGAAGAAGACGATCCCAGGCACTCATATTCCATAAGTGGTGAGATGCTTAAACTGCTTAAGGAGCTTTCGCTGATGGATTACCCCGGTCTGACAGCCATTACCACTACTCACCAGGTACGCACCGGCTTGCTTGGCCAGCTGATAGATTTCTATAAGATTCATCACCCGGGTATGTCGAACCTCAAATCGGTTTCGGTCCTGCACGAAATCCTGAACCCCTAAGCCAGGCTGAGAGGAGCAACCAACCAGATGCAGAAACATAAACACGGTGCAGACGCTCACCGGGAGCTACTACACCGTGTAAATGAATGTGCTGCATTAACTGCAACACTGCGAAGCTTTTTTTGCGCAGCGACTTAGTAATTTGTCTGTTCTAATTCAAAGTATGCCTGCGGATGATCACAAACAGGACAGTTCTTAAGGGCTTTCTTTCCCTTGTAATGGTAACCGCATTTGCGGCAAACCCATATTACGTCTTCTTCTTTTGCAAAAACACTGCTCTCTTTCAGGTTCTTAAGCAGTTTCAGGTAACGCTTTTCGTGTTCTGCTTCAACACTTGCTATAAGTTTAAATGCAGATGCAATTTTCTTGAAACCTTCAGCCTCCGCAATAGCGGCAAATTCAGGATAGAGCAGGGTGTGCTCTTCGTTTTCTCCTTCAGCAGCAGCTAACAGGTTTTCCTCTGTTGAGCCAATCTTTCCGGCAGGATAGGAAGCAGTTATTTCAACCATTCCGCCTTCCAGAAATTTAAAGAAGGTTTTTGAATGCATGTCTTCCTGATTGGCGGTCTCTTCAAAGAAAGCAGCTATTTGTTCATAACCATCTTCCTGTGCCTGTTTCGCGAAGATACGATAACGCCTTGCTGCCTGTGATTCACCTGCAAACGATTTGAGCAGGTTCTGTTCAGTCTTTGTCCCCTTTAAGGATTTCAGTGTCTTAGCTTCGGGATTTAATACGTTTTCCATTTTTGTTAAGCTTCTTTATAGTTTATATTTCTTTATTGTTCGTGGTTTGGGCAAATATAATAAAAAGGCCGGGATGATGTGTAAATAATGTAAAGTTTTATGTATTTAATGTAACACATTTACTGAGTTTTGCACCGAATTTTGTATCGGTGTTAAATACGGATGCATCATGGCAATGACAGATAAAGTTATTCATGCACAAGACAATGTGATGCGTGGTATGTTTATGGCCACACGGGAAGATTACATTGAAAAACTGACCAGACTGGTCAGGATGGTGCATGATAAGTATCCTGAAATTGCTTATGAAGCCGACAATATAGAAATTGATAATTTAAGCAAAAACGGTTCATTGCATGAACTGGTAGACAGGTACGACTGTCTTTATCAAAAGATTAAGGAACTGAACATTCCATCATACAGGCCAGAATGGATGTTCAGGACAAAGTTTTATTCATGATTGGTTGTTAGGTTGCATGGAAAGGGGAAGAGTAAGATCTTCCCTTTTTCTTTTTTGATACCACCTTAATGGTTAATGGTTTCGGGGACCATAAAAAGTTTATACTTTTGGATGACAAACCAAACAAATGATCACTCCTCCGTTTCTTAAAGAAGGCGATACCATAGCCATTGCGGCACCCGCACGAAAAATATCGGCTGAGGAATTGCAGCCTGCCATCAGGACCTTTGAGTCCTGGGGTTTTAAAGTGCTTTTACCCGATACTATCTATAATACGGAAAATCAGTTTGCAGGCTCTGACGCAATTCGGGCAGCGCAGTTTCAGCAACTGCTCGATGACAGCAATGTAAAAGCAATAATGTGTGCCCGTGGTGGTTATGGAATTGTACGGATAATTGATAAACTCGACTTCACAGCATTTACCGCTGTACCTAAATGGATAATCGGGTATTCTGATGTAACTATACTGCATTCGCACATACAGCAGAATCTGGGTATTGAAACCCTGCATGCAAGCATGCCTCTGAATTTTGCAACAAACGGAATGAGTGCAGAGGAGCAGGCCGATTGTCTGGAAGCAACCTCAAAGATCAAAGATATACTTACCGGCAGTACTGCAGATTATAACGTGAGTGCATCGACCTTTAACCATAAAGGACAGGCCCGGGGTATTTTGACCGGTGGTAATCTTTCCATACTATACAGTCTTACAGGTTCTTCCTCTGATGCAGATACCGAAGGTAAAATTCTGTTCATTGAAGATATTGATGAATACCTGTACCACATTGACCGAATGATGCTTTCGCTGAAACGAAGCGGTAAACTGGATAATCTGGCAGGACTGGTTGTCGGGGGCTTTACCGGAATGCGGGACAATAATGTGCCTTTTGGCCGGCAAGCCTATGAGATTATTACCGAAGCAGTAAAAGATTACCATTATCCGGTAATTTTTGACTTTCCGGCAGGACACATCGCCAGAAATATGCCACTGATAATGGGCAGAGAAGCAATGATGGAAGTTACAGACAATGGTGCGCGACTGCTTTTTATGGATGCGCAGCCGGCTTCTTCCCTGAAAAGGCTCAGGAAACTGATAAAACCGGCCCTCTTAATTACTGCAGGATTCATACTACTGTATCTTCTTTATTCTCTGATAGTATGAAGAAACCCGCTAAACATATTATAACCGGCCGAAAAGGAGAAGAGATTGCGCTGGATTACCTGCTCGAAAGAGGATATACCGTTCTTGAGACTAACCGAAGAGAAGGCAAAACCGAGATCGATATCATAGCCCTAAACACAGAATTTCTTATCATTATTGAGGTTAAAACGCGCACAGATACCATATTTTCTGAACCCGCGCAATCCGTTACAGCAGCAAAGCAGCGAAATCTTATTAAAGCCGCCCATTCGTATGCCCGCAGGTTTAATATAGAACAGGACATCCGATTCGACATTATAACCATAGTAAACCATGCCGGAGGGCCCTGTATTGAGCATATGAAAGATGCCTTTTATCCTGTATAGATCAAAAGGCCGGTCCATTGAAGGAAACCGGCCTTAAGAACTGTTCTTTCCCAGAACTTTTAGTCCTCTTGTGAAGCTTTAAATGCAAACAGCGGCTTATTTATGCGCTGCATGATCTTTTTAGTAACACTCGGGGTAAACATTCTCATAAGCATGCCGCGCGGATGGTTGGTAAGTGCCATAACATCGATGGCATTGTCGCGCATATAACTCTCCAGGCTGTTAATTACATCGTCTGAGACAAGTATTTTGTACTTAACGGGTAAACTCCTGAACTCCTGTTCCATAAATTGTTTCAACCCATCCATCTTCACTTTGTCCCATGACTTTTTAACTCCTACACTAACATGCACAACATGCACTGTTACACTAAACGGGTGCAGCAAATTGATCAGGCGGCTAAGCGACACCTGATCGAACTCATCAAAATCTGTAGCATACAATATATTCCTGATCTTTCGTATTGAAACCAGGTGGGCGTTCTCGGGTATTGCGATCACCGGGACACTTGTCTTCCTGATTATTCTCGCAGTAACGCTTCCGATAAGTCCTTCGGTTTGTTTGCCCATTCCGCGTGAGCCCATGATAATTAGTCCGGGGTGGAACTTTGAAGCTATTTTTTGAATTTCATCTTCCGCAATTCCGTTGGCCAGTGAAAAACCGATTTTAATTTTATGGCTTTTGGTTTCAGCTTCTTTTCTGACCATTCGTACCAGATCAGCCATTTGTTTACGGGCATTCTGTTCTATTTCGTGCAGATAGTTGCCCAGATTTACATGGTACATGTGGCTGGTATCGAAAGGAGCAACCTCTACCACCGGGTTGTAGTACACATGCACCAGTTTGATCTCTGCTTTAAGGATATCTGCAAGTTCGAGCGCGAAATCTACTGCTTTGCGCGATGCATCGGAAAAATCAACAGGAACAAGGATACGCCGGATACTCTTAAGTGCCTTGATGGATTTCTCCTTCTGCAAACCCGAATCCTGCTTGTATTCTTCTATTAGCTTTAGTGCTCTGGCAATATCAGATGAACGTACCTTAATTTCAACGCCCTCCGATACGGCAGCCTGTAGCAGGTTTTCATGTGCAAGGAAGCATTCAATGCCCTGAGATTGCAACATAGACTGTAATAATAGCGCACGATTATTCGGGAACCGGGCTATGGTAACAATTTTGTCGGTAGTGGTTTCCATTTTTTCTCCTTTCGATTATCCGTCCGATTGATTGAATATGGTACGAATATACGGAAAAATCTCCATTAAAGCAAGTACAGGAAAGACTACAGTTCTTTTCTGAGGCGGGCAACAGGAATACCGAGTTGTTCACGGTATTTGGCAATAGTGCGGCGGGCTATGTTATATCCTTTTTCCTTGAGGATATCCATCAGCTGCTCATCGGTGAGCGGTTTTCCTTTTTCTTCGGAAGCAATACAGTCGGTTAGTATTTTCTTTATTTCGCGGGTTGAGACCTCTTCTCCTGATTCTGTTTGCATAGACTCGGAGAAAAAGCTTTTCAGCAGAAAGGTTCCATATGGGGTTTGTACATATTTGGAATTGGCTACCCTGGAAATGGTAGAAATATCAAGACCAACCATTTCTGCTATATCCTTCAGGATCATGGGCTTGAGCTTTGTCTCGTCGCCGGTAACAAAGTAATCTTTCTGGTATTCCATGATGGCCCTCATGGTAACATATAAGGTATGCTGGCGTTGTTTAATAGCATCGATGAACCATTTGGCCGAGTCGATCTTTTGCTTGATAAACATAACTGCTTCTTTCTGGCTGTTTGTCTTGCTTTTATTCTCAGCGTATGTTTCCAGCATATCGACGTAATTGCGGCTAAGACGCAGTTCGGGCATATTACGGCTGTTCAGCTGCAGTTCAAGATCCTCTCCCCGGTTGTATACAAAGAAATCGGGCATGATATACTGACTGTTTTTAACCGATTCGTCGAGTGCATTGCCGGGTTTTGGATTGAGTTTAAGTATCTCGTTCAGAGCATCTCTCAACTCATCTTCGGTAACCCTGGTTTTTTTCGTAATCCTTTCGTAGTGCTTTTTGGTAAGCTCATCGAAATAATTCGTAACAAGTTCAGTGGCCAGTTTAACCGGAGGGGTTTGCTCTTTACGCACAAGTTGCAGCAGAAGGCATTCTTTAAGATCGCGGGCACCAACCCCGGGCGGATCGAATTGCTGCACAATACGCAACAACTGCGTAAGTTCCTCCACCGTGGTCATAATATTCTGGGTAAAGGCAAGGTCATCAACCATAGCAGATAACTCCCGGTTAAGGTACCCTGCATCGTCAATATTTCCGATAATATAGGTAGCAATTCGCGCCTGGCGGTCATTAAGCACCTTTAATCCCAGCTGCGAAACCAGCATTTCATGAAAACTGGTGCCCGAAGCATAGGGTACTTCATGGTGTTCGTCGTCGGCGCTGTTATTCCCGGCATTGAGTTTATAAGCAGGTATATCGTCGTCGTCGAGGTAATCGGTGATATCAAAATCTTCCCGTTCACGTTCGAGTTCATCAACCGGATCTGGTTCCACATCCGTGGGCATTTCTTCCTGATCAGACGACATTTCAGGATCGGCAGCATCTTCCAGCGCGGGGTTTTCTTCTATTTCCTGCTTAATCCGCTGCTCCAGAGCAATAGAGGGTATCTGCAAAAGCTTCATCAGCAGTATTTGCTGTGGAGAAAGCCTTTGAAGTAGCTTTTGCTGTAGTTTCTGACTTAACA
Source organism: uncultured Lentimicrobium sp. (assembly GCA_964643225.1). Classification (GTDB taxonomy): domain Bacteria; phylum Bacteroidota; class Bacteroidia; order Bacteroidales; family Lentimicrobiaceae; genus Lentimicrobium. The sequence goes on along the minus strand of CAZXQT010000022.1, from coordinate 6,933 downwards.
TTTTACCCTCAATTTTTACTAAAAATACTAATAAAAGTGATACAAAGTCACTAATTTATTAACGTTTATACACTAATTTTTATTCTTTTAGAACTCAGCATTTTGGGGAGTCCTCGGGAAAGGGATCACATCACGGATGTTGGCCATACCGGTAATGAATAAAATAAGCCGTTCAAATCCCAGGCCGAATCCACTGTGGGGAGCGGTACCAAATCTGCGTGTATCGAGGTACCACCACATGTCTTTATCGGGAATGCCCAGCTCTGCAATGCGTCGCGAAAGTTTCTCAAGGCTCTCTTCGCGTTGTGATCCTCCGATTATTTCACCAATACGCGGGAACAATACATCCATAGCCCGTACGGTTTTACCATCGTCGTTCTGCTTCATGTAGAACGCTTTAATTATCATTGGGTAGTTTGTGAGAATAACCGGTTTACGGAAATGCTTCTCCACCAGATACCTTTCATGTTCACTCTGCAGATCGGTTCCCCAGTCAACAGGGAATTCGAATTTCTGACCTGATGCTTTCAGTATTTCAATAGCTTCAGTGTAATCGAGACGCTGGAAATTATTTTCGGTAACAAACTTTAACCTGTCGATCAACTCATTGTCGTACATCTTGTTGAGGAACTCCAGATCGTCCATGCAATTCTCTAAAGCATAGCCGACAAGGTATTTCAGGAATTCTTCGGCAAGATCCATATTATCGTGTATATCGTAGAAAGCCATTTCTGGCTCAATCATCCAGAATTCGGCCAGATGCCTGGGTGTATTGGAGTTCTCAGCCCTGAAGGTTGGACCGAAAGTATAAATATTCGAAAGCGCCATAGCACCCAGTTCTCCTTCGAGCTGGCCCGAAACGGTAAGATTGGTAGGTTTGCCGAAGAAATCTTTGGTGTAGTCTACTTCGCCTTCGGGAGTTAGCGGAGGGTTTTTAGCTTCGAGGGTGGTAACCCTGAACATAGCTCCGGCTCCTTCAGCATCTGAACCGGTGATAATCGGGGTATGCAGATAATAGAAACCCCGATCGTTAAAGAATTTATGCACTGCAAACGACATTGCATGCCGTATACGCAATACTGCTCCAAAGGTATTGGTACGTGGTCTCAGGTGGGCTATTTCGCGCAGGAACTCCAGGGTATGGCCTTTCTTCTGTAAAGGGTATGTTTCGGCATCGGCGGTGCCATACAGTTCTATTTCCCGGGCCTGTATTTCAACAGCCTGCCCCTGTCCGGGGGAGGCAACCAGTTCACCGTTGACACTTATGCACGAGCCGGTAGTGATCAGTTTCATCAGCTGCTCATCAAAACCTGCCAGGTCAACAACTACCTGAATACTGTGTATGATTGAGCCATCGTTCAGAGCGATGAAAGCAACGTTTTTATTACCCCTTTTGGTACGTACCCAGCCTTTGATGTTAATGAAAGTGCCAATGCCAATAGATTCATAGTTGCGAAGTACATCTGCTATTTTTATTCGTTTAAGTGGTTCCATACAGGTATTTTGATGATCAGTAAATAGTTGTTAAATAAACTAAAAAAACAGGCTTCAGGGAGCCTGACAGCCGGTTAATGAACGAGCAAAGTTAAGAAAAATGTACTTTTGCAGAAAATAAGCCTATGGAATTTGCACCACTTAGAAGCTGGTTGCCTTACGATGAACATCCACCGGTCATTGCCGGTCCTTGCAGTGCCGAGAGTGAGCGGCAGGTTATGGAAACAGCCAGGCTCATTGCGGCTATACCGCAGGTAAAGGTATTCAGGTCGGGCATCTGGAAACCCCGCACCCGTCCGGGTGGTTTTGAGGGAGTTGGGCGTGAGGGACTAAAATGGCTCCGAAAAGTCAAAGAAGAAACCGGGCTGCTTACCACCGTTGAAGTTGCCCGCCCCGAACATGTGGTGCAGGCAGTTGACGAAGGCATTGATATACTGTGGATAGGTGCACGCACCGTTGTTAACCCCTTTTCTGTACAGGAATTATCTGAAGCCCTTTCGGGGATTGATATTCCACTTATGGTGAAAAACCCCGTTAGTCCGGATGTTAAACTCTGGATGGGGGCCATTGAACGGTTTGTAAAGACAGGACACAACAAAATTGCCGGCATTCACCGCGGTTTCAGTCAAATGGATAAAACCATCTACCGTTATCCGCCATTGTGGGATATACCGATTGAGCTGATGCGCCAGATGCCCGGATTGCCGGTGTTGTGCGATCCAAGCCATATTGCAGGCAATACTACCCTGATACAATCGGTTAGTCAGCAGGCACTCGACCTGGAGATGTGCGGTTTAATGATAGAAACACATTACGATCCCCGGCATGCGCTTACCGATGCAAAACAACAGGTTACTCCTGCTCTGTTACAGGAAATACTCGACAATTTGGTTTGCAGGGCTTCAAGTGGCAACCGGGAGTTTGAGCGCAGTCTCGAAGAATTGCGAAACGACATCGACAGCATCGACGACCAGATGCTGCATCTGCTGGCTAAGCGCATGGATATCGCTGCCGAGATGGGCAAATACAAATATGCGCATAACATTACTATTCTTCAGTTGCGCAGATGGAAAGAATTGTACGAAAACCGCATGGTTACAGGGCAGCAAAGGGGTCTCAACGGAAGTTTCCTTTCCACTCTGTTGCGGGTAGTCCACGACGAGTCGATCCGGATTCAGACCGATATAATGGGCAATGCTTCAGATGTAAATACTCAAAACGATGCTAATGCTCCAACCGATGCTGATACACATACCGACAACCGGCAAGCCGGTAATGATTAAGCAATCGACTCATTTAATTTGTTATACCAGTGTATGATAGAAACCAGACTACAACCTGAAGTTGCCGCGCTCATCGGGCTCATAACGGGCAAACAAAATGAAGCCAGAGTAAAAGAAACCATGAATGAACTTGCATTTCTTGTTGAAACCGCAGGTGGTATTCCGGGCAAAAGGTTTGTGCAGAAACTCGACAGACCCGACACACGTACTTTTGTAGGATCGGGTAAACTTCAGGAAATTAAAGAGTACATAGTTACCGAGAACATTGGAACCGTAGTATTTGATGATGAGCTGGGACCCTCCCAACTGCGTAATATAGAGCGGGAACTCGCCTGTAAGGTACTTGACCGCACAACCCTCATCCTCGATATATTTGCTCACAGGGCCCGTACAGCTACAGCCCGCACACAGGTGGAGCTTGCACAGTACGAATACCTGCTTCCCCGTCTGTCGCGGATGTGGACCCATCTCGAAAAACAGCGCGGGGGAATAGGAATGCGCGGACCAGGTGAAAAGGAAATTGAAACCGACCGGCGTATTATACGTGATCGTATTACGCTGCTTAAGAAACAGCTGGAAAGCATCGACAAACAAAAAATAACGCAACGCAGCGGACGTGAGAAAATGGTCAGAGTAGCACTCATAGGTTACACCAACGTTGGTAAATCGACCATGATGAACCTGCTCAGCAAGTCGGATGTTTTTGCAGAGAACAAACTGTTTGCCACCCTTGACACTACGGTACGTAAAGTGGTTATTGACAATCTGCCTTTTCTGCTCACCGACACGGTCGGATTTATACGCAAGCTGCCCCATGGGCTCGTGGAGTCGTTTAAATCTACACTCGACGAAGTACGCGAGGCAGACCTTCTTTTGCATATAGTTGATATTTCGCACCCGGATTTTGAAGAGCAGATGGCAGTGGTGGAGCAAACCCTTGCTGAAATACATGCTGCCGACAAACCTGTAATGATAGTATTCAACAAGATTGACGCCTTTACCGTTGCTCATCGTGATGAGGATGACCTGAGCGACACACCAAAACAGAGCACTTTGGCAGAACTGAAAAAAACATGGCTGGCAAAAGAAAAAACTCCGGTTGTATTTATTTCAGCAAAACAAAAAACCAATATTGAAGAGCTTAAGCGCGAGTTATACGATTATGTGTATACCCTGCACATAAAAAGGTACCCCTTCAATAAAATGTTGTATTGATTATATGCTTAAATTAGCCACTTTAAAAGGGAAAAATATAGCATTATGAAAGATATTGTTGTTGCCATCGATTTTTCTTCAGGATCCATACACGCGCTGGAATACGCCATTGGATTTGCCAATCATCAGAAAAGTAACCTCCTTATGATCTGGGTTAACAACCAGCTTACGGGTGAGTACGGAGTTACTGATAATAATCAGGAACGTGATGAAGCAGTGCAGAATTTTGAAGACCTTCTTCAGCGCTTTAGTCCGATGCTAACCCATGGGAAGTTGAGCTATAAGATCCGCAAAGGAAAGGTTTATCAGGAAATTGCAGCACAGGCAAAACAGGTAAATGCAGGCCTTATTATAGCAGGTACGCATGGCATTACAGGGTACGAAGAATTCTGGATAGGCAGCAATGCATATCGCATTGTTTCTTATGCTCCATGCCCGGTAATTACCGTAAGGTACGATTTTTTAATTAATCCGCGCGGAGTGGCCAATATACTGGTGCCCATAGACAGTACTGCCGATACCATTCAGAAGATACCCTACACTACGCAACTGGCGAATGAACTGGGCGCAGGTATTCATTTGCTTGAAGTGCACACTACTAATCTAAAATCAATGCAACGCCGGGTGCAAACAAATGCACTGACGGCAAGGAAGCATATGGAAAATGCAGGAATTCAGTGCACTGTAAGCAGTATTACTGCCGATAATATTACTAATGGCATACTCGACTATGCACAGGCAGTAAGTGCTGATCTGATTGCTATAATGACGGAGCAGGAAACCAGTGCCAACAACATCTTGCTGGGACCGTTTGCCCAACAATTAGTGAACTATTCACAAATACCGGTGTTGAGTATTCAACCGAAAGAGATTTATGAAATTTCTACTCGATAAGTGCCTATGAATCAACTATATACTACTATCTTACTTGTTTTACTTGTAACCTCGGCTGCGGCACAGAATGAGCATGCAGAAGTATTGCAGGATGAGAAAGTAGATATTCTTGTTGAGAAGCATGTTTTTTTAAACAGGCATCAGTTTACGCTTACCGGCTGGCGTATTCAGATATTTTTTGATGCTGGTGCCAACAGCAAGAAGAAAGCTTCGGATGTGCTTAATCAATTTATCATTCGTTATCCTGACATGCAGGCTTACCTGTCGTTCAAGGAGCCCTATTACCGTGTTCGGGTTGGCGATTTCAGGACAAGGCTAGAGGCGGAAGGTTTTCTGCGAAAGATTCAGGCAGAATACCCCAATGCTTTTCCGACAAACGATTTTATTAATCCACCTCCATTAGAATAATTTTAGGCACTTTTTTTGAGCGGATTCAATTATTTATTATATTAGCATAAAAATATTTGCCGCCATGAAAACAATACTATCTGCTGTCGACTTTTCAGATTGCTCAATTAACGCACTTGAGCACGCCATTTCTATTGCAAAGGCATCAAAATCGAATGTGCTGATGCTATGGGTTAACAATCCCAATACAACAAAAACCATACTATCGTCTGATCTGAGTGACGATCTGCTGGAAGAGGTTGAGCATCAGTTTACCCGACTTATCGCCAAGTACTCGCCTGATTTGCCGGAAACCAAGATCGACTATATAATCCGCGAGGGTAAAGTATATAAAGAAGTAGTAAACCAGGCAAAAGAAAGCGATGCCTGGCTTATTGTTGCCGGTACCCATGGATCGTCAGGATTTGAAGAACTCTGGATCGGCAGCAATGCAAACCGTATTGTACAGGCTGCTGCATGCCCTGTTATTACAATTCGTGCAGGTATTGCCATAGACAGGCATCTCGATAAGATTGTAATGCCAATAGACAGTACACCCGAGACCCGGCAGAAAGTGCCATTTACCTGCGACCTGGCTGCTATGTTCAATGCCGAAGTACACATACTTACCATGTTTACTACGAGTATTCAGGAGGTTAGACAGTATATCCGCAGTTATTCAAAACAGGCAGCCGATTATTTCAAGAAGAATGAAGTACGGTTTCACATTGAAGAAGTTGAAACCGATAACATCAGCACTGCCACTATGGAGTATGCCCGAAAGGTTGATGCCAATCTGATTTCGATAATGACCGAACAGGAGAAATCAGCTACCAACCTTTTCCTTGGTCCATATGCACAACAAATGGTACACCACTCACCTATTCCGGTGCTGAGTATTCAACCTAAAGAAATTACCATTTCATTAGGGTTGTAAATTTAAGCGCTTAATTAAACTCTGTATTTGCGCATTTTCAAGAGTTTTTACATAACAAAACAGGGCTCCCGGATGGAGCCCTGTTTTGTATAAGTACCGATACAATGAAGAGTATCAATACAGTTAGATCAGAGTTCTGTTAGAATTGACTGTTAAGATCAGAATTTCCAGCCCAGTTTAAGAGCACCATTGGCGTGGCTACCAAAGGCGAGTTCATAACGCTTACCTTCAGTAAGTTCTTCTGTTGTATTATTCAGTGTTTCTTCTACTTTACCATAGCTGTATCGGGAAAAACCGTAACCTACCTCAACGCCAAGATATATATTGCGTGCAAAGTAGTAATCAACTCCGGCGAGAGCTCCGATGCCCAATTCGGTATATGCACGGTTTTCATAATCACCGTTGTAATCTGTAGCACCTTTTAATTCATAGGTATCATTGCCCATTTCAGCAGAACTTTTTGCAGAAAACATATCGAAAAAGAGTTCTGCCCCAATGTAAGGTGACAACCGGTCTGTACCAGCAAAATGTCTTTCAATACCGGGATGCAAACCAAAAAGGAATGTTGAGGATTGTGCGATGAGTTTATCGTTACCCGACTTTTCGTTATCGTATTTATCGTGGTAGTAATCCATATGTATCCCAAGCCGCAGGGCTGTTTCGGGTGATAAGAAATACTTGGCAGAGAGTGCATCAATGCCAATAACTGAACTACCATTGAAC
>CAZXQT010000021.1:50511-71239 GCA_964643225.1 uncultured Lentimicrobium sp. | reverse complement strand
GAAGAAAGGCTATATGTATCTATTAGCAATTATGGACATATACAGTCGCTATATAAACCCATTAACAGTTCAACGCAGTCGTATTGTAAATTGTTGACCATGAAGTCACCGGCTGTAACATTATTGCCGCAGTATCTTCTCCATGGCCCTGCCTTTGGCCAGCTCGTCAATGAGCTTGTCGAGGTAACGCATTTTGCGCATTAACTCATCCTCAATATCCTCTACTCTTACACCACATACAACGCCGGTAATCTTTACGGCATTCGGATTAAGCAAAGGCGCCTGGTCGAAAAACGTCCGGAAACTTACATTTTCATCCAGCTGCCGCTGAAGGGTGCTCGCATCGTAACCCGTAAGCCAGCATATTATGGCGTCAACTTCGGCCTTGCTGCGGCTCTTCTTTTTGGCCTTCTGGATGTAGTACGGATATACTTTTGAGAACGGCATGGCGAATATTCGATCGTTATTCATGGTATTTTTGTTTTACGGAATCTGTTCGACAAAGTTAATTTCTTATACAATGAAAACAACCGACGAAAGCGTATTGGCTGCAATGGATGGCAATGATGCCCGCATTTTACCCTATCTGCCCTATATTCTTCAGGATTTCTGGGAAATCGGATCAAATCCGGAAGCACTTATTCACCTTATCAGGAAGTACCACCCGGAAACTTCCGGGCTCAGGGTTCTTGATCTGGGCTGCGGCAAAGGTGCCGTATCTGTTAAAATTGCCAGTCAGCTGCAGTGCACATGCCATGGTATTGATGCAATACCTGAGTTTATCAGTTACGCTTCCGCGAAAGCCAATGAGTATGGAGTTGGTCATTTGTGCAGGTTCGAAGTTGCCGATATACGCGAAGCGGTAAAGTCTGCAGCTGCCTGCGATGTGATCATTCTCGGGTCTATTGGTCAGGTGTTTGGCAATTATTTCGAAACGCTCAACCTTTTGCGCAACAACCTGAAAGAGGATGGCATTATTCTGGTTGACGATGGTTACCTTAAGGAGGACGAAGCGACCAGCGATGCTCCGTTACCGGCTCTTTTCCGCAAAAGCGAAATTGAAGAGCAGATTGCCCGGGCGGGTATGGTGCTGAAGGAGACGGCTATGGCAGAGGAGGAGGAGCATACGGCTGAAGACTACGATACGCAGTACGACTACATTACCCGGCGGTGCAATGAGCTGAGCCTTATGCATCCTGAAAAGGCGGCAATTTTCAGTCAGTACTGCGCCCGCCAGAAAGAAGAATACGACAATCTGAAGCAGGTGATTACGTGCGCAACTATGGTGGTGACAAAAGGTTAGCGGCCCTGTCGAAAAAGCAAAAACGCCAAATGGGGAAGCAAAACATCGCCAAACACGGAAGTAAAACATCGCCAAATGGGGAAGTAAAAAGTCGCCAAATGGGGAAGTTTGGTAAATCGTTTTAAAATAACTTGCATTTTTGTGTAAATCCCCTCCCCATGGAAAAGAATGCTATTATCATCAGAAACGCGCATACCAACAATCTCAAAAACATCGACATAAACATACCCAAGCACAAAGTGGTAGTGTTTACCGGGGCTTACCTATAACCGCAATTTTGAGGGACTGGCCCGCAAGCTGGAAAAAGCTGTTATTACCCGGGCTGATGATGAGGCCGATGAGGAAGAGAAGAATGCCTACACCCGCTATTTTAAGTACGTGCAGTGCACTGAGTGCGAGGGCAGCCGTTTAAACGAAAGAGCCAGGGCCGTTCATATTAAAGGGGTTACTATTGATGCCCTTTGCAGGATGGAGCTCGTTGATGTGCTGCCTTTCGTGCTGGATATTAAGAATGAAATTGCCGCGCCCATTCTTCGCAAGGCTATACTGCTGCTGGAACAACTGATTGAAATAGGGGTGGGCTATTTGTCGCTCGATCGTGCCGTTGGAACCCTTTCGGGAGGGGAGTCGCAGCGTGTTAAGATGGCAAAGCAGATGGACTGCAACCTGGTAGATATGCTGTACGTACTTGATGAACCTTCCATCGGACTGCATCCGCGCGATACCGGCAACCTGCTGAAGATCCTGTTCCGGTTAAAGGAAAAAGGGAATTCTGTTTTCGTGGTAGAGCACGATCCCGATATTATACGGGCCGCCGAATGGATTGTTGATATGGGTCCGGGTGCCGGTAAAACAGGCGGTAATGTGGTGTACAATGGCGAACCCGGGGGCCTGGCACTTACTGACAGCATTACAGGTGTTTACCTTTCAAAGGCACAGTCAGCAAGGTTTCAGAGAAAGGCTCCGGGAGCGTATTATGAGATCAAAAATGCTGTCGCCAATAACCTGAAGAATGTTTCGGTTAAGATTCCCATAGGGCTGTTAACATGTGTTACCGGTGTTGCCGGAAGTGGTAAAAGCAGTCTTATACATCAGTGCTTCGTTCCGGAGCATCCCGATGCAATTGTTATTGATTAGTCAGCGGTAGGGCGGACATCGCGCGCAAATGCAGCTACTTTTATTGGTGTATTCGATCTTATCCGAAAGGAGTTTGCCATGGCAACGCATTCCGATGCTTCGCTGTTCAGCTTCAATTCAAAGGGCGCCTGTACCAAGTGCAACGGGCAGGGGGTTTTATCGTTCGAACTGCATTTTCTTGATTCGGTTAAAACGGTGTGCGATGAATGCGAAGGCCGGCGCTACCACACCGATGTGCTTGCTCTCCGGTATAACGGCAAAACCATTGCCGATGTGCTTGATATGACGGTTGCTCAAGCTTACAGTTTCTTTAGCACGGCAAAGATCAGGAAACACCTGCAGCTTTTGCAGGAAGTCGGACTGGGGTATCTTAAGCTTGGCCAGTCGCTGAGCAGCTTATCGGGCGGCGAATCGCAGCGCCTTAAGATTGCCACCGAATTAAAGAAAGAGGGCAACATTTACATCATGGACGAGCCGACCACCGGGCTGCACATGTCGGATATCGACAATTTCTACCGCATAGTTAAATCGCTGGTCGACAATAATAACACCGTAATTATCATTGAGCACAACCTCGACATTATCAAACATGCCGACTGGATCATTGATCTCGGTCCCGAGGGTGGTAAGGATGGAGGCGAACTGCTGTTTCAGGGGGTGCCCGAAGAAATAATACACTGTGACCAGTCAATAACCGGGAGGTATTTGAAGCAGCTGCTGGTCTGATTTCATCCGTTCATTCTTCTTTTCATTTTAATCGTAGTCTTGGCTGAACTTTAATTGCAGAGTGACAGGTGTGCTAATTAACACAGTATCACTTATAAAGCCGTTTGCAAACGTTTGCAAACACGTACATTCGACTACAAGTGCTTATTATACGACTAACCGTAAAGCGGCGCTATACATTTGCTTCATCATTCACAGCATAGTTGAGTCAGGTGAATTCAAGTAAAGTAAAGTTAATGTGAAACCGCCCTTTAAGGGGCAAAAAAATGAAAAGTGATGAAAGCTTTAAACAATCGCGTGCAGTTGATCGGTTTTCTGGGAGCAGATCCCGTAATGAGAACCTTCGAGGATGGTAAGGTAATGGCAAGAATGTCTATTGCAACGAATGAAGCATGTTCGGAAAATGGTAAGAAGGGTGTCAAAACACAATGGCACCAGCTGGTAGTGTGGGGAAAACTTGCAGAAATATGCGGTCGCTATCTGCAGAAAGGAGGAGAGGTTGCTGTTGACGGCAGGATCAATTACTACCCGTATACAGACAAAGAGGGTAATCGCAGGCTCAATACCGAAATTACGGTAAGTGACTTAATGATGATTTCAGGCAAACAGGCAGTTTAACTTTTAAAACAATTTACAACATGAATAATTTAAGAAACCGCGTTACATTGATTGGCAGACTTGGTAAGGAGCCGGAAGTAAAAACGTTTGAGGGTAACAAGAAAATGGTCCGTATGGTATTGGCTACCAACGACGAATATATTAACAAGGACGGTGAGAAAGTCAAAGACACCCAGTGGCATAACCTGGTAGTCTGGGGAGCATTGTGTGAAATCTGTGAAAAATATCTCTCGAAAGGTAAGGAGATAGCCGTGGAAGGTAAAATAAGCTATCGCTTCTGGGACGATAAAGAGGGCAAAACGCATAATCTTACAGAAATCAGTGTTTCAGAACTGCTCCTGATAGGCAGCAGGGAGGCGCATACGGTTTAATTATGCAATAGGGTTTAAGACAAATCAATTGGATAACTGCAACGGGCATCAGGATCGCAAAGACCTTAATGCCTGTTGCTCTGGCCGAAGGTGCCGACAGCTCTCACCGGCACCTGCCGACACTCGCAGAAGACACCTTACAGGCGCTCACCAGCATAACCGACAGCACCTGCCGGCTCTTACCTGCGAACTGTCTGATACGTTATTTGCGACGGGATTTTCCTCCCAGAAATCCCCATCCACCGCTTCCAAGTACAAACCCGAAAGCATACCACATACCGTTGTTGTTGGGAGCATATACGGTAATGTCATCTCTGAAAAACATGAGTATAAGGTCAACAGGTGCTATAATGCCGTGCCAGAGTCCGTACCAGAACCCAAAAGTTTGTCCTTTTACACATTCAGTTACAACTTCGTTGTTGGCACATCCTGTAAATAGTACCGAAATGATCAGGATTGCTGCAAGGAAGCCCGGGGTTAAAATGGGTTTTTTCATAAAGAACAGATGTTTTACATGACAAATATAATAGTATAATTAGTATTGCTCAAGTAATTCTTCCAGACATGTTTTACACAAACAATCGTTATAGTTGCTTTTAAGATGTTCGGTGAGTTTATCCGGTATTGTGTAGGCAGCAAACCAGCAGTCAGCGGAGTGCAGGCAGGCAAAAGTACTCCCGCAACGTGGACAAACTTTTGTTTTTGCTTCTCTGATCTCAGAAGTGTCTGTATTCATGGTAGTTGTGGTTTTATTTGCTGTATTGTTCAAAAACTTATCTTTTTTAAAGCCGTATGTATGCAGTTAGTTGTTATAATTGCAGACTTAATTCTCCGATATAATTATGGCAGCATCAGGTAAGCAAAGTAAGGAAAAAAGCAGGACAAAAAAGATATTTGTCATCGACACCTCGGTGATCTTATATAATCACAACTGTATTATGACATTCGACGATAACGATGTGGCCTTGCCTATTACCGTGCTGGAGGAACTGGATAACTTTAAAAAGGGCAACGACAATATTAATTTCGAGGCACGCGAGTTTATCCGGATCATCGATAATATGTCGGAGCATAATACGCTGACTGACTGGATTGACCTGGGTAAAAATAACGGAGGGAGGTTTAAGGTTATCATGAATGAAAGGAGTATGCTGGATGCGCGCCTGATATTTGATGACAATAAGCCCGACCACCGTATACTGAATGCTGCAATTGCTATTTCGCATGAGTTTCCCGACCGCAAGGTGGTGCTGGTAAGTAAAGATATTAACCTCCGGCTTAAGGCAAAATCGCTGAACATCAATGCCGAAGACTATTTAACCGGCAAGATCAAAAATGTGGAGGGACTCTATACGGGCATCCAGACCATAAACGGACTCAACAATGGGGTATTTGAGAAGCTCTTCAGTGATGGGTACTGCAAACCGCGCGAAATAGGAGTGAAGACGCCTACCCCCAATCTCTACTTTATTCTGAACGGAGATAATATTACGGCACTTGCCTACTACAACCCGGTTACGCAGAAGATTGAACGGGTTGACAAGAGAACGGCCTTCCGGATTACGCCGCGCAATGCCGAACAGGCTTTTGCCATGCATGCCATATTAAATCCCGATGTTAAACTGGTTACGCTGCAGGGGGTGGCAGGCACAGGCAAAACACTCATTGCCCTGGCCGCAGCACTTGAGCAGAAACGCAATTTTAAGCAGGTTTATCTTGCAAGGCCTATAGTGCCGCTGAGTAATAAAGATCTGGGATTCCTCCCGGGCGATATAAAGTCGAAGATCAATCCTTACATGGAACCGCTGTACGATAATTTGAAGTTTATTCAAAGTCAGTACAACGAGAAAGACAAGGAGTACAAGAATATCAGCGATTCGCTCGAAAACGAAAAGATTCTTATTCAACCGCTTGCATACATAAGGGGGAGAAGCATTTCGAGCGTTTGCTTTATTGTTGACGAAGCGCAAAACCTTACACCCCACGAAATAAAGACCATTATTACACGTGCCGGTCAGAATACCAAAATTATCTTTACCGGCGATATTTACCAGATTGACACGCCCTACCTTGATGCGCAGAGCAACGGTATGTCTTATTTGATCGATAAGATCAAGCACCACCCAATGTACGCTCATGTGCGTCTTGAAAAGGGGGAGAGATCGGAACTGGCAAATCTGGCGAACGATCTGCTCTAGCTTTCGTAAACAACGGTTATTACTACCTGGCCAACAGCTTTAAGGGTTTCTTTGCTGATATTCTGAATGTCGTCGTTTACCGTGTGCCAGTAATCGAAGAAGCCTTTTTCACGGGTTTCATCGTAGTCGATTATATCGATGACAGGTATGCGCTTCAGTTCGTTGATGTAGAGGTGGTCGTCGGTAATGGCACCTACATTGCGGTTTACGAAGAAGTTGTCGTATCCGAGCCGCTGTGCGGTTGACCAGACATTACGGAGAATGTTCGGAGCATAATAGCGCGAGTAATATTCCTGGGGGAAAACAGCATCTTTGGCACCAACCATGTCGAGCAGAATACCATACCGTGCCTGATAACCCGGCACGTGGGGGTTCATGGCCCAGTACTGTGAACCCAATGCCCAGGAGTTTTCATGTTCTCCCTGAAGTTCCTGTGGTTCTCCGTAGTCTTCTGCGTCAAAGAAAACAATATCAACACCCACACCGGGGTTGCTCAGACTGAACTGCCGTGCCATTTCAAGCAATACGCCAACACCACTTGCCCCATCGTTTGCTGCGGGTACCGGCTTTTTTTGATTGGCTGCATCGGAGTCATGGTCGGCCCATGGCCTCGAATCCCAGTGGGCACATAATAACACGCGCGAGGTGCTCTCCGGATTATAGCTGCCAATGATATTGCGGGCATTGAGGGAGGTTCCGTCAAATGCTCTTAGCACAGGCTTTTGCTCGGTTACCGTTGCATTAAACCGCTTAAGGGTCGAAACAATCCAGTCACCGCATGCTTTATGTGCCTGCGAATTGGGTACACGCGGCCCGAATGCCAGCTGCTTTTCTATGTACAGGTATGCAGAATCTGCATTGAACGCGGGCACCTGTACCTGTTTTGCCGGCTGAGTGGTGGTTGTACTGTCAGTAGTATTTGTGCTGGTTTTCTGGTTACACCCGGTGACCAAAAGGTTACATCCGGCAATCAGAAGCAGTGCTGTTATTAGTTGAGGCATTGTGCGTTTTTTTCTTTTCATGGGGAATTAAAGTTAGAAGTTTAGTCTGAATACCGCTCCCTCACCTGGTTTTGATTTAACGGTTACTGAACCTTTGTGCAGATGCATGATCTGACGGGTGAGGCTTAGGCCGATTCCTGATCCCTCTTTCTTGGAAGTAAAGAAAGGCATAAAGATCTTATCGAGAATATCGGGTTTAATGCCCTGCCCGTTATCGGCAAAGTCAATAATAACCCGCTCGCCTGTACTTACCGATGCTACTACTTCAATAACCGGATTTTCGGTTACTTTCACAGCATCAATCGCGTTAAGCAGCAAATTAATAAACACCTGATCCATCAGATCGGGGTCGGCAGTGATCATAAGGTCATCCGGAAATATGCGGCGTACACAGGTTATGCCGTACTTGTCCATTTTAGGCTTCAGCAGTACATGGGCTCTGTCGAAAAGCTCTTTAACAGGAAAGTAACGAAAGTTCGGACGGGGTATTCGGGTAAGGTTGCGGTAGTTTTCAACGAAGGTAAGCAGTCCCTGACTGCGGTTACGAATGGTTAGCAGCGCTTCGTTTATGCTCTGTATATCGTCGTCATCAAATTCATTTAACTTAATAAACTGTTCGTTGCTGTCGTCGAGCAGGAGATCACGTACCGTAGAGGCAAGCGACGAAATGGGGGTAATGGAGTTCATGATCTCGTGCGTAAGCACACGAATAAGGTTTTGCCACGATTCAATTTCCTTTTCGTCGAGTTCTGTGGTGATATTTTGCAGCGAAACAAGAACAAACTCCTCACCGCGCATCCTGAATTCAGTAGCATAGACCGAAAGCTGGAGCAGGTTATCATCCACAATAAGTTTAATGAGTTGCCTGTCGCCGGCACGCATAGCCAGCAGCAGATCGGGCAGGTCGTGCTTAACCGGTTTAAGATCGTCAATATACTGCAACGAACTAACCTTTAGCAAACGCTTTACGGCGTTATTGAAAATATCGACCTTGCCATCTTTTTTAAAAGCCAGAATACCGATGTTCACATGCTGAACAACAGTGAGCAGGTAGTTATAGTTCTCTTCTTTTTCGGCGCGGTTCTTTCTGAATTCGGTAATTACTTCATTAAAAGCACGGTTCAATCCTTCGAAGGTACCTCCGAGAGCCCGGTCGCTGAATGAAGTGCTGAAGTCGGAATGCCGGATGCTCTCGAGAAAATGGGTAAGCTTGCGGTTGGTCCTTTCGGCGAAATGGATCAGTGACCACACCTGTGCGACAACCGTTAGGCCCACAATGGCAGAGGTCATAAAATGCTGATTGCTGCGTATGAGGATGAGCAGTAACAGTAACGTACCTGTTATGAGCAGCACCCTGCCGGCAACCAGTAGCCGGAATTTCCTAAAGACCATGTTTTTCTATTCTTCTGTATAGCGATGCACGGGTTAATCCAAGTTCTCTGGCTGCTTTGCTTATATTTCCACCGTGCTTGTCGATTACTTTACGTATAAGTAACTTCTCTCTTTCCTCAAGGTTTGTGATATCTTCGGTATTATCTTCCGGTTGCAGGTCGTCGAGCTGTGAAAGGAAGAAATCCTGTGGTTGCAGAATGTTGCTTTCGCTCATGATAACGGCTCTTTCAACAGCGTGCTGCAGCTCGCGGATATTGCCGGGCCAGTTATGCTTTTCGAGCCTGCGGATGGTTGTAGGGTTAATTCTCTTTAACGGCATTTTATATTTCCTGCAGTAAATGGCAAGGAAATGCTCCACAAGCAACTGAATATCATCGAGTCTCTCGCGCAGAGGCGGAAGCAGCACTTCAACGGTGTTTATACGATACAGCAGATCCTGACGGAATTTGCCTTCGTTAACCATCTGGTACAACGGCATGTTGGTAGCGCAGATAAGCCTTACATCTATGGGTATTTCGCGGTTGGTGCCCAGACGGACTACTTTTCTGTTCTGTATAACGCTGAGCAGTTTCGACTGCAGTGCAAACGACAGGTTGCCTATTTCATCGAGAAAGATGGTGCCACGGTTGGCTGCTTCAAAACGACCGGCGCGGTCTTCCTTGGCATCCGTAAAGGCTCCTTTCTTAAATCCGAATAATTCACTCTCGAATAGGGTTTCGCTTATGGCACCCAGGTCAACACTGATGAATACTTCGTTACGCCGGGCCGATGCTTTATGTATAGCCCTGGCAATGAGTTCTTTGCCTGTTCCGTTTTCGCCAAGTATAAGCACATTGGCCTCCGTACGGGCAACCTTTTCAACCGTTGCCATTACTTTCTTCATGGCAGCCGACTGGCCTATGAGGTTAGTGTACCCCATCTCCTGATCGGCAATGAGTATCTTTTGTTTGGTGCGCAGGTCATCGATAAGCTCATTCGACTGGCGAACCTTGAGGTTGGCGGTAATGGTTGCAAGCAGTTTTTTATTGTCCCACGGCTTGAGTATGAAGTTGGTGGCACCTTCTTTAATGCCCTGTACGGCCAGCTCAATATCGCCGTAGCCTGTAATAAATATCACAACAGCCAGCGGGTCAATTTCGATGATCTTGTTTAACCAGTGGAAGCCCTCCTTGCCACTTGTGGCATCACGCGAAAAATTCATGTCGAGCAGAATGAGATCATAGTTCTCATTCTTTAACAGGGCAGGTATGTTCTCCGGACTTTTTTCGGTGTGTACAATGGTGAAATGCTGCTTAAGAAATAACTTCGCCGCCAGCAATACATCCGTATCGTCATCAACGATCAGGATTTTGGCTTCCATCTTGCTCATGTGATAAGTATTTTCGTTCTTTGTATAGAAAGAACTTTGTTTACGATGCTAATATACAAAAACGTTCGAAACCGAACATGTAAAGGTTCATCTATGAACAAAAAAAATACGGTTTTATTCATAAATATTGTTAAATCAGTGCATAACCTGCAGTTGGCATAATATTTGGCATTAAAACCTAACTAATGTACTAAAAGATGGACAGAGTTATAGAAAAGAAGACATGGACTACCGGCCGCATTGTGACCATAGGTATTGCTGTGGTTATTTCGTTGCTGGTGTTATGGGTGTCATTCTTTCGCGATAACCGCAGTAAACTTTACGTTCAGGGCAACCAGGTAACCATTGCCGAGGTTACCAACGGAAACTTTCAGGAGTTTATTCCTGTTGACGGTATATTGCTTCCGCGCAACACGGTGTATATTGATGCTGTTCAGGGCGGGGTAGTTGATGAGATCTATGTGGAAGACGGCGCTCTTGTTAAAAAGGGAGATAAAATTCTTAAGCTCAGCAATGCCAGCATGGAGCTGAGTTATATGGATCAGGAAACCCGCATGTACGATGCTATAAATAATCTGGCAAACACCTCCATCAATCTGGAGCAGTTAAAGTACACCCGGCAGAAAGAGATAGCGGAGCTTTACTATCAGATAGATAAACTAAAGACCGACTTTGTGCGCAAAGAGGGCTTTTTTCGCGAAAAGCTGATATCGGCAAAAGAATTTGAAGATGCCCGCCGCGACTACAACTACGCGCTGGAGCAGCTGAATATTACCCTGAAGCTAAAACGGCTCGATTCTATTTCGGGCGTACGGCAGGGGCAGCAGATCAGTTCGTCAATGGACAGAATGCACAATAACCTGGCACTGTTGCGCGAAAATCTCGACAACATGACCATTAAGGCTCCTGCCGATGGAAAGCTTTCGGCATTTGCCGTTGAGATAGGCGAAACCCGCGCTGCAGGCGAACAGCTGGGGCAGATTGAAATACCCGGTGGCTTTAAGGTTCGTGCCAATGTAGATGAACGGTACATTGCCCGCGTAAATCAGGGGCAACAGGCTGAAGTGGACATTAACGGTAAAACCTACTTTTTGCTGGTGCATAAGATATATACCAACGTTACCAACGGATCGTTTAAGGTTGATCTGGTTTTTGAAGGAGAGGAACCGGATAATGTGAAGCGCGGACAAACTCTGCAACTGCGCATGAAGTTCTCGGGCGACACCGAAGCTACTACCGTGCAGCGCGGAGGTTTTTACCAGACTACAGGCGGTAACTGGATCTTTGTTGTTGATCCTTCAGGCGAGTTTGCACAAAAACGCAACATTAAGATCGGACGGCAAAATATATATTCGTACGAAGTGCTCGAAGGCCTGGAACCCGGTGAAAAGGTGATCGTTTCGTCGTACGATGCTTTTGGCAATAAAGAAAAGCTGATCTTTAAAAATTGATGTTAGTTTACCCGATAATAACCGAACCCTAATTTCAAACAGTAACTAAACTTAAAACTCATGAACACAACCATGCTTAAAACGGCCGACCTGACAAAAGTATTCAGGACTGATGAAGTGGAAACCACTGCACTGCACAAAGTATCGTTTGAAATTAAAACCGGTGAGTTTGTCGCCATTATGGGTCCGTCAGGTTGTGGTAAATCTACCCTGCTGAATATTCTGGGGCTGCTTGACAATCCAAGTTCGGGAGAGTATTTTTTTCTGGGGCAGGAGGTTTCGAAGTTCACTGAAAAGATGCGGGCTAATCTTCGCAAGAAAAACATCGGGTTCGTATTTCAGAACTTTAACCTTATAGATGAGCTGAACGTGTATGAAAACGTGGAGCTTCCGCTGATATATCTGGGCATGAGCTCCTCTGAGCGCCGCAAGCGGGTAGAAGCGACCCTGGAGCAAATGCAGATCATGCACCGCCGCAAACACTTCCCGCTGCAGTTGTCGGGTGGTCAGCAACAGCGTGTTGCCGTTGCCAGGGCAGTGGTTGCCAATCCGCATCTTATCCTGGCCGATGAGCCTACCGGTAATCTCGACTCCGCCCACGGCGAAGAAGTTATGAATCTGCTTGCACAGCTTAATCAGAACGGAACAACCATTATTATGGTTACCCACTCACAGCACGATGCCGAATACAGCCAGCGCATAATACGGCTGTTCGACGGACAAATAGTGAATGAAAACATAAGGGCCGGCAAATCAGAAATACCTCTGGAGAAATAGTATATGCTGGTCTCAAGCTACTTTACCACGTCCTTCAGAGGGCTTATACGTCAGAAAACGTATCTGCTTATCAATCTGATGGGGCTGGCGGTAGGGATAGCTGCATATATGGTGATCATGCTCTATGTGGTGCACGAAAAAACGTTCGACCATCACATCACCGAAAGGGCGAACATTTACCGTGTAGTCGAAATACAGAACGAGCCCGGTGTGGGGAATCAGCATGTGGCTATTACCATGGGGCCGCTTGCACAGCAACTCAAAGCACGTTTCCCTCAGATCACCAATGCCGCGCGCATACTTCCTGCTTCACGAATATCCTCTGTGAAACACGCAAACAAGCTGCTGCGCGAACCTAATATGCTTTACGCTGACGCGGATTTTATACAGATGTTTTCTGTTAAATTCATCAGGGGCAATGAGCATACGGCGCTTAAAGAGCCGAAAACTGTTGTGATCTCGGAAGAAATTGCCGTAAAGTACTTCGGATCTGTCGACAAGGCGTATAACGGAACCCTGTTGTTCGATAATCAGTCGTTTAAAGTGGAAGGCATAATGGAAAACCAGACCCGGCATTCGCATCTCTACTTTAAAATGCTGCTTTCCATGGCGTCAATTGAGAATACACCCGATTTTGAATGGATGAAACACTGGGGGGCTAACTCCTTTGTTACCTATATTCAGCTCGATAAGCCTCAGAGCGCCCAGATTATTGAAAGTTCGCTGCCCGGTTTCCTCGACGAAAATGTGCTTTCGAAGGATGAGGGCTGGGATTTCCTTGAAATGTACCTGCAGCCACTCAACGAAATATATCTCAAATCGCAGCACATAAAGTTTCAGCTGGTTTCGGTGAGCGGCGATGCCATTACTGTTTCCATATTCCTCATCGTTGCTATACTGATTCTTTTAATTGCCTGCGTAAACTACATAAACATCAGCCTGGCACGGTCAGTGAAACAGGCCCGCGAAGTGGGAATGCGCAAGGTACTGGGTGCCGACCGGCGAAGTCTGGTGTACCGGTATATTAGCGAATCGTTTATTGTTACCCTGGTGGCGGTTATTTTGTCTATTGTACTGCTTGAGCTAGTGCTACCCGAGATCAATAAAATACTGGGCACCGATTTTTATTTCGATTACCGGAATCCTTTGTTTAACATAGGCTTGCTGGTACTGCTAATACTCATAAGTCTGATATCGGGAGCGTACCCGGCCTTCTATCTGTCGCGCTTTCAGCCGGTAAGCGTACTAAAAGGGGGCATTGCATCGGCCAGTAAATCGGGCTTCCTGCGTAAAGCACTCATGGTTTTTCAATTCGCCATAAGCGTTGGACTGATCTTTTCTATTCTTATGATCAACGATCAGATCCGCTATATACAGAAGAAAGACCTGGGAATTAATTATGCGAACTCTATTTTCCTGTTCTTTGGGAAGAACGATTACCGCAGTCTCGATTATCTGAAGTCGACACTTAAAAAGAATCCTGATGTTTTGAGCGTGTCAGGCTCTTCGTTTATTAACGGAGTAAGCGGGGCACAGGGACCAATATTCGTTGACGATTCAGTGCAAACAAAACTCACTGTGCGCTTTGGTTTTGTTGACGAAGATTTCTTCCGCAGTATGGGTATTCGTTTAATTGAAGGACGCAATTTCAATCCGTCAAGAGTCGGTGATTCGGCTGGGGTAGTTATCCTGAACAAGAGTGCTGTGAATAAACTGGGATGGGACAACATTGCCGGCAAGAGACTGCTGGCCAGTGCCGACGGCGATTCAACAGTTCAGCCGGAAGTGATCGGGCTTATTGACGACTATCACTATTATTCCCTGCGAAGCCTTATTGAGCCTGCCGCCTATTTCTATATACCTGCCCGGTTTAATGGTGCTATTGTGCGTTACAGCGCAGGAGCCGATAAACAAAAGATGGAAGAGTACATCCGGAGCGAATGGATCGGCATTTTCCCTGATACTCCTTTCCAGACGGTGTTTGCCGACCAGTATATATCAGACAGTTACAAGAGCGATCTTAAAACCCGGTCGCTGTTCGTGTACTTTACCATTATCAGCATGTTCTTATCGTGCCTGGGTTTGTATGGCCTTACCTCCCTGCTGATTGAACAGAAAACAAAAATAATTGGCATTAAAAAAGTGCTGGGTAGTCCGGTGTATGCCATTGTGTTCAGCCTGATAAAGGAATACCTGCTGCTGGTAATGCTGGCAGGCCTGATCTCCATACCCGTATCGTTAATTCTTATTCGTGAATTTCTCGACAACTACCCCTATCGCGTGGAGATAAGCATCGTAAACATTATTATTGCGTTACTGGTAGCCGTACTTATTGCGTTTGTTACCATTGTATTCAAGGCAGGCAAAACTGCCAGCTCCAATCCGCTCGAAGCACTGAAGTACGAGTAAGGGTTACCGATTTATTGCCTGTAGCTTAGAGTAACGGTCTAATATTATGTATATTTGCGGGGACCGGGGGATAAGAATATCGGAGAAATCTCCTGCTGCAGGTAATACAACTTTCCTTATGCGCAATACATCTGTTTTAACACGGCAAGCTATTTCTATTGTGTTATTATTGTTGCTGATATTTCCTTTTATTCAGGCAAGATTCGGTGTAGTGGAGATTAAGCCGCTAAAGGGTGCAATAACCGAACCCCTGAAAGCAACGTTCGATGTTAAGGAGTGGTTCAGTGGTAATTACCAGCACCAGATGGAGAAAAATCTCAACGAAACATTTGGTTTCAGAAACTGGCTTATCCATTTGTACAATCAGATCTCTTTCAGCCTGTTTAACGAAGCAAGGGCAAATGGTGTTATAGTCGGTAAGGACAATTATCTGTTCGAGGAGAGCTACATAAAGGCATATTACGGTACCGATTTTATCGGTATGGATACTATTGACTACCGCATGGAGCGCCTGAAATACATCCAGGATACACTGGCAAAACTTAATAAGAACCTGGTACTGGTTTTTGCAGCAGGCAAGGGCTCGTATTATCCTGAATACATCCCTGAAAAGTACCACACCGAAAAACAGGTTACCAATTACGAAGCACATGTGGAACTTGCCCGCGAAAAGGGTGTGGAGTACATCGATTTTAACAGGTATTTTCTCGATAACAAGAATAAGAGTCCTTACCCGCTGTATCCGCAGTACGGCATCCACTGGAGCTATTATGGCATGTGTGTGGTTGCTGATTCACTCATCAATTACATGGAGCGGGTGCGCAAAATTGATATGCCCGATATTCACTGGTCGCAGGTTGATACGCTTCAGCCCAACACATTCGACTACGATATTGCCGATGGCATGAATATTCTTACCCGGCTCGAATCGTTTAATATGGGGTATCCGGCTCTGCAGTTTGAGGCACCGGAAAACAAAACAAAGCCTTCGGTGCTTGTGATCTCCGACAGTTATTACTGGGGAATGTATAATTTCGGAATTGCGAACACTTTTGGTGAAAACCACTTCTGGTACTATAACAAAAAAATATATCCCGAGAGTTTTGATAAGATCCTCGAAACCAGTCAGGTTAATCTTAAAAAAGAACTGGAAAAGCACGATGTTATTATCCTTATGGCTACGGAGGCCACTTTACCCAAGTTAGGATGGGGATTCATTGAACGAGCATACGCTCATTTTGCGGGCAAGAACACCGAAGGGCTTTCGGATATAAAATTTCAGCGGAAGCTGCGCAACCTGGTTCAGGTTATTAAAACAGACAGGAAGTGGATGAAGACCATTGAGGAAAAGGCGGCGAAAAGGAACATCAGTGTTGATTCTATGATAATTGTTGATGCAACCTGGATGATCAAACAGGAGCGTAACTAAATCAAACCAGCCATATGAGCATTCCGGTTAAGATTACGGCATTATTATTCTGTGCTCTCCTCGCATCAGGGCTGTCAGCACAAAACACTCCGGCCGGTTCTGCTGAGAAAACGGATATACCGGCAGTTGGAGTTATTCAGGGTCTTACGGATGAAGAGCTTATGGAGGTAGTGCAACGGCAAACCTTCCGGTTCTTCTGGCATTATGCTCATCCTGTGAGCGGCCTTGCCCGCGAGCGGAGCAATACGGTGCTTGCAGAGCATTACTGGGATTATATAAACGAGGCGTGGGATGAGCCGAACTTCAGTAAGAAGCCTTTCGGCCCAGATGCCTGTGCTATAGGTGGCACTGGATTCGGTATTATGGCAACCATTGTTGCTGTTGAAAGAGGCTGGATTGGCAGAGACACTGCGGTAAGGCGCCTGGTACAGATAGCCGATTTTCTGGCAAATGCCGACTGTTACCATGGCATTTATCCGCACTTTATGGATGGCAATACAGGCAAGACCATAAAGTTCGACAGGACCGACGATGCTGCCGATATTGTGGAGACATCGTATTTGCTTATGGGTTTGCTGTGCGCACGGGAGTACTTCAGTCAGGACCGGCCGATAGAAGTATACCTTCGAAACCGAATTACGAAAATGTGGAATGCTGCCAACTGGAACTGGCACACCAAAGGAGAGAATAAACTATACTGGCACTGGAGCCCCAACAATGGGTTCGATATGAATTTCCCCGTATGGGGATATAACGAGTGTCTGATCACATACATCATGGCGGCTGCATCGCCCTGGCATCCTATTGCAAAAGAAGTATACAACGGCAGCTGGGTTGGCAGTCAGGGCTGGCGCAACGGTAAAACATACTACGACATCGAACTCCCATTGGGCAATTACGACAGGGGAGGGCCGCTCTTCTTCGAACAGTATACTTTTACCGGCATTAATCCCACCGGTTTAACAGACACGCTGGGGATTGACTATTTTAAGCAGGCCAGGAACCATACCCTCATTAACAGGTCCTATTGTATAGAAAACCCGAAGAAATACAAGGGCTACGGACCCGACTGCTGGGGTTTGACCGCCGGCGACAGTCACAAGGGGTATGTTGCGCATTGTCCCGATACCGATCTGGGTGTTATACAACCGACTGCTGCCTTATCGTCGATGCCCTTTACACCCGAATACTCTACCCGGGCAATGCGGCATTTCTACTATACCCTGGGCGACAAACTCTGGAGCGAATACGGCTTTGTGGATGGTTTCAGCGAAACGCATAACTGGTATGCAAAGAGCCACCTTGCCATTGATCAGGGTCCTGTCATCATCATGATAGAAAACTACCGGACAGGGCTGTTGTGGAATCTCTTCATGAACATCCCCGACATACAAAGAGGACTCACGAGACTGGGATTTACCACTCAATAAGACTATAGAGCTTACGTATTAGATTTAATAGGGTGCCATTTATCATCGTCACCCTTTTCATACTTCTTCTTTACAGCAGCCCACGCTACTTTGTGGGCTGTTTCTTCTCTTGATGCGTCACCCTTGCGGTCTTCGGGGTCTTTGTATTCATCCCAGGCATTATTGAATGCTTCGAGGTATATCTCCTGAGCATGCTTTGGCAGATTATTGGTTACCCTTTCAGGTAAGTCGTCTATAGTTTTGTATGGCATAACAGGTATGTTTATTAAGATTAACAAAGTTCTGACAGATATTATCGTGCAGATTGCATTAAAAACATCCAATCCGGTTAAATCGGATTGGTTAAAAAAAATCAATGTAACAATACTGAAAAATAATTTCGGCATGGTTTCTGATACCATTGGGTTAAGTAGTACTTTTGCATTTCTTTATCCATAAAATTCTTAAAAAGGCAAATGAAGAACAAGTATATTGATTTGATTGAGCAGACCTTTGACTTCCCGCAGGATGAGTTCCATGTAGAAGACAATGAGTTGTATTTTCATAATATCCCCCTTATGGATATTATAAAACAATACGGTACGCCATTGAAAATCACTTATTTGCCTAAGATTACCCAGCAAATACAAAAGGCAAAGAAGATGTTTAATGTGGCAATGGCCAAAGCCGATTACCAGGGCGATTACCATTATTGCTACTGCACTAAGAGTTCGCATTTCTCATTCGTGATGGAAGAAGTGCTTAAGAACGATGTACATCTGGAGACTTCATCGGCCTTTGATATCTTCCTTTTAGAGAATCTGCATGAGCAGGGACTGATCAACAAAGACAGTTTCATTATCTGTAATGGCTTCAAGCGCCCTCAGTACATTGAGAACATTGCTTCGTTAATTAATGAAGGTTTTGAGAATACTATTCCCATTCTGGACAACAAGTTTGAACTCGAACAGCTCGACCGGAACATCACACGTAAGTGTAAAATAGGTATGCGTATTGCATCGGAAGAAGAGCCAAAGTTCGAATTCTACACCTCGCGCCTGGGCATAAGGTATAACGACATCATTCCCTATTACGAAGAAAAGATAAAGAACAATCCCAAGTTTCAGCTAAAGATGCTGCACTTCTTCATCAATACAGGTATAAAGGATTCGGCATACTACTGGAACGAACTTTCGAAGTGCGTTAACATGTATTGTCAGCTCAAGGCCATTTGTCCGGAACTTGATTCTCTGAATATCGGCGGCGGGTTCCCGATAAAGAATTCGTTGTCGTTCGATTACGATTATGAATACATGGCCGAAGAAATTATATCGCAGATCAAAATGATCTGCCAGCGCAACAATACCGAAGAGCCTAACATTTTTACAGAGTTCGGATCGTACACTGTAGGCGAAAGCGGTGCAACGCTGTACTCCATTATCGACCAGAAGCAGCAGAACGACAGGGAGTTATGGGATATGATCGATTCATCGTTCATGACTACACTTCCCGATACATGGGCTCTTAATCAGCGCTTTATTCTGCTGGGCGTAAATAAATGGGATTCGGAGTACGAGCGGGTTTTCCTTGGCGGGCTAACATGCGACAGTGAAGATTATTACAATGCGGAAGCACACAGCAACGCGATATTCCTTCCGAAACTCGACAATGAAGAACCGCTGTATATAGGTCTTTTCCATACAGGTGCCTATCAGGAATCTATTGGAGGCTATGGGGGAATACAGCACTGTCTTATTCCTGCTCCCAAGCATATCATCATAGATCTGGACGAAGAGGGCGAATACACAACCAAGCTTTTTGCCAAAGAGCAGACCCATAAATCGATGCTCAGAATACTGGGTTACTAAAACACATTGGGTATTTATACAGTTCCCGGTTAATAAAACAATGCCGGGTTGCCAAAACAGTTTGTTGACTTCAGGGTTTAAATTGAGTATTTTAGCGATTCAAAGCTAAACCAAACTAATTCAGAAACATGAAGTATAAACATTTTGGAGGGCTTCCGGCGCAGTCAGCAAAGCCGGAAAGCTCAAAGGTTGTTATTATTCCTGCTCCATTTGAGAGTACAAACGCCTGGATTAAGGGTGCGGAGAAAGGCCCTGAGTCAATCCTGGAAGCATCAGGACAAATGGAATTATACGACATAGCCACAGACAAAGAGGTTTACAAGGCAGGTATATTCACTATGGAACACCTGCGCGAAAAGCGGTCTGCCGAAAAGCTCGCCAAAGAGATGGAGCAGAAAGTAAAGGAATGGCTAAAAAAGAAAAAGTTCCCGGTAATTATCGGGGGTGAGCATTCGGTAAGTATTGGTGCCTTTAAGGCCTTCGCCGATTACTATAAAGGGGATCTTACCATTCTGCAGCTCGATGCACACCTTGATCTGAAGAAGACCCATCAGGGTAGCAAGTACAACGAACGGTGTGTAATGACCCATGCACTGGAGCTCGCACCGGTACTGCATGCCGGCGTAAGAAGCATGGCCGCCGAAGAGCGTGATGCCATGGAACCCGACCGGGTGTTCTATGCCGATTATATTCTGAATAACAGCAATACCTCGTGGATGTATGATCTGCTTAACAAGCTTGCAAAGAATGTGTACATTACCATCGATCTGGATGTGCTTGACACGGCTATAATGCCATCAACAGGTTCTCCGGAGCCCGGCGGACTGCCCTGGAATCAGTTGCTCGATATAATTGAAAAGGTGAATAATAAAACCAATATTGTAGGTTTTGATGTCACCGGACTGGTGCCTATGAAGTATAATAAGGCGCCTAATGTGCTGGCTGCGAAATTGATCTACCAGATAATATCGTACAAGTTCGCTTCTGGACTTAAGTAATGAGACAACCAGGCAGCCGGCTTTAAATTAGGTTTAAGAGCCGGCCGGCCTGTGAAATGCTATATAGAGCTACCAGCCGAGTATGTAAGCGAACATGAGTGGTGCAACAATAGTTGCGTCGCTTTCAACAATAAACTTGGGAGTGTGGATGTCGAGTTTACCCCAGGTAATCTTCTCATTGGGCACCGCACCCGAGTAACTTCCGTAGGAGGTAGTAGAGTCGCTGATCTGGCAGAAGTATGACCAGAACGGAACGTCATGCCACTCGAGAT
>CAZXQT010000021.1:0-50501 GCA_964643225.1 uncultured Lentimicrobium sp. | reverse complement strand
CTGATACATCATCGGAACTACACAGATGGGGAAATCGCCTGCAATACCACCGCCAACCTGGAAGAATCCTATGCCTTTTCCTGAAGAATTGTGGCGGTACCAGTCTGACAACCATACCATGTATTCGATGCCCGACTTCATTGTGGAGGGGTTCAGTTCGCCCTTGATGCAGTACGAAGCAAAGATATTGCCCATAGTACTGTCTTCCCATCCCGGTACTACGATTGGCAGATTCTTTTCTGCAGCAGCTATCATCCAGGAATGTTTCGGGTCAATTTCGTAATCATTTTCCATTACTTTGCTAAGCAGGAGCTTATACATATACTCGTGCGGGAAATACCTTTCGCCTTTTGCCTGGGCATCTTTCCATATCTTCTCAATATGGTGCTGTATCTTTCTGAATGCTTCCTCTTCGGGGATGCAGGTATCGGTAACTCTGTTAAGACCTTTCTCAAGCAACGCATATTCCTGTTCGGGAGTGAGGTCGCGGTAATGCGGAACACGTTTGTAGTGACTATGGGCTACCAGATTCATTATGTCTTCTTCAAGATTGGCTCCGGTGCATGAAATGATCTGCACTTTGTCGTTTCTGATCATCTCAGCAAGTGAGATGCCGAGTTCTGCAGTGCTCATGGCACCGGCAAGCGTAATCATCATTTTACCCCCTTCGAGGAGGTGGGCTTCGTAAGCCCTGGCAGCGTCAACAAGCGTAGCTGAATTAAAATGCCTGTAGTGATGCTGAATAAACTGAGAAACAGGTCCTTTAGTCATTTTTGTAATTTTTTGCAAAGATAGCAAACATAATAGTTTTATTTCTTTTAAAATCCTATCTTTCAGACCAAATTAACTGTTTAGCAAGGGATAAGCTAACTAACTAGAAATCAAAAACTTTGCTTTATGCTGAGTCGTAAAGCAGTAGAACTAATTAATATAAAAGGGGTGTCTAAAGCTCGGTTTTTTCTTAGCATTCTTGTTTTGGTGGTAACAATCGGTATCTGTGGGTGCCGTATGCAAAAGCAATTGCGCTCGGAAGATATCTCTTCAGCCATTGGCGACAAGTACTACGACGCTATAGAATTCCTTGAAAAGAGTCCCTGGATCTACGATACATTGGTTAAGGCAGGTATACCGCCCGATCTTGCATATTCGGTTGTTTTTCCGGGACTTGTGCAGTACAGTGCCTTGCGCGATATCATGGAAACAGGCGCCATGCGTACCCTGTATGTGCAGTCGGGTCGAAAGTATGCAAAGTACACGGTGGGGCGGTTCCAGATGAAACCATCGTTTGCTGAGCAGGTAGAGCGAAATCTGGTGCGTTACAAACTTTCGGACGAGAAATTCAAGCTCACCAACGATACAAAGGCTCGTGGTGAAAGGGCACGGCGGCTCGACTCTCCTGAATGGCAGGTACAGTATCTCATCTATTATATAAAGATAATGGATAAGCGGTTTTCGCATCTTAAATGGAAGACCGCCGAAGACAAGATTCGCTTCTATGCTACAGCCTACAATGTCGGATTTAACCGCAATGAGCGGACTATCAAGTATATGATGACCCGTAAGAGCAGATTCAAGAAATCAAGGGATACGCGTTCCAACATCCGGCATGGTGATGTTGCGGCCTATTTTTACAATAACGACGGGCATCGGTTTAAATCGGTTCTACCTATAATTCCGGGCGGCGGATCTGAAAAGCAAACCGGTAACGGTAACAGTAATTAGCATCCCGCTTCTATCGTGCAATAAGCAATTTACCCGATAGTACTTTTCCGTTTGAACTGCTCAGGCTGATGATGTAGAGTCCGTTCTTAAGTTCCGCGACATCGAGTGCAATACTTTGCCTGGTACTTTCTAAAACCCTTTGCTGCTCCAGCACTTTTCTGCCATCGGGTGTGCTGATAATGATAAGCACGGTTGTGCCGCTTACACCTTTAACGGAAAGGTTCACTTCATTGACTGCAGGATTGGGTGTAACAAGCAAGTTACCGGTATTAACGGGGCGCTTGTAGTTATCAAGCGTTTTAAAGTTATTCCACAGCAATCCGCTCCGGTGGTTTTCTATCATATTAATGACAGGCCCCTGATCTATAGCGATATACGAATCGGCATACCAGTTGCGCTGCACATTATATGCATCATAGAACCCCATGCGGCCCCATATCTTCTCCCCCCGCACGCGGTACATATGCACCATGGCGGCAATGGATTCATCAGGGGTATACGGCATAGACGAAATGGCGGCTGTTGGCGAAATAGTCCCGTTATCGCGGGTGCCGGCAGGCTCGTGCACAGCATATCCATCCGGGTCATCGCTTGCAGTGAATCCCCATTCGTTTTCGCCGTAATTGGGATAATTACGCGGGTTGTCAATTGCGTACTCTCTGTGAATGAGTGTGTGATTCCGGTTAAGTTCAAAGTAATCGGTTATTCCGTCGTTTAGCTTTCGCGGATCATAGCCCATGAAGGAATAATGTGCAAAAAAGAGGGGTCCGCCATAATCCCAGCCAACAGCAAGCGGGTAGCCATAGAACGATTTACCGTTACGGTAGCTCGCAAGTCCGGCCCAGCCATTTTGCCACAGGGAGGAATCGACGGGATACGAAGGCGAAGCTATTGCAAGCAGATACACAATGGCCGCTTCATTCCAGCCACGTATCTGGTGGTTCATTTGCCAGGTGTAGTTTGGCGACCAGTGCCAGTAGAGCACACTCGAACCTGAATACCGTTTATACCAGCTCCATTCAATTTCGGAGTACAGTTTATAGATCTTGTTGCGTAGTTCCGCTTCAGCGCCTGATCCGTTAAAGTACTCCATCAGCGTGAGCAGACCCTGCGCCATAAAGGCAGTTTCAACGAGATCGCCACCGTTGTCGTACTGACTGAATGGGATCACATCGCCGGTAACGCCGTTTATCCAGTGAGGCCATGCTCCGTGAAAACGATCGGCTTTAGCCAGAAAATCGACTATTTTGGTTGCTCTGGCAAGTGCCTGCTGCCGCGAAATAAATCCTCTCTCCACACCTACAATCAAAGCCATTACACCAAATCCTGATCCGCCAATGGTAACGGTGTTACCGCTCGTATTGCGTTCACGGGCAAGGCCTGATACCGGATGTGCAAAATCCCAGAAATACCGGAAGGTGTATTGCTGAACCATATCAAGCATTTGTTCGGTGTTGAACTCCACTGTAGCGGCAGTAACGGTGTCTGAATAACCCGAAAGCTGGTTGGTGGCATTCAGGGCCGCTACTCTGTACGAAAAGTTTGTGCCATAGCCGTGCTGACGTACCCAGTCAATAGCACCGCTGTCGGCAGCAGTAATGGTAGCAATCGGAATAAAGGTCTGTCCGCCGTCGGCTGAACGTTCTACCTGATAACCGTTTAAATTTAAGGGGGGATTAGGCTGCCAGGTTACTTCTATATGCGAGTCGTAACCTCGGGCGGTCACAGCCTGCGGTGTTTGAACGGGAGGTGCTGTACCCTGTCCCTTGAAAACCCGCATGTCGTCAATTAAAAGCGTATGGGTTAGTCCGTCACTGGCACCCTGTGCAAACCCGATGGTTTTGATACTGTTGAACATAACCGCATCGCCGGCATCAAAAAATACCTGCATCGGAACAGCCACACGATTCCATTCACCTGTCAGCAGCTGACCGGCATAGGGGGCTATGTTGTGGAAGGATGTTTTGCGGTTATCGGTGTCTTCCATAAAAACAAGCGGCAGGTTATCGCTGCTGATGTTTTGGAGAGGGTATACAAAAAAGAGGAGGGTATCGGTTCCGTTAAGGTTTTTTGCAGCCCATCCGCTTCCTGCAGCTATGGCAACCCAGCTGCCGCCACCGGCCGATCTCCAGCTAAGCCGGAGGCTGTTGAGCCCTTGTTTGGCAGGTATGCTGCTTTCTACAGGAAATCTGCGCAACTCTTCACCGGTGCGTTCCAGTTCGCTGGGAGGTGTAAGCTCCATCCAGCTGAAATCATAGGATGCAGGATCGGGACTGTCCTGAAAAAAGAGGTATGTTTGAGAAAAAGCCCCCGGCATCTGCAGTATCCAAATCAACAAGGGCAATACAAGAGCTAATTTTACTGTGGGGCAGTTAAAACGGCTTACCGTGGCTGATTTGGCTGGAGTGCAGGTGTTTTTAACAGGGGCTTTTTCCATAGTATGATTTAACGCATTGAACTTCCTTTAACAGCAAAGAAGAAAATATACAGGTAGCCAACGGCCGGTACAAGGAATGCCCAGGTTATACCGTAGCTGTCTGCTATGTAGCCCATGAGCGGAGGCAGAATTGCACCACCGAAGATCATGGTATTGATAATACCCGAAGCGGTACTTAATTCACCGGAGTCAAGATCCTGCACTGCAAGGGTAAAGATGTTCGGGAACATAATGGAGTTGAACAGACCAATGGAAACAACAGTCCATAAAGCAATTTGTCCGCCACTGCCAAAGGTTGTGGCAATATCAAGAAGGGCAGCAACAAGGGCAAATACTGCAAGCGTGCGGGCTGCTTTACCACGGCCGATCTGCATGATAATAAAGTTAACTGCTGATATGGCAAGGAAAATTAGTCCGATATTCCAGTCCCAGTCCGTTACAAACGATCCTGAAACAACCGCCAGAAGCAACACCGGCAGTGCGTAGGTAAGTTTCTTTGAGAAGCTGATGCCCGAGAACATGAAGGAGCCAAAGAACCTGCCTACCATAGCGCCGCCCCAGTAAATAGCTACATATTTTGAAGCCACAGATTCATCGAACCCCAGGGTATTTACAAAGTAGTTGATCATGAGACTGCCGTTACCTACTTCAGAACCTACGTAGAAGAAGATACCGAGGGCACCAAGCAGTACGTGCGGATATTTCCATACACTTTTACGCTCGGTGGAGGTCTTCTGAATTTCGGGAAGTTTGATGGCCATGATCATTAAGGCGATGAGCAGAATAATGCTGGCCATGATAATGAACGGCATCTGAACGGTTTCGGCACGTTCGGCAGCTGTGAGCATTTCGTTGGTACCGGTAAAGATGGCTACTCCAATGATCCATGGTGCAAACATGGTTGCTATGGAATTAAGCGCCTGTGTGAGGTTAAGACGGCTCGATGCGGTATCCTGAGGACCGAGTGCGGTAACATACGGATTGGCTGCTGTTTGCAGGAAAACCACTCCCGATGCCAGAATAAAGGTCGATACAAGGAACAGAGGGAACGATGGTATGCTCGCCGACGGGAAGAACAGAAAAGCACCCAGCGACATAAGGAATAACCCGATAACCAGAGCACTCTTATAACCGATCTTTTTAATGTACAATCCAATAGGAATGGATATGAAAGCGTAGGTAATGAAGAAAGCGAAATTGAGTAACTGTGCTTCGAATTCGTTGAGCTCAAAAATGTCTTTTACCTTGGCACTCAGGGTGATAATAAAAGTAGTCGCGAATCCGAATATGAAAAAGATGGAACTAATAACTGACATCCCAAGGTTGTAGCTATTCGAATTCTGGCTTGATTTAACTTCTTTACCGTTCATCAGGTCGTATTGATTTAAGTTAATAAACAGATTGATTACCTAAAAGGATGGTAAAGGTATCGCAAAACTGGAATTAATGCAAAAAAATGTAGTAAGGCTAATGTCAGGGCCTGCCGAACCGCAGGTAATCGAGCATGAGTGCTATATCGACCGGGTCAACGTCATTGGCTAACAGATGCTTACGGTCTTTATTGTAGCTTTTTACAAACGACCTGATGTCGTCGCCTCTTTCATCAATGCTTTGCTGATAGTGTTTAATGGCCTTTTCTTTGTTGCCCAGCGAGAATGCCACGTGTCCGGCATTTAAGAAATCATAGCTGTTAGGCTCCATATCGAGGATCATACTGTAATACCTTTCAGCTTCTGTATTTCGGTTAAGCAGGAACAGGCACCATGCCACGGGGCGCATGGCCGAAACAGACCCTGGACTGTTGAACTCAATTTTATAGAAATACTCCAGTGCTTTTTCGGTATCGTTATCGTTAAGCAGGCACGTGGCCAGGGAAGCAGTTATTTTAAGATTTTCGGGTTCCATGTTCAGCAACTCCTTGTAACAGGCTACTGCCTGGTCGGTATTGCCCGTGGCTACATGGCATTGTGCCATTTTACGCAGCAGCCAGTTATGGTTCGAATCGAAAAGGTCAGCCCGCTGGTAAAGCTTAACAGCCTCTTCGTAGCGTGCGGTTTCCTGTTTGCAGTACCCTGCTTTTTCATACAGTTCTGCATAATTTTCGCCCGATGCTATCAGGTATTCGTACAGTCGGCCGGCTTCTTCAAAGTGCCCGTTATCGAGATGAAAATTAGCCACGGTACGATAAAATTCAGGATTGCTGAATACTTCTGTGAAAGCAGAAAGATCGGTCAATGATACCCTTCGGGCGAAAACATCGGGTATTTCATTACGTAACGGGTGTATTTTAAAGAAACGGTACAGATCCTGGATATACTGAATGGTGATTCGTTTGCGGATGAGTGAGGGCTCTGAGAGTTCTTCGTTCTTAAGCTCAGCAAGCTGTTCTGCTTCTCCTTCAAACATCTGAACCATCAGCGCTTTCTGTTGCTGAGGCATGTGCCGGAGGTTAAGAACAAACGAGAACTTATCGGAGTTGCACATGTAAACCGACAGATCAAGTCCTTTAAGGAATGCATCTTTAAAGCTTTGACTTTCATCGTCGAGGGCCTCCTGCACTGCATAGTTTTCGGGATAGAACGGCATGAACCAGTTGGGCAACTCATTAAAGAACGGAAAAGCCTTGAGGTTGGCAAATGCGCTCAGGAATACGTCAACGCCTTCCATCTGCATATTGGTAAGTTCTTCCAGCTTGCGAACCAGCCCCGGCTGGTTGTCGAAATACTTTTCCCAGTCGGGATTGCGGTCGGTAAAATCGCCACTCTGCAAAAGCTTATCGAGATCAAGGCGTTCGCTGAGATCCTGGTTAAGTTTAATAACCTGAGGGAGTATATCGTTGTGCAGCTTTCGGGCAACCTTTTCGGTTTCTTTCGATCTGAAATACTGCACCACCATAGTCAGTACATCATCGGCGAAAGCCGGATCTTTTGCTGTTTCCTGCAACCGGTCTTTTAGTTCGGGGTAATACTTTAGCCGCTTGTCGTATATAAAAAGCGAAATAATTATACCAAACAGCGCTCTTATAGAGATCTGCGGATCAGGATGGCCGTACAGGTCCATAAGCACGCCGAAACGACGGGCATCGAAGGAGCGAAGCGAGCCAAGGGTGAGTGCGCTGACCATCATGGCTTTCTCAAACCAGGGAATGGACGAACTGTTGAAGATGCGGCTGATCACCTGAATATCGTTCTCTGAAAATTTGTCAGTCAGCCAGAGGTTAAGGAATGCTCTGCCAATTGCAACGCGATGGTTTTTTGCTGTTTCACTTTCCGATTCATCGTCGAATAATGAAGCACTGCGCAGCATTTCCTGCAGTTCATTATCAAACGACAGCCCCATCAGGTTTTCGGTAAGGTTTTCGTTTTCGCGCAAGGCCTGCCGGTCAAGTTCGGCCTTTATGGCAGCGATCCTGCTTCCCGATGATGCCGTAAGGTGCAGTTTTACAGAATCGGTCAGCTCATGCAGTGAGGCCATCAATCTGTTAAAGATCGCATCTTCCATTGGATCGTTGATGCCTTTACCGGTGTATGTAAGTATATTTCTGTAGGTAAATTCTATTTCATCCAGCGCAGGCTGAAACCGCTCAGCCGCAGCAGCACCAAGGTGTTCGAGAGCTTCGTGTATGCGAAGCTGTCGTAATAACTCAAGGGCTTTTATGTGCCATTGTTCTATCTCGTATAATGTCATCGTGTCTCCTCTATTCAAAGATACCATTAATCCATCAAAAATCATGCAGTTACGGAATAACTGACATAATTGCAGTTACGCCTGCAGATGCGTTGCAGGTACGCTGCTGTTGCATTGCAGGTATGTTGCATCATCACAAAAAAATCTTTATAAAAACCACCCGACGAGTGTAACTTTTTGAGGGATTAAGCGTCTTAATTTCAGCCTCCTAATTTCAACATAGTATCAACGCCCCATAATAAGGTAATATGTTCAGAAACTACATTCAGACAACATTCCGCAACTTTCGAAAAAACCGCTTTTACTCCCTTATCAATATTCTTGGATTATCGTTTGGTATAACGGCAACCGCATTTATACTGCTGTATATTGCTGAGGAACTGGGATACGACAGGCATTTCGAAAACCATAAAAATATATTCAGGCTTGAGAGCGACTTTACTATTAACAACAAGCACGACAAGTTCGCACTTACTTCACGACCTCTGGGACCGACTTTCAAAACAGAAATTCCTGAAGTGCTCTCTTATGCCCGATTTTTGACAAACGATAACGTGGTGATCAGGAACGGCACGAAGGAATTCTATGAGAAACGCGCCTTTTTTGCCGATTCAACTGCCCCTGAAATGTTTACGCTGGAGTTTATAGATGGTACAGCCAAAAACTCGCTAACCGAGCCTTTTACCATGATCATTTCTGAATCGGTTGCCATGAAGTATTTTGGCAGTCCGCAGGTATACGGGAAAACGCTTGGCAGCGGCGATGGCAGAAACTATAAAGTTACCGGTGTATTTAAAGACCTGCCTCAAAACACCCATATGATGTTCGACATGCTTATGTCGATGGAATCGCTGTCGAACATGGTAGGCGAAGAGCGATTCAGGGGTGCACAACCCGAGGCGTTCTGGAATGTTGGTTTTTACACATTTGTTCAGGTAGCCAATCCTGAAGATATTGAAGTGGTGAAACAAAAGTCGGTTGCCGTATACGATAAGTATATGAAATCTGTTGGTGACCAGCTCAATGCAACTTTTAGTCTCATGACTACGCGCCTTGATAAGATACACCACGCCACCACTCTTACGGGAGATTTTCAGGCAGGCAACAAAAGTTATCTTTTACTGCTGGGAATGGTTGGTGTGATGATATTGCTGCTTGCTGCCATTAACTACATGAACCTTGCTACGGCAAGAGCCAACAAAAGGGCCCGTGAAATAGGGCTGCGCAAGGTATCGGGGGCTGACCGTATGGAGCTTACCCGGCAGTTTGTCACCGAAAGTCTTGTTCTGGCTGGTCTTGCCTTGCTTATATCACTGGTACTTATTCAGGTTTTATTGCCGTTCTTTAATGAGCTTGCCAACAAGAAACTTTCACTGGGGCTTGCCGAAAACCCTCTTATGTATGGTATCATTCTGGCAATAGCTCTGTTAACCGGTGTATTATCAGGACTTTATCCTGCCATTTACCTGTCTTCTTTTCAGCCGGCAAACGTGTTAAAAGGTAAGGTTATTATAGGCCGTCAAAGCGGATGGCTGCGCAAAGGGCTTGTAACGTTTCAGCTTATCATATCGGTAATTATGATAACCGGAACCATTATAATTTATAGCCAGATGGATTATATGCGCAATGCCGATCTGGGATTTGACAAGGAAAACCTGCTGGTGATGCGGGTACAGGATACCGCCTTCCTGAAGAAGATGGATAACTTCAGAAAGGAACTGGAAGCTAATCCGAATATCGTTTCTACTGCAACCTCCTTCACAGTTCCCGGCGGCGGTCACGGCATACAGGTAATGCTGGTTGAAAAAGACGGTCGTATGGAAGAGGTGGCACTTAACAACATTCCCTGCGACCACGAGTTTGCTGATGTACTGGGGCTTACTTTTGTTGAAGGCCGTAATTTCAGCAGAGAACATAAGACCGACGATACTACCGCGATCATAGTTAATGAAGCTGCAGTTAAAGCCCTCGGGTGGGGAGACAAGGCCCTTGGAAAGAAAATAAATCACGACTTTGGAATAGACGGTACCGGGGGGCACAACCTCAAAGTGATCGGTGTGGTTAAAGATTTTCACTTTACCTCACTCCACAATAAGGTAGAACCAATGGTTCTCTTTATACCCCAATTCCCGCTAAATGCTCTTTCGGTGCGGCTTAAAGAAGGATCAGGTGAAAACACGGTCAACTTTATTAAGTCAAAATGGGAAAGCTTTGGCAATAATCATCCGTTCGATTATTTTTACCTTGACGAGCAATTCGATTCTAATTACTCTGCCGAAGCCCAGCTGGGTAAAGTATTTGCAACTTTTGCCTTTCTCTCTATTTTCATTGCCCTGCTGGGACTTGTAGGACTGTCGTCGTTTGTGACTGCTCAGCGCACCAAAGAGATTGGCATACGAAAGGTACTGGGTGCCTCGGTAGAAGGGATTGTGGGATTGCTTTTCCGCGAATCGCTCATGCTTGTGCTTATTGCATGTGTGGTGGCTCTTCCGGTATCATGGTATTTCATTTCAGACTGGCTCGATAATTATGCCTACCACATTTCATTGAACTGGGTAACATTTATGCTGGCCACAATAACTGCGGTTGTAGTATGTCTTGTTTCGGTAAGCTACCACACACTTTCTGCAGCAAATGCAAATCCGGTAAAATCGATCAAATACGAGTAAGCTCGCGTGCACGAACGGCAAAATGCCTGAGGCCGGCATCTGTGGCAATGCTCCGGATGAAATTCTCAAACATTACTTCGAACAGCAATTCGAACGAAAACTCTTCGCGTGAGAAGTAATGCGGGTTATGCAGATCGATCAGTTTGCTGATGTATAACCGCGACAGCAGCTCTATGCTCAGGTCGTCACGGTACATTCCCTGGGCAATACCTTTTTGTATGTTTATTTTTATTTTTTCGAAGATAAAATCAATCCGCAATTCAAAATGTTCCTGATAAATTTCGGGATACAGCGATTTGAGCTCCATAGTGGCAGAAGGTGCCAGACTATTGAACCGCTTGTAAATTGCTTCGCTCACTGTGAGCAATATGTCGATGGCATTAACACCATCAAAATTAAACTCTTCGAAAATACTTGTGAAGGCACTGCGTTCACACTCCAGTAATTTTTTAACTAATGCAGCTTCTGATGGGATGTACTCGCGAAGTTCTTCTATAGTAATGTGGAGTTGCCCGGCAAGCTTTTCAAGAGATAAGTTAGCGAATCCATTTTTTGCAGTTAAGTCTCTGACTTTTAATAGAAAGCGGTGTTCATCCATTCAGTTTACGGCTATTACTTAAATAATTCAGGATATGGGCCAAAAAATGATGGTGCGAAAGTACGTTAAATATTTTTATTTTTATCGGCCAATCAGAATAAATACCATGGGTTGTTTATGAAAAAGCTTGAAATGCACTGGCAAATACTGCTCGCGCTCCTGTTCGGCATACTTGCCGGTGTATTTGCAACTCCTTATGTACCATGGTTTTCATGGATAGGTGATCTTTTTTTGAATCTTCTGAAGATGATCATCATCCCGTTAATTGTAAGCTCCATAATTACGGGGGTAGCCGGTGTTGGTAGCTCAGCAGGTATTGGCAGGCTTGGTCTGAAGACCATTGGTTTCTATATGGTGACAAGCTTTATGGCAATTCTGCTCGGACTTTTTCTCGTTAATGTTTTTAAGCCGGGGGTAGGAGTGGATTTTTCTTTTGCCGAAAAAGTAGAATCGTTACCGGTAGCCGACCAGTCGCTCGGACAGCTGCTGCTTAACTCCATACCCGTTAATATATTCAGCAGTCTGGCAAAGGGTGATATGTTGCCTATCATCGTTTTTTCGATGGTATTCGGGTTTTTCACCAACATGACTGCAAAGAAGCACCAGGAAGCCATCATGGGCTTCTTCACTGCAGTGAGCGAAGTGGTAATGTCGATAACAATGCATATCATCAAGCTTACACCGTACGGCGTTTTTGCCATTGTTGCAGGGGTGATTGCAAAATACGCTTCTGATGCAGCATCCCTGCAAAGGCTTGCTTCGGCGATGGGAGTATATATGTTATGTATATTATTGGGGTTGGCAATACAGTTATTTGTGGTATTGCATGGTACAGTCTTCACGCTGGCCCGGGTTAATCCAATGAAGCATTTCCGCAACATGTCAGTGCCGATCCTGACTGCATTCTCCACATCATCATCCAACGCAACATTGCCTCTCTCTATGGCAGCGGTAGAAGAAAAAGACGGTATCTCCAACAAAATTGCCAGCTTTACATTGCCGCTTGGTGCAACAATAAACATGAACGGTACTGCGCTGTATGAGTGCGTTGCGGTTATTTTTATTGCACAGGCATACGGTATAGAACTATCTTTTGCTCAGCAGGCTACTGTTGTGCTCACCTCTTTGCTTGCTGCAGTGGGCTCGGCCGGTATTCCAATGGCTGGCCTTGTCATGATGACCATCATACTCTCAGCAGTTGGATTGCCTCTGGAAGGGATAGGCTTGATACTGGCGGTAGACCGGTTACTCGATATGTTCCGCACTGTGGTTAATGTGTATGGCGACACATGTGCCGCCGTGGTAATTGCTAAATCGGAAGGCGAGAAACTGAAGTTATAAAATGCTATTTTTGCACCACTAACTGAAAGAAACAAAACTACTTACAGATATTATGATAAGAAGGAATTTACTGCTGATCGCACTGCTTTGCATTTTCACTGCCGGTACACTAAATGCGCAGGACTGGATAACTCCATACGAAGCATCGGGGCACACAGAAACCCCGAGATACAATGAGACTATTGCGTTTTTTGACCGCCTTAACCAGTTTTCGCCCCAGGTAAGTATGATAAATCTTGGCGTGAGTCCGCAGGGTCGCGATATTCCCATGTATATCGTTGACAAGGACGGGCTATCCGATCCCCGCCTCATCCGTAACAAAGGAAGGCTGGTCGTACTCATAGAATCATGCATTCATCCCGGTGAACCGGAAGGTAAAGATGCCAGCATGATGCTTGTGCGGGATATTATCGTCAGCAAAAAGAACCGTAATCTGCTTGAAAAGGTAAGCTTGCTGGTTATTCCGATCTTTAATGTAGATGGACATGAACGCTTTGGAGCCTATAACCGCATTAACCAGAATGGTCCGAAAGAAATGGGATGGCGCACTACTTCGACCAACCTTAACCTTAACCGGGATTTTTTAAAAGCCGATGCACCCGAAATGCAGCACTGGCTTCGCATGTATTCGCAATGGCTGCCCGACTTTTTCATTGATATTCATACAACCGATGGCGCTGATTACCAGTATCAACTTACCTACGATGTAGAGAAATACGGTTATCTTGATTCGGGTCTTACACGCTGGCTCAACGATATTTACGAGACAAGGCTGAACAAGGGTATGAATGAAGCCGGCTATAAGATATTCCCGTATGTACAGTTCCGTAAATGGCACGATCCGAGAAGCGGACTTCGCAAGAGTGCTGCCCCGCCTATGGTATCCACAGGCTATGCTGCAGCCCAAAACCGCCCGGCAGTGCTTGTTGAAACACACATGCTAAAAGATTACAAGACCCGGGTAAATGTGGTATACGAGATGCTGGTTCAAACACTGGCCATTGTAAATCACCAGAGCGAAACCCTGAAAACGCTCATCAGTATGGCCGATAAATCAACAGCTGCTCCCAACTTCCGTAAAGAACCCATGACTGTAGCCTACAAAACAAGTATGACTGACAGTATAATGGTCGATTTTGAAGGCTTTGAGTACAGTGTGAAAAAGAGTGATCTTACCGGTGGCGACTGGTTTGAATACGATGCTACTAAACCTGTAACCATGAAGGTGCCGTTCTTCAGAAAAAATGCGACAGAGAAATCTGTAAAACTGCCATCAGCCTATATAATACCTGTGGAATGGAAAGAGGTTATTGATAAACTGGCGCTTCACGGAATTGCCTACAGGGTACTCGACAAAGATTCGCTAATGAACGTTACCGTTACGCATTTCAGGGAGTTCGCTTTCCGTAAAGAGCCCAACGAAGGCCGGCACATGGTAACTGTAACAGGTATGGAAGAACAGAAGCAAAAGCGGCTGTACCACAGTGGTTCTGTTATAGTACCTACCGATCAGCGTACAGCCAGAGTAATTGCGTTCTTACTGGAGCCAACAGCATCCTGTTCTCTCGTAGAATTTGGATTCTTTAACAGCATCTTTGAACAGAAGGAGTATGGCGAATCTTATGTAATGGAAAAGCTTGCCCGCGAGATGCTTGCCCGCGATCCACAGTTAAAGGCTGAATTCGATGAGAAGGTCAGGAATAACCCACAATTCACGAATAACCAGTGGGAGATCCTTAACTGGTTTTATAACCGGTCTGACTGGCACGACATTAACTACCTGGTTTACCCGGTTGGTAAATTGTAGGTTGATTGCAGGTAAATTGTTTCAGTGGTTGCGCAACCTGATTGAATTCTAAGGTTGATTGAATTTCACAATTACTTCAACAATTTCAGGGCGGTTACCAATGCGTACCGGAGGACCCCAGGTGCCAAATCCGTTGGAGACATAAAAGTGGCTTTTTCCTTTTTTCAGGTAACCGCGACTAACTTCGTAGATAGCTTCGGTAATATAATTCAGCGGCCACATCTGTCCATGATGTG
Organism: uncultured Lentimicrobium sp.; assembly: GCA_964643225.1. Lineage (GTDB taxonomy): Bacteria > Bacteroidota > Bacteroidia > Bacteroidales > Lentimicrobiaceae > Lentimicrobium. The sequence continues at coordinate 36,004 of CAZXQT010000021.1, read as the reverse complement.
TGTGCCCTGAAAACTGGATATCAACCTTCTCCATCGCTACAGAGTCGAGGTCGAATGGCTGATGGTCCATCAGGATGACGGGCAGCGTACGGTCTGCAGAGGATAGAATATCGCTGATTGATTTCCTGTTGGACTTTGATCTGTCTTCTCTGCCTGCAAGTACAAACGATTGGTTAATGGTCACCGCAGAATCCCTCAGCATAGTTATGCCGTGTTTCTGCAGATAGGCAACGGCCTTTTCAACACCACCTATGTATTCATGATTACCTGTAATAGCATATACTCCAAGGGGAGCCTTCAGCTGCAGCAGTACACTGCCCAGATCGTGCCGTATAACAGGGGCGAGATCCTCATCCACTACATCGCCGGCAAATAAGATCAGGTCCGGTTTCAGGGCATTTATCTGATTTACAAGCCTGGTCATTCTGCGTGGACCTATAACGGTACCCATATGGATATCGCTTGCCATTGCAATACGAAGTTCGGTCATGCTGCCGGCAGATTTTTCTGTTGTTATGGCTAGTTTCCTTATTTTAGGAACAAGCGCGTTAATATGGCCTGCCAGTATGGAAACAAAGACAAAGATCAGTACACCGGCAAACAGCTTTAGTTTAAACGCGCCCGTATAGAACAGTGCAGGCAGGAAACCTGTAAAATGATTGGCAAGTCGCACAATATCGCCCAGCACAACCAGCAGAAACAGCAGCAGCATGGCAGCCAGCCAGAACGATCCAACCCAGGTGAGTATATCTGTAAACCATGATATGTGGTATCTTTCGACCACCCTACCAACAATATACGAAGCTGATACTACCCAGAATACTACCTTAAACCACGAACGCAGTGCACTACCCTGGGGCAAAAGCTGTATTCCCCGCTGATAGATGTAAAAGTTAACGAGAAAGTAGATCAGCAGGACTATGCTAAAAAACAGCAGGAACATTCCGGATTTCATTTTACTTTAAATTGATCCCTTACGAACACGTAAAGTGTAAAATAGTTTGACTAAGATCGATATGTATTGGGCACAGGAAAACCTTACTTGCGCGATTCGATATACTGGAGCAATTCTTCCTTTGAACTGCTGAATCCGAAAACATCTGCTACGCGATAATAATTTTCTTTGTCAATGGTGTATTCATAGGCGAATTTGGCAATTTCCAGCTTACCGCTCTCAAAACTGAATTCTTTCACAAGATCGCGAACCTGGGTTGTCATAAAACACGGATTTCCCTTTATAATGCTTTTAGCTATTGTAAGTTTTGTGCTGTTAAAGGTTTCCTTGCGAACGGATTCGATCATATCTTCGAACTGCTCTCTGCCTATTCTGCATGGGCCATCGGGTATCACAACCACACCTCCCTGATTGTTGAGTAATTCGTTAAAAGCTGCTCTGTTGGGTATATGGGCAAATAACTGGGAACCGAAATGCAGATTTTCAATATCATAGATATTATTGCGTGATGCCCTGAACAATAACAACCGGTTATTTTCATTATCAAGCAATGAAGCAAGCTTCATAACCATGGCGGTGCTCACGCAATTGCTGTTTGTTAACTGAATAAAGAGATTAAGTCTGTTTTGTTCGTTATCGTTAAATGCATATTGCCTGGCCAGACGAATAAATTCATCTTCTGAAATGGGCATACGGCAATTGGTCGGGCCATTGTAGTTTCGGTAATCAGGGTAATCAAGTGCAGCAAAATTCAGATTTAACGGCGGTTCGTAAGGAGGCAGGTAGTCATGGGGATGGCTGCCCGATTCTTTTACGTAATCATGCAACATAAAGACAGTGGAGAAATAAGCAAACGCATCGTACACATAATAGAAGTTCTCGGGATCAACGGTATTATTGAAGGCATTACGGGCAAACTCCAGCCTGCTGAAGTCGTCAATAAAGAGTTCAGCGATTGCTTTTACCTGACCGGCGTTAAGACAGGCTGATTGCAGAACATCCATTGCAGCCTGCAGTTTTCTGTCGTCGGTTTGTTGCACAGCAATCATTTTGTGTTTTTGTCTGAAAATACCTTCGGGCATGGCGGTGCGACATGGGCCGTTTTGTGCGGTTAGCAATACAGGTACCAGTAAGGCAGAAAGTAAGAGGGTAACGATTGATTTCATAAGTGCGGGTTATTTAGTGTTATTTCATCCATTCAAAAAGACGATAATGCTGATCTGTCATACCTACCCTGCTATATACCTCCCGCGCATTCAGATTCGTGTTGTCAACATACAGTCTTATGCCTGCAATGTCGTCACGTTGCTTTACCATAGTTTTTATATGATCATACATCGTGCCAAAAACTCCAAGTTTGCGCATCGCCGGAACAACATAAACTGACTGAATCCACCAGACCCAGTTATTGCGCCAGTCACTCCATTCAGGGGTGATCATTAAACAGGAGCACAGCACCTGTGAATCAGTTTCCCCTACTATATAAAAGCCTTTAAGCGGATCGCGGAATATAGCTTCTACTCCTTTGCCGGCCACGGCTTTATCCAATACCATTCCTTCGGTCTCGTATGCCATGCGTATCTGGGCATCAACAATAAAATCAGCATCGGCAACAGTAGCCAATCTGATAGTTACATTGTTCATATTCATAAGATTATAAGCTTCTGGTTAAAGAAATGCTGACAGCAGTATATTGTAAGTCGTCTTCAAAATACGCGCTAATAATTCGTATTTTTGCACCTTCTTTTCAAAAAAGATGTGCGCCGGAACAAATATATCCATATTCCCTGAAATAATTATTATATGAGCGAGCAGATAAAACATGAATGTGGCATAGCGATGGTAAGGTTACTGAAACCTCTGGAGTATTATCAGGGCACATACGGTACCGCTACCTGGGGACTGAACAAACTGCACCTGCTTATGGAAAAGCAGCACAACCGCGGACAGGATGGAGCAGGCATAGCATGTATCAAGTTCGATCCCATTCCGGGAAATGTATACATTAACAGACACCGTTCCAATTCAGGCACCCCCATCACAGATGTATTCAGGGCTGCCTATACCGAAATAAATCAATACCGTAAATCACACCCCGGAAGCATTACCGATCTGCACGATATGAAACATAGTGTGGGATTTGCCGGGGAGCTGTTTCTGGGACACCTGCGTTACGGTACCTTTGGCAAGAACAGTGTGCAGTATCTGCATCCGGTTCACCGTGCAAATAACTGGATGACAAGGAATCTGGTTCTTGCAGGTAATTTTAACATGACCAACGTGGATGAGCTGTTTAACAGGCTACTCGATCTGGGGCAATATCCTGTTCAAACTTCCGACACTATAACTATCCTGGAAAAAATAGGGCATTTCCTTGACGAGGAAAACGAACGTGTGTATGCAAAATACAAGCAGGATGGTTTCAGTAAAAAGGAGATAACACCTATGCTTGCATCCTCGCTCGACATTGCCCGCATATTACAGAATGCTTCGGCAAGCTGGGATGGCGGTTATGCCATGGCCGGTATGTTTGGTCATGGTGATGCCTTTGTGTTCCGTGATCCGGGTGGAATTCGTCCGGCTTTTTATTATCATGACCCGGAAGTGCTGATTGTGGCATCAGAAAGGCCGGTAATTATGACCGCAATGAATGTGCCGGCATCGAAGGTGCAGGAGATCACTCCGGGGAGTGCACTTATCATCCGCAAAAGCGGCGATATATCCATGCAGGAAATTATCCCCCGCCAACCACAAAAAGCCTGTTCTTTCGAACGTATCTATTTCAGTCGTGGTACGGACATGGATATATATCAGGAACGCAAACGACTTGGAAAGGCTCTTACACCTGCCATACTGGAGTCGGTAAACCATGATCTGGAGAATACGGTCTTTTCGTACATACCAAATACGGCTTCGGTTGCTTTTTACGGAATGGTGGAAGAACTGAATCTTTTCTGCGACCGGTTGCGTAAGGAACAGCTGGTACGGCACTCCGGAACATTAACCCCTGAGCTGATCGATAATATATTCCGGCTAAGGCCACGTATTGAGACTGTGGCAGTTAAAGACATAAAGTTACGCACCTTCATTACCCAGGATACAGAGCGCGATGATCTGGTTGCCCATGTTTATGATGTTACCTATGGTGTTGTGCGCTCCGGCATCGACAACCTGGTAGTGATTGATGACTCGATTGTGCGCGGCACCACTTTAAAGCAGAGCATTATACGCATACTCGACAGACTGGGACCCAAAAAGATTGTAATTGCCTCTTCCGCACCACAGATACGGTATCCTGATTGTTACGGCATCAATATGTCGAAACTGGGTGAATTTGTTGCCTTTATGGCAGCTATTGAGTTACTGAAAGAAACCGGCAAAGGGCATATCATCAACGAAGTATACCTGAAAGCCAAAGAGCAGGAGCATCTGCCGAAAGAGGAGGTGATCAATTATGTGAAGGAAATTTACAAACCGTTCTCTGCTGCGCAAATCTCTGCAAAGATCTCTGAAATGGTAACACCTGCGGGGTGCAATGCTGAAGTACAGATAGTTTTCCAGACAATCGAAGATCTGCATCAGTCCATTCCCAACAACAGCGGCGACTGGTACTTTACCGGTAATTACCCTACACCCGGAGGTAACAAGGTGGTCAACAAGTCGTTCATTAACTTTATTGAAGGGCGCAACGAGCGGGCTTACTAAAACCATCCGGAGAACTGGTGCATTAGGGCAATACGCGGGCTTATATTAAATTATCCGGGTAAGCGGTATATTATATAATCTTCGTTGCTGAATACCACAGGATACGCCAGTTCTATTTCCGATCCAAGGTATCGCTTCAGCACTACGGCATACCTGCAACCTTTTGCAGTAAGCAAATCTATGAATTGTTTTCCCGAGAGTTGTTCATTTGATGCAACCCATCCTTTGCGGTGGGCAAAATAAACCGGGGTAGGCACTTCGTTGCTGTTTATAACTACCAGACTGCGCTGCGGGTCGACTGAATCAAGGTCGGTTTCCAGATGTACCAGTGCTCTTTCCCTCTCTTTAAGCCGGAAATCCTGATGCTGATTGAGTATATTCTCGAGCATAATAACAACCAGAGCAGCTGTTACGAGAGCGGGCCTTCGGATCTGTGAAATGGCATATCCTGCTACAAGAGCCATAACGGGCACATATGGAATAACATAGTATGCGTGATGAGCAAAAGTGAATCCGCCTTTTAATACCACTCCGAGAAAAGAAACAGACAACAGGGCCCAAACACTCATAAGTAAACGATTTCTGTGCAGCACAGCAAGAGTAAGACCTGAAATGAACGCTGCAAAGCCGGTAAACTTTAGGGCAGAATTATAGAAATGGGACAGGGTGTCGCCCAGATTGTTTTTTATCTCTGCCATACCCTGAAGGATGGGTTTTCCCATAAAAAAGTGCCAGAACCCGTATTCCCTGACAAGGTAAGGTACCCAGTAAAAGTACCACCAAACAACCGGAACAATCAGAAGCAGTGCTCCCAGTGCAATATAAAGCGCATGTTTCTGCCTGTTGCGTGAAAGAAAATAGAGCTGTGGAAGTATTAATACAAGCAAATAAGCAGCAGGCAGCTTTGAAAGCACCCCGGCCAGGGTAAACAGAAAAGCCATTAACAGTGCACGATGGTTGCGCCCGTTGTACACGGCTCCGTAGTATAGACCTATAATTACAAGCGACACGGAAAATGTATCGGGCATTATCTTTCTGGAATAGGTAAACCACAAGGAGCACAGCAACAGCATTGCGGCATTGAATGCCACTTTTTTGTCAAAGAATTTCAGCACCAGTTTGTAGAAATACAGGATTCCTGCACCCGAAACCAGAAGGTTGATCAGCCTGCCATACCAGTGGTCATATCCAAAGACCAGGCTAACCAGGTAAATGAGATAGTTAAGCAAAGGGAATTCCATGCCGGTTATTCCCGTAAGGTCACCGGCAATATCCACACGGGGGAGCAGGATGTTATTGTCTGTTTCAAGAAAATTACGGGCAACCATAGTAACCGTGGTTTGCCTCCAGTTATGAGCTACTTCCAGCGGTGGGTTTGTGATGCCATAAAGCCTGAGGATCAGGAATAGCAGTATCCAGAACCGGATATCTGTAAATACGGCATGCAGTTTTTCCTTACGCATTTAATCGATAAACTTGATTTTGTTCAGTGCATAGAACACCATTCTCAAGAGCAACCAGCCATGGGCAAAGCGTGAAATATTGGTATCACCGTACTGGCGGGCACGGTACCGTATTGGCACTTCAACAAGTTTCAGATTTAGTTTGGCCGCCCCGAATATGAGGTCAAAGTCACCGAAAGGATCGAAATTGCCGAAATACGATCTGTTAGCATTCAGTTTACGGTAATTTGCAGCCGACAAAACCTTTGTGCCGCACAGGGTATCTTTAATACGCTGCCCTAACAGCCATGAAAACATGACCGAGAAGAACTTGTTGCCCATTATGTTAAGGGTGCGCATTGCTTCCTGCTCCATGGGGTAAACCAGTCGGGTTCCATTTATATACTCGCCTTTACCGGTTGCAATGGCATCGTAGAACTTGGGCAGATCTTCAGGAGGTACGGTAAGGTCGGCATCGAGAATCATGAGTATATCTCCGGTTGCCTTTTCAAAACCCAGTCGTACAGCGTCTCCTTTTCCTTTTCCCGTTTGCCGGAAGAATTTAATGTCGTGACTGTCGCGGTATACTTCCATTACGCGCTCAATTTCGGCTGCTGTATTATCTGATGACCAGCCTTCAACAAAGAGTATTTCGGTATGACTTCCCATTAAGGGCATTCGCCGGATGGCATTTTCAATGTTCCCCGCTTCGTTGCGTGCAGGAATTACCACCGTTACACTGAATTCCCTGTTTCCGTGCGGCAGATGTTCCAGTGGTCGTGCAATGATAAATCCCGTAAGGCACATACTGTTGAACAGGGGCAGATATGCCACATATTTATTGAGTAACCACGAAATGAGCGGAATGTACAGCGGCATCAGGTACCGTTTGCCGGTCTTGATCACATCATACCCTTCGAGGTGCAAAAGGTTCACCACATCGCTCCGGTTTAACCAGTTGAGGCGCTTGTTCGGCATTTTAAGCCTAAGCGACTGGGCGGCCTGGAGAAAAGGTTCCCAAAAGAAATTATGGTAGTTGATGATGATGCGTGTATCGGTATTGCAAACCTTTTTAAGCCGGCTAAAAACCTGCTGAATGTCCTCGAGATAACCCAGGGTGTCTGAAATTATAATATAGTCAAACTGCTGATCGAGGTCCAGATGTTCGGCATCGCAGCAGTGAAAGGTGAGATGAGGGTAGTGCGATTTGGCAATTCGTGTCATCTCTTCCGAAATATCGATACCTACACCAACAGAAGGTTTCACAGCATTCAGCAAAAATCCGGTGCCTGATCCGATCTCCAGTACATGGGCACCTTCGGGAATATTAAATCTGTAGAAGTTAACCAGGTTACGGTAATAATGCCTGCTTCGGCGAATATACCTGTCGCGCATAGGAGCTAAGCGATCCATAAAACCGGCGAGTTTTGTTTTATTGGCTGTAGCTGGCATATAATAATTTTTTATTTCTCAGGATCTTTTACAAGATAAACCTCCGATACCCCTGTAATGACCGGTTTAACAATCATATCATCTCCCGGCTGCATAAGCTTGAGTGCAGTTTGCACATCGCTCCCTATAACGGATAGTCTGGTATATTTCTGCGAAAGCATCTGCAAACTTAGCGTATCGTAGTTCCAGTTGATCAGTCGATTCCCGTAAAGGTCAAAGATATAAAAATCGGGGTAAAGCTGGTGCAGTTCATTGTTGTATCGATCGCGTGTGTATACATTACCGAAAAACATGGCAGCAATGGGTGAAGGTCCGGGATTGATTCCTATTACAGCACCACCTTCTGCTGCCGATAAAGCCGTTTGCCATGCCTCTTCAAATTGTTCTTTATATGCCCCTGCCTGCAGTGGTTCTTTCTCCCGGAGGCCGTTCATTACCAGCAGAACAGCTGCAGCTGCAGATAAAACATATCGCACAAAGCGGGCCGATGCTATTAGATGTATTATTACGACGAGCAACGCAGAAGCAATTATTTCGTACGGCAGCAGGTACGCAAGTTTAGGATGTTTTGCGGTTATCAGAAAACCCAGGGTCTGCACGAGGATAATACCTGCCAGCAGCATAGTTGCCCGTTTGTCGTAGCACACTTTTTTGATCAGCCGGATAAGGGCGAGTACGATAAAGGTTGCCACGGCAGCAAGGTATAAAGCCAGGTAAGCCGGCTGCCCTGTAAGCAGATTAAGAAGGTTTTCAGTGAAACCTGCTGTATCTACAATATTCATCCGGCCCGAGCCGTAAGTGCCGGAATATATGAACAGGCGGATAAACCACCAGCCCATTCTGGGATACAGCAACACAATAGGCAATGTAAAAAGCACAAAATAAACGGCAGTGAGTTTAAGGTATTCCAGCCGGGGTTTCCTCTTTTCAAGAAGAATCCAGGGCAAAAGCATCAGCGGCAGAAATATGATCTTTGAGGCAAGCCCAAATGCACTGATAATACTGAAACCGGTTACTATGTTGTCGTTGCTTTTCAGGAAACGATATATGCCTTTCGGCGGATCAACGGGCAATTGACTCTGCAATTCATTCTGTGATTCACTCTGCAATGATCTGGAATTCCCTGTAAAGTACCAGTAAAGTATATACACTGTCATGGCCATTGATGCCATCATGAGTACGCTCTCCTGCGAGATGCGCACAAAGCTGCTGTATAATACGATACCCGAAATGAATGGTGCCGCCTGTACAACCAAACCAAAGAAAGCGTTGCGGGTAAATCTCCGGGTAATAATACCTGCAATGAATACGGCAAGTGCACCAAGTACAGCCACGCTGCGGTTGAGTATACCAAGGTAGTGTTCAGGTTCTTTCAGAACAGCTTCCGTAAGCGTGTCGCCGCCATATGGATTTGCTATCCAGGCAGATTGCAGAACAACACCCCCTATAACTTGCATGGGAGTGCCGGGGTGATCAAAGTGGCCTACCTGCTTAAAGCGGGCCATGTTCAGTGAATTATAGAGGTATGCATACGAAGGGTCGTAGTCTGCTCCATACCAGTCTTTGCCACGGTTGTTAATGGAATGAAATGAGCTTACGCAAATAAGTACCGGTATTATCAGTAATAATAGGTAACTGCCTGCTGCACCGGGGCTGAAATGCGATCTGCTATTTTTATCCTTAACTGCCGTCAAAACCTGAAATATATAAACGGATTAAAACCGAAAGCGGTAAGTGAACTGACCGATAGTACAAGCAGAATTACCGTAAGGCCCGAAACAGCAATATGCCTCCGGTTTGTATACTCACCAAAGTATACCATATCCTGAATGCGTTGCCCTGTCCGGCTGTAGGCAAAGAATGCAAAAATTGCGGCAATGGCAAGGAAAGTTAAAAACTCAGCGTCAGGAACAGGCATCCTGCTAAAGTCGAAAGCAAACATCCTGCCGAGGAAAACAAAGGCATCCGTGATATTTTCAATCCTGAAGAATACCCAGCCTATCATAACCAATACAAAGGTTATAAGGGTAGATGGGAATTTCCCGATAGCCTTATAGAACTTTAAAAGGAATCCTCTTTCGAGGACAAGGAACAGTCCATGAAAAGCACCCCAGAGCACGAAACTCCAGGAGGCACCATGCCAGAGTCCCGAAGCCAGAAATACAAGCCAGAGATTGAAGTACAGACGGTATTTGCCAACCCTGTTGCCCCCCAGCGGTATATAAAGGTAATTACGCATCCATGCTCCGAGCGAAATATGCCAGCGACGCCAGAACTCGGTAATACTCTGTGAAATGTAAGGATTGTTAAAATTCTCGGGGAATCTGAATCCGATCATCTTTGCCAGTCCGATGGCCATATCCGAATATCCTGAGAAATCAAAGTATATCTGGAAAGTATAGGCCAGTATTCCAACCCATGCAGTCATAGTATCCATTTCTGCGTATGGCATTGCGAAGATGGTATCGGCCTGCAGACCCATCTGGTTTGCAATAAGCACCTTTTTGCCAAGACCAATTATAAACCTGTACATACCGGTGAGCCGGTTGTCAACTGTTTCATTCTCCGACCGGTCGCCTATCTGGTCAGCAAGGTCATGATACCTGATAATGGGGCCGGCAATGAGTTTCGGGAAGAGTATGATGTATAACTGATAATCCCAGAAATTCTTCAGGGGTTTATGTACCCTGCGGTACACATCGACTACGTAGGTTATGGTTTCGAAGGTGTAAAACGATATACCTATCGGTAAAATGAGTTTGGTCCACGGTATATGACTGGTGCCAAACACGCTCAGTAAAGCGTTAACATTCTCGATAAAGAAGTTCGAATATTTAAAATAAAAGAGCAGACCAAGGTTTACCGAGACCGAGAGCGTGAGCATAAGCCGGCGGTGCAGGGTATTCTTTGTGGCATCCATCCAGCGCACCAGATGGAAGTCAAGAAATGTGGTACCCAGTATTACAAAAATAAATTTAGGAGCTCCCCATGCGTAAAAGAATATGCTAAAAAGCAGTATTACTATATTCTTTAGTTTTTTACCAACAAGGTGGTAAGTGATCAGGAAAGCAGGAAGAAAGTAGAGTAAGAAAACAATGCTGCTGAATACCATCGGTTAGTCAGGTTAAAAATCTGTAATATCGAATTTTCTGTCAGATCTGTTTTGTAGCTGTTCATACTTGTTGCAATCGACCTCTACCGACAGAGGCTGCAAAGGGGCTTCAAAGTCACCCGTTGAGATCTTAAGTTTTGGGTCGGCGTATATTTTTTTCATGTATAGCGCCCAGATAGGAAGGGCCATATTGGCTCCCTGCCCCAGACCAATGCTCCTGAAGCGAATACTTCTGTCTTCGCCGCCAACCCATACTCCGGTTACCAGATCGGGCGTCAGACCCATAAACCATCCGTCGGAGTGGCTTTGCGATGTGCCGGTCTTACCGGCGATAGGATAATTTAGCCCATAGCGGTATCTTAATCTGACACCTGTTCCACTTTCTACTACCCCTTTCATGAGTTGCAGCATGAGGTAGGCCGTTTCTTCACTCATTGCTTCCTGCTGCCTTGGTATAAACCTGCTTAGCACATTGCCGTTTTTATCTTCGATGCGGCTAACGAACAAAGGCTCAATGTACACCCCTTTTGCGGCATAGGTATTCATGGCACCAGCCATCTCATAAAGGCTAAGGTCGGGAGTTCCCAGTGAAATAGCAGGAACTGCGTCAATATGACTGGTTACACCCATTTTACGTGCAATGGAGACTACTGCAGCCGGCGAATATCTTTTGATAAGGAATGCCGATATCCAGTTTATGGAATTTGCCAGAGCCTCTTTAAGGGTAACCAGCTGGCCTTCCTTGTAATCGCTGGAGTTCTTGGGTTCCCAGCGTGTGCCGTCGGGCAGGTCAACACTGTATTGTATGTTGGCGATCTTAGTGCAGGGTGAAAAATCACCTTCCTGCATGGCCAGTGTATATACAAACGGTTTAAAGGTAGAACCTACCTGTCGCTTTGCCATCACGGCATGATCGTACTGGAAGTGCTTATAGTTTATGCCACCTACATAGGCACGCACAAAACCTGTCTGCGGTTCAATAGACATTAATCCCGCCTGAAGGTAGAACTTACAATACAGTATAGAATCGAGAGGAGACATTACTGTATCGCGCTCTCCCTTCCAGGTAAACACCTTCATGGGAACCGGTGTGGCAAACGATTTCCTGATCGAATCTTCCGAAACACCTGCATTACGGAGTTTTATATACCTGTCCGACCGCTTCATGGAGGAATTGATCAGTTTGGCGGCTTCTTCTTTAACAATGTCGCGCGGGAAATCGAATGGGGCACCCTCTCTTCCTTTCCAGTGTTTAAAAAAGGCAGGCTGCAGGTCATTGCCCATGTGTTCAGCTACCGCTTGTTCCGCATAGATCTGCATGCGTGAATTGAGGGTGGTATAGATCTTCAGTCCATCCTTATACAGATTGTATTTTGCGCCATCGGGCTTTGGATTCTTCTCAATCCAGCCATATAACGGATTGGATTCCCACTGCAGTGAATCCTGCATGTACATATTCGCATCAAAATAGTCTTTTCTTCTTGGCTCTTTGGCATTCATGATGCGCCTCAGGTACTCCCTGAAATAGGTAGCCTCGCCCGATGCGTGGTCCTGCATGCGGTAATTCGACATATCGAGAGGCAATTCCCGCAAGGAGTCGTACGCGGCCCCGGTGATAAAATCGTTTTTACGCATCTGGTTTAATACCACTTCACGACGCTTCATAGCCCTTTCGGGATTCCTTACCGGACTGAAATAGGTGGGAGCCTTCAACATACCGACCAGCATGGCCGATTGTTCCACTGTAAGATTATCGGGAGTAGTATTAAAGAAAGTTTTGGCTGCCGACTTAATACCGAACGAGTTACTGCCAAAGTCAACGGTATTGAAATACATGGCAATAATTTCTTCTTTGGTATAGTTGCGTTCAAGCTTAATGGCGGTAATCCATTCCTTCATTTTAATAAATACGGTTTCAATAAAGGTTCTGTTGGCCTTACGGGGAAACAGGTTTTTCGCCAGCTGCTGAGTAATGGTGCTACCACCCCCTTTTTTATTAAAGGTCAGAATCCCAAACGTAACCCTGAAGAGTGCCTTTACATCAACTCCTGAATGGTTATAGAAACGGGAATCTTCTGTGGCAACAATAGCATTTACCAGATTGGGTGAAAGGTCAGAGAAATGAATATTTGAACGGTTTTCAATGTAGTATTTCCCCAGCACTTCCTGGTCAGCAGAAATTACTTCGGAAGCGAGGTTGCTTTTCGGATTTTCAAGTTCTTCGAACGAAGGCATGAACCCTAACAATCCGAACGACATTGCCGTAAAAAACAAAACCAGGAAACCCAGAACGGATAAATATAAAAGCCAGAATTTTTTAAGCCAGTGTTTTAAATCTTTACCACCTTGCTTTTTTTTAGCCATAGTGTATGCGTTATTCTAATTTGTGGTTGCCGGTAAACCCGTATAAGCATTATTCCATTTTCTCCAGCCTTATACCTGCCTCAGATATTCCTTCGAGCTTTGCATCACGCATAGCCTGATTCAGATAAAAGGTATATGTGCCTTTTTGAGGAAACCTGATATTCTCCCGTATAAAGATGCGGTTATCACGGTATTTGCCGGTTCCCTTGCCAAGCCACTTCCCCGATTTGTCAGCCAGAGTGCATTCAATGGTATCTCTCGACATTCCGCCATCCGGAAACTGCGTTGTCAGGAAAAAATAGATGTTACTGTAACGGTATGTTGTGCTGTTTCGTACATTTATAAAAAAGCGGTATCGGGTCAGTGTGTCAGGAATATCTACTTTAAAAACCATTTCCTCCTCATCTAACCATGCATCTTCCTGAATGCTGACACTCTGGTCAATGAATTTCTCCCGGTCGCATGCTGTTGTCCAGACCAGCAGAACCAGTGCAACGGGTAGGACAAAAACCTGCAGTTTCAGCATAAATCTTTTCTGTATACCGACCGGTTTGCTGCTTTTGTTACAATTCATATTCTGCTTATTTGTCAAAACGGTTAAGGTCATCTTCCCCGATCACATTGTCGTACTGCGTCTTTTTCTCTATAACCCTTGCATAATCTTCGAGCCCGGTCACAGGCTGGTTCTTTTTATTCTTCTGCATTATTTCTTTTACGCTATCAACCGGTATTTCAAGCAGATTATTCGGGTCTGATTTGTATGAGTACCATATTATACCGGCAAATACATCCACCTTCTGCGGAAAAGCCTCGCCTTTCTGAGTGAACAGAATGGTATCGTCGGGCGGGAAGTTTTTCATTGCCTCGTTATAGGCAGCATACTCATAATTGAGACAGCATTTCAGCTTACCGCATTGTCCGGCAAGTTTTTGCGGGTTAAGCGACAATTGCTGTATCCGGGCGGCATTTGTGCTTACTGTATTAAAACTGGAAAGCCAGGTAGCACAGCATAATTCACGTCCACACGATCCAATGCCGCCCAAACGGGCAGCTTCCTGCCGTGCACCTATCTGCCGCATTTCAATGCGTATTCTGAATTCTTCTGCCAGTAACTTGATCAGTTCCCTGAAGTCAACCCGCTCATCTGCAGTGTAATAAAATACAGCTTTAGTATCGTCACCCTGGTATTCCACATCGTTTACCTTCATCTTCAGATTCAGGCGGGCGGCAATTTCGCGCGTGCGGAACATAGTGCTGTCTTCCTTTAAAACGGTAGTGGTCCACTTTTCAATATCTCCGGGTCTTGCCTTACGGTAGACCTTACGCAGGTCAGGGTTGGTGTAGTCAATTCCTTTGCGTTTCATCTGATACCTTACCACCTCACCGGTAAGAGAAACTATACCTATATCGTGACCCGGGCTGGCTTCCACGGCTACAATATCGCCAACATGTACTTCGTGTTCCGGCAGATTTCTGTAATAGTCTTTTCTGCTGTTTTTAAAACGCACCTCAATACAGTCAAAACCAGGGGTGCCCGGAGGAGGTGGAAAATCTTTCAGCCAGTCAAACGTATCCAGCTTACTGCAGCCATGATGATAATTTGATTCCTCCGGGTTGATTGTTTTACAGCAGCCTCTCGACATGTAGGGGTTCTTTTTCGTAAAATCAGGTCTTACCTGCTGCAATTCACGAAGTTGAATATCAAAGGGATCGCTGTCGGTCTGCTCTTCCTGAGCAGGTTGCTTATAGAAGATCCCTTTATCGGGATCGTGCGGAGTTATATTGTTTTCGTTCTCTTCCATGAATCAGAATAGTAAAAAGTATGCAGATCAACTCAGTAAAGGAGATGATATTATATAGGGAGACAGAATGGTCCTGTTCGTGCAAAGGTAATTTTTTTTTATTTCCAGATCACTGAATTTCCGGTGCCATAGTTATTAGTCTCCCAATTATCGTTAGCCGGATCAATCATCCACTCTCCGTTGACTATAAATTTATACGCATGCTTTCCGGGCTGCAGGTATAGTTGTTTCGTCCACCTTCCATTTTCCTTGTGCATACGATATTCCTTATGACTCCAGTTATTGAAGGTTCCAGTCACAATCACCGATTCTGCATCCTCAAATCCATCAAGCACAAAGGTGTGATTTGGTTTAAATACCAGACAGGAGTTTATAAAATCGCCGCTGCCCGTAGTGCAGCTGTTGGCAGGATCGGTGATCCACTGCCCGTCTAGTATAAACTTATATTCATGGTTACCCGGGGCAAGCACGTAAGGAAGTTCCCATCCGCCGGCAGTTTTATGCATGGTGAGTTCGTTCTGGCTCCAGTCGTTGAAACTTCCGGTTAAAATGACTGTTTTGGCCTGCTGATATCCGTCAAGGCGGAAGATCATTGTATCGCCTATACCAATCAGCGAATTCTGATTACCATTGGCATCGGTAGCTATATTACGGTTTCCGGGATCGGTGATCCAGTTTCCGTCAACAATATACTTATAAACATGGGTGCCCATACGCAGGTAGATCGGTAATTGCCACCCATCGGGTGTTCGTTCCATTCTAAGCTGCCTGTGCCGCCAGTTATTGAAATTCCCCGAAAGGAAAACCTTTTTAGCATCGTTAAACCCCTGTAGCCTGAAGGTATAATTATAACAGTACACCACAGAATTGTATCCTCCCTGCCCGTCGGCCATAGCCAGCATGTTTTCCTGATCGTGCAGCCACCGCCCATCAACAATATATTTGTACAGGTATTTGCCCGGTTTAAGCGGAATGCCTGTGATCCAGCCACCCCTGGTACGGTGCATTTCATGTTGCATTGTGCTCCAGTTATTAAAGGTACCTGAAATAAATACCTGTTTTCTGCTTTGCATTCCCGGTATAAAGAACCATGCTGTATCTCTTTCGTACCGGAATATCCAGTCGGTGCTGAATTTGTTTATGCCAAACTTTTCTAACTGCTCTGGTGCCTGTACTGAAGGCGCTTGTTTCATGGTCTGTTCATCTTCACGAAGAAGAACATCATTGGTACTGAAATTATAGGTGCTTTTCTGCAGGGCTCTCGACAGTTCAAAATGTGTGGAACCAATATTTTCAACGCGCCAGGTGGTGCTATCGTATTCAAATTCCCCTACCTGCGTATATGCCCTGGCCATAAGTGCACTGTCAAGGCTGAATAACCGGGCATATTCCATGCGCTTTTTCTCCGACCACTGTCTGTTTAACTGAAAATATATCCTGTCGTTACTTATATATACCAGATTGCCGGCCTTATTCTGTGCAAAACCGGTATATGCAGCGCACATAATAAAAACTACAGGCAAGACCAACAGCAAAAGTTTTCTCATTTTACATCCCCCTTCCGCAAAGAATAGCTGATCACTTGTTTCCTGAAATTAAACATAAAAATACCTTTTTGCCAGAAATCAAAGCCAAGCATGCCGTCAATAGCGCACCCGTATGCTTCACTCATAGAAGTAAGGTCTATAATTACAGCATCCATTTTACCAAACTGATTACAGGCGAAAGTAAGTTCACTCATAGTGCCGTAAAGTGCTTTCACAACACCGCTGCCCGAACCACCAAGATCAGAACGGCGGTTGATCTCCACTGTGTTGAGTATTTTTCTGGGCAATGCATAGTGCAGCACATTGATCTCGGCACCGGTATCAAGGCAAAATCGCAGAGGCTTATCGTTTATGGTTGCCTCAATCATCATAAGATTCTGGCGTGTAATAAGTTTGCCGGTGCAGTCAAATTTTACAGGATCTGTTTCGGGGTAGAGCAGATCACCCTTATCGTCGGTTTTCGAAAGCAGCAGTTGATTGCCTGGTCCATCGAAAATAACCTGCATATCTTTCAGCAGGCTGAAGCCAAAAAGCCCGAGTATTTTAACACCCCTTCGGTCCTCAATATGCCCCAGATCTGCCATATCTGCCTGAACATGCGTAAACGCCATGCCCGATATATTCATGCTCCTTATAACAGTAGCCAGTGTTTTACCGTTATTGCCTGATATACCCCCGCTGCCTGAAGATGTGGAAACCGAAGCATATTTTCTGAAGTATGTGCGGTTAATAACGAGCCCTGAAGCGCCGGTATCAAATATCAGGTTACCGTCCTGCCCGTCAATGATGGCTTCTATCAGAAACAGCCGCCCGGCCCTTTTAAGCGGTATATTTACAGACCCCGAATCGCTGCTGCTTACCGTACCTTTAAGAATTATTGATACGCACAGCGGGTTAGCAGGGGGAGTATATGCAGGTGCACATAAGGAAACACCGGATGTACAGATATTAGCATCGTATGCAAGTACACCTGCAGCTGCGGTGAAAATAGGGGAAACGGAGAACAGAATCAGCAAAACCAATGATACCGTATGTAAGCTTGTTTTCATAGGCACTATTTTTAGCGTGCTAGTTCCTGTTGTCATAGTCACCTACTTAGCGTGTTACTTGCTGTTGTCAGTGACTGCTGCATCGCGGGCTTTCTGTATAAGCAGGAAGTCGGCTATAGCTATGGCGGCAATTGACTCTACAACAACCGGGGCTCTTAGTGCAACGCAGGTGTCGTGTCGTCCACCTATAAGCAGTTCTTCTACCTCCCCGTGGGCAAAGTTATAGGTCTCCTGGGGTTTGCCTATGCTCGAAGCAGGTTTTATCGCCATCCTGAAAACTATATCGTTGCCGTTGGTAATGCCGCCGTTAATACCACCGGCATTATTTGTGGCGGTCGCACCGCTTTCATTTATAATGGGGTCATTGTGCTGACTTCCCCGCATGGCAGCGGAAGCAAATCCTGAGCCGAATTCAATACCCTTCACAGCCGGTATCGCGAAAGCGAGATGTGCGATATACGACTCCACCGAATCAAAGAATGGTTCTCCCAGGGCAGCAGGCACATTGCGGCATATACACTCAATCAGTCCGCCAATCGTATCGCTCTCTTTCAGGGCATCCTGCACAGCCTGTTCTATATCGGTACTTCCACCTGCTTCTGTAACCCGTGCAGTAATTTCCACTCCTTTGGCAATTAACCGGGCAACAGTCCCTGCAACTACCAGACCGAGGGTAAGGCGTGCAGAAAAATGACCACCCCCCCGTGGATCGTTATAGCCGGCATACTTTACTCTTGCCGTATAGTCGGCGTGCCCCGGTCTTGGATGGTTTATCAGTGTATCGTAATCAGCTGACCGGGTATTCCCGTTTTCAAAAAGCACGGTAATGGGAGTTCCGGTCGTGCAGCCATTAAAGGTGCCGCTGATGATAACAGGCTCGTCTGCCTCTTTTCTTGGAGTAGTTCCAGCGGCACCTGCCTTTCTTCGGGCAAGATCAGCATTCAGCGTTTCGGTGGTAAGAGGTAATCCCGGAGGGCATCCGTCAAGCACAACACCTAAATTGCTGCCGTGCGATTCGCCAAACACCTGTACCCTGAATAGTCTGCCAAAAGAATTCATTCTGCCTGTGGTGTGGGTAAATACCTGTTAATAAAGGAAACCACTGCCGGGTAGATTATTCCGGGGGCCTCCAGAAATCCCATATGCCCTACGTTACTCAGCATAAGCACTTCGGCATGGTTAACCATCATTGCCTGAGCTGAGATTTTCTGGTACGGCATTTTCGAATCGTCTTTTCCGATAACAAAAAACAGCGGATATGCAGCTGCCATCATTTCAACGAGGTAACCGGGGCGGTCGCGCATAGCCTGCAATGCCGCAATGATTGCCTTGCCCGAAGTGGAGGCTGCACGGTTGCGCAAACGTTCTATTTGTCCTGATAACCGTTCCCGATTATGATCAGCAAACATTTCAGGGATGAAACTGTGAATGAAATTGGTGTGGTTCAGTTTTACTATGTTTATTGTACGGTCTCTGTTTTCCTTACCTTTTTCATCGTCGGGTGCTCCGTGCGAGTGCATCAGGATCACACCTTTTGTTCGCTCCGGTGCAAGCTTTGCCAGCTCAAGACTTATGTATCCACCCATGGAGTGCCCGCACAAAAGAAATTCACTTATTCCCAGATTGCCGGCCAGCATGTTTATAGCTTCAGCAACCTCCGCCAGTGTATAGGTTTCTGTAACCCCACTGCGCCCGTGCCCCGGCAAATCAACCATGAGCACAGAGTATTGCTGTGAAAGCTGCTCAGCGAGGTCATTCCATATTTCGGTTGATTCGAGGAAACCGTGTAAAAGTACCACCCATGGTCCGGTTCCATGGGTGATGTAGTTCATATGCACGGTATTATAAGAGAACTGATCTTGCATTGTCTGATGGATTTAGCGTACATTTTATTTCCCTGCCATAGTGGCTTCAATTTCTTCCACCGTTTTTGGAATAGGTTTTCCGAGCACCTTCGAACCGGTATCGGTAACCAGCACATCGTCTTCAATGCGAATACCACCAAAATCCTTATACGTTTCCAAAATATCGTAATTAATGAAATCGGTGAATTTACCTTCAGCACGCCACTGATCAATAAGAGCCGGTATAAAATAGATACCCGGTTCCACTGTCAGCACAAAACCAGGCTGCAGCCGGCGTGCCAATCGCAGAAATGCAGTGCCAAACTGGCTGCTGCGCTGAATCTCATTATCGTAACCCACGTTATTTTCACCAACACCTTCCAGATCGTGTACATCCATACCAAGCATGTGCCCCAGTCCATGGGGGAAGAACATGGCATGTGCACCCTGTGCAACTGCCTCGTCGGTGTCGCCTTTCATGATACCTATTGCCTTCAGTCCTTCGGCGATGGTTTTTGCAGCCAGCATGTGCACATCCCTGTAAAGGATGCCGGGTTTAATAGCATCAATGGCAGCCATATTAGCCCTCAGCACCGTTTCGTAGATCTCTTTCTGCCGGTGACTGAATTTCCCGCCTACCGGAACGGTTCGGGTTATATCGCTGGCAAGCAGATATTCGTCCGACTCACAGCCTGCATCAACAACCATCATGCGCCCTTCGGTAAGGATGTTATGGTGATGATGGTTATGCAGTGTTTCGCCATTCATACTCAGAATAACGGGGAACGAAACGGGCCCTGCCTTAGCCAGTGCAATACCTTCGATGGTGCCCGCAATTTCCTGTTCTTTTATTCCCGGGAAAGCCATCTTCATGGCAGTTGTATGCATAAGTCCTGCAACATCAACCATCTTGCTGATAATTTCGATCTCCTCGGTCGACTTGATGCTGCGTAACTTAACAACCGCCTTTATGAGTTCCTGCGAAGCTTCATTTTTGAGTTGATGCACGGGCCATCCCACCAGCTCTGATAGCCATATTTTTGTATCGCCGCGGTAGGGAGGCAGAAAATGTACCTTGCGTCCCTTTTGGCGGGCTTTCTCCACATAACCGTCAAGTTCTTTCATAGGCCTGGCATCATGAATTCCAACACGTTCGCCCAGCTCTTTCATCGTGGGCTGTGGACCCATCCAGATAATGTCGTCCATATCCACATCGTTGCCGAACAGTATCTCTTTGTCTTCGTCGAGGTCTATAACCCCCGCAAGGTCAGCCTGGTTAAGTCCGAAGAAGTACAAAAATGCACTGTCCTGTCTGAACCTGTATCCATTGGCGGGATAGTTCATTGGCGATTCGGTGTTGCCGGTGAATAGCAGTATGCCGTTTTTAATTTCATTACGCAGGGCATTTCGCCGTGCCTGATACGTTTGCGTATTAAACATTGTTAGTTATTTTTTTTTGATTATTTTTTTGCCATAAGTGCTTCAATCTCATCGGGTTCGATGGGTATATGGGCCATAAGATCCACAGGGTCAAAGTCAACCATTACATCGTTCTCCAGTCGTACACCAAACCCTTCTTCTGCTATATAGATTCCGGGTTCGCAGGTAAGCACCATTCCTTTACGGAAAGTTTCCTGCCGGGTACCTACGTCGTGTGTATCAAGGCCCATGAAATGCGAAATAAAATGCATGTAGTATTTAAAGTAGGCAGGTTTGTCGCCTGCCGGATGGTCAATATCGTGCTGTGTTATCAACCCGAGTTTGATAAGCTCAGTCTCCATAAGTTTAATAGTCTGCTGCTGCAGATTCATTATCGTGTTTCCGGGAGTCATAAGTTTCATAGCCTGGCGCTGCACATGCAGCACCGATTCGTAAACCTGCCGTTGTCTTGGGGTAAACTTACCGTTTGCGGGAATGGTGCGCGTACAGTCGCTGGTGTAATTGGCATACTCGGCTCCGAAGTCAATAAGTACCAGACTTCCGTCTTCAATAATTTTGTTGTTTACATCGTAGTGCAGAATATTGTTATCAGCTCCCGAGGCAACAATCGCCGGAAAAGCATGCCCTGTGGCACCACTGCGTATAAACTCATGAATTATTTCGGCTTCCACTTCGTATTCCTTAATACCGGGTCGCATAAAACCGAGCACTCTGTTAAACGCATTACCGGTAATATCGATCGCTTTATTTATCTGCTCCAGTTCCTGAGGAGCCTTAACAAGGCGTTGCTGTGTAACCAGCGGATCCAGCCGCTGATATTGGTGCAGCGGGTAATCGTTGCGCAGCTTCCGCGCAAAGCGCAGATTTCTTGACTCTACCTCCGTCATAAACTTAGGCTGTTCTTCCATATCGAGGTAAACAGACTCAGCCCTGTACATGAAATCGCGCAGGGTAGCCTCGAACTGGCTCAGCCATTTTATATTCTTTATGCCCGATATTTCGGAAGCTTCTTTCAGTGTGTACCTTCGGCCGTACCATGTAACCATGTGCTCATCGGTCTCGGTAATGAAAGCGATCTCGCGCATCAATTCATCGGGATGGTTCGGAAAAAGTGTTAATATTGTACCTGCCTGATCCAGTCCCGAAAGGTAAAATAGCGTGCTGTTCTGCCTAAAGGGGTAATTCTGGTCACCCGATCGGGGAATTTCATCATTGGAATGAACAATAGCAACGGCATTTGGTCTTAGTTTCTTTTCGAGGCGGTGTCGGTTTGTACAGAAGAAATCCGGATCAATGGCAGAATATCGCATTTATCAATTTGTTTGGAATTGTAAAAAATAATGTTGTATTTTGGGGCATCGTTATGCTTTGCCTTAACCGCAAATTTAAACAACTAATTGCAAGGCATGCCTTAATAAGTTTAATAAATCATTAAAAAATCCAAATATCTATTGCTTATGGCCATAACTTACTCATCGATCACCAAAAAGGTGATCATGGCGCTGGCTGGATTATTCCTGATAGCCTTCCTGTTTGTGCATATGACGGTTAACCTGCTGGTACTGGTGCAGGATGGGGGTGAAACATTCAATAAAGCAGCCCATTTCATGGTTACAAATCCTGTGATCCAGTTTATGCAGATTTTCCTTTTCGGAGGATTCATCATTCACATTATTACAGGACTGGTTCTGCAGATACAGAACTGGCGCGCACGCCCGGTACGGTATAAAGTAGAAGCATTTTCAGAAATGTCGCCCTTCTCCAAATTTATGATCCATACAGGTCTCATCGTCTTCGCAGTGCTTATTTACCACCTGTATAATTTCTTTTTCCAGGCCAAACTGGGTAATATAGGGCATGTGATGATTGACGGCAAGCAGTACGAAGATATGGGCGCCATGGTTCTGCAGAAATTCAGCCACCTTACTCATGTAATAATTTACATCGTATGGCTGCTGTTCCTCGGCTTCCATCTCGACCATGCATTCCACTCCGGTTTGCAGTCGCTGGGCTTTAACCACAATAAGTATACTCCGGCTATGTTTACCATTAGCCGCATAATAGCCATCGTTCTCACCGTTGGCTTCATAACCATTCCCGTGGTTATTTATTTCTTTCGTTAATAACATTACCGACCATTCTCAATTATATACGATATGGCAGAATTAAACTCTAAAATACCGAAAGGACCGCTTGCAGACAAGTGGACACAATATAAATCGCATATCAACCTGGTAAACCCTGCAAACAAGCGCAGGCTGGAGGTTATAGTTGTTGGTACCGGCCTTGCCGGTGCATCTGCAGCAGCATCACTTGCCGAGCTTGGCTTTCAGGTAAAGGCGTTCTGTTACCAGGACAGTCCCCGCAGGGCACACAGCATTGCAGCACAGGGTGGTATCAATGCAGCCAAGAACTATCAAAACGATGGCGACAGTGTGTACCGGCTGTTTTACGACACCATTAAAGGGGGCGATTACCGCGCAAGGGAAGCAAACGTTTATCGGTTGGCCGAAGTAAGCAACAATATTATCGACCAGTGCGTGGCACAAGGGGTGCCGTTTGCACGGGAATACGGCGGACTACTCGATAACCGTTCTTTTGGAGGTGCACAGGTTTCGCGTACCTTCTATGCACGGGGTCAAACCGGACAGCAGCTCCTGCTTGGAGCATACAGTGCTCTAAGCCGTCAGGTTGGCAAGGGTACCGTAAAAATGTACAGCCGGCACGAAATGATGGACGTAGTGCTTGTTGATGGCCGCGCCCGTGGTATCATTGCCCGTAACCTTATAACAGGAGCCATCGAGCGTCACGCAGCACATGCAGTTATTCTGGCCAGCGGAGGATACGGTAACGTATTCTTCCTCTCTACCAATGCCATGGGTTCGAATGCTACCGCCATTTGGAAAGCCTATCGCAGGGGTGCCTACTTCGGTAACCCGTGCTTTACCCAGATACATCCCACCTGTATCCCCGTTCACGGTGAGTTCCAGTCAAAGCTTACGCTGATGAGTGAAAGCCTCCGCAACGACGGCCGTATATGGGTTCCTAAGAATAAAGAGGATGCACAGAAAATCCGCGAAGGTAAACTGTCGCCACTCGATATCCGCGAAGATGACCGTGATTATTACCTTGAGCGCCGTTATCCCGCTTTTGGTAACCTGGTGCCTCGTGATGTGGCTTCCAGAGCTGCCAAGGAACGCTGCGATGCAGGCTTTGGTGTAGGTGAAACCGGTCTTGCCGTGTATCTTGACTTTGCCGATGCTATCAACCGCCTTGGCCGCGATACTATCGAAGCCCGCTACGGTAACCTCTTCCAGATGTATGAAAAGATCGTCGATGAAGATCCATATAAAGTGCCCATGATGATCTACCCGGCAGTACACTATACCATGGGTGGTCTTTGGGTTGACTATGAGCTTATGACCACCATACCCGGGCTGTACGCTGCCGGTGAGGCAAACTTCAGCGATCATGGTGCAAACCGCCTGGGTGCTTCGGCACTAATGCAGGGACTTGCCGATGGGTATTTTGTTCTCCCGTATACCATTCAGAATTACCTGGCCGATCAGATCAGGGTTCCGAAAATCTCACCCGACCTGCCCGAATTTATGGAAGCCGAACAAAAAACACGCGACCATATTAACCGTCTGTTCAACATTAAGGGGAAAACATCTGTTGATACCTTCCACCGCAGGCTTGGTCATATAATGTGGGAAAAGATTGGTATGGCACGTAATGCAGAAGGCTGCAGGTCTGCAATCAAAGAGATTGCACAACTGCGTGAAGAGTTCTGGAAAGATGTACGTATACCCGGTACCAACGACTCCATTAATCCGGAGCTGGAAAAAGCTGGTCGTGTTGCCGACTTCCTCGAACTTGGTGAGCTGATGGCCCGCGATGCACTTGCCAGGGAAGAATCGTGCGGAGGTCACTTCCGTGAAGAATACCAGACCCCTGAAGGCGAAGCACTGCGCGACGACGAAGCGTTCAAATATGTGGCTGCATGGCAGTTCACCGGCGACAATGCCGAACCGGTTGTCCACAAAGAACCGCTCGATTACGAATTCATTGAGGTTAAACAGAGAAATTACAAATAACAGAGGAAGGAATACAAATATGGACTTAACACTCAAGATATGGCGTCAGAAAAACGCCACCAGTAAAGGGAAATTTGAGACCTATAAAGTTACCGGTATATCGCCCGGCAGTTCCTTCCTTGAAATGATGGACGTGCTCAACGAATCACTGGTTGCAAAGAACGAAGACCCGGTGGCCTTCGATCACGACTGCCGTGAAGGCATCTGCGGTGCATGTGGTATGTATATCAATGGCCGTCCCCACGGACCCGATACGGCAGTTACTACCTGTCAGCTGCATATGCGTAAATTTAAGGACGGCGATACCATTGTTATAGAACCCTGGCGTGCACGCGCATTCCCGGTACTCAAAGACCTTATAGTCGACCGCAGTGCCTTCGACAAGATTGTCCAGGCCGGTGGTTTCGTAAGTGTAAACACCGGTGGAGTTCCTGATGGCAATGCTATACCTATACCGAAAGAAAATGCTGATCTGGCCATGGATGCCGCTGCATGTATCTCGTGCGGTGCCTGTGTGGCCGCCTGTAAAAACGCATCGGCTATGCTCTTTGTCGGCGCCTTTGTATCAAAGTATGCTCTTCTGCCGCAAGGCCGTGCAGAAGCACATCAGCGTGTGCAGAATATGGTGGCTGAAATGGATGCGCAGGGATTTGGCAACTGTACCAATACCGGTGCCTGTGAAGCCGAGTGCCCTAAACTCATAACCCTCGAGAACATTGCCCGGTTAAACCGCGAGTTTATATCCGCAAAGGTAAAAGGCCGCAAAGCCGAAAACCGGCGCGAAGGAGGTGCATAACCAATACAACAGCAAGGGTATTACAGCGTTATTGATGAAAGGTTACGTATGAGATTTTCTGATATTCCGGGGCAGGAAGAAATTAAAGACAGGCTCCGGAAAACGGTAAGCGACCAGCGGGTGAGCCATGCACAAATGTTTCTCGGCCCGCAGGGTTCTGCTAAACTGCCAATGGCCCTGGCATACGCTCAGTACATTAACTGCAGTAAACGTGCTGACGGTGACTCGTGCGGCGTATGCCCATCGTGCCTGCAATATGGTAAGCTTGCCCACCCCGATCTGCACTTTCTCTATCCCATTGCCACCACGAAGGAGTTCGACAATAAGCCGGTGTCGACCATGTTTCTGGGGCACTGGCGCAAGATCATCCCCGAAAGGGCAGGCTTTATCACATTAAACGACTGGTACGATCAGATTGGCATCGAAAACAAACAGGGACTTATCAATACCGACGACTGCAACGATCTGATACGGAAACTGAGCTATACCTCCTACGAGTCGGAGTACAAGGTGATGATCATCTGGATGGTGGAAAAAATTCACCATACCGGTGCCAACAAGATCCTCAAGATTCTTGAAGAGCCACCAGACAAAACCCTGTTTATACTCATCACGGAACAACTCGACCAGCTACTGCCTACTATTATCTCGCGCACGCAGCTGGTTAAGTTCCCTAAATATAGCGATACTGCATTAGAAAAAGCCGTAACTGACCTTACGGGATGCACAACCGACGAGGCGGCAGGTGCACGCTTTATGGCCGACGGCAACCTTACACTTGCGTTAAACATTATACGCAATGGTGACAGCCATTCCGACCTGTTTATCCGGTTTCGCGACTGGATGCGCCTGTGCTATGCAAAAGACATTGCTTCAGCGGTAAAAATGGCTTCTGAGTTTCAGGGCATTGGGCGGGAAAATATCAAGAAATTCTTTCATTACGCTTTACGGGTAGTACATCTCTGCATGCTCCATCAATACGGACTACAGGACCAAATCAATGCCGACGGTGAGGAACGGCAGTTCATTACTAAATTCAGCCCATTTATCAATCCGTCCGGCATGCAGTTCACAGAGGCATTCAACGATGCTATCTATCATACAGAGCGCAATGCCAGCGGCTCCATAATGTTTCTCGATCTCTCACTCAAAGCCATGCAATGGCTGCGTAAGTGATATCTAAAGGTAGTAACCGTATTTGTCTATATAGCGGTACACTGCATCGGGCAGAAAGTACCGCACGCTCCTGCGATTTTTCAGGGCGCCCCTGATAAAGCTGGCAGATATTTCTATGCGGGGTGCATCAATAAGGGTTACCGATGGGTGCTTTGTTAGTGGGTGGCTGTCGCTGCCATGCCTGGGATAAAGCAGCAGGGTGTAGTTTGCCAGCAACTGCTCGTAGTTTTTCCATTTATGAAAGCTCACCAGAAGATCGGTGCCACCGGTGAGGACAAACTGCCGGTCGGGGTACTTTTCGTACAGATGCGTGAGCGTATCAATAGTGTACGAAGGCTTTGGCAGATGAAACTCTATATCGGTTACCCTGAAACGGGTGTCATCGCCGATTGCAATCTGCACCATCTCATACCGTGCATAATCGTCTAACAGGGTCAGTTTATCCTTTAAGGGATTTTGCGGAGATACCACAAACCACACTTCATCCAGTCCGCCGAACTCGCGCATATACTCTGCAACACAAAGATGCCCTATATGAATGGGATTGAACGAACCGAAAAACAACCCTGTTTTTTTCATTGCAGAAACTCTTTAACAATCTCTACAGCCTCCTTTTTGGCCTTCTCCAGGTCATCGTTCACCAGAACGTAATCAAACTTATTGGCAAAGGTCATCTCGTGCCCTGCCTTATCCACCCTTTTCTGAATGTTTCCGGGCGATTCAGTTTGCCGTTTTATGAGGCGCTGTTCCAGTTCACTGAGCGACGGCGGACTAACAAAAATAGCCAGAGCTCTGTTCCCGAACTCTTTCTTAATGTTCAGGCCTCCAACCACATCCACGTCAAATATTACATCCTTACATGCTGTTATCAGCCGTTTTACTTCACTGCGCAGGGTGCCGTAATAACTACCGGGATATACCTCCTCCCATTCCAGCAGGTCGCCCTCTTCAATCCGTTCTCTGAACTGTTGTTCCGTAATAAAGAAATAATCCATCCCGTCGGTTTCACCCGCCCGCATCTTCCGGCTCGTAGCCGAAACCGAGAATGCAAGCCGGGGGAACTGTTCCAGCAGGTACTTAACTATGGTGGTCTTACCTGATCCTGAAGGTGCAGAAATGATAATTAGTTTAGACATCTGTTTATTCTTTACAGGATGTTTGCCAGCTGTTCCTTTATTTTTTCGAGCTCATCCTTCATCTGCACTACCACTTTCTGAATATTGGCATCGTTTGCCTTAGAGCCGATGGTGTTGATCTCGCGACCTATTTCCTGCGTAACAAACGACAGTTTACGGCCATTGGCCTCCGATTCTCTCAGTGTGTCAAGAAAGTACTGCAGATGCTTACCCAGCCGTACCTTTTCTTCGGTAATATCCAGCTTTTCCAGGTAATAGATTATTTCCTGTTCAAACCGGTTGCTGTCGAGTGTATTGTTCGCAGCAAACTCGCTGACTGCAGATCTCAGCTTTTCACGAAACTGGTTACTTCTTTCTTCTTCAAAGGCATTCAGATTTGCCGAAAGATTCATGATGTTTTCAATGCGTTGCACGAAGTCTGCTTCGAGCATCTTTCCTTCCTGTACCCTGAATTCGTCAAGTGATTGCAAAGCCCTTTCCAGACATCCGTTGATCTCTTCCCAGTCAGCTTCAGAAAGCACCTCACGTGTGGGTTTCAATACCTCGGGCAACCGCATTACTGCCATAAGAATATCGCTGTGCGTTATACCCAGACTGTCGGCAATATTTTTCAGTTCCTTATAATATCCTTTAACAAGTGCCTGATTAATACCTGAGGGCAGCTCGCCGTCTGTGTAATCGATGCTTCCGGTCAGTTCCACCTTGCCGCGCTCCAGAGCTTTTGCAATAATGCTGCGCATTTCAGGTTCCTTTTCACGAAAAACGGAGGGCAATTTAATGTTCAGATCAAGCTGCTTGCTGTTAAGCGATTTAAGCTCCATACTAACAACTTTTCCCTGCAGGTTCACAGAGCTTTTGCCAAAGCCCGTCATTGATTTGATCATAGCAGTTATTTGAGCCCCAAAAGTAACATAATTTTTTTATTAGAATATGCATCCCTGATCTTGCATAATTAGTTAACTTTGAACAACTCCATCCACCTATTAAGCTAATGAATTCAATCGTTAAACTATAATCACTAAATGTATGACAATCAATGCAGTAGTTATCGATGACGAAACCAATTCGAGAGACAGTCTCATCCAGATGGTAAATATGTATTGTCCCGAGGTTTCTATAGTTGGTCAGGCTGACGGAGTTGAATCAGGTATTCAGTGCATTAATACCCACCATCCCGATCTTGTGTTCCTCGATATCAAAATGGCCGATGGATCAGGATTTGATCTTCTGCAGCAATTGCCTTCCATTGATTTTAAGCTAATTTTTGTCACTGCATACGAAGAATATGCCATTCGGGCCTTCCGTTACAACGCGATTGATTACATCAACAAACCCATCGATCCCGACGAGTTGCGCAATGCTGTCGAAAAAGCCACCACATATTTCAACGGCGAAAACATGAACCAGACCATTAAGCTGCTGCTCGATTCAATGAAGAATAAAAGCACACCGCTAAACAGGAAACTGGTTCTTCGTACCATCAACACCGTGCATGTGGTAGAAATAGACAGGATAATGCATTGTGAATCAGACAGAAACTACACGGCATTTTACCTTGTTGACGGCGAAAAGATACTTATTTCGCGGTCTATGAAAGAATTTGACGAGTTGCTCGAAGGTCATGGATTCCTCAGGGTACACAACTCTCATCTGCTTAATCTTAATTACCTGCGTAAATTCATGCGCGATGAGCTTATCTGTGTGCTTAAGGACAATTCAACCATTCCGGTTGCCTACCGAAAACGCGATGAACTGCTCGAGGCAATTAAGCAGTTATAGTGTATATTAGATTCCAGTCTATAAAAAAATAGTAGATATCCGTGCTCCTTGTTATGCATGCAGATATCCATATAACTGATACGTTTGAAAATTACTTTCTGACGATTATTCAATCTATAGAAATTCTGCTCAAACATTTTGTTAATTTGTAAAGTAGCAAACTGAAAATTACCTGTTTACGTTTGAATAGAACTTTACATTGGAAACGGTATCAACCCATAAATTCAGGAACAGGATCCTGCATGGCGGAGGCCTTCTCATCGACGATGTTATTGAAATACACCAGGATGTCGTTGAAATGAAGCGTAAAAGGCTCTTCCCGCTTGAGCGGTATTCTATTACTATACCCAAATGCAATATTGTCAGCGTAACCGTTCTAAAAACCCTTGCGGGAGCTGTAATTACTGTAATTTCACACTCAAGCAACTGCTTCATCAGCAGCGGGTACAGTTACACAACGGCATGCAGGATTAAAGATTTAATTACTGCCGGTCAGTAAATCTTTTTTTATATTTGTATAGTATACATGACGTGTTTCTTTGTTCAGAAATAACACGGTCGTCACACTATTCTATGAAAACCTATACCGAACCTGTAAAGATTGCAGAGGGTGAAGACCCATTGAGCCCGCCGGTAATGCTTTTCGACAGCCAGCCGGAGATACTTTCGGCTATGTACGACGATATAGCCATGGCGCGCAAAAGTATACTGCTCGAAGTATACCGTTTCAGCTACGATATAACGGGTGAGAATTTCCGCGACATACTCGCGGTAAAATGTAAACAGGGGGTAAGTGTTAAAATACTGGTCGACTCGTGGGGTACGCCACCATCGCCTTCATTCTTTGAACCCATTACTTCCAATGGAGGCGAAGTAAGATACTTCCGTAAGATGAAGTTCTTTGTCGACTTTCTCACTAAA
Organism: uncultured Lentimicrobium sp.; assembly: GCA_964643225.1. Lineage (GTDB taxonomy): Bacteria > Bacteroidota > Bacteroidia > Bacteroidales > Lentimicrobiaceae > Lentimicrobium. The sequence continues at coordinate 5,387 of CAZXQT010000021.1, read as the reverse complement.
AATCATAAACGTAACCACCGAAAACTATTGGTTGTCGACGATGAGATCAGCTACATCATGTCGAACAACATTAACGGCTATTCCAGTAAATGGCGTGAGATTGCCCTGCGCATCGAAGGCCCTATTGCAACCGTGTTCCGTAAGACTTTTTTCGACAGCTTCAAGCTGTACGACAAATACATCTTCAATAAGTTCCAGTACAAGCGCGCTTTATACTACAGTGGCTTTGAGATTATTCAGGATCTGCCTTCCATTTATCGCCAGCAGGTGAAAAAGCGGTACGAAACCCTTATTTCGCATGCCCAAAAAGAGATCATCATAGAATCGCCGTATTTCCTTCCCGGCTTTAAACTGCGTCGTCTGCTTGCCCTTGCGGGGAAACGTGGTGTATCGGTAAACATCATTATGCCCCTCCACTCCGATGTAAAGATCGTAGATCTGCTGCGCGACAAATACCTGCAGTTCTACTACAAAAACGACATAAAGATGTTTTTTTACACCGCAAGCAACCTGCATGCGAAGTGCATGCTTATCGACAGGGAAGTATATGCGCTTGGTTCACCTAACTTCGACTACCGCAGCTTCCGGTATCAGCACGAGCTGCTGGTTGCCGGCCGGCATAAGAACATAGTAGAAATGGTTGACCGGCATCTGCGTAAGAGTCTCGAGGGCTGCATGCCTTTTGATTATTCCCTTTACCTCCGCAGGCCAAAGATTGAGAAATTCTTTGGCTGGATGTTGCTGCCGTTCCGGCATTTGTTTTAAAAAGCCAGAAGGCAGCCTGAGCCGCCTCCTGAAATCGCACTACACTTTGCCCTGTCTCAATTACTGTATACTTATTTCTTTCTTAATAACGGCGTCTTCGCGGCGGGGCATGGTCACTTTGAGAATGCCGTTCTGGTAATCAGCACTTATCTTTTCAACATCTACCGTCTTAGGCAGCAGGAAACTTCTGTTCAGGTTATTAAGACTGAATTCTTTGCGCAGGTACTTTTCGTCTCGCTGCTCTTCGTTCTGTTTCAGTTCGGCCGAAATGTTCAGAGTCTGCTGCTCCAGGTTAATTTTTATATCTTCCTTTGTAAAGCCCGGCACCGACATCTCAATCACAAATGCGTTGTCCTGATCGTAAATATTTGCCGGGTGGTTATAGCGGTTGTTCTGCATTGTGCTGTTGAAAAACTGGTCCATCAAGCTTAATGCGGGCTGGTTAAATCTGATCATATTCATGGTAAATCCTCCTATTTTGTTATTTCTATAGTTTATTTGTCTGATCAGGTATAGTCAAATTGTATGCCAGAGCAAAAAAAGAGCTTTTCGGACCAAAAACAAGACAAAATGACAGTTTAAAATACGAATCCCGCTATTAAATAAGACAAAATGGCTGCAAGCTACCTCATTTAAATACGTTATTTTTGTGAAAACTATATAATATTTTGAGCCAGCACCGCGAAATACTAAAATTATTTGCCTTCCGGCGGATCATTGTCCCCATACTAATCGGACTTGCCGTAATTGGTTATATGATTTCGGGCGACCTATCGCACGGCGACCTGCGGTCAATAACCATTACCTGGGGATCGGTAGCATGCTTTATACTTGCCATTCTCATGGTTGCCTTGCGCGACCTCGCCTATATTTACCGCATCCGCCTGTTAACAGACAATGCACTGTCGTGGAAGAAGGCGTTCCAGATAATCTTTCTGTGGGAGTTTGCCTCGAGTGTTACGCCATCCGTAGTAGGGGGGTCGGCGGTTGCCATTTTTTTCCTGACAAAGGAAAAGCTAGGTACCGGGAGAGCTACTGCTACCGTGATGGTTACCGCCCTGCTTGATGAGCTTTTTTATATTGTTTTCGTACCCGTTACCATCCTTTTAGCCGGAATGAACAGGCTTTCGATTGAAGGCCAGGCACTCAGCCTTTTTGGTACAGAGTTCAGTACTATGGGCATATTTTTTATCGGATACCTATTCATTGCATTCCTCACATTTCTGCTCAGCTACGGCGTATTTATACATCCCAAAGGACTGCAGTGGCTGCTGGTGAAGAGCACGAACCTTCGTTTTCTGCGCCGATATAAAGAAGCTGCACAGCACACAGGCGAACAGATACTGCAAACTTCTGCAGAGTTCAAGCGAAAGCCCTACAGATTCTGGCTGCTGGCCGGCGGAGCTACTGCACTTTCGTGGATAGCACGATTCCTTGTAGTCAATTTCCTGATAGTGGGCTTTACTTCGGCGGTAAGCCTTGGCGATCATTTCCTCATACTTGCCCGTCAGCTGATGATGTGGGTGATCATGCTCATCAGTCCTACACCCGGGGGCAGTGGTATTGCAGAATTTTTCTTCCCCATATTCCTGCGCGAATTCATTGCAGGCACTCAGTACGACCTCACCACGCTGGTAGCACTGGCCTGGAGATTGCTTACATACTACCCGTACCTTATAATCGGTGCATTGGTGCTCCCGTTCTGGTTGCGCAGGGTTTATCTGGGTCGCAAGCTTATCACTTTCCGGAAGAAATAAAGGCATTTCTGCAGATTACCTTACCTAAAATAACCGGCCCGGAATCTCCGGGCCGATTATTTTATTTTGCAAAGGTCAGCAACGCACCATTAATGCGTCGGTTATTTACCCACAGTGGAAGAAGGTATCAACCAGCTGCTGCATTTTATCTTTGTCCGCATTAATTTCGGTGCGCAGATTCTCATCGTTGTGGCTGCGAAGTTTGCGGGCTACACCTTCTATTACACCACGGGGGAACACATCGTACTTTTCGTAGATGGCTGATTGTTCTTCCAGTCGGGCAGCCGATTCGAAGCACGATACCGGGAGCTGCTTTAATTGAGCAACACGGTCTTTAAACCGGTCGTCGAAGATGTTTACATCCACGTACGTTTTTTCGGCTATATCAAGGGCATTTTCGAGTTCCAGCCCATGGCGTGCAGCAACGGTTAATCCGGCAAGCAACAGGTAAATGTCGGCAGAACCATCCGGACAGCGGAATTCAACCGTCTGCAGCTGGGAGTAATCGTTTTTAACCTGTTTTTCACCCGGATTTGCGTGGTAGATCATGTCGTTGTCGCCTGTCCATCCCAGCGGAACCCTTACAAGAACACTGCGGTTGCGGTCGCCCCAGCAAATATTGGTAGGAGCTTCCTGGTGCGGAACAAGCCGGAAGTAAGAGGTTGGATTGGCATTTCCAAAGGCGGTAAGCGAAGGAGCCAGTTCCAGATACCCGGCAATAGCACGACGAGCAACAGAACTAAGTACCCCGTTATCAAGCATCTGATTTTTGCCGTCCTTAATCAAACGGGTATGAATATGTAACCCACTACCGGCTTTGCCTACAGTAATTTTAGGTGCAAACGTAACCGTTACTCCGTATTTGTTCGCCAGGGAGCGTAGTATCCACTTTGCTATCACCAACTGATCGGCAGCGTCTTCGAGCGTAGTGGGGGTAAATTCAATCTCATTCTGTTCATACAATTTCCCGTTAAGGGTGAAATTGCCCACTTCCGAATGGCCGTATTTGATCAGGCAGCCTGCCTTTGCCATGGCATTCATGGCTTCCACGCGCAACATTTCCCATTTTGCATAGGGCGAAGATTCATGGTATCCTTTCTGGTCCACGGCAGGGTATAGGTCGCTTGTTTTGTCGCTGATAACATAGTATTCGAGCTCGCCCATTACTTCAAACGAAAGTCCGGTCTGTTCCTTCAGTGCTTTATGTGCTTTGCGCAAGATGTATTCAGGTGAGCTTTCCAACGGCAACCCGTCTTTATTGTAATAGGAGCATAAGATGTCGAGCGCAGGCACACTGCTGAACGGGTTTACAAAAGCGGTGCTATAACGGGGAACCACATACAGGTCGCTCGAGCCTGCCTGGATAAACGGGAATAGGCTTGATCCGTCGCAACGTTCACCAGTCGATAAAATACTGTCGAGGTGACTGAGAGAGCTGATCACAAAATTGAGTGTTTTGAGTCGTCCGTCGCCACCGGCATATCTGAAGTTGACCATTTCTATGTTATTGTCAACGATAAATTTTACCAGGTCGGCTTTAGTGAATTCGGAGGCAGGTTTGTTGAGGTACTGTACCAGTGGGTTTGGATTCATTTCTGCAAATTTTGTCATGATGTAATTCTCCCAGTATTAAAATAATTTTAGGAAAGGTATTGTTAAGAATTTTGAGGCAAGTTATGTAAAAAAAATTGATGTACCGGTATGTAAAAATTTAAGGCAAAATTAGAAATTTTAGTATACAAGGCATAGTCTTGAACTAAAGTCCCTACCTTTGAAAAACTAAATTCGTACCGGAGGAGCATTTCATACCATGAATCCTGCTGAACTGATCTTCTTTTCTGTTTTTCTGGTTGTAATAATCGGATTTTTATTGCTCGACCTTGGAGTGCTTGACAAGCGGAACCACCTGGTATCATTTAAAGAAGCCCTGTTCTACACATGCCTGTGGATAAGTATTTCGCTGCTGTTCTATGTGCTGCTTATTTTTCATGGTGAACTCATTCATATAGGGAACAACGGCAACTTAGCAGATATACAGGCGCTAATAAAACGCTACGACCATCCCATCCGCATAGACGGCCTCGATTACCAGGCCGCTCTCGAAGTGTACAAGAAAAATCTTGCGCTCGAATTTCTTACGGGTTATGTGATTGAAAAGATGCTGTCGTTCGACAATATCTTTGTCATGGTTGTCATTTTTTACGCCTTCCGGGTTAATCCGTTATATTACCGCAGGGTCTTGTTTTACGGCATACTGGCCGCCATAGTATTCCGGTTTATTTTCATTTTTGCTGCATCGGCCCTCATCCATCAGTTTCACTGGGTCATTTACATCTTCGGTATACTGCTTTTATACACCGGCCTTAAGATGGTTTTTGTCCGCGAAAGCGACAACTCCATAAACAGCGGTAAGCATCCGGTAGTGCGGTTTGCCTCCAGATACCTTCCCGTATACCCGCGTTTTGTGCAACACCATTTCTTTGTGCGCAAAGCGGGCAAGCTGATGGTAACACCCCTGTTCATTACCTTGCTGGTGATCGAGTTTACCGATGTACTGTTCGCATTCGACAGCATCCCTGCTATTTTTGCCGTTACCAGTGATCCGTACATCATATTCTTTTCCAATATTTTTGCCATTCTCGGACTGAGGGCGATGTTTTTCATGCTCATAAAAGTGATCGACCTCTTCCGGTTCCTTAAGGCAGGGCTCTCGGTGCTGCTCGTGTTCATTGGCACCAAAATGCTCATTGCCGACTGGCTAAAGGAGGTTGGCTTCACCACTGCACACTCGCTGTATATAATACTGGGTATCATGGCAGTGGCCATTGTGGCGTCGCTGATATGGCCTAAGAGAACGGGTAAGGT
>CAZXQT010000020.1:48150-71468 GCA_964643225.1 uncultured Lentimicrobium sp. | reverse complement strand
CTGCCGGTGGGAAAGTAGCACCTTCAAAGTCTTCCATTACGGAGATTGCCAAAGGTTCATCCCATGTAGCTACCAGTGTTAACGGATCAACATACAGGTTACGTGGCATGTACTTGCGCTCAGCAAGAATAATATCAAATGTACGGTTGCTCTGAATGTTTGCATTGAATGCATAGTCGTCAAAGCCAACTTTTGCTGCAAGAATAGAGTAGTTACCTTTCCATACATCTTCAAATACAACGGTTCCGTTTTCCGGAACTGTCTGTGTCCATGTAGCGTATGGATAGTCGTTGCCTGTCAGGGAAATAACAGCGCCGACAGGGCTACCGCCGGTGGTTAAACTTACATTAAAGGTAACGTTAACAAGTTTCTTATGTCCAACGATGTTTGAGAATGCTTTTGGTGATTCACCGCCATTGGTATAATTGGCAGCAACAGCATAAGCATACCATCCTTCAGGTAATGGTCCGAAAGCTGCGTCGGTATAGCTGGTTGTTGACACGTTTCCGTTGAGCAGAGTCTGAACACCAGACTGAGCGCCTGCATCCGGATTAGCAACAGCAACACGCCATACTTTATAACCGGTTACATCACGGCTTATCTGTCCATCCTGAATAGCAAGGAACAGTCCTTCACCTTCAGCACCACTCTGAGCAGTTGCAGGTAACAGGCTGATCATGCCGCGCTGTTTCACAGCACCGCGTACTTCGGCTGAGAGCTTCTGAACGTCAGTATTTGCAGGTCCGTTAACAAAAGCACGGATCATCATATCCTGATATGGTGAAAGACCCCATGGCTGACCGGCTACCACGTTACGGGAGTAACTGCGGTATACAACCGGGTTCTGCTGGTCAATACCAATCGGAGCAACATTTGGAGAAATGCCACCCTGAACCATACCTAAATAGAAGCTACCGTCTTCAATAGTTGCGTTTAATCCTGTAAAGGAAACCCAACCATAACTGTCAACAGTTACTTCAATTGAATCAAGAACAGTACCTGGTAATCCGTTGGCTCCGTCATCATCAATTACAACGGCTCCGAAGGTAGTACCAATGAAACCGGTATTGTTGTTCGGGAAGCTGCCATCGCCTACATAAATTTTACCACCATAGATGGTAGCAGGATAACCTGCAGGAGTGAACTTCACAGCGTTCATGTTGCCCGGAAGAGCCCATGCTGTGTAGTTTTCAGCGGTTCCGTCGTCATAAAGAACTTCATAATCCGGTTCCGGAACACCCCAGGTAACTTCGGTCTGAGTATCGGTTTCGTTTACTTCAGCATGAACAAGGGTAACTGGATACAATACTTCTTCAAGCTCAGCATTTACAGTAGTTGTTTGTGTTTCAGTAACAACAACACCGGTAACTGTTTCGGTTGTGAAACCTGTCTTGCTGAAGGTCATGTTGTAAGTACCTGCATCAATCATAAAGTTATAGATACCATCAACATTAGTTGTAGTATTGTATGTACCAGCAGTAACAACTGCACCGGCTATCGGAGATCCGTCAACAGCACTTGTTACGGTTCCGGTTAGCATACCCGGTTGATAAACGAACATTTCGTTTTCAATAGTTACAGAAGCATTTGCCAGGTCATTTGACTCGAGTTCGAGATCTTCAAAATAAGACTGACCAGGAGCAAAATCAGTAGCGTCGTAGGTGATAGAGATAATCTTTGCCTGGCCCGGAGCAACAGTACCTGAAGCAGGGGTTACAGCAGTAATAAAGTTACCACCACCAATGTTAAGGGTGTAATCTTCTACTTCACCAAAGGATGTTTCACCACATGGTGCCAAAGTTCCGCCATATTGTAATCTAACTCTCATACGGGTAGAACCGGTTTCAACATCAGCAGGGATAGTGATTGCTCTTGTGAAAGTAGCACCACTGCCCGCCATGGTAGTTGTAAAATATTCACCGCCATCTTCAAAATCGCCATCCTGATTAAAGTCAATCCAAACACCAGCAATATCAGAGCTGTATGCATTAGGATTGGTGATAGTCATAGTGTATGTCTGACCCGGAGTAACATCAGCTGCAAGGCTGGTGTAATCAGAGTATTCAGAACAGTTGGAAGTATTGCTGAGGTTAGCAAAAGAAACTGTTCCTATATATTCATCACAACCGCCGCTTGCTTCGCAATAAGCCTGAGGTTCGCCACCTCCAACCCATGCAGGGAAGCTGTACGCCAGAGTACCTTCTCCGGTGTTGTTGATAGTGAGGAACTGAACAGCCTGAGTATTTACCCATACTTCGTCATACAGACTGGTTGGAGAAATAACCATAGTTGGATTTGACCATTCAATTTCAACAGGACCTGCAGGAGCTGAATTACCATCAGCAGTTACAGCCTGAACTGTATAAGAGTATACACCGTAAGCGGGAAGTGTATTGGTAAAGGTAGTATTGATTGTAGTACCTACCTGAATACCGTTACGTTTAATGATGAAATTCTGGAAACCAGGTCCCGGAGTAAATGACCATGCCAGATTTACGGTACCATCAATAGGATTGCTGAGGGTAGCTGTTAAATCGGTTGGTACATTCAGAGGCGCACCTGCAACAGTCATCGTTACCGGAACTACTACAGTACCCACATTAGGAGTAGATGTGAAGGTAATTTCGGCAGTTTTTATTGTGCCGGCTGTAAGACCAGTAGCATTAAAAGCAACCGGTGCATTAAAGTTACTGTAGGCATTTACGGTACCTGTGCTTTGTACAATGGTTAACCATGTATTTGGACCAGGTGAAGTATAATTAATAGTAGCATTCCATCCTAAAACTCCATCGCCATTGTTTGCAATGTTGATTGCACCGTCAACCATTTCATTTGGATTGAGTGACAAGCTGTAAGGATTAGGAGTAACTGCCATTGAAGGACGGGTCATTACAACATTCTGGTAGTTTGTAATATTCGGTTCTACCATTACATTCGGAAGAATGGTGGTGTTGTATGTTGCCAGAGTAGCAGTCATAGTATATGGTCCTGCACTGATAAGGCCGAAAGAATAGGAACCATTGGCTGCAGTAGTTGTGGTGAAATTGTCAATACCTTTTACAATATTAACAGATACACCACCTAATGGAATACCAAAACCATTGGTAACAAAACCTTCAAGTGCACCAGTACCAAGACTGGTAGCAAATGACCATACAGGAGCACCAACTGCACTACCTGTTACGTTATAGGGAACAATTTGCCAATAGTATTGTGTTGCATATGCTAAATCCGGATTTGGATCGTATGAAAGCACATTACCAACATCCACACCATTGGCAATATTGGTTGGAGGATTATCAGTACCAAAATAAACACGGTAGCCGGCAGGAGTACCACCGGTTACAGGAGCTGTCCAGTTAAGGGTAGAAGCTATAGAGAGTCCAAGAGCACCATTAGCCGGAGAGCCAATAACGGCAACACCTGGTAATGGAGGAGGAGTTAAACCGGGACCAGCGAAATCATCAACAAATAAACGAAACTCGTTTGTTGAAATCGACTGAATGGCAAAATATACATCCTGACCAATATACGCAGAAAGGTCATAAGTATATTGTGTGTATGTTAAGCCCGGTGCAACGTTTGAAGCAAGTGTAATTGTAAAGTCTGCTTCATTATTTCCGGTAGTCGATACTTTTACATTGAATTCTTCAATGTAAGTTGCACTATAATTCTTTGACCAGAAAGAAATAGTTGAATTACCGGCAGTCGGACGCAACTGAGGCGTAATTAGCCAGTCATTGTGAGCGGTTGAACCATAACTAATAGCAGCACAGGCAAGACCGTTATACGGTGTAGTAGTATATCTCACCCAGGTGTTTGCAGCATCGCCACCATTAATTACACTCCAGCCATTTGGGGGGAAAGTGGTTCCCTCGAATCCTTCAGATAGATTTTGGGCTGTTCCTGCAAAGGTAAACAACACCATGAGCAATCCAAGAACCCATTTAGTTAGTGTAAATTGTTTTTTCATTGTTTAGTTTTACTTGTTAATGTTTAGTAATTAATTAGTTTGATAATTAATTAAGTAAGTAATTCATAATCAAGATTCTAAGCTACTTTCCTTTGTTTATCCTCCTTTCATTAATTAAATTATTGCTTAATTCCAGTTCAAATTATACAACACAACAAAAGCCTGAATACCAGCCATATGCGGTACCAAGCTTATTTCCTATTACTTAAAATGACACTAAAAGAGTCCTCAACGAGTAAGATTTTAGCAAAGTAAATAGTTATGATTTGTCTAGTAAAGACAACAAAAAGCAGATTTACCCTAAACGAAATGCAATTTTTTTCACATTTTTTTACAGAAACAAATAAAGGAGGCAAAAGCCCCCTTTATCTGTACTGAAAACAGTGTTTACTTATTTGGTAACAGCTATTTTCTTTGTAAAGCTTTCGCCAGATCGGGTTGTGAACTTAATGAGGTATGCACCTGCATCGTAGTTTTCAACATTGATTCTTACGGTTTGAGCCTTAGCTACATTCTGTTCCATAACAACCTGACCGGTATAGTTAAAGATAACGAACTGGCTGATGTTGGCAGGAAGTTCGATATTTACTATGCTGCTGGATGGATTTGGATAAACGTTAACTGTGCCGGCATTAACAGTTTCAACTGATGTAATGTATTCACAATCTTCGTTTGAGAAGTCAGATTCGCAGCTTTCATAAACAGCTGTAACCTTGTAGCAATACTCTATACCCATAATGAGAGCTTCATCAGCATCAACATACGATGTTTCAGCAGTGGTAGCAATAAGTTCACCATTACGATATACATTATAGCCGGTTAATTCATCTGTATTTTTGAATGAATCGGCTGATAAGGAAGCAGTGTTGAGGGTTGGATAGAATCCACGAACAACATTGTTAGAGTTACTGTAGCTTGAATTATCGGCAACCGGCATTAATGGAGCGTTAGCACCATCAAGTGACTCAACCCATCCCTGGAGATTCCAGTTATTGTTGATACCGTAAGCAGCCGACATAGATTCCCAAACAGAACCATCTGTTGAAAGAAGATCACCATAACCTGATACAGCAGGACCTTCATCAACACCTGCAATGTAAACCTGGTCAGGATGTGTAACAGTATAACCAAACCACAGTTCGGTTGTACCCGATACAGCAACCGGAGTGTTCAATGCAAATTCATTCCATACACCACCATTGTATGATGCAATAGGTTGCTGAAGTACAAGGTTACTTGCATTTGCACCTGTCCATACTTTCAATACAAGGCTTCCGCCTGCCTGATATGGGAACATGCGGATTTTGGTCAAACTTGTTCCTGCGTAAGCAGCAAGTTGTTCAGGAGTGAATCTGACAGCTACACTAAATGTTCCGCCACCTGTTAAACCGATAGCATCTACATTCGTACCATTATCCCAGAATAACCAGTCAGAAATACCAGGACCAGGAGTGTTTGGACCTTCCCAGGTAAGTTTAATCTGATCGTTATGTGGTGTATTAACTTCAGCTACAAGATTAGTTGGAGCTTCGCAAACATGGTAAACATGTACATTGTCAATTAACCAGTTGTTGATGTTCAAAGTGTTTTCACCCTTTGCAACGAACCTGATACGGAATACATGACCTATAGCTCTTGAAGATACGTCAATGCTTTTGGTTTCCCATGCAAGGTTTTCAGTATTTTTAAACTGAGCCACCTGCATCCAGCCATTACCATTGTTTATTTCAACAGCAAGAACTTCAGTTTCTGAAGCATTTACAAGGGTATGTTTTAGATCGAAATCAAGTTTTACAGAACCATCAGTAATACCAGTACCAATGAGGTAGAAGCTGGTGATTGACTGATCATAACCGGTAACTGCCGGAGCATAAGTAAATTCAGCAGCCGGAGCAGGGTTACCTGCCTGACCTGCAATGTGCCAGTTACCACCATTAACAGTCCACTTATTGGTTTCAAAGAGACCGGTAGTGAAGGTTTCATTAAATGGTAATGGATAACCGTAACTTACGTCAACTGATACAGGTCCTTCAATCATAGATTCACCAGTCTGTCCGGCAAATCCATAAGGAGTAAGATCGTAAACGGCAGTAATATGGTATGAATAGGTACCCGGGGTCATGTTCAGATCAAAGTACTCCGTAGTTGGAGCTTCTACATAATCAACAATAGCTTCGTCTCTGTAAACATTGTATCCGATAAGGCCCATAGAAGCGCGGGTAGCATTGTGGTTAGTAACACGCTGTGTATTACCGTCGCGGGCAATCTGATCGTTTGATCTGACAGCTGTGTTTTCACTCTTGCTTACTCTTTCGAGCTGGTTGCCACGGAAAGAAACTGCATCTGTTGCATCACCAATAGAGATATTATCAACAAACCAGATATACCAGATTCCGGCACCGTCACCATCAACAGCCTGGAAAGCAATTTTTGCGCTTTCACCTGCGAATGCACTCAGGTCAACAGTGTAATTATAGTCGTAATAATTCCATCCGTTACCGGTTAACTCAGAAGCATCCCATACAGGTGTCCATGTAGCACCGCCGTCGGTCGAAATTTTTACATAGTAATGATCATTGTAAGTTGAACCTTCGTAAACAGTAGTTTCGAAAGTAAGAACTGTATTGGCACCAATGTTAACCTCAGGAGTAATTAACCATTCGTCCTGGTGTCCTTCGTACCACCATAAACCTGCATGGTAAGTTCCGTAAGGAGCAAAATCTGCTGAAGTATAGTCATTTACTGTCCAGTAAGCCGGAGTAGCATTGCTGCCGGTACATGTCTGGATAATTTCCCAGTCTTCACCTAAAACGCCGGTTTCGAAGTCTTCGAACAAGCTACCGCCTGCACCACCGCCACCGGTTGGAGCTTCCCATGTAAGGTGAGCATAATCGGTTTCAGCTGGGCTTTCGCCTTGCAGGTTGGTTGGAGGAACAAGGTAAGTAGAAGTAAATCTGTAGGTATCAAGTTCTGAATATCCTGAACTGAAGAGAGCAGCAACACCAGCCATGTAGGTTTGTCCAAAGTTCAGGTTAGTGTATGTATAGGTAGTCTCATTTGTATTTCCGATAAGAGTACCGTCAAGGAATACACCGTAACCCTGGAACGGAACACCACCTGAAGCGATCTGAACATCATCAACAGCCCAGCCGCTTGCATATTCACCATTATCATTGGTATGGAAAGCAACCATTACGTTGTCAAGTCCGCTAGCGCCTGAATAGGATGAAAGATCAATTTCAAGATCAGCCCATCCTGCCGGATTTGGCTCAATATTTGAAATTACAGTCCAGGTATTACCGTTGTCAGTACTGATCTCAATAGTAGAAGTCTGGCCATATTCACCGGTAAAGTAGCTTGCATAGTTCAGCCTGTAACTTGGCAGGTCTGTCCAGTCCATAGCAGGAGTCCACATAATATCGCAGCAACCGTCACCGTTTGCTTCGTCGTCATTAGCAACAGCATATTTAGTATGCGGAGGAATAACGAAATAAGAGCTGCTTCCGTCGGTAGTTGCATACCATCCATTGGTATTCTGGGTATAGCTATCCCAGCCTGCAGGTGGGAAAGTAGCACCTTCAAAATCTTCCATTACTGCTACTGCCAGTGGTTCATCCCATGTGGCAACAAGAGTTAACGGATCAACATAGAGGTTTCTTGGCATGTATTTCTTCTCAGCAAGAACGATGTCGAAAGTACGGTTGCTCTGAATATTCGGAGTAATCACATAATCATCGAAACCAACCTTCTCAGCGAGCAGAGTGTAGTTACCTTTCCATACATCTTCAAACACTACAGTGCCGTTTTCAGGAACAGTCAGTGAGTATTCTGCGGTCGGGTAATCTGAACCTGTAAGGGTTACAACTGCACCTGCGGGACTGCCGCTGGTTGTAAGACTTACATTAACGGTTACGTTAACGAGTTTTTTATGACCTACTATATTGGAATATGCTTTCGCTGACTGTCCACCGTTGGTGTAATTTGCAGCAACAGCATATCCAAACCATCCTTCAGGAAGGCTGCCGAATGCATTGTCGGTATATTCGTTGGTCGAAACATTACTATTAATGAGTGTTTGAACACCTGACTGAACGCCGGCATCCGGATTAGCAACAGCAATACGCCATACTGAATAACCGGTAACATCGCGGCTAACCATTGCGTTTTTAACAGCTCTGAACTCACCTGCACCTTCCATACCACTTTGAGCAGCAGCAGGGTACATAGAGATCATAGCACGTTGTTTAAGAGCGCTGCGTACTTCTGTCGACATGGCAACCTTAGCTGCATCGTCTGAAGCAGGGCCGCTTACAAGCGCACGGATCATTAAATCCTGGTAAGGAGATAAGCCCCATGGCTGGCCGGCAACAGCATTACGTGAGTAACTGCGGTAAGCAACAGGAACTTGTGTATCAACACCTACCGGGGCAACATTTGGTGAAGCACCGTGTTGTACCATTCCAAGATAGAAGCTGCCATCTTCGATAGTAGCTTCCAGTCCGCTGAACGATACCCATCCAAGGTTATCAACAGTTACAACAATAGAGTCAAGAGTAGTTCCGGGTAAACCGTTTGTACCATTGTCATCGTAAACAACTGCACTGAAAGTAGTACCTAAGAAACCGGTGTTGTTATTCGGGAAACTGCCATCACCAACATAAACTTTACCACCGTACATAGTGGCAGGATAGCCGGCAGGAGTGAATTTTACAGCATTTACATTGCCCGGGAGAGCCCATGCAGTATAATTTTCAGCTGTACCATTATCGTATAGAATTTCATATTCCGGAGTTGGAGCGCCCCAGCTTACTTCTGCCTGTGTATCGGCTTCGTTAACTTCGGCGTGAACAAGAGTTACAGGATAAGCAATTTCTTCCAGTTCTGCATTAACTGTAGCTGTCTGGGTTGCTGTTACAACAACATCGGCAACAGTTTCAGAAGTGAAACCTGTTTTACTGAAATTCAGTGTGTAGGTTCCAGCATCAGCAACGATGGTGTACATACCATCTTCGTTAGTCATTACCGAGTACTGACCTGCAGTTACCTGAGCGCCCTGAATTGGGGAGCCGTCGATTGCACTGGTAACCATACCTGCTATAGAACCCGGGTTGTAAACAACCATAGTAGCCGGTACCATAACGGTGCTGTTAGCTAAGTCGTTGGTGGTAAGTTCCAGTTCTGAAGTATGTGTACCTACCGGAAAATCAACATCATCAGAAGTAAAGGTAGCAGTTACATCAACGTACGAACCCGGAGCAACAGTACCTGCGGCAGGAGATACAGCAGTAATGAAGGTTGGGATCGGAACCATGATGTCAATTGCCATATTGTTGTGCAGATAAGCACTGTTGTAGTTAACTTTGGTTGCAATAGTACCATCAGCGTTTTCAATACCTACAGTTGCACTTGATACATCAAATCCACCTGCAAGGTTGTTGTATAAAAGCTTAATATTACCATTATTATACAGATGTACCTGAGCTGTGATAGTTCCTGTACCGGTTGATGGGTATTCATGGTAGTTGGTAAACTGAATTACCCAGTGGTCACCCATGTTCTGATAGTGAACTGTACTTCCTGTACCTGCACCGTGCAGATCATCCCATGCCCATGCAATGATATTATTTGGATCATCAGCTGATGGAATATCCTGGTTGCTTAAAGAACTTGAAGTGCTGTTAAAAATAAGATAGCCGTTTGAGCTTACATTTACACTGGAATAGGTGTTTCCGTAGAACGGGAAACTGAATCCAATGGGGAACGGTCCAAGTACGTTATCATCCGAGAAGCCGGTGATAGCAGTACCTGTAGCAGAAATGTCAGTCCATGCATAGGTAGGTCCACCCTGCTCATCACTGTCAACCCAAATGTAACCGAAAGCATCCGGACCACCGGCACCACGGTTAGCGTATTCAGGGAACGAATAAGCTAATGTTCCTTCACCTGTATTAGAAAGGCGGAAAGTAACGTTTTCGCTGGAGTTTGGATACTGTTCGTTAAACAGAGAAGTCGGCGCTAAAACTAATGTAGGATTAGCCCACTCGATAGTAGCAGGACCTGCAGGTACTGAATTGCCTTCAGCATAAACAGCCTGAACTCCATAGGTGTAAACACCATAAGCCGGAAGAGTATTGGTAAAGTTATTGGCTGTAGTTGTTGCAATCTGAGCACCATCGCGGAGAATAGCAAAATACTGGAATGATGGTGTTGACTGGAAAGTCCATGAAAGATTAACAACACCATTAACCGGATTAGAAAGAGTAGCAACAAAATTAGCAGGTGAGGTGAGAGCCGTTCCGCTAACAGTCATTGTAACAGGAATTACAACTGTACCAACATTTGGAGTTGAAGTAAGTGTAATTTCAGCTGTCTTAACAGTTCCTGCAGCTAAACCTGTAGCATTCAATGCCATCGGGAGGCTAACGTTTGTGTATGGATTAACTGTGCCGGTAGTCTGGCTCAAGGTTAACCAGCTGTTTGGAGCAGGAGATGTATAATTAACGGTAGCAGTCCATCCAAGAATACCATCACCATTGTTAGCAATGTTCAGGCCACCATTAACATATTCGCCAGGGTTAACACTAACAGAATATGGATTAGGGGTAACAGCCATAGAAGGACGTGTCATTACAACATTCTGGAAAGTAGTTGTTGCAGGGGCAACAGATACAGTCAGAACGGTATTGTTATAGGAAGCCAGTGTTGCAGTCAGAGTGTAAGGACCTGCACCAATATTGTTGAATTCGTATGAGCCGTCAGCAGCAGAGGTTGCATTGTAAGTAACTACACCGTTGCTGAGATTCACGTTAACTCCGCCAACCGGGATTCCAAAACCATTGGTTGTGAAACCTTCCAGGTCACCAAAGCCAAGCATGGTGGTAAAGTTGCGGGTTTCATTACCGGTAGCAGTACCAACATTATTATAAGGAACTACCTGCCAGTTATATACGGTATTTGTATTCAGGGCAGCAGGAGCTGTATAGGTTAAAACATTTCCTACATCGGTGCCATTGGCAACATTGGTAGGAGGATTGTCGGTACCCATATAAACTCTGTATCCAGCCGGAGCACCGCCACCAGTCTGGTTAGCAGTCCACTGCAATGATACATTTAACGGCATACCTTCAGCACCGTTCGAAGGTGACTGCAGATTAGCAGCCCATGGAGCCATTGGTCCAAAGGTATATGTTAAACCAGAAGCGGGAATAATAGATGAGCTGTAGGTTAAAGAGCCTGAATTTATAGTAGAGGCATACGTTTCGTCCCAGCTGGTTGTAGAAGTACGCGAAATGAATTCTGAATTTGCGTTTCCACCAAGACCAACTTCCACCGTAGTGCTTGCAGTACCTGTAGTTGCCATTGCACCATAAGCTATATCAACCATATTTGTGGTCTCATTGAGCCTGATCTGGAAATTCAGATTATCACCTGTACCGTTCGTTCCATATCTCTTATAGTTTTTAAACTGAACAACAAGTGTGCGATTAGGAGCAGTACCAATAGTTGTAAAAGAGATAGAAGCACCTGTTTGTGACTGCAGGTCACGGGCAAAAGCAGCAATACGACCACGTATAGCAGCAGGAGTTGTAGTACTTGAGTTGCTGATAGGTGTATAGGAACTTTCAATAGAAACGGCACTGGCACCTAAAGCACTTTGGCCAAGGGTCATCCATCCGTTATTATTCACTCCAAAGCGGTCATAGGTAATTCCGTTGAAAACGAAATTAAATCCAATAGGGAAACCCGGTCCAAGAGCAGGATTGGTAGTCACTCCTGCCGGAGTTGCCGGATCCACGTACTTCTGGTCATCAGAAGAAGTTGTCCCTAACACTGTACCACCCGTTATTTCAGTATAGGTTCCGGTTGATTTCTGGAAACCATACGAAATAAACTGAGCATACGAGTTCCCGGCCAAAAGAGTAGCCAGGAGCAAAAGCGTAAGTAGTTTTTTCATTTTTTGTTTTTACTAGTTTTAATTCGAGTTTGATTTAGTAGCTGCATTTCTGTTCCTCCCGGAACATGTTAAATGTGTAGTAATTGCGTGTGCTTTTGTTACTGTTACCTCCTTTGCTGATGTATCAATCGGTTGATTATTGAAATAAGTTCAGAATAACAATAAGCTGATGGAGACCCATTACGCGAAAATTGTCGGAATGTTAAGAATGGCAGGGAGGGTATTCCAGCTTTAGCTGAAATTACGAATAGGCACCGGTGAACATTTGCCTTTTGCACCGGCACAAATAAGGTAGTAATACTTGGTAATAAAGTAATCAAGCAGTCTTAGTTATTCTGGTTATACTGGTTTTTCGAGTGGCCGTTACATGCACTGAGGCTTTACGACAGCAGTATGACAATAAAAAGCCAATTTACCCTAAAGTAAAAAAGCACTTTTTTACTTTTTTTTAACCCTGACTTTTGAAGGTTTCACCCCGACATTAGCGGGTACGAATCACTTTAGCAGAAGCCACCACCCCACCTGCACCTTTAATTACACAATAGAACATACCTGGTGTAAGGTCAGCAATTGAAACCGGACCAAAACTGGCAGCTGTTTTTCGCTGCACTGTAGTCTCAGACACCTGAATTCCTCTGCTGTTATACAGCACCACTGTCAACTGCTCTTCACTTAAAAAATCCAGTGCACTGATATAAAAATGGTCTTTTGCAGGGTTAGGATATACTAATTCTCCGGCAGGCTCCACTGTTTCAACGGTTGTTTCAATAGTCTTCTGATGGGTACTTATGTTCAGAGAAACATTGTCTGCAAGGTAATCATCCGGTGTAATGTAAATAATTGGTGAAAGTTTATTGGTGTAACCGGCTTTTTCTCCCCACAACCGGTAGAGCCCGAATGGCAGATTGTTAAAACTGAATGAACCGTTTATATCAGAAAGTGTCCATCCTATAACTTTATTCAGGTCCGGATTCATAAGCAATATTACATGATTGGGAGCCGGATAAGGATCTGATATAATATTTGGAGTAGCAGGGACTGCCTGGTTTTCGTACCAGATCGTATTGTATAACACAAGATCGCTACCCGGGTTTCCTTCCATGGTAAAGGCCCCGGTTATACTACCAATACCTTGTGGAAGAACCATATCAAGTGTTTTAAGATCAATATCTACATCGTAAATGTCGTTTTCTACTGTCATCAAATGCGCATTGCTCCAGTTAAAGCGCGATGCATAGTAAGTAGGGAAATGGTCGTTTATACTTGCAGGATCAGGTACCGCATATATGAAGTAATCCCCTTTACCGATTTTACCAAGGGTAAAAATACCTTCCATATCAGTGGTTGCAATTGTCACTGCTTTTGTTTCAGAGCCGGTCACATTATAGGCCAGAATTTTACTGTCAGCAACAGGTAAGTTATCTTTTACAACGCTGCCGCGGATATAGTATCCAGGTAAAATAGCAATTCTGAAGCTGTCTTCCAGATTGCCGCAATCTGAAGTTAAACGTAAAGTGAGTATGACCCAGCCTCGGTTAAGATCGTCAGTACCGGGTACATAATATGTATTGAGGGTATCCTTATTGTCAAAACTACCATCTCCTGATGTAATCCACTCCAGAGTGGTGAAATTTTCAGCCACAGCATGCTCTGTGCGGTAACCATCACCCTCAAGCAAGGTGGTATCAGCTCCGGCTTCTGCAACCAGGTAGTCCAGGATGGTCAATTTAAGACTATCTTCCAGCCTAATACCCGATTCGGTTATTATCTTTAATGTTAAATGCACAAACCCTGTAGCTTTATCCTCCGTACCGGGAACATAATAGGTAAACAGCGTAGTTGCATCTGCAAAAGTTCCGTCTCCGTCGGTCATCCATTTAAGTTCAGAATATCCTATTGCTGTGGCGGAACTGGTAAAATAGTTACTCTCCGAGCACACAAAAGAATTTCCCCCGGCATAAGGCCCTGCAATAGCAACTGTATAGGAGCTTTCATGCCCTTCATATTGATCATGATCACCGTCTGCCAGTGTATCCACTGCTGTAATTCTTATCTGCTCTGTAAGCAGTATACCCTGAAAAACAGCTGTTGTATCGGTGGTCTCTAAAAAGTTACCGGTATCTGCCCCTATGTATACCCGGTACCCCGCCAGGTCAGACTCCTCGTTGTGCAACCAGGTCACTTTTACCTCATTGTTTATCAATTGCTTGATTGCAAAACGTGGATTACCAATCGGGGCATCAGGATGTGCATTTCCGTCAAACGGATTATACAGCACTTCTCCCTTGTCCGGATCATCCCATATGTCCTTTATTATAGCATTTATAACGGCAGTATCCGTAGTTCCCCAATAGTTGTGATAGGCTATTACATTATTCGAATCGTTGTTAACAAACGACACACTGTCAGTAGTTGAAAGAATGGTATTTCTCTGTATACCTTGCTGCGGGCCCGACATCAACTGAAAACTATACCTGCTGTTATCGCTTATTCTGTTATATTCAAATGTGTTGTTTACAGAAGGGGCGTTCAGTCCTGAAATTGTTACTCCGTCAAAATTGCTGTAAATGGTATTGTGATAAATCAAATTATCGGAAGAGCCTTCACTGATTTGCAAACCTGAATTTGTGTTTGATGAAATGATATTGTTTTCAATAAGGTTGCCCGAAGCAAGATATAGCTCCATTCCTACCTTATTATCCTTAATCTCATTGTAACGCACTGTATCCCTGTGCTGTGAAAGTTTAATACCGAATTCATTGTTGGTAACACGGTTTCTTTCAATTACATTGTAACCATGATCGGCTTCTCCCCCGTTGCCTATATGAAGTCCGATACCATTACCACTAACCCGGTTATCAGTAATGGTATTGTTAACTATGTTGGTATACGCAATAAATAAAGCCACATCATTATCCGTAAGGTCGTTATTACCAATAAGGTTACCACTGCTTAGAAGATTGTTATTGGCATGAAACATGATTCCAAAACCGCAATTGGCAATAGTACAACCGGTAATGGAATTATTACTGGAAACCCTGAATGAAATCCCATAGCTGCAGTTTCTAATTACGGAATTATTGAGAAGTATTCTCGATTTTCCTGTAAGATTTATTCCAATTCCGCAGTCTTCGACGGAGATATCCGAAGCCATGACCATGGAAGAATCAGATAAGGTAATCCCATCATCTGCACCTGTAATGCGCAGATTTTGCAGCAGGGAGCCCGACACATACTCACCCTGTTCATCAACAATGGTTCGTGAATCTCTGAATTTCAACCCTTTCCATTTGTCCGAAGATCCGTTTGGTGCTTTTACTCTGCAAACTACAGGCATCTCAGGTGCTCCTGAAACAATCAGGGTGCCATATACTGCAATATGAGTATTTATCATGAAAGTCAGCACGGTACCCTGCTCAATGGTCAGAGTTATTCCTACCGGAACAATTATCGTATCAAATACGGTCCATGGGTTTCCTGAAGGTGTCAGAGTGGTATTGGTAGTAAGAGTTCCGCCTATAAAACCCCCGTCAGCCATAGCTTTGCCGGTAGTAAACATACACAGCAGCAGCACAAAACACGCGATTGTTTTTCTTACAGGACTAAACATGAATACGACTACCAATTTTCTCTTCAAAAATAAATCAAATTCATACACCTGCTATAAAACGGGTCAATTTAACCACATTTTAACACTAATGCCAGCTCACAGCGAAGCAGCAGAAATTTGATCAATAAAGTTTATACACCAAACCGGTACTAAGGCCGATAGCGGAAAATTTCGTATCAATCGGATAATGTTTGAAAATGGAATGCATATGTCCTCTGTAAAACACAGACGAATTCCATGTAAACTTCTGGCTCAGAGGGTAAGCAAATCCCGCAGCAATTAAGTAGGAGAAAGTCACTTTTTTAATGGTAATTTCTTTAATCGACACTACTCCGGGCGCTGTTATAGCAGGATATTGTCCCGAAGCCCCTTCAAAAAACCCTGTAACAACTCCTCCTTTCACAAATACAAGCGATTGAGCAACTGGAATATTTAACTGAACAGACAGAGGCACTTCAAAATACCTGATAGTATTATTTGTATTGTAATCAATCAGCTGATTATCTACCGGCACATAAGTAGAGTCAATAAGCCATACCCATACCGGCTCTTCGTCAATGATCTGGTAGTAACCATCAAGGGTATCTTTCCGATAAAATCCGCCGGTCTGCTTTACATAATTGTACGCCAGTTTCTGCCTGAAAGAAGTATAGCTTATTCCTGCAGCAAACGTGATATTCTGTCTTGAAGCACGTAATTCCATACCAAACGAACCTGAAACAACTGGTTGCTTAAAAGTTTCCTTAAACTCTGAAACTTTACCGGCATACCCGTTTTCAGCACTGCTGTATTTTACTTCCGGAAGAAAAATACCCGCATTTAAACTCAGATCAAATTTCCATTGATCAGAAAACTCATCGCCCAGATTAACATGAAAAATATCTGACTTAGAAACCGGAGTCATTACTTTTTCAAACACCGTATCTGTCTTTATTACCACATCCGTTACACGAATAGTATCATGAATATTCCGGTAAACAATTACAGTATCTTTTACCGGATAATTGCCGGCTGTTTGCAGGAGGTCTGTCTTTTCATTCTCTGCGGGAGCTTCATTCACTACCGGTTGCAGGCTGGTGTTCTGATCCGAAGGCTGGACATTCTTGTTCCTGTAAATGATTATGTTATTATCTGATTGCTTGAAGTTAAACGAAGCATCGCCCAATATTTTTTCCAGCACCCTGTAAAGCGGGATATTACGTTCATCTATTTTAATAAGTTTACCTTGCGGAAGCTGATCGGGGTTGTACGAAAATTTAACACCACTTGCAAGAGACAGAGATTCCAGTGCCGATGTAACACTAACGTTATTTACAGAAAAGGAGGGTAAATTATCGCTGAGCTTAAGTACCTGCGCATGAATACCTTCGGGGATGAGGAACCCGAATATTACACAGAAGAACAATATGCTGATTAGTTTCCGACAATACTTCATAGTTGCAACGTGTCTGTTTACCGTATTAAGGTTACCTGACTACTTTGGATGCACTACGATATGTCTTTCATTTGTTTCAAACGACAGGTCGAAGATAAGCGAAAGTGTTTCGAGTACATCTTCAAGCGATTGATTCTCAAAACTGGCTGTTAATCGCTGATTCAGAACCAGTGAATCTTCCAGAACAAATTGTTTCTGATATTTTTCACCAAGAACATCAAACACCTGTGTTAATCTGGCTTCGTTAAAAGTGATTACACCGGTCTTCCAGCTCAGCACGTTGAGATCATCATTAACATTTTTAGACAATATTCCTGATTTGTGGCTGTAGGTTGCCATCTCGCCCGCTGTAAGCTGCTTACCAAGGCTGCTTGCCTGATCTGCCTTACCTGCAGGATAAACCAGTACTTTACCGGTGTTTACCGTAACTTTAACATAATCCTTACCTGGGTATGCTTCTACATTAAACGATGTACCTAGTACTTTAATCTCCAGTCCGCCGGCATGAACAATAAAGGGTTTAGCCGGATCAGGGGCTACTTCAAAAAATGCTTCGCCAAAAATAGATACTTCTCTGACATCTTTGTCAAATTTCTCCGGAAAATTAAGAATAGTGTTGGCATTCAACACTACATTACTGCCATCGGGCAAACCGGCAGGACCAGAGACTGCCAGACCGGTAGTAATGCTTTTCATTCCCTTTTCTTCGCTCTTAATGAGACCGAAAATGCCTGCGAGGATGATTACGAGAGCTGCTGCTGCCGATAATGCATATTTTAAGACCGGCTTTCTTTTATACGTATTGATGTAAACGGGCTTAATTTCAGTTTCCTGATTACGGAGAATCCGTTGTTGCACTTTTTCCCAGGCAACATCTGCATTGTATTCAGGTTTGCGCTTTTGTGTCAGGAATAATAATCCTCTGTAGGATTCAAACAGCTGACGGTTCTTTTCCGAACCGGCAATAAAATCTTCCGCCTGTTTCTGTTCGGCTTCCGAAGCTTCACCTTGCAGGTATTTGATTAACAGCTGTTTATATTTACTTGACCTGAACATTTATTTGTAAACGATCCTTTGTTGTGAGTATTAGACAATAATTATGCCCTTTTACCCTAAAGAAATTTCCACTTTTTTTTACAAATTTTTACTTAGCAGCAATATGGAAAGAATAAGCGGCAGATAATCATTTAATTTCTTACGTAAAAAATCAAGAGCCTGCGACATGTTATACTCCACAGTTTTAAGGCTAACGTTGAGATTTTGAGCAATTTGCCAGTTTTTCATACCTTCAAACCTACTCATCTCAAAAATCATCCGGCGACGTTCAGGCATTGATTTGATCAGGTTTGTAACTTTTTTGTCCAGATCAGCGTGCATCATATTGTCGTCTGCTGATACAATCTGGTGTTGTTCCACTTCAAACCCTATGTAATTCTGGAAACGAACGGTTTTCTTTTGAAATTTCCAGTAATTAATTGCATGATTTACAGCTGCCTTATGAAGGTAGGCCGGTAATGATGTACTAATGACAAGTGAATCTCTCTTTTCCCACAGTTTGACAAACAGATCCTGTATTACTTCTTCAGATGGTTCAACATCAATAAGAATACGTCGTGCAGCTTTAACAAGCGATGCATAATTATCCTTAAAGACTGTCTCGAAGACCTTCAGGTCACCTTGCTGAAAAGCAATCAAAACAAGTTTATCTGCATCAGTCATTCCGTGATCGGTTGCATATTACCAAAGACAAAGGTATGAAAATGTGCAATGTACATGCGTGTTTTCACTTATTTTTAATCAATATTTCAGATTGCAGTAACTACCTTACCAGAATTTTTGGTTCCATCATATCCAATATAGCATACTTTACACCTTCTCTTCCAAAACCAGAATTCTTTATTCCGCCATATGGCATGTGGTCTACTCTGAATGACGGACCATCATTTATAATTACGCCTCCTACTTCTATCTCTTCAAAAGCTTTATACATTTCAGTAATCCGGTCGGTAAATACACCAACCTGCAAACCATAGTCCGAATCATTGATCCTGGCAATAGCTTCTTCTATATCATCAAAAGGATCAATTGTAACTACCGGACCAAAAATCTCTTTCTTACAGACCTTCATCCGGTTATTTGTTTGAGTAAGAACGGTTGGATAAAACAAATTTTGTTTTCTTTCTGCACCTGCCAGAACAACTGCACCCTGGTCAACTGCCTCTTTAATCCATTCTTCCACACGAACAGCATTAGAAAGATCAATCATCACCGACATATCGGTATTTTCATGAAGCGGATCGCCTAAAGAAAGATTTTTAACCTTCTGAATAAACTGATCTGTAAATGTTTTAAATATAGACCTTTGCACGTATATCCTCTGTGCATGTATGCAGGTCTGACCAGCATAGGAAAAAGCACTGACTACCGATTTCTGCAAGGCAGTCTGCAGGTCGCAACTGTCAGAGACAATAATTCCGGCATTACCGCCCAGTTCAAGCACAACCTTCTTTTTACCAGCCGTATCTTTCATCTTCCAGCCCACATCCGGTGAACCGGTAAACGATAAAACTGCAATGCGCTCATCTGTAACCAGTCTGTTGCCGGTTTCTCTGTCCATCGGGATTACCGATAAACCTCCTTTAGGCAAAGGGGTAGTGTTTATAAGCTGAGCTAATTTTAATGTGGATAAAGGAGTAGAGCCCGAAGGTTTAAGAATTATCGGGCAACCTGCTGCAATGGCAGGTGCAATTTTATGAACAGCCAGGTTAAGCGGAAAATTGAATGGTGCAATTCCTGCCACAATCCCTGCCGGAAAAAACTTCACCAGCCCTTCCTTTCCTGTTCCTGCCGGAGTCCAGTCAAGGCTGATATACTCTTTGGGGAGTCTTTTGGCTTCTTCTGCAGCAATAGTAAAAATTGAAATGCTCCGGTCTACTTCCACCCGTGCATTCCTGATAGGCTTTCCAGCCTCCTGAGCAATAGTTTCGGCAAACCCTTCCCTATCTGCCTGAAGCATATCCCGCACCTGCAATAATATCTCACTCCGCTTAAACGATGGCAGCAACCGCATTGCTGCTTTAGCCTGTTCTGCTTTAGAAATTGCCAGTTCCAGTTCAGTCGGCCCCGCTTTACAGACACTTGCCAGATGTTCTCCATTGTATGGATTTTCCACTTCCAGTGTAGCACCGGTCTTCATGAATTCACCGGCAACGTATATCTCCGTGTTTTTCATAACAATATTTACCAGAAGAACAAATTTAGTAATTTTGTCGTTAACTCCACTCTCACCACTAGCCTTTAAACGATGACAAAACAATCCTGGTTCCCTTATGCAGTATTATTTTTCCTTGCGCTCACCTGGGGCAGTTCTTTTATTTTAATCAAGCGTGGATTGGAAACCTTCAGCAGTAATGAACTTGGCGCACTGCGTGTCGTGATCGCGTGGCTGTTTCTGCTACCGGTGGCAATCAGAAGAATGAGGGGGTTTTCATGGAATCACTGGATACTTTTCGGTGTTGTTGGGGTAGTCGGAAGCCTGGCTCCTGCTTTCTTATTTGCAGCAGCCCAGAAAGGCATAGACAGCTCACTGGCAGGAATTCTTAACTCCCTGACTCCCCTGTTTACTCTGATACTGGGGGTTATTTTTTTCAGGCACAGACCAAAATGGTTTAACATACTCGGTATACTTCTCGGACTGGCAGGGGCAGCCGGTCTTGTTAGTGTCAGTGGTTCCGGTAGTTTTACTTTTAATATTTACTACGCATTACTGGTGGTAATCGCAGCCATACTGTATGCCGTTAATGTTAATGTTATTAAAGCATTTCTTCAGGATATTCATCCTGTAACAATAACTTCCATGGCTTTCTTTGTAATGGGACCATTAACGACAGTTTACCTTCTTATTTTTACGCCTTTCCTGTCAACAGTTTCTACCAATGCGCATGCCCTGCAGGGATTGGGTTATATTTCCATTCTCGCTGTTGTGGGAACCGGTATTGCACTCATGCTTTTCAACAGAATAATACAAATGACCAGTGCTATTTTTGCTTCTTCAGTAACTTATTTTATTCCTGTAGTTGCATTCATGTGGGGTATTCTGGATGGAGAAACTTTTAAACCGGGATTTTTAATATTCGTCGTTTTGGTCATTTTTGGGGTCTTACTGGTAAATACTACCAGAGTTCCTAAGCTTAAAAACTGATCTACACGCTGTTTTTGAAGAAAAGCATGTTTCTGCACCAATTATGAGTTCAAAAAAAATTTAGCCTGTTTTTCTATAATCAAATAAATTATTATTATCATTGCAACCTGTATGCTATGGTATTAACAGGCCTCGAACTATATGGACTACAAACTAGAAGATCTCGTAAGTATTGCTTCTCTGCAGAGTTTACAGGAAAAACTCTATCTGATATCACCTTTTCCAACAGGAATAATTGACAATGATGGCAATATTCTTACAGCCGTTGAATGGCAGGAAATATGTACTGAATTCTTTAGAAAGCATCCTGTTTGTGAAAAAGAATGTATAAAAAGCGACAAATTTATTCTTGATCACATTCAGGATGCTAATCCTTCTGTAAGTTACCAGTGCCCGCATGGACTGGTAGATACAGCCACACCGATTATTGTTGAGGGGCACCATCTTGCCAATTTTTTCATTGGTCAGTTCTTCATGCATAAACCTGATATGGAATTTTACAGGAACTATGCAAGAACCTATGGGTTTGAGGAAGTTGCTTTTCTTGAAGCTGTAAAAAAAGTACCTATCTGGTCAGAACAACAGATGAAAAACCGCCTGGATTTTGTAAAAGAGTTTATTGACATTATCACCACAGCAGGTCTTAACCGGCTTAAAGAATTGGAAACTAACAAGATACTTCGAGAAAGTGAAGAGCGTTTTAAAAGCATCGTCGAAAGCACAGACGACTTTGTCTGGACCGTAGATCCCTATGACTACACCATTAAAACCTTTAACCAGGCACTTTACAATTATCTGATCAATGATCGGGGTGTAGTGCTCAAAATAGGTGACACCCTGCAAATGTACACAGGGGATAAAGCCGACAACTGGACTTACTACTACAAAAAGGCGCTTGAGTTAGGTAAATTTGAGATAGAATATGAAGTACTCTCCGGGAGTAAAATACTTGATCTGTCGCTTAATACCATAAAAAATGGCAATGAAATCCTTGCCATCTCCGTATTCGGCAAAGACATTACCCGACTTAAGCAAAATGAGAAGGAGCTGATAAAGGCAAAAGAGACCGTTGAAAGCGACGAACGACAACTCCGGGAACTGCAGGCAATGGCCGAAATGGGCAGCTGGGAATTCGATTTCATGGAACACATTTTTACTTTTAATGATAATTTCTTTAAAATTTTCCAGACCAGTATTGAAGAAATGGGCAGCAATCAGATGACAGCTGAGGAGTATGTGGCCCGATTTATTCATCCCGACGACCGGCATGTGGTGGAAGAAGAGGTAAAAAAATCAATAGCTGCCAAAGATCCGGATTATTCCGGGTATGTTGAACATAAAATCATCCGCAAAGACGGAAGTATTGGTTATGTAGCAGTCAGATTCTATATAATAATGAATAAATCGGGCAGAGTAGTTAAAAGCTACGGAGTTAACCAGGATATTACCAATAAAAAACTGAATGAACAAGAGTTAATTAAAGCTAAAGAAAAGGCCGAAGAAAGCAATAGGTTAAAAACAGCTTTCCTTATGAACGTATACCATGAGATTCGCACTCCCATGAATGGGATACTTGGCTTTATGAATCTGTTTCAGGAACCCGGCCTTACCGAGGAAGACCGCATAGAATATGTAAAATCTGTTAACAAAAGCGGTGACCGTCTCATGAACACGTTAAATGACCTGATCGAAATTTCTAAAATTGAAATAGGTGACATTCAGTTACGATACGAAAAAGTTGACCTTACAGAGGTATTAAATTTCTGCGAGGATTTTTTCACAAGAGAAGTTGACGGAAAAGATCTGACGCTTGAAATAGCCGAAAGTATAAAAGGCAATCATGCAATAATAAAAACCGACAGATATAAACTAGAGCGCATCTTATCAAACATACTTAATAATGCCATAAAATTTACGAGAAAAGGTAAAGTAATCATCAGCAATAAAATACAAAACGACAGACTGGTGTTCGCCATTACAGATACGGGAGTAGGCATACCAAGAGATAAATTTGACGTCATATTCGAGCGTTTCTTTCAAATTCATATGGGAAGCAAAAAAGAGCATGATGGATCGGGCATTGGACTATCGATAGTAAAAGCCTATATCGAAGCCTTGAATGGTACCATCGAAATACAGTCAGAA
>CAZXQT010000020.1:0-48140 GCA_964643225.1 uncultured Lentimicrobium sp. | reverse complement strand
GAACTGCATTTTCTTTTACTTTACCTTACACTCCGGCTCATAACCATACCGGTTCACTGCAGAGTACACAGTACGGTGAAAGCAACTTTACCGGCACAAACGGCTAAACCGATAAAACTGTATAAACTTTTTTCACAAACCCTTGTTCTTTGAAAAAATTTATTTATTTTTGCACCCCCATTATAGGGATTACCATCTAAAAATAATATAGAAATGTACGCAATCGTAGAAATCGCCGGCCAGCAACATAAAGTTATGCAAGACCAGGTGATATTCGTGCATCGTCTTGAAGGTGAAGAAGGCTCTGAAGTTAAGTTCGACAATGTATTGTTGTTAGACAATGACGGAGCAGTAACCATCGGGCAGCCGAATGTTTCCGGCGCTGTCGTATCGGCTAAAATCCTTTCGCATTTACGTGGCGATAAGGTTATCGTTTTCAAAAAGAAAAGAAGAAAAGGATATCAGAAACAAAATGGTCACAGGCAGTATCTCACAAGGGTACAGATCAATGCCATTAACGCCTAATTATTAACCGATAAAAACGAAAAAAAATGGCTCATAAAAAAGGTGCCGGTAGTTCGAGTAACGGTAGAGAATCGCACAGTAAACGACTTGGCGTTAAGATTTATGGCGGACAGGCTGCTCAGGCAGGTAACATTATCATTCGTCAGCGCGGAACAGTTCATTATCCAGGCCTTAATGTTGGCATGGGTAAAGATCATACCCTCTTTGCTCTTGTTGACGGTGTTGTTGAATTCCGTGTAAAGAAAAACGACAAATCGTATGTTTCTGTCCTCCCATTCGAACAGGCAAATTAAGAAACACTGATTGATATTTTATTTCAAAAAAAGAGGCCGTAGTGCCTCTTTTTTGTTTTAGAGCCCTGAAAGAAAATCCTCTTCGTTAAATTTTTTCAGAGTAACACCGTTAAGAACAATTTTTACAGTATCGTTATCTATAAATGGCTGTTCATCAATCACATAAACCTTTTCGTCAAAGTTTGGTTTATCGAGGGCAAGTAATGAGTCGGCGGGGAAATCCACACGAAAACCAAAATTAAATTCCTTATTCGCATGTTCTATTCTTAAACGGGTGTATTCACCCTGTCCAGAGTCAGGTTGATAGATATTGGCATAACCCTCAGGAAGAATCTGTAACTGAAAGCCGCCGGCAGCCTGCCAGACTCCCACATAAGCCTCCTTACTTTTTGGCAAAGGCTCCTGGCTGCATGCCTGTACTATCATGCATGCAAGGAGTAAAATATTTCTTGTCTTATTCATAATTGTCCTTTTTTGAGTAAACTACAGGCATCTCCACGGTTACTTTTGTGCCTGCAGGTGTTCCGTCAGCTGAGTACAGATCGGTAAATCTCAGACTCAATTTCCTTTCCAGATTTATACTGAGCAGATTCAACCTTGTACGCACATTGTCTATGCCCATAGATTCTTTATAGTCATGCAAATCTGAGGCCATTTTTTTTGCCTGCTTCCTTCCAATACCATTGTCTTCAATAGTGCATACAAGGTAATTATCATGAATTTCATAATTCACTTTAATAACACCCGGCCGCTTCAGGTTAAGGATACCATGCCAGATCGCATTTTCTATAAACGGTTGTACTATAAATGCAGGGATTTTTATCAAATCTGTATCAAGATTTTGAGGATAAGTTATAGAAAAGGTAAACTTCTCGGGAAATCGCAGCGATTCCAGTTCCATGTATAAATTCAGCGCATCTATCTCATCGTTCAGCCTCACTGTCTGCCTGCGTGAATTATTCAGAATAATACGCATCAGCTTTGAAAATTTAGTAAGATAAAAAGATGATGATCTACTGTCGTTTTTAATAATGAACGACTGAATACTGTTCAGTGTATTAAAGACAAAATGCGGATCCATCTGTCGTAACAGGGCTTGCTGCCGGTATTTAATAATGTCATTCTGAACTTCATGCTTTGCCTCTACTGTACGTAAACGATGTTTATACATTGTAATAACTGACAACACCACTAACATCAAAACGATAGCTATGAACCACCACGTTTGCCAGAATGGGTATCTGATTTCAAATCCTATAGTGGCAGGTTTATTGCTTATAAAGCCTTCCGAATTGATTGCAACTACTTCGAAATGATATTTCCCGGGAGGCAGGAAAGCATATTCCACCTCCTGATTCCGCGTTGTGGTCCACTCATCCGACAATCCAACCAGCCGGTATTTATAGAACAGGTTATCCGCATCTCTGAAATTAATACCCGTGAATGATATGGTGAGAAAATTCTGATTGTGGCTCAAAGATAAATTTCCTTCCTGCTTTAAATCTTCGTTGTTAACTCTGAACCTTTGAATGTAAATAGGCGATGGAGCTTTAAAAGACTTATATTCTGAAAGATCAAAAACAGTCACCCCTCCGTTAGCTGCTATATATACCCGCCTTCCGTCCGATTTAATCTGATTTATTTCATTCGAAACCAGTCCATGTTCTTTTTTCAGAATAATGACATGCTCTACATTGTTCAGGGCCTCTTCCAGTTTCAGAATATTTAACCCGTTATTCGTTGCTGCAAGCAGAGTATCACCAAGTTTAATGACCGAAGTTATGGAGTTTGAAGATAAACCCTGTCGGGTTGTAAGCTGCATTAACCTGCCTTTGTACTTAATAACAAGCCCTGAGCCCTTTGTTCCTAATGCATAGTCACCGTTATCGTTAAGTTTAATTATGCTTGTTATTCGCCTTCTGTATAGTGTTGATTGATTGCCAAGATAGCTAATTTTACCATCATGGTAGCTCCATAAACCATTAAAAGTTCCCAGCAAAAAAGAACTATCACCCTGTTTCTCAATTGCCTCAACCCGCAATCCAATGTCGTCATCTAAATAGGAATCGTATATAACGTTACCATCTTTCACAATGGATAAGCTACGCATCTGACCCAGTAGTGCCATATTATTACCCAATGGATAAATGCTCTTTATTCCAAAACTGTATTCAGCTTCAGGTAAGCGCTTTTCAGCTTGGGGATGGTTGTTCTGAAACTTTTTCAGATTATGCTGATCCATCGAAAACAAATTTGACCGGGCACCGATCCATAACGTTTCATCATCAAAGGATGCCAACACATTTATAATCTTATTGTCGTTGCCGATATCAGTTTTATGCAATTTCCCATTCTCAAGGATATACATCTGGTAGCTATTGGCCCCAATATACAGCTTGTCCTTATGGAATTCCAGCGTATAAGCCTGGGCATCCGTAAAACCATCTTTTTCTGTATAGGAAATGAAAGCCTTCGAAGAAAAATAGAACACTCCGTTTTCGAGTGTACTAAGCCATAAACCGCCTTCTGAATCATGGAGGGTAGATGAAACTGCTTTGCCGTCTAGGTAATTTTCAAGTTGTTTGCAAGGTTCTGTTTTAATCTGATATTTCAATGCTCCATTTGCTTCCGTACCTATCCACAATATTCCGTTATTCATATACTTCATCCAGATAGCCCGGCTTGGGAGCTCTGTCTGCCTGTACGTTCCGTCTTGCCTAAGTATGGTAAACATTTTGTTGTATGCAAACAATAGTTCAGAATTTTCAGTAATATCCGCCAGATAATTCCCGAACGGATGATTTCCCTGATGACGGGGTATAGTAAATGTCTTTTCTGTATTCTCCGCCTTATATGTTAGTCGTATATTCCTTGTGTCTTCTCCGCTATATGCCTGACCCACAAATAGCTTGTGGTTTATTTTTGAAATAGCAACGAAAACAGAGGAATCCCTTACCTGATTCCTTATTCTTGATTTTCCATATTTGTCTAACTCAAATATTCTTCCATCGTTAACAAAACTGAAAATTATTCTCTCGTCAGAATCTACCATGAACGATTTCTTGACAGGAATCTGGCCGTCATTGGCAATTTCTCCTAGTCTCGAATTATACCGGTATGGGATGATAGAATCGTTCTCGTAATAAGATAGTTGAAACGGAAAGCTCACAAACCACAATCTCTGTTTTGCATCCTCAAACACTTCAAATACTGTATTTTCAGGTATTCCATCCTGTATATCGAAATTCTTGAAAGTTTTGCCGTCAAATCTGCTAACCCCCATATTAGTCGCGAACCAGATATAACCTTTCGAGTCCTGCAGTACATGAAATACCTCTGAACTTGGTAATCCATTCTCAACCGAATAATTTCTGTAAACAGGCTCCTGTGCATGTAATGACAAACAAGGTAATATACTAAATAGCCACAGAATTGAGAGAAAACGGCACATGGGGAATATTTGAAGACTCAAAAATACATTAAAAATTCTGATAACACACAGGTTACCGGGCCTTTTCAACAAACCAAATTCATTCGTTAATTTTTTTACATTAACTATATAGTTTCTTTACTCTATAATTTCTTTATACTTATCCTATAGATTTTTACTTGTTTTTAAATGCTGTCATTCAGCATCTTAATAAATTTCAGTATTTTTCTTAATATTTTTTATTCGGATAATTTGCTTTACAGTAAAGTGTGCAGATATCTTTGCCCTGTAACCCAAACAATACCCCATAATGAAAAATTTCATCCTGATAATAGCAATAAGTTTCCTGCTTCCTCTTTCAATTTTTGCACAGGTAACCGTTACCGGTCACGTCAGTGCCGAAGTTATTGAGTCAGTTTCTGCCCATAATTATATGAACACTTTATTAAAAGTTCAACCTGATTATAACGGCAACATTGATCTGGGAACTATTCATATTTCGGACGCTTCGCAGTCGATGGTTGATGTTAACATTGCTGATTTTAACGTAACAAATAACACCGGCCACCAGGCTTTCAGTAAAGTAAACTCAAATCTGCTAATGGCTGATAACAGCGGCAGTAAAGATATTTCGCTTTCATCTTTAATAGAAGGCAAACAACTAAGTGGTGATTACAACGGCAAACTAACAGTAGTAGTGTCGTACAATTAATGCAAGCAGTTAGTCGTCCGGCCGACACTCAGCGGTGTTAGCCGTTCAACCGGATTGATCTTTGATTTTAATTAGTGCAAAAGTGAGCGGCTGTTGATGATATGGGGTTACATCAGTCGCCACTTTTTTTTTGCATTACTTTCCTTTAGTATGCAAGTGGTAATTTATTTTACATACCCCATATAATTTCTTTCCCCATAAATTTCTTTATACCTGCCCAATAGTTTTTTGCATTTTTTAAAATCTTGTTTTTCAACTATTTATATGCCATAACAATTATTTGCTATTTTTTATCCGGATAAATTGCTTAACAGCAAAGTACACAAATATCTTTGCCCTGTAACCCGGACAAAACCCCATAATGAAAACCCCGATCCTGATAATAGCAATAAGTTTTCTGCTTCCTTTTGCAGTATTTGCACAGGTAACCGTTACGGGTCATGTCAGTGCCGAAGTCATTGAGTCAGTTTCTGCCCATAATTACATGAATACCATGCTGAAGGTTCAGCCCGATTATAATGGCAGCATTGATCTGGGAACTATTCATATTTCTGATGCTTCCCAATCGATGGTTGATGTTAACGTTGCCGATCTTAACGTAGCAAACAACACCGGCCACCAGGCTTTCAATAAAGTAAACTCAAATCTGCTTATGGCTGATAACAGCGGCAGTAAAGATATTTCGCTTTCATCTTTAATAGAAGGCAAACAACTAAGTGGTGATTACAACGGCAAACTAACAGTAGTAGTGTCGTACAATTAATGCAAGCAGTTAGTCGTCCGGCCGACACTCAGCGGTGTTAGCCGTTCAACCGGATTGATCTTTGATTTTAATTAGTGCAAAAGTGAGCGGCTGTTGATGATATGGGGTTACATCAGTCGCCACTTTTTTTTTGCTATTTTTGCACTCACCAAATCACAAATCAGTAACCCATGCTTGAAATTCATTATATCCGCGAAAACACTCAGGATGTTATTGAGCGTTTAAAGATCAAGAATATAGATGCTACCCAGACAATTCAGCAGATTATTCAACTCGACACACAACGCAGGGAACTGCAGAAAGAACTGGACGACAACCTCGCTGAATCGAACAACATATCCCGTGAAGTCGGGAACCTGATGAAAGCAGGCAAGGCTTCTGATGCTCTTGAGTTGAAGAACAGGGTTGCAGAATTAAAGACCACTGCCAAAGAACTGGCAATACAGCTTGATGCGGTTTCCGCTGAGCAGAACAACCTGCTGATTCAGCTTCCCAACATGCCACACCCTTCCGTTCCAACAGGTAAGACTGCAGAAGATAATTTAATAGTCCACAGCGAAGGAACAATGCCCGTTCTGCCGGCCGGTTCTGTTCCCCACTGGGAACTCGCCGGTAAATACGATATCATTGATTTCGAACTTGGCAATAAAGTTACGGGAGCCGGGTTCCCATTTTACAAAGGAAAAGGGGCCCGTTTACAGCGTGCACTCATAAACTTCTTTTTAGACAATGCTATCGAAGCCGGTTATTACGAAATACAACCTCCACTGGTTGTTAACGAAGCTTCCGGTTATGGTACAGGTCAGTTGCCCGATAAAGACGGACAAATGTACTTCTGTCAGACCGATAAACTGTATCTCATACCTACTGCTGAAGTCCCCGTAACCAATATCTACAGAGACGAAATTGTTAAAGCCTCTTCCCTGCCAATCAGGAATGTTGCCTATTCGAACTGTTTCCGCCGCGAAGCAGGCTCTTACGGAAAAGATGTACGTGGACTGAACAGGCTTCATCAGTTCGATAAAGTAGAAATTGTACAGATACAACATCCCGACAATTCATACCAGACCCTGGAAGAAATGCGCGATTATGTTGCCGGCCTGCTGCGTAAACTGGAACTACCCTTCCGCATTCTTAAACTGTGTGGTGGCGACATGAGTTTTACCTCCGCATTAACATACGACTTTGAGGTATGGTCAGCTGCCCAGGAAAAATGGCTTGAAGTAAGTTCTGTATCCAACTTCGAGTCCTTCCAGGCCAACAGAATGAAACTTCGGTTTAAAGACGAAAACGGCAAAACCCGCCTTTGTCATACACTAAACGGCAGCGCACTGGCGTTACCACGTATAGTTGCTTCTCTGCTTGAAAACAATCAGACTGCCGACGGAATACGTATTCCGAAAGCGCTGGCAACCTATACAGGTTTTGATTTGTTGTTCTGACAGACATAGCCTGTGTAAGGAACAACCTGTTGTACATGAAAAAACCGTCCTGGACTTCACTTTGGATACTATTGCTGCTGATACTGCCATTTTTTTCACAATCGCAAAATCAGACAGATCAGCAACTCGGACTGCAGTTCTATAGCGACAGAGATTACCAGAAAGCTTCGGAAGTATTCGAACGGCTATACGAAGCAAAACCCGATCATTTTGCCTACACCTATCTGCTTCAGTCATGGCTCGAACTGGGAGAAACGGACAAGGCCGCCAGGCTTGTCAGACAACAGATAAAACGTAATCCGCGCGACTATAAATATAAAGTTGATGAAGGATATGTACTTATCAGAAGTAACCAGTCGCAAAAAGCAATACGACTTTTCGACGACCTGATCAAAGATCTTGAGCCACAGCAGGCATCTGTATTTGACCTCGCCAACTCCTTCATGGTCAGGAGAGAATACGAATATGCCATTAAAGCCTATCAGAAAGGCAGGCAACTCATCGGAAATATATATCCGTTTAGCATGGAACTCGGTCAGATGTATGATCTGATGGGGCAGTACGATAAGATGACGGAAGAATATCTTACACTATTGCAGCAACAGCCCGAATATGCAGATCAGGTACAGGCACGCCTGCAAAACTCTCTTGCCAATGATCCTGAAAATCTAAAAACAGAAGCAATACGCCGCGGCC
The DNA here is from genome assembly GCA_964643225.1 of uncultured Lentimicrobium sp. Taxonomy (GTDB): domain Bacteria; phylum Bacteroidota; class Bacteroidia; order Bacteroidales; family Lentimicrobiaceae; genus Lentimicrobium. Next base: position 40,279 of record CAZXQT010000020.1, on the reverse strand, counting down.
TGGTTATTCAGGTACAAAAAGAGCCCGATAACATCGCCTTCTCTGAAATGCTGGTTTGGCTCTCACTTCAGCTTAAAGACTTTGAATCAGCCCTTATACAGGCAAAAGCACTCGACCGAAGACTGGGCGAAAATGGTTCCAGGGTATATGCTCTCGCGCAGCTGAGTACTTCGAACGGTGACTACAGAGTGGCCGCAGATGCATACAATTATGTTATCACTAAGTCTGACGACCCCGCACTTAAAACCGTAGCGGAGGCTGGTCTGCTGTTAATTGAGTATGAATTAATTACGAAGACTTATCCCATTGACGATAAAAAACTCACAGAACTAACGAAAAGGTACCGGGCAACTATTGAAAATAACAAGTTCAATACGCTCATATACCCCCTGGCCCGTAACCTTGCACACATAGAGGCTTTTTTCCTGAACAACACAATGGAAGCCATAAGCATTCTCAATGATCTGATCACTAAAACTGCTTCCGATAAATACCTTCAGGCTGAATGCAAGATGGAACTGGCCGATATTTACCTGCTGAGTGGAGAACCCTGGGAAGCAACCCTGCTGTATTCTCAGGTAGATAAAGCATTTAAGAACGATCCTGTTGGACATGAAGCAAAGTTCAGAAATGCAAGATTGTCATTTTATATAGGCGAATTTGACTGGGCCCGCGCTCAGCTCGATGTTCTTAAAGCCGCTACTTCCAAGCTTATAGCAAACGATGCTATGGAAATGTCGCTCCTCATTTCCGACAATATAGAAGCCGATAGTATCACCTTGCCCCTTGAAAGCTTTGCCCGCGCTGATCTTATGCTTTTCAGAAATCAGACCTCTGCTTCACTGGCTCTGCTCGATTCTATTATGCTCGCTTTCCCCCGGCATTCCATCACCGATGATATTTTAATGAAGAAAGCAGAAATTTATCAAAAAAACGGACAGTTTACTGAAGCAGCAGCGTTATATCAGCGGGTTGTTGATGAGTTTAATTACGATATTCATGCCGATGATGCACTTTTTCAGCTGGCCGGCCTTTACAGGAACCCACTCAACGATCCTGCCAAAGCCATGGAATATTTACAAAAGCTGATGAAAGATTTTCCCGGCAGCCTGTATGTGGTGGAAGCCAGAAAACAGTTCAGGCAGCTCAGGGGTGACTTCAAAGAAACACTTTAACCTGATTGCATGTCGTACGTTAAACCAAAGAAACACCTGGGTCAGCACTTCCTTCACGATGAAGATATTGCGGCTAAAATTACTGACAGCATTTCACTACCCTGCGATGCTGTCCTTGAGATCGGGCCGGGTACCGGTGTACTGACAAAGTATCTGTTAAAAAAAGATATAGGTAATCTGCTCGCTTTTGATGTAGATACCGAAAGCATTGCGTATTTAAAAGACCGGTTCCCTGCCGATGCCCATAAGTTCATTGAATCTGACTTTCTCAAAATAGATCCCACCACCTGTTTTGAAGGCAGCTTTACTATAATCGGCAATTTTCCCTACAATATCTCGTCGCAGATCTTTTTCAAAATACTCGAACACCTTGACCAGATTCCTGAAATAGTGTGCATGCTGCAAAAAGAGGTTGCTGAAAGACTGGCTGCAAAACCCGGATCAAAAACATACGGTATATTGAGTGTTCTTCTGCAGGCCTGGTATAACATCGAATATCTCTTTACTGTCAGCGAGCACGTATTCACGCCACCCCCCAAAGTAAAATCGGCAGTTATACGGTTACGGAGAAATGATGTCACCGATCTCGGATGCGACAAAGATCTTTTTAAGAAGCTTGTAAAAACAGCATTTAACCAACGGCGCAAGACACTTAGAAATGCACTTAAGAGTCTTAATCTTATAGCTTCAGCAGAAACAGAAACCCTTCTCGATAAACGTGCAGAACAACTTAGTGTAAATGAATTTGTATTGCTGACAAACAGCCTGAAGCAGACTTAGTTTTTTTTCTTTTCTTTGCATTGAAAATTAGCGCTATAAGTCTGGATCTCTTCATGAAATCGAAAATAAACACTGCCGAATCTGCACCTGGTAAGACGGGTAAACCTAAAGAAACCTCCGTTAGCCAAAGGCCTGTAAATTTAAAAATCTGGTATCTACTGATAGCCGTTATAGCATTTATACTTTATGGAAATACCATAAGTAATCGCTATTCTCTCGACGACTCCTATGTAACATCGGTAAACCCTATGGTACAGCAAGGAATAAAAGCCATACCTGCCATCTTCACATCAAACTATATAACGATGAATGCAGAAGAGGGAGGTCAGCACAACTATGGATACCGTCCGGTTGCCAAGGCCACTTTTGCTCTCGAGCATCAGTTTTTCGGCGAAAATCCCCATGTAAGCCACTTTATCAATGTACTTTTATATGCCCTTACGGGGATGCTTTTGTTCAGCCTGCTGTTAAAACTGCTGAAAGGATACCACTACCTGCTTCCACTGTTAACTGTAGTGCTTTTCATGGTCCACCCTATTCATACCGAAGTGGTTGCTAGTCTTAAAAACCGGGAAGAACTTCTTAGCTTTCTGGGTGCACTTGCCAGTCTTCATTTCTTTTTGAAATGGAACGAAACAGGTAAAAAAATAAACATTCTGTGGGCGCTTCTTACCTTCGCACTCGGATATATGTCGAAAGTAAATGTCATGACTTTCCTGTTCATTATTCCCCTTGTATTTTACTTCTTTACCGACACAAAACCCCGAAAGATTGCACTCACCACTCTGCTCATAGTGGTTGTTCTTGCACTGGTAGTAATGATTCCAAGATTCATTATCGGAACAGCAGTAAGGCCCATGCAGTTTATTGAGAATCCCTTGCAGTTTGACCCTACGTTTGCTGAACGCATAGGCACCAGTATGATGGTGTTGCTTTTCTATCTTAAAATGCTGGTTTTCCCTCATCCACTATTGTTTTATTACGGCTACGATATGATTCTGGTCACAACACCTGCGAATCCACTGGTCTGGTTAGCGCTGCTGATGCATGCAGGTTTGTTTGCCTATGCAATGTATACGTTCAGAAAGAAGTCCATTTTTTCGTTTGCTATCCTTTTCTATCTGATCAACATCGGAATTTTCTCCAACCTTCTGGCACCACCTACAGGTATTGTAGCTGAAAGATTTCTTTATATAGCTACCCTTGGATTTTGCCTTGCACTTGTTTATGGGCTGTTTCGTGCTTTCGGGTACACAAACACCGGTGCTATGCCTGTAAAAGCAAAAAACAGTGTTATACTGCTGGTTATTGTCCTATCGGTTCCTGCAACAGCAAAGACCATTGATCGTAACGCAGACTGGAAAGATGAGCTGACACTTTACAAAGCCGACATGCCGTACCTCGAACGGTCAGCAAAGGCAAACTTCATTTATGCAACCAACCTGCGGAGTTCCATCGTAGAACAACTCAAATCAGGCACTCCCCGCAATGCTATTACGGAGGATGCAAACACCGCCATTCTGCACTTTAAACGTGCAGTTGCAGTTTATCCGGCTTATCCTGATGCATGGAATAACCTGGGCGAGAGCTATCTGCTGCTTCTTAATCAATCCGATTCAGCCATTAAATACTTCGAAAAAGCAGTAGAGGCAAATCCCGACCTGCAGGTTGCTTATTATAACTTAGGATACACCTATCAGGTAACCGACCAGTACGAAAAGTCCATTGAGAACTATGAGAAATCGCTTGAGCTTTTACCCTGGGAGATCAAAACAATGTCAAATCTCTCCATCATGTACGAAAAAACCGGTAATTTTGAGAAAGCAATAGCGTTAAATGAAGACATTATAAAGATAGACCCTGAGATGGATGCCCCTTACCTGAATCTTGGTGCTTTCGCAATGCGCCGTGGTGAACTTCAGAAAGGAGTGGAATATCTTGAGAAGGCAATGCGGATAAATCCCGCCAATTACAATCTCAGCATGCGGTTAAGACAGTATTTCCTGCAGTCGGGCGATACCACCAAAGCCGATTACTACTATGACCTGGCCCGTAAATACGGAGCTTCTAATTAAAACTCAAAAGCCCTTTGCGGGCATAATTATTTGTTATTGGTACAATGGCTGATACGAGCAAATACTATCACGATAAACTCACCCTTCCTGACATACTAAGAAGAGCTGCATCTTCGGGAGCTATAACAGGCTTCATCGACGACAAAGGCACCGAAACCACATTGTCTTATGCAGATCTGCTGGCAGAAGCCGAAAAAATAAATATCGGGTTAAGGAATGCAGGAATTGTTTCAGGCGATAAGATTATCATTGCCTCAGAGTGTAACCGCGATTCCATTGTGCTGCTTTGGGCTGCTTTCCTTGGCGGAATCATACCAACAGTTCTTCAACCCCCACTCACATTTTCAGGATACAATCCTCCGGTACACAAGCTGCTGAATGTTTCTGCCCAGCTGGACAATCCTCCCGTATTCATGAGTCGCTTACCGCAAACAAACGAACATCAGGGATTGCGGGTTATGACTATGGAGCAGCTTGATTGTTCAGGCAAATTCACAGAAACAAATATAGAACCCGGGACAGTTGCTTTCATCCAGTATTCCTCGGGAAGCACAGGAGACCCGAAAGGTATCATGCTTTCGCACAGCAATATCATGGTTAACCTCGATGCCATCCGTATAGGTCTCGATTTTCGCACCGGAAATATTGTCGGAAACTGGATGCCATTGTTTCACGATATGGGGCTCATAGGTTACCATCTTACGCCGCTGTATTGTTCCATAGATCAGTGGCACACCGAGACAGTCGACTTCATTAAGAACCCGGGGCTGTGGCTCGATATGCTCACAAAAAAGAAGGTTAAGATCACCGGCTGTCCAAACTTCGGATTAGCATTAACGCTGAGGCATATAAAACGTATGCGCATCGTTCCTGACTGGGATTTCTCATCTCTTCAGGGTTTGTTAAACGGTGCAGAACCCATTTCGGTGCAAATAATGCTTGATTTTGTCAAAGCACTGGAGCCTTTTAAGTTCCATCCCAATGCCATGATGCCGGTATATGGTCTTGCAGAAGTAACTCTTGCAGCTACGTTCACCCCCCTTATGGAACCCTCGGTTATCACCGCATTTAATGCTATAAGGCTTGACCGTGACGGGATTGCTGAAGAGGTATCGTCAGACCACCCCGCTGCCCGCCAGATTGTAAGTGTTGGTTTACCACTCAACGATATTGAAATTAAAATAGCTAACCTTAACGGAAAAAATGTTCCCGTTGGCAATGCAGGCCTGGTATTTATTAAAGGATCCTCTGTTACAAACGGATACTATAATCGCTTGGAAGAATCGGAGAAAGCTTTCACCGATGGATGGTTTAATACCGGCGATATTGGATTTCAATTCCAGGGCAACTATTATATCAGCGGTAGATTTAAAGACATAATCTTTAAGAACGGGCGCAATTACTTTGCAAATGACCTGGAAGAACTGGTTTGTACCATTGACGGAATAACTTATGGAAAAGTTTGCTTTGCCGGATATACGGATAAAAACAGCGGTCAGGAGAAAGTGGTTGCTTTTCTTGCCGGATCTCCTGGTGAAAAAGCAGATGCCTTGTTTGTAAATATGCGAAATCTGCTGCGTAGTTCCCTTGGTATAACACTCGACGAGCTGGTCATGGTACGATCGAATGAGATCCCTAAAACATCCAGCGGTAAGCTGCAACGGTATAAACTCCTGCAGAGGTATCTGGCAGATGGTTTTAAACCTGAACTTTAACTCTGTTTATTTACGGAATACCGTTTATCCGGCCGTTGTTTTATTTGCATACCTACCTGCTATCCTGTTCCATTTAAACAGGTAAATGAGCATTAAGAGCTTATCGGTTAAGTTCAGATACAACGAACGCTTGCGATTTTTCCATTCCATATTTCTTGTCACTCCCTGTGGATCTTTTTCAATGATATCTTCCAGTGCCATGCGACCGTAATTATGGTTAGAGGAATATGTCCAGTATGCAACCTCAAAGCTTTTTGTCTGCCTCAGCGTTCTGAGCATTTTTTTTCTGATTGTCTCCTTATTATACAGGCTTAGCCAGATTTCACGCATGATGGTCTCCAACTCTTCGTGCGTCATACGGGCGGAATTAATAACAGCCTTCATGCAATGGTAATGCTGCCAGTCGTAAGGAAAGTTATTTTTTACTATCCTGCCCGGTTCTGACTTAAACCGCATAAACAACTGCGTTCCGGGCAATGGAGTAATGATGGTGCACTGAAAGGAATCAATACTGCTCTTTAAAATAAAATCACGCCGGGCAAGAAGATCTTCGCGCGTATCACTGTCAAGTCCGAAGATCATTGTTCCCAGTATTCCGATACTATGTTTGTGAATTCTTCTGAAAACCTCCTCATAACTGCCGGGGCCTCTTTTAAGATTCAGGTTCTTACGCATATCTTTTAAGGCTTCTGCTTTCTCTGCCTCAATGCCCATAAGCACTAATCTGCAGCCTGCCTTGTTTGCCCAGTATAAAACTTCTTCGTTATCGGCGAAATTTATAGCTACCTGCGATAGCCAATGCTTGTTAAAACCCCTTTCCACCATTCCTTTGAACAGTGTTATCGCTCTCTCCTGCGCTCCCTTACGGTTATTAACCAGATTATCATCCACAAAAAACAGCAGATGCCGCTCACACTCCTCAAGCTCATCAAGCACATCGTCAACTAAGCGTTCCCGGTACGTCTTACCACACATCTGGGTTACCGAACAAAAATCACATCCCATCGGACAACCTCTCGAAGTCTGCACCAGATCGTACACGTATGGATATTTACGGAAAATATCCCTGCGTGGTTTCGCAATTTCCTCTACTTCAACATAGCCTCCATCGTACAGTTTATGCATTTTGCCCGACTCAAAGTCGCGTATCAGTTCAGGCCATGCACCTTCGGCATCCCGTATTACTATAGCATCGAAATAATCGGAGGCCTCCTTCGTGTACATGGTGGCATGAATACCTCCCATTACAACAGGTATCCCTTTATCACGGTATACCTTTGCTATCTCGTAAGCCCGGTATGCATTTGCTGTAAAAGCTGTTAAACCGACAAGGTCGGCTTCTGCAAATTCAAAATCTTCAAAACTCTCGTCAATAAGTTCTACTTCCCAGTGCTCAGGTGTGAGATTAGCAACTATGCCCAGACCAATAGGCATAAATTTAGTGCTTATATCATTAACAAACCCTTTACGTTCCTTATTAACCGGATTGATTAACAGTAACTTTCGTACTTTTTCTTGCATGATTCCCCATTTCTCATCAAAAAACGGGTGCAATGATAGCAATAAAATTTAGGCAGAAAGCTTCTTTTAAACTATAAATCAGCACTTTATTGATAAAATATTTTTTTATCTTTGCTCCCTTAACGAAACTTTGATGAATATTCAGAATTTTATAGCCCGTATAGAGGAAGAATTTGACGATATAGAGCCGGGAACTCTTAAATCAGACAGCGTTTTCAGAGAAATATTTGAATGGAACTCTATAAATGCACTTATCCTGATAGCTATGGTTAAAACGGAGTACGATGTTACCATAAATGCAGAAGACATTGCTAACTCCAGTACTGTGGAGGATATATACAGAATAATTGAATCAAGGGTTCAATAGTCAGCGATCAGGGTTTAAAGCCTGCAACTATTTGCCTTTTACCTCAAATCTTCTGGTGATATCTCTCCAGGCAAGCTGATACATCAGCCACAGGACCTTGTCAGTTACCCTGAGGTAAAGGGGCCTTTTACCGTTTTTGTCCTTGTCCGACCGTGCATCGATATCGTAAACACCTTCCAGACACCAGCGACTGTAGGTATGATTGATACCATACGACCAGTAAGCTGTTTTGAAACTCCTTGTTTGCCGCAGTGTCTTAAAAAGTTGTCTTCGCACTGCTTCTTTGGTATAAAGTGTTAACCAGATCTCCTTCATAACCAACCTTATCTGATCAGTGGTCATCTTATCGTGCTTTAAAACCGGCACAGTACCAATATAATGCCTCCAGTCGTGAGGATAATTACAAGCTTCGATCTTACCCTGAGTGTTCACCCTTTCAAATAGCCGGGTACCGGGAAATGGCGTGAGTATGGAAGTCTGATAGCTATCGAAACTACTCTTTTTTATGAAATCGCGCCGGGCATAAAGGTCCTCTACAGAGTCGCTTTCCATGGCAAATATCATGGTAGCAAGCACGCCAATGCCATACTTGTGGATTTTTTTAAATATAGGCTCATAGGCATCCACCCCCTTCTTCAGGTTGAGATTCTTCTTCATTTCTTTAAGTGCTTCGCGACTTTCGGCTTCCACACCCAGAAGAATCATCATACAACCACTCTTCCTTGCCCAGTATAATACCTGCTCATTATCGGCAAAGTTTAGTGCCGCCTGCGAGAACCACGGTTTTGCCACCTTATGTTCTATCATTTTACGGAAAAGCGTAATTGCCCTTTCCTGAGCACCCTTGTTGTTGTTTACCAGGTTATCATCTACAAAGAATATCAACCCCCGTTTAGTCTGTTTAAGCTCCTCAATTACATCCTCAATAGCCCGTTCCCGGTATGATTTACCGCAGAATTGTGTTACGCTGCAAAAATCACATCCCATCGGGCATCCTCTGGAGGTCTGCACCAGATCGTATTTATAGGGATATTTATCGAATATATCACGCTTTACAAAAGGCACTGTATTAATGTCGACCAGTTCACCCTGATAGTATTTCAGGGGCTTCCCTTCCAGGAAATCCCGTATGAAGGAAGGCCAGGAGCTTTCTGCTTCGCCCGAAACAACCGTATCCACATAATGCAACGCTTCTTCACTGTACATAGAGGCATGCACCCCTCCCATAACAGTGTGAATGCCGGCATCGCGACAAACAGCTGCAATCTCATAAACACGGGGAGCATTAGCTGTAAATGCTGTAAAGGCAACTATATCTGCCTCTTTAAGCGAGAAGGTCTCAAAATTCTCATCAATAAATTCAATTAACCAGTCATCGGGAGTCAACGCAGCCACAATACCCAGTGCCAAAGGCATCATTTGGTTAATTTCTCTGTTAACCTGGCCACCATATTGTTGGTTTCTTGGGTTAACCAGTAAAAGTTTTCGTTTCATTCAAGGCAATTCAGTTTGCAAGTATAGCGATTCTTCCAAAATTAAGACATATACAACCGACATTTAGAGTTATTCTTTTCCCTAACTTTGTACATCTCATTTTATATAGTTACTTCTCTGCAAATATGGCACTTTTTGAAATTGCTGATATTCATATTGCCGGAATTTCGGCCTGCGTACCTGAAAAGGTACTGTCAAACCATGATTACTCATGGATTAAAAGCAGTGACCGTGAATTGCTTGTAAAAACCATTGGTGTAGAAAAAAGACATGTTGCCGAACCAGGGCAAACTACATCCGACCTGTGTTTTCAGGCTGCAAAACAGTTGCTTGATCAGCTGGACTGGAAAGAGCAGGACATTAATCTGCTCATCTTTGTTTCACAGTCCCGCGACTATATTATACCTTCAACCAGCACCATATTGCAGGACAGACTGCAATTGCCTAAAACATGTATGGCTCTGGATATTAACCTTGGTTGTTCAGGCTATGTGTACGGCATGTCGGTCATGGCATCCATGATGAGATCAACCGGCATAAAGAAAGGATTGCTACTGGCGGGTGACCTGTCAAATGTAACATCCTCTTTCAGAGATAAAAGTACCTATCCACTTTTTGGTGACGCAGGTACTGCAACAGCGCTGGAGCTAAAGGAAGGTGCACCGGCAATGCAGTTTAATCTTCAGAGCGACGGCAGCGGATATGAGGCAATTATTATACGTGATGGGGGAGTTAGAAATCTGGCAGGCAAAGAGTCTTTTGCAGTCAAAAAATATGGCGAAGGAATTTACCGAAACAGGCTGCAAATAGAGTTAAACGGTATTGAAGTTTTTAATTTCTCCCTGCGCGAAGTGGTTCCCAATATAAAGACCACATTAAAACACTTTAACCGTACGCTGGATGAATTTCATTATCTGTTATTTCATCAGGCCAATCGGCTTATAAATGAAACCTTACGCAAAATGCTGAAAGTAGCCGAAGAGAAGGTACCCTATTCGCTCACAAACTATGGCAATACCAGTTCAGCTTCTATTCCTCTTACTATAGTAACACAGTTGAGAGAAGCTATATCTACCGGCAATCATAAGCTATTACTGTCAGCATTCGGTATTGGTCTTTCCTGGGGCACGATGCTGATTGAAACACAGAATATCCTGATTCCCGAAATTACCATATTAACCAAAGAGCCTGAAACTAAAGAACAATGAATCCATTCTCCTTAGAAGGAAAAACAATACTTGTTACAGGTGCTTCATCCGGGCTTGGGATGCAAACTGCAATTAGCGCTTCGCAAATGGGAGCTCATGTAATTATCACAGGCCGTAATACCGGCAGGTTACAGGCAACGTTTGAAAAACTTCAGGGCGAAGGTCATTCGCAGTTCCTTGCCGACCTCACCCTGCAGAATGAAATCAACGATCTTGTCGCATCCCTGCCTGTTCTTAATGGAGTGGTATTCAGCACCGGTGTTTCCGATCTCTCACCGGCACGTTTTATCACAGAAGCAACCATCAGCAAAACATTCAGTATAAGCTTCAATGCCGCAGTCCTGTTAACAGCTGCATTGCTTGGCAAGAAGCGTATTGCACGGGGCAATGGCTCCCTTGTATATATTTCGTCCATCTCAACACGTTATCCTTTTGTTGGTGGGGCTATGTACATTAGTGCCAGAGCAGCTCTGGAGGCTTATGCGAGAGTGCTTGCCCTCGAACTTGCTCCCAAAGGCATCCGGGTAAACTGTGTTGCACCGGCATTTGTTAAAACACCTATGCTTGATCAAACAGCCGAGAATTACTCAAAAGAAGCAGTTAACATGATCGAAGCCAGACAGATATTAGGGCTTGGCGATCCGAAGGATGTAGCAAATACCATTATTTACTACCTCTCTGATGCATCAAAATGGGTTTCAGCAACCAGTCTTATCCTTGGTGGTGGATAAAATCGGCTTAAAAAAAATACAACAAAACATGCCCAATTATTCCGTAATAGTGCCTGTTTACAACAGCAGCCAGTCGTTAAAGGAACTTTACCGGCAAATAGCTGAAAGCTTTAAAGTCCTTGGCAAGACCTATGAGGTGATCTTTGTGGATGATGCCAGTACCGACAATTCCTGGCAGGTACTCGAACAACTGCACCGGGAGGAGGATAAAGTTACAGCCATAAAACTGGCAAAGAATTTTGGACAGCACAATGCAACCGTATGCGGAGTTGCCGCTGCATCCGGTGAATACATCATTACCATTGACGATGACCTGCAAAACATTCCGGCCGATATACCTAAACTAATTGAGCGGATGCAGCAGACCGATGCCGATATTGTATACGGCATTTTTACGAAAAAACATCATTCCATGGTGCGGAATATGGGCAGTGCTGCGTTAAAAGGATCCTCACGGCGCTTTTTCCAGCAAAAAGGGAATGGATCATCTTTCCGGCTTATAAAAGCTTCTATGGCCAGAAACCTCCTCAATCATCAGATCAATTTCATCTATATTGATGAACTCTTTAACTGGTATACCAACAACATAGAATTTGTAACGGTAACCCATCAGAAAAGGCCGTTTCAGAAATCAAACTACACCAATAAATCGCTGTTTTCACTGCTTACAAACCTCGTTATATATTATACGGCCATACCGCTGCAGCTGATGATATACACCGGATTTTCAGCAGCATTTCTGAGCTTTATAGCAGGTTTGTGGTTTATTTACAAGAAAATATTTAACGATGTGCCTCTGGGATTTACAGCTATGATCGTTGCCATTCTTTTTTCCACGGGCATTATCATGCTTTCACTGGGAGTTCTGGGCGAATACCTTAGCCGCATCTATAATGTGCAAAACCGCAAGCCACCGTATTCCATACAAAAAACGCTGCGTTCATGAAGGTGTTCAAGTACGGCATCATGCTGGAACGATTAAAGGCAGAAGATATCGAGCTTGTAAGGGAATGGCGCAATTCTGACCCTGTACGGCTCAATATGGAGTACAGGGAAATAATTACTGCCGGGCAGCAAAAGAAATGGTTTGCATCCATTAACAATCAGCACAATAATTACCTCCTGATTCATTACAAGGGCGAAAAAATCGGATTACTTAACGATAAAAACATTAACTGGGAGTCACGCACCTCTGAGTCGGGGCTGTTTCTCGGAAAAACAGAATACTACAATACGTTTGTCCCTTATTTTATTTCCGTTGCCGGAATAGAACTGAACTTTTACTTTCTGCTATGGGGCAGACAATATGCCCACATCCTGAAAACCAATACAAACGCCGTAAAATACAACATGCAGCTGGGATACCGATTAACAGAAGGCCAGGAAAACACAGAGAACCAGCTGTATGAATTAACACGCGAAGACTTCGAACGTAGAGCCGGAAAGATCAGACAGGCAGTGAGAACACTTGCCACGGTCGATCTGCAGCCAAGGTTACTGCTCGAACCCGATGATTATGCATGTGGAATTGCGCAGTCGTTTGAAACTATTCTGCTCAGCCGGAACGACATAGCTGTTCACGAAACAACCGAAGGAAAATGGTTTACGTTAAAGGATCCAGCCTCCTGATATGCACTTCCTGATATACAAATTCTGTCTATCTTTGCAACTCTTAATTTGCACAAATACAAGTAACTATGTTCGATAACAAGAAGCCTTCGCGGACAGAACTATCTGCCCTGGGTGAGTTTGGTTTAATTCGCAGGCTTACAGAAAATATAAAGATCGTTAATCCCGGAACCATCAAAGCGGTAGGCGACGATGCTGCTGTAATTGACAGCCGCGGAAAGCTGCTTCTGGTATCGAAAGACCTGCTCATAGAAGGTGTCCATTTTGATCTATCCTACACACCACTCAAACATCTGGGATATAAGGCTGCTGCAGTAAATATTTCAGATATTGCTTCCATGAACGGCAAAGCTACCCAGTTACTTGTGGGCATTGCCGTTTCCAACCGGTTTCCGGTGGAAGCTCTCGATGAACTGTATAGCGGAATCCGACTCGCCTGTGAAAGATACGGCGTTGATCTGGTAGGTGGCGACACTACCTCGTCGGTTTCCGGCTTGTTTATTTCGGTAACAGTTGTAGGGGAGGTGGAGAATGGCAAACAGGTATACCGGGATACGGCAAAAGAAAACAACCTTATATGCGTAACCGGTGATCTGGGCGCTTCGTATATGGGCCTGCTTGTATTACAGCGCGAAAAGGCAGCCTTTAAAGCCAACCCACAAGTACAACCCGAGCTGGAAGGCAACGATTATGTACTTGAACGGCAGCTGAAACCAGAACCCCGGACCGATATAATTGAAAAACTGGAACAGGCTGGTGTGCTGCCTACAGCAATGATAGATATAAGCGACGGACTGGCCAGTGAAATACTGCATATATGTAAGGATTCAGGTCTGGGCTGCAGAGTATTCGAAGAAAAGATTCCTGTCGACGTGGTAACAGCCGATATTGCAGCAGAGTTTAAAATGGATACTACCACTGCTGCCATGAACGGCGGGGAGGATTACGAACTGCTCTTTACTGTAAATATCGATGACCTGGAAAAAGTACAGGCCATTAAAGGTGTTTCCGTCATCGGACACATGACTGCACAAAACGAAGGCGAATACCTTATCAGCAGAGGTGGCAGTATGTATCCGATCATGGCTCAGGGATTTGACCACATGCGGGAGTAAAATTTACAGATGACATTGTAGGGTTTGACTTGTTAATACGGCAGCAATGACTCCTAAAAACGCGCTTGAACTGAAACTTAAAACATTACCCGAAAACCCGGGAGTGTATCAGTATTTCGATAAAGACGGGAACCTCATTTATGTCGGTAAGGCAAAAAACCTTAAAAAAAGAGTGTTATCCTACTTTAACAAAGACACTTCGCATTCGGGTAAAATACGGGTACTCGTTTCGAGAATTGCCGACCTGAAATGGATAGTGGTAAGGACCGAATTCGATGCACTGCTGCTCGAAAACAATCTTATAAAAGAATACAAGCCTCGCTATAACGCGATGCTTAAAGACGACAAAACCTACCCCTGGATCGTTATCAGAAATGAACCTTTTCCACGGGTATACTCCACACGCAATGTAATCAAAGACGGCAGCGAGTATTTTGGTCCCTATGCATCGGGCAAGATGATGCATACGCTGCTCGATCTGATAAGGCAACTGTATCCCCGCCGCACCTGTACCCTTAATCTTACAGAAAAAAATATTCAAAGCGGCAAATTTAAGGTTTGCCTTGAATACCACATAGGCAATTGCCTTGCCCCTTGTGTGGGCCTGCAATCGGCAGAAGACTACGCGGCTAACATCAGGAGCATCAGAGATATCATTAAAGGCAATATCTCACAGATAAGAGTACAGCTGGCAAAAAAAATGAAGGAATATGCCGATGATTTTCAGTTTGAAAAGGCGCAAATCCTTAAAGAGAAAATTGAAATTCTCGATAAATACCAGAGCAAATCAACCGTTGTAAATCCTTCCATTCATAACGTCGACGTATATTCTCTTTCGCAGGATGACCAGTCGGCTTATGTAAATTTCCTTAAAGTTGTAAACGGGGCCATTGTACAATCGCATACCATCGAGATAAAAAAGAAACTCGATGAAAGTCAGGAAGAGTTGTTAGCTATCGCTATTGCGGATCTTTTCACTCGTTTTGAATCGGGTGCCAAAGAGATCATTGTACCGTTCAAGCCTGACTTTGAGATACCGGGAGTAATTTTCACTGTTCCGCAAAAGGGCGATAAAAAAGAATTGCTCCTTCTTTCGGAGAGAAATGCCAAATACTATCAGCTCGACAAGCAGCGGCAGCGCGAACTGGTAGATCCGGAGCGGCGCACAAACCGTATACTCGAAACCATACGCAAAGACCTCCGTTTAAACACCCTTCCGGCACACATGGAGTGCTTCGATAATTCGAATACGCAGGGCACCTACCCGGTTTCTTCGCTGGTAGTATTTAAAAACGGCCGACCGGATAAAAAAGAATACCGGCACTTCAATATCAAGACCGTGGAAGGTCCTAACGACTTTGCCAGTATGGAGGAAGTAGTATACCGTCGCTACCTGCGTTTGGTTGAAGAGGAGAAAGAACTCCCTCAGGTAGTCATCATCGACGGAGGCAAGGGACAGTTAAGCTCGGCCATGGCCAGTATAGAGAAACTTGGTCTGGCTAACCGAATACAACTCATCGGCATTGCAAAGCGCCTCGAGGAACTGTATTTCCCGGGCGACTCCACCCCTTTATATCTCGATAAAAAATCAGAAACACTGCGGGTTATTCAGCAAATGCGCGACGAAGCACACCGTTTCGGAATCACGCATCATCGTAAGAGACGCGAAAAAGGCACCATTAAAACCGTACTGCACGAAATACCCGGTATTGGTCCTGCAACGGCCGAAACGCTTCTCAAGGAATTAAAATCGGTAAAAAGAATAAAACAGGCAAACATTGATACATTAATTTCAGTTATAGGCAAGGCAAAAGCACAGATAGTATTTAACTTTTTTAATCAATCAGAATAATTAATCATTAACATTTACCGGTATATGTATCGGCTTCTTATTATCAGTATCGTAGTATTTCTTTTAAGTACTGAAACAACAGCACAATCACGGCATTTTGCCGCCAACTTATTACCTGCAGCAACCAAAGCCCATTTTAATAAGCATTACAAAGGAAGCGAAGATGTAAGCTGGACGGTACTTGACCGGCTTATTGCTGTTTCCTTCAGAGTAGATGATCACTACAAAGAAGCTTATTACACTCCTGATGGCAAGTGGATACGGACAGAGACAGAAACAGAGATGTCGTTATTGCCCGAGCCGGTAAAAAAGGCTATCAAGTCGAAAGAATTTAAAGGCTGGCAACCGGGATCGGCATACATTCTTGACCTGCCCGGCAACAGGCATCAATATAAAATATTTATTTACAGCACTGACTGGAAAGAGCTTGGTTTGCTGTTTGACGAAAAAGGCCGGCGTCTGGCCGACAATCTGTAAACAGCGAATTCTGTCAGTGATTTTACGGCCATACTTTTATGGAATATAGTTATTACAGAGCCAACAGAAACAGTGATTATATCAAGCTTCAGATAGAACTGCTAAAACTGCAGAAATGGGTCTATGATCAGCGGTTAAGAGTCGTTATTATCTTTGAGGGAAGAGATACCGCCGGAAAAGGCGGGGCAATCTATCGCTTTACCCGATACCTCAATCCCAGGTTTATACGGGTGATCGCTTTGCCCAAGCCTACAGAAATTGAAAAGGGGCAGTGGTATTTTCAGCGGTATATCAAAGAACTTCCCAATGCAGGCGAAATGGTATTCTTTGACCGCAGCTGGTATAATCGTGCAGTTGTAGAACCCGTAATGGGATTCTGCACTCAGGAGCAATACGAACTGTTTCTGAAACAAGTGCCTCTTTTTGAGCAGATGCTGATCGAAGACGGTATTACCATCTTAAAGTTCTGGTTCTCTATCGACATAACTGAACAGAAAGTGCGGCTCGAGGACAGGATCAAGAATCCGCTTAAGCGATGGAAACTTAGTACGGTCGACCTGAAGGCCCAGCAAATGTGGGATGAATATACCAACTACAAAAACCAGATGTTTCTGGCTACCCATACCGAAAAAAGTCCCTGGGTAATTGTTAAGGGTAACAATAAAACCGTTGCCAGGATGGAGGCAATGCGGTATTTCCTGTCGGTGATCGATTATCCCGATAAAAAGAAATCAAAGGCCTCTTTTGATGTTAACAGCGATATCGTGGTTACGTTCGATCCTTCTATGATTTAAAAAAAGCCCGGATGTTTTCGGTAACATAGCGTATCTCCTCGTCTGTGATATCATAATAGAACGGGAGGCGCAGCAGTGTTGAAGCAAACCTTTCTGCATTGGTGAAACGGTTCAGCTCATCATTATTACCCATATCATGTAAATCATCATAACCCACATCTTGCACATCTCTGAAATACGGTGACCTGTGCAAGGCAAGATAATGGAATACCGCGTGAATACCTTTATCGTGCAGGTGGGTTAGCAGTTCATCACGCGTGCCCTGGTCCTTCACCGTTATATAGAACAGGTGCGCATTGTGCATGGCAAAATCAGGTATAATCGGGAGCATTATCTGTTCGCTCAGGTCAGCTTTTTGAAATTCCTCCCTATAACTGTTCCAGATTTTCAGGCGTTTTTTCTGTATTTCTTCCACAGACTCCAGTTGAGCATAAAGAAAAGCGGCAGTAAGTTCATTTGGCAGAAAAGAACTCCCCAGCGAAACCCATTCGTATTTTTCTACTTCACCCCTGGCAAATGCGGCCCGGTTGGTTCCCTTTTCCCAGATAATTTCAGCGGCAGATATCATAGATGGATCATTAACCAGTAACATACCTCCTTCACCACAGGTAATGTTTTTAGTTTCATGAAAAGAAAAGGTTCCCAGATGCCCGATTGTGCCTAATTGTTTTCCTTTATACGTAGCCTCAATACATTGTGCTGCGTCTTCCACTACCAGCAGGTTATATTGGTTTGCAATTGCCATTATCCGGTCCATATCGCATGCAATACCCCCATAGTGCATTACCACGATAACCCTGGTACGGGTTGTAATAAGCTTTTCTATTTCTTCCGGACCAACGTTTGGATTATCGGATCCACTGTCGGCAAATACTATGCGTGCTCCTCTCAGAGCAAAAGCATTGGCAGTAGATACAAACGTGTATGAAGGCATTATTACTTCATCGCCCGGTGCTACCCTGCATAATAAAGCTGCCATTTCCAAAGCATCCGTACAGCTGGTTGTAAGCAACACTTTAGGTACCGCATATCTTTCTTCGAAAAAGGCATGACACTTCTGCGTGTAGGTCCCATTGCCCGACAACCTTCCAAGCATAGCGGCATTAGAAAGGTGATAAACCTCGCTTCCGGTAAAATGTGGCTTATTGAATGGGATCTTCATTAATAACAGAGAATTTGATAACAGGGATTAGAAAGAAAAGCAGTTAGCAGCCGCTAAAGTAATCAAAACCAATTTTGGTATGACATTTGCAATAGGACAGGTAAATATTTACGTATTTTTGTTCACAATAAATTAAAACTTAAAAGCCAATGAAAACAAAGCAACTACTTTCGGCTCTGCTTATTGTAGCCGTGGTATCATTTGCAGCAAATCAGGCCTCGTATGCACAGACCGTAGAAAAAACGACAAAGAAGACCGAATTCAGTACCCAGAAAAAACAGGGCACCACACCTTCTTCTGTTAAGACAACTTCAGACAAAGCTGTGACCAAGACAACGCCGGCAACTCCTGCCAAACCGGCTACCCCTGCTAAACCGGCTACTCCCGCCAAACCGACATCTGCTTCCAAAGCAACTCCTGCTAAACCGGCAACTCCTGCAACTCCTGCCAAACCGGCCGTTGCAAGTAAAGACATTACAGGTTACTGGCTTACTGCACAAAAAGCCACCATCGTTGAATTCTACAAAGCCGGCGATAAATACAACGGCAAAATAGTGTGGTCAAAACAAAAAGACAAAAAGGGTCAGCCATTGAAAGATGTTAACAATCCTGACAAGACAAAACGCAGTAAACCATTGGTCGGCCAGGACATCATTACCGGCCTTACCTACAACCCGAAGACCGGTCAGTACGAAGGCGGCAGAATATATCAGCCTCAGACAGGCAAATCCTTTAACGGTAAGGTAAAACTCGATAAGAGCAGCAAGACCATGCAGGTAACCGGTGGAGCCGGATTCATCAGCAAAACACTTACCTGGACAAGAACAACCGGTGTACCCGGAAAATAAATAAAAGCAATTTGTCTTTACCACTATTTTTCATCATAGGAAGGCCTCGAACAGGGACTACACTTTTTCAGTCTCTGTTCGATGCCCATCCTAATGTGCAGATTCCATGGGAATGCCAGTTCGTGCTTAACCTGTATCCCCGTTATGGTAAAATAAACTTCTGGACCGAAGAACACATACGGGCTTTTTATAATGACCTGCTCCGGCAATGGCAATTCAGTTCGTGGAATATTGACAGAGAAAAACTGTTAACAGATCTCCTGGCCCTTCAGGGCAGAAATTCTTACACAGAAATCTGCGAGAGCGTTTACCTCCACTACATCTCGTTTTTCCCAAAAGAGGATATCCGTATCATCGGCGATAAGAACCACGGCTATACCATATACATCGACAAGCTGAAGAAACTGTACCCTGATGCAAAGTTCCTTTATGTTCTGAGAGATTATCGCGATAATTACGACAGCATTACCCGTGTTGATTTTGAAATACCTGCCGCATCGCTGGTAGTGTATAAATGGAAGTACTTTTATAAGACTGCGCTCAAGGCAGCAAAAAAATACCCTGATTCGATATACTTTATCCGGTACGAAGACCTTGCCGGGGATCCTCAAACGCACTTCCGGGCTTTATGCACCTTCCTGCAAATTCCCTATAACGAAGAGGTCTTCAATTTTTACAGGATGAAAGAGCAGGCAGCTGCAGTATACCCGCAGGACATACTCCAGAAGCATCACAGCAGTCTGTTTAACCCGATCAATACCGGCAGGCTGGGGCTTTGGAAAACATCGATGCCCGAACGCAAGGTGCGTATTGCCGACTATGTAGCCGGCAGTTATGCAGAAATGGCAGGCTACCAGCGAAAATATCTTAAAGTGGGTATGGAAACCAGGCTACTGGCACTTCCCGGCATAGTATATGCAAGGCTGCTATATGCTGCAACCCGTGTTATTGACCGTTTTCCGTATAAACTGAGAGCTGCCCTGCTGAATAAAGGGCCACTGTGGCTGGCAGCGAATATTGGAAAACACTTCCGCAAAAAATAACTAATTCTTTACATACTGCGCAGTAACTACCGATTGCAGATCGTCTGTAATACGATGTGTTAACAGATCGGAGCCTTTTACATTAAGATGATCCGGATCAAAAAAGTATTCAGGATGATTAAAGTAAAGGTTATGATAATCAAGTGTGCCTCTGTAGACCGGATACCTGGTTGCAATTGCTTCGATTTGTTTCTCAATTTTTTCAGCAGGAACAATGTTACGCTCTTCTTCACTGAATTCCATGGTTAACGGGTACCTGATCAACACCACCTGAATGCCGTTCGCCTGGCATAACTGAAAGATCTTATCAAAATAAAAGCCTGCTGCAGAATCAAAATAATTATCCCCCGACAAAATAAGTTGCGCTTTATTCCAGGCAGTTTTGCGCTTATTGGGTTCATTGGCAAAATTCCTGTAGTCGCGGTGTGGCCTGTAGCCATTGTGCATTTCCAGGTTCTTCATTTTAAGCCGGTACACAATTGACAGCTGAACATCCTTGTAATTGCCAACGTAGGAAAAGAACCTTCCTTCGTGCCATTTTGATAAGATCCCGTAATCGTTTTTCACCCGCGAAAGTTCTAAATAATCTATGTACTTGATCCAGTAGCTGTTGTATTCATAGCGGTCTGAGCTTTTCTGTCCGAATGAAGAAAGGTCGGCTTGTAAAAGCAGGGTTTCAGGCTTCTTTCCTTTTTCTTCGATAATGCTTTTAAGTTTGTAGTACGATTGTATAAAATTCTCACTGGGAGATCCGTAGTTAAAGCTGTTGGGCAGTATGTGGGTGTTAATGCAGTTGTGTGAATTGCCCATAGCAAGGTATTCGAGCTTTTCGTTGTATTCGTCGAACTGCTTATCCATAGTTTCATTCAGCATATTATGAACAGAAAATGCCTTGAAAGCCTGATCGAGCAATGTATTTATTGCTACAAGCAGAAGTGCGAAGACCAGGTATTTTTTAAACGTGCTGCCCATAACTAAAACTGAAAATAAATGAATTTCTGTTCATGTAGTACTCCAAACAGCAACACAAAGAACAATAGTCCCGCATACATGGTCCATCGGATAAACAGGGGCTTTTTTGCCAGACTAAGCATCAGATTGTGCTTTGCATGAAATCTTTCAACAAACAGTAAAACCACTACCATTAAAATCCCAAACAGTACTTCATTGTCCTTTAAAATAAACCGCAGTGCATCTTTTGTTGTACTGAAATCGAAGGCGCTACCCATTAACAAAAGGCTGTCGTTTAATGAATTTGCCCTGAAAAAGAATAGCGAGGCCACCACCAGTGAGAAGGTTACTATCTGAGAAAGAACGAGTTTAAGGCCAGGAATTTTCCCAATGCCGGATACATCAAAGAACCGGGCTCTCCATTTATCTGTATATGTCTCCAGAACTATCAGTACACCATGAAATGCTCCGAATAGCACAAATGTCCATGAAGCACCATGCCACAGCCCCATCAGTAAATAGGTTATAATCAGGTTCCTGTACAACAGTGTATAAACTACGCGGTTATTTTTAATGTAGGGTAATGAAAAGAGAAGGTAATCACGAAACCAGGTGGTAAGTGAGATATGCCAGCGGTTCCAGAAATCACGCAAAGACTGCGCTATTAACGGTCTGTTGAAATTGATCATCAGATTATACCCCATTATCCTGGCCGATCCCCTTGCGATATCGGTATACCCTGAAAAATCACAGTATAACTGATATACGAACAAAACGCTCGCTAAAATAACTGTAATGCCATGATGCTGGGTCGGATTGTCGTAAACATAACTTACAAACAAACCGAGCCTGTCGGCGATGACCAGTTTTTTAAAAAAGCCCCATACCATAAGTTTTAATCCACTGACAAACCGGTCGTTGCTGAAGGATTTTGGATGATAGAACTGGGGAATTAGGTTGGTTGAACGTTCAATTGGTCCTGCTACCAGTTGAGGGAAAAAAGACACATACAATGCAAATATCCCCAGATGTCGTTCAGCAGGTGCTGTTCCTCTGTATACATCAATGGTATAGCTTAGTGACTGAAAAATATAAAACGAGATCCCTACAGGTAACAGAATATTCAGAACCGTAAACGATGATTCCCCGCTGAACAGCCCCAGTACATCATTTATGCTTTGCGAGAAAAAGTTCAGGTATTTAAAACCGGCCAGCATTCCCAGGTTGAGCAGAATGCTTAACACCAGCCAGTTCTTTTTCTTTCGTTTCTGATCAGCCTTTGCTATCCTCAACCCGATGAAGTAGTCAGCCAGAGTAGTGATCATTATCAGCGCCACGTATTCCAGCTTCCAGCAGGCATAAAAGAAATAGCTTGCAGCGAGAAGCAGCGCCCATTTCCACTTGTCAGGGAATGCATAATACAGCATTACCACGACCGGAAAGAACAACAGATAGTCTGTCGAATTAAATAGCATGAAAAATATTGCAGTTTGTGCTGCAAAATAAAGCATTTTCAACCAATTAACTTATGCAGGAAATAAAATCGCTAATTTTACTGCCGCAATCTGATCTACCGGCTTAATGCAAAACATTCCATTCTTTTTCATCATAGGCAGACCTCGGTCAGGGACCACTTTATTACGGTTACTGTTTGAGTCACATCCTAACCTGCTCATCCCGCCCGAAAGCCCTTTCATCATAATTCTGTATAAAAAATACGAGCACATAACCAACTGGACCGAAGCAGTAATCCGCGAGTTTATCGGCGACCTGTACAAACAGCGTTATTTCGATAAATGGATGATCAACAGGGATGAACTGACAGAAAGGCTTATAAAGTCATCCGGCAACAGCACCTTCCGGCACATGGTGAGCGAGGTTTATCTATCGTACAAGTCGGTTTACGAAAAGCAAAACATTACCATGATCGGCGATAAGAATCCCATGTACTCACTGTATGCGCACCGGATCCATACGCTGTATCCTGAATCTAAAATAATACACATCACCCGCGATTACCGCGACAATTACCTGTCGCTGATCAACGTAAATTTCGAAGTGCCGGTTGTTCCGATCGTTATTTACCGCTGGAAGTACGCACTGAAAAAGATGTGGAAACTTCGCGAAAAACATCCCGATCTTATATATTCCATCCGCTACGAGGATCTTGTAACCGATCCGGAACTGCATTGCCGTAAGATGTGCGACTTCCTTGGTATTGATTTCGATCCTGCAGTATTGTCTTTTTATACCAAAAAAGCGGAAGCCGAGAAAATATATGCCGGCGATGACGGGGTAAAGACCATTCATAAGAGTCTGTTCAACCCCATCAATACGGAAAGGATGAACAAATGGCAAACCGACATGACGCCCCGTCAGATCAAGGTTGCTGACCTGGTAATGGGTAAAACGGCCGAAAAGGCAGGTTATACACGTATGTACCCAAAATTCAGCCTGTTTTTGTATCTGTGGATTTTACCTTCGCTCCTTTACGCCAATGTCATGTATAAGCTTATTATGCTGGGTGACCATTTGCCTTACAACTGGCGTAATAAGCTGAACCGTACCCTGGGCATTTTCCTGAAAGTATACTGGAAATTCAACAAACGAAAAGTTAAACCTATTTAGCATAATTTTGCAGCAACATCCTGAACTGCTTTAACTTACAAAATAAATGGGGACCACTATACCGCAAATACTACATACCAGGGCCACCACCACTCCCGATAAAACGGCTTACATATATCTGCACGACGGAGAAGAAAACGCAGAACATATTACCTATCAGCAGCTTCATGAGGACGCATGTTCCATAGCTGCCCTTCTGCTGAAAAACCACCGGAGAGGTGAGCGCGCACTGATGCTCTTTCATCCCGGAACTCACTTCCTGAGAGCTTTATATGGCTGCTTTTATGCAGGAATAATTGCAGTGCCAGCCTATGCTCCCCGCAAAAACAGATCGCTCGACCGTATAAAAACGCTTGTAGCGGATTGCAGTGCGACTATCGTATTGTCTGAATCCGGTATCCATGATGCCTTTAACCGGTCGTTCTCAGATCTCGAAGAGTTAAAATCCATGCACTGGATAACCGTGGATAACAGAGAACAGGCATCTGCAAACCGGTCGGTCGCTCCCATATTGGCGCTTCCCGATGAAATAGCCCTGCTGCAGTATACATCCGGCTCGACCGGGCAGCCTAAAGGGGTCATGGTTACCCATGCCAACATTGCGTGTAACAACGAATTTCTTCGTCAGAGTTTTAGTCTTACCACGGACAGTGTTTCCGTAAGCTGGCTGCCCGCCTTTCATGACATGGGGTTGATTGAGGCTGTACTTGAACCAGTTTACACCGGTTTCCCCGGTGTTCTCATGCCACCCGTTGCCTTTATTCAAAAGCCGGTACGATGGCTGCGGGCAATTCAAAAATACAAAGGTACCCACGGCGGGGCCCCTAATTTTGCATTCGATCTCTGTGTTGACGGGATTCCTGAGGCTGAACGGAAAGGCCTTGATTTATCGACCATGGAAACTTTGTACAGCGGTTCAGAGCCAGTCCGCAAAGAGACTTTTGAGCGCTTTGTTGAAGCCTATGCACCATACGGGATTAAAGCACAAATGCTAAACCCCAGCTATGGCATGGCCGAAACCACCCTTATTATCTCCGGCCCCCCTGCCTTACGTGGTCCTGTTTATCTTGGCGTGTCTGCTTCTGCCTTCGAAAATAACCTCATAATAACCGGTCGGCCCAACGACACCGATACCCGTTACCTTGTCGGGGTAGGAAAACCCTGGCTTGATACCGAAGTTATTATAGTCGACCCCGAAACCACGATACCCATTACCGATAACCGAATAGGCGAGATCTGGGTAGCCGGTTCTATTGTAACAGCAGGATACTGGAACAATGAAGTGCTTACAGGGGAGGTTTACCGCGCACAGATATTTAATGACAATACCGGGAAACACTACCTGCGTACAGGCGATCTGGGCTTCTTCTTTAACGGGGAACTGTTTATTACCGGCAGGCTTAAAGATCTGATCATTCTGCAGGGAAAGAATTATTACCCTCAGGACATTGAATACCTTACAGAGCAGGCCCACCCTGCTATCCGGTCTGCTGCTGTTGCGGCATTTTCGGCAGAGATCGGGAACTCTGAACGGTTGGTGATTGTTGCAGAAGTGGAGCGCACCTATCTGCGAAACTTCAATGCAGAAGAAATAAGCAATGCTATCAGGGAAGCAATTGCCGGCAAATTGGAACAGGATGTGTATGCTGTTCTTTTACTGCGAACAACCAGCATACCCAAAACATCGAGCGGTAAAATTCAGCGAAAAGCTTGTAAACAGGGATTTTTAGGGAAAACCCTTGACATAGTGGGGGCATCGTATGCAACCGACAGTCCTTCAACAGCATTACCGGACAATAGCGGGACTGCTTCTGCCAAAAGTGCTGATAACTCTCCCGATGTGGATGCACTTGAAGGCATTCAATCGTGGCTCATTGCATGGGTACACAGCAAACTTAACATAGCCCCTGAGCGCATAGATATACAGAAGTACCTTACTCTATACGGTCTTAACTCTTTGAAAGCAATTCAGTTACAGCAGGATATACTGGATAAATATAAAGTTAACATTCCGCCCTATCTGTTATTTGATAACCTTTCGCTGAAAGAACTCAGCAGTCGGATCTTAAAGACTATAAAGGAGACAAGTGTTGCATAAAAGGTCATTTACCACCGACATACTCAGTGTGTTCAGCAGCAATGTAACGGCGCTGGCCGCAAATCTGCTGCTGGTTGTATTGCTCACCAATACACTGGGTCCTGAAGGGTACGGTTTATATACCGCTGTGCTGGTTATACCCTTTCTGGTGGTAAGTTTTTTTCAGATGGGTATCAGACCATCAACCATATTCCTGATAGGCTCGGGCAAACATGATCCCGATAAAGTGGTATCGGCCGTAATGTCGGCACTGATCATTACATCTTCTTCGGGCATTTTCTTTAGCATACTTGCCTACCTGTTTATGCACAAGGCCGGATTCACCCTGCTGCTCATGGGTATGGCACTGCTCACTATCCCCATGCGCCTGTCAGCTATCTACGCAGGAGGCGTGTTCCTTGCCAAAGAACAGATGCGAAAGGCAAATCTGATAAACTGGCTAACCGCATTACTTACGCTTGTGCTTGCTTCTGTTTTGGTCTGGATGTTGAAACTGGGAGTTAACGGCGCTCTGTTCTCTCTTATGTTCAGTAACCTGCTGGTTTCAGCCTATGCGGTAAACCTCCTCCGAAAGGAATACACAATTACACTTTCTCTACGCAATCCACTTATATACAACATGATACGGCTGGGCGTTGTGTTTGCCTTGTCGTTTTTAATGATACAGCTTAACTACCGCATCGATATACTCCTGTTGCAATGGCTGGCCGATGCAAAAGAGGTGGGTCTCTATTCGCTGGGAGTGAGTATTGCCGAGCTGCTTTGGCAGATACCTCTGGCTGTAAGTGTGGTAGTTATGACCCGAAGCGCGAACTCCACCGATACTGCGCTCATGAATGCCAATACAGCACGGCTCCTGCGGCTTTCGCTGATTGCGGGAGTGGTTCTTTCGCTGGCTATATACCTGACTGCTCCGCTGGTGATTCCTCTCATATGGCCTGCCTACATCCAAAGCATTGGTATAGTGCAGACTATTCTGCCGGGCATTGTCATTCTCATTGTTTTCAGAATTCTCAGCGGACAATTATCGGGCATGGGTAAGCCCAATGTAGCAATCAAAGCCCTGGCTCCTTCCCTGGTGCTTAACATACTGCTCAACCTTCTGCTTATTCCCCGTTATGGAGGCATTGGGGCTGCCATAGCTACCAATATAAGTTATTTAACGGGCACCTTGATCTATGTACTTTTGTACTGCCGTATAACCGGCACCAGCCTTGCAGCATTATTCCAGTTTTCGGGCTCAGACTTTCGGTTTTTGGGCGAGTTCCTGCAAAAAAGGAGAGCCAAAAAGCAGAAATGAAGTACTTATATTAAAGCTAAAAACCGTATCTTTGCAGCCTATTTTAATTTAATCTAAATTAGTGCTCAATACACTTGTTAAGATGGATAAAGAACCCAAAAAGATATTAGAAGAAGTAACCCAGAGCGACTACAAATACGGCTTCTATACAGATATTGAAATGGACACTGCCCCGAAAGGGTTAAACGAAGACATTATCCGTTTCATTTCGCGTAAAAAGAACGAGCCGGACTGGTTACTTGACTTCAGGTTAGATGCTTATCGTAAGTGGCTTGAAATGACAGAGCCCACCTGGGCACACCTGCACCATCCGCCAATTAACTACCAGGATATAATTTACTATGCTGCACCGAAGAAAAAGAAAGAACTGAGTAGTCTCGAAGAAGTGGACCCCGAATTGCTCGATACCTTTAACAAGCTCGGCATTTCGCTCGAAGAGCAAAAGAGGCTTTCGGGTGTAGCCGTTGATGCCGTTATCGACTCCGTATCGGTGAAGACCACCTTCTCTGAAACACTCGAGAAAAAAGGCATTCTGTTCTGCTCCTTCAGTGAAGCTGTGCAAAAATACCCTGACCTTGTAAAACAGTACCTGGGAAGTGTTGTACCGTCGCACGACAATTACTTTGCAGCCCTGAACTCGGCAGTATTTACCGATGGCTCGTTCTGCTATGTACCCAGGGGCGTTCGCTGTCCGGTAGAGCTTTCAACCTATTTCCGCATCAATGCTGCCAATACAGGTCAGTTTGAGAGAACACTCATCATTGGCGACGAAGGCAGTTATGTTAGCTATATGGAAGGATGTACCGCTCCCATGCGCGACGAAAACCAGCTCCATGCTGCCATCGTAGAGATCATTGCACTCAAGGATGCCGAGGTGAAATACTCCACCGTACAAAACTGGTATCCCGGTAACAAGCAGGGTGAAGGAGGTATATATAACTTCGTAACCAAAAGGGGTATTTGCAAGGGAAACAATGCTAAAATATCCTGGACACAGGTAGAAACAGGATCTGCCATTACTTGGAAGTACCCCAGCGTTATACTTATGGGCGATAATTCCGTTGGCGAATTCTACTCTGTTGCAGTTACCAACAACTACCAGCAGGCCGATACCGGCACCAAGATGATTCACCTGGGCCGTAACACCAAAAGCACCATCATCTCGAAGGGTATTTCGGCGGGTTACAGCAACAACAGCTACCGTGGGCTCGTAAAAATGACCAAGCGTGCTGAAAACAGCCGTAACTTTTCGCAGTGCGATTCCCTCTTACTGGGCGATAAATGCGGTGCACACACATTCCCGTACATAAAAACCGAAAACAAAACCTCCATCGTAGAGCATGAGGCAACCACATCAAAAATCTCTGATGATCAGTTGTTCTATTGCAACCAGCGTGGCATTTCAACCGAAAGTGCTATCGGACTGATCGTGAACGGATATGCACGCGAAGTTCTCAAACAACTGCCCATGGAATTTGCCGTGGAAGCTCAAAAACTGCTCTCTATATCCCTGGAAGGCAGCGTAGGATAATCGACTTAACACCCAATAGAAAAACATATAATATGCTTGTAATTAAGAACTTAAGGGTATCAATCAACAACAAAGAAATCCTTAAAGGAGTAAATCTTGAAGTCAAACCCGGCGAAGTACATGCCATAATGGGGCCAAACGGGACCGGCAAAAGCACGCTTGCTTCTGTAATTTCAGGTCGCGATATTTTTGATGTAACAGATGGTGAAGTGCTTTACAAGGGTAAGGATCTGCTTTCACTTGCCGTGGAAGAAAGAGCCGCCGAAGGCATTTTTCTGGGGTTCCAGTATCCTGTTGAAATACCCGGAGTAAGCATGACCAACTTTATGCGCACAGCAGTCAACGAGCAGCGCAAATATAAAGGACTTGATCCGATGCCTGCCTCTGAATTCCTTGCTAAAATGGATGAAAAGAAGAGGCTTCTTGAAATACATGCTAAACTCACTAACCGCTCTGTAAATGAAGGTTTCTCGGGTGGCGAAAAAAAGAAAAATGAAATATTCCAGATGGCTATGCTTGAACCCTCTCTGGCTATTCTTGACGAAACAGATTCAGGTCTGGACATTGATGCCCTTAAAATAGTCGCCAATGGGGTAAACATGCTTAAACGCCCCGACAATGCATTTCTGGTAATTACCCATTACCAGAGGTTGCTCGATTATATTGTTCCCGATGTGGTACATGTGCTGTTCGACGGACGCATAGTGCGCACAGGCGGTAAAGATCTGGCTCTCGAGCTCGAAGAAAAAGGGTATGAATGGATAAAGGCAGAGCTGGAATAAATAGCATCTGAAAATTATGGAAGACAATTTATTGACAATAAAAGAGCATCTTCTGGAGCACTTCAGGATGCACCATGCATCTATTTCGGCTTTTGACAACGACCGGATTAAAGCAATGCGTGCGGATGCTTTCAGATTTTTTGAGGAGCACGGTTTTCCTGACACCAAACAGGAAAAATGGAGAAACACCGATCTCAGAGGTCCACTGGAACACGACTTTACTATCCCCTTTTCGGATGAACCACCACAAGTAAACTCCGAAAACCTGTTTAAATGCGAAGTCCCCGGTTTCGATACCCTTTCGGTAACGGTACTTAACGGATGGTATACAGCAAGTGACGGACTCATAACAAAGTACGCCAACGGAATGATCGTCGGCAGCCTGCGTGCAGCTTTTAACCAGTATCCCGAACTTATTGAAAAGCACTTCGGCAGGTATGCGGATATGAAAGCAAACGGGCTCACCGCACTGAATACCGCGCTGGCCATGGACGGTGTTTTCATCTATGTTCCGGACAAAGTAACTGCCGAGAAGCCTCTGCAAATGGTAAGTGTTATCAATCTGCAGAAAGACTCGATGATTCAACTGCGCAACCTGGTGATCATGGGCAAAAACAGCTCACTTACCCTGGTACAGTGCGACGACTCTATAGATGATCACCGCAGCTTTATCAATACCATTTCGGAGTTTTACCTCGACGAAAATGCCCATCTTGACCACTATAAGTTGCAAAACAAGAACGACCGGTCCACTTTAATGAATTACAGCTGGTTCCATCTCGAAAAGTTTGCCAACCTATCCACTAACGGCATAAGCCTTAATGGCGGATTTATCCGTAACGAAAGCTACGCGACCCTTTCGGGCAGCGGTGCCAATGCAGATGTCCTCGGACTATATCTTATGGACAGAAATCAGCACATCGACAACCAGGTGTTTGTTGACCATGCTGTGGCCGATTGTACCAGCAACGAAATGTTCAAGGGCATACTCGACGACCATGCCAGCGGAGTATTCAACGGGCACATCCTTGTGCGGCGTGATGCACAACGCACCAATGCCTATCAGAATAACAAGAACATCCTCATCTCCGACAAGGCAGTAATTGATACCAAACCTTTTCTCGAGATCTATGCCGACGATGTAAAGTGCAGCCACGGTGCCACTGTAGGTCAACTGGACGATAACGCCATGTTTTATCTGCGTTCACGGGGCATAACGTACGAAAATGCCCGCATGCTCCTTATGTACGCGTTCGCTGCAGAAGTAGTAAACAAAATAAGCATTGAAAGCCTGCGCAGCCGTATCGACGACCTCGTGAAAAAAAGATTGCGTGGTGAGTTATCCATTTGCGACCAGTGCGTGTTACACTGTAATGCCCAGGAGCAGCGCAGGACTTTTAACATTGACATGAGCCGCATTTAGCCTTAACTTTGCCGCCGCAATTAAGGAAGGCCTGATAAGGCAGATCTAATTAAGGCAGATCTTAATTAATGCAGACAAATTAAAGCACCTAATTAAGGCAGACGAAACTTTGAATCTGGAACCAAGCCGTCGCTCAGGAGGCAGCTGTAACAGGATAGTAATGGAGAAACAGGCAAAAGCATTTAACCCGATAACTATTAGAAAGGATTTCCCTGTTCTGGACCAAATTGTTAATAAAAGACCTCTGGTTTATTTTGACAATGCCGCCACCACGCAGAAACCCATGGCCGTTATAGAGGCCATTACAAATTACTATACACAGTATAACAGCAACGTTCACCGGGGGGTGCACAGTCTGAGCCGAAAAGCAACCATTGCCTTCGAAGAAGTACGCACGGTAATTAAAGAGTTTCTGAATGCCAGGTACAGTTATGAGATAATCTACACACGCGGAACCACTGAATCTATTAACCTTGTGGCTAATACCTGGGGAATGGAGAACATTGAGCAGGGCGATGAGATACTTATTTCGGAACTGGAGCACCACTCAAACATTGTCCCATGGCAGATGCTGTGCGAAAGAAAGCAGGCTAAGCTTAAAGTTATCCCTATCCGCGAAGACGGAAGTCTTAACATGGATGCCTACAGGCAATTACTTAACGAACGGGTTAAACTGGTGGCAATAACCCATGTTTCGAATTCACTGGGCACCATTAATCCTGTGAAAGAAATAATCCGCCTTGCGCACCTCAACAACAGCATCGTGCTTATTGATGGTGCACAGGCCCTCTCGCACATACAGGTCGATGTACAGGATCTGGATTGCGATTTCTATACCTTTTCTGCGCATAAGGTCTACGGTCCCATGGGCATAGGCGGACTGTACGGTAAGGAGAAGCTGCTCAATGCGATGCCTCCGTGGCAGGGTGGCGGTGAAATGATCAGCACTGTTTCCTTTGCGAGGACAACTTACAATGAACTGCCTTTTAAATTTGAGGCAGGCACACCCAATGTAGCAGATGTTATTGGTTTTGGAGCAGCGCTGAAGTACATGGAGCAACTGGGCATTGAAAACATTGCAGCCTGGGAGCGTGAACTGCTGCACTATGCAACCCAAAAACTGTCAGAAAATCCAAACATCACCATCATAGGCACCGCGCCCGAAAAAACTTCGGTTGTTTCATTCCTTATCGATAAAGTACACCCTTACGATGCAGGTACCATTCTCGACCAGATGGGAATAGCCGTCAGAACCGGCAACCATTGCACTCAGCCCCTTATGGACAGGCTGGGGATACAGGGTACCGTGCGGGCATCGATGGCATTCTATAATACAAAAGATGAGATTGACCGTCTTCTGGAAGCAATCCAAAAGGTAGAAGAGTTATTTTTGCAATAACTTTTTATTCGGATTATTGTTAATACGATTTCCCTGGCAAAAACAGATCTACATGTTTATTACAGTGCTGATTTCCAGGTAAAATGCTAATTTTTAGACTCTAGAGATGAAAATCGAAGAAACATCCGGCAACATAATCAGCGAATTTGACAACTTCGACGATTGGATGGATAAATACAATTATCTTATTGAACTGGGCAAATCACTGCCTATGATCGATGAAAAATACAAAGTAGAAAGCAACCTCATACAGGGCTGCCAGTCGAGGGTATGGCTGCATGCCGATTTCGACGGGCATCTTGTGCACTTCACGGCCGACAGTGACGCTGTAATTACCAAGGGAATAGCAAACCTGCTTATACGTGTTTATTCAGGGCACACCCCGCAGGAAATCCTCGATGCCTCATCAGAATTCATAAAAGAGATCGGGCTCACCGAACACCTTTCGCCCACCCGCTCCAATGGATTATTATCCATGATCAAGCAAATAAAAATGTATGCTTTAGCGTTTAAAACCAAGCAGGCTATAAGTTAGCAGGCTATAAGTTAGCAGACTATAAGCCAGCAGGCTATAAGTTAGCAGGCTATAAGTTAGCAGGCTATAAGTTAGCAGGCTATAAGTTAGCCCGGCCTAACCTACTCAGGCAAATTAAACGACTCTGACAAACAAACCTTTTTAAAATGCTTACAGACATAAACAAGATGAGCCACGATAAAACACAGGAATTCAACGACAGGATCATTACCCGGTTAAAAGGCATCTATGACCCCGAAATACCGGTTAACATCTACGATCTTGGCCTGGTATACAACATAAGCGTTGACGACAACTACGTTGCCCACATCCTGATGACCCTCACTGCCCCAAACTGTCCCGTTGCCGAGAGCCTGCCCGAAGAAGTAAAAGACAAGATAGCTGCCATTGACGGCCTGAAAGATGCCGAAGTGGAAATTACCTTCGATCCTCCCTGGGATCAGGATATGATGTCGGAAGAAGCACAGCTCGATCTGGGATTTTTGTAAGCCTTATCCTCCTATGAGGTCTGACCAATACCATCACGGATTGCTTCTTCCAATACCTCCCTGTTTATATCTTTAAGCGCCCTGAATTTTATACAATATCCGGTCACCGTTGCCTTGCCTATCTTCTTTCCATAGGTTTCAGGTAAATAATTTTTGTCCTGAATGCCCATGATATAAACCGATATTCCTGTTGTATTTGCACTGATCCCTGTCTGGTAAAAGTCTTTGGTCTTGCCATCCGCATAAGTGATGGTATACCTCCCATACCCTATATTAGGATTCGAAACAACCTTCCCCTTATCGTCTTTACCGTCCAGAAACCACATTTCACCCCCGGGCAGTAGTTTGACAATCATACTCTGCAAAGCCTCCATGTCTGAACGTTTAGCGTCTGTCAAAGAAGCCATATACTCTTTTATCTGATCCTGTGTTGTCATAAGCACCCATTTTTCCTGTTATTAAATGTTTTGCACCCATTTTTATTGATTTGCACCCATTTTTATTGTATCTTGCATACTCAAACAAGAAATGCACTAAAGTTACCTTATCCATGTATAATAACACCCATTTTACAACATCGGCAACTGTTTTTCACGAGGAATTGGTTCCTTACGGAGGATTTATTGTTGGCTATGCTGCGATTGTTGAAAAACTGGGATTACCTGTCCCTATTACCTTTCCGGTTTCCATGATCTCCAAGCAAAATAAAAGTGAATCGGGTGATAAATGGAAACTTTTTCCAAACAAATACCTGCCTGATGACCATACAGGGGAAAGCGAAATTTATGCACTGTACAAACACCTTGTCTTTGCTCTTAAATACGAGGGTGTCAATCTGCTGATTTTTAGCTATCTAGCCAATAAATATGACGATGATCAACTATCGGAGCTTGTAAGTATTGAGCCACTTGGTCAATACAGCCGAAGAATCTGGTTCCTTATTGAATGGGTAACCAACCGACAGCTAAATCTGAAAAACCTTAAAGCCCGTAAGCAATACGTAAACGTATTGGATGAAAAACTGCAATACGGTATAAAAGGTGTCAAATCACCCCGTCATCTGGTAATAAATAATTTGCCGGGCAACCCATTATTCTGCCCACTTATCAGGAAAACACAGAAACTTGAACAATTTATTTCCTCCAGGATCTCTGAACAAAAAACGGAGTTTCCCGATGAAATCAGGAGGGATATCATGTTAAGAGCGTCTGCATATTTATTGCTTAAAGATTCAAAAGCATCCTTCAGTATTGAAGATGAAAACCCCAAAACCAACCGAATCCTAAGATGGAGTCAGGCAATAGGACAAGCGGGTACTTACCAATTATCCAAACAAGAGTTACTGCGGTTGCAGCAAATTGTAATTGAAAATGGACGATTTATTCACATGGGGATTCGCCATAGCGGAGGCTTTGTTGGAGTACACGATCGCATATCAGGAGATCCAATACCTGATCACATTTCAGCTAAATGGCAGGATCTGGATGACCTCCTCGACGGTGTGGTAAAAACTGCTGATATGCTAATTAACAGCGAATTCGATCCCGTTTTGACTGCTACAGTTATTTCCTTTGGCTTTGTTTTTATACATCCTTTTGAAGATGGCAACGGACGAATACATCGTTACCTGATACACGATGTGCTTGCCAAAAGGAGATTTTCGCAACAAGGAATTACATTTCCGATTTCAACTGCTATCTTAAACAATATAGCAGAATACCGCAAGGTTCTTGAAACTTACTCCAAACCCCTGCTCAATTTAATTCATTGGAAAGTAACAAAGGATCATAACATTGAGGTAATCAACGACACAAAGAATTACTACAGTTTTTTTGATGCCACCCCTCAGGCTGAATTTCTTTACGACTGTGTAAGTGATACCGTAAATGAAATTATTCCGGCCGAAATAGACTATCTCGTTAGATTTGACGAATTCAGGCAATTCCTTGACAACGAGTACGAAATGCCCGATAAAACAGTCCACCTGCTGATCAGATTTCTGAGTCAGAACAATGGCCGGTTCTCACGCCGTGCACGTGAAAAAGAATTTGCAGCTCTGCTCGAATCAGAAGTGGAGAACATTGAACGGAAATACAGGGAAATATTTCAGAGTACAGAAAAGCTGAACAACCACCCTGGCCAAGACTATCCATGAGGTCATGTCCCACATGTCCCACCCGTCTCACATGTCCTACAAAATCAACCACCCAACAACGCCCCGTCCCAACTCCACCCCCACTTTTTTTGCTATCTTTGCTAACATGAAAGAGCTTTTTACCATTTCTAAACTCGAAGCTGCAAGAGCTTCTGAGATTGCAAATACCCCAAACGACCCCCATATTCATGAATTTGAGGAGTTGCTTGTGGGTGTGCAGGGAAAGCTCGAACACCTCATCGACTTCAGAAAAGACATCTATACCGCACCCTACGTGAGCTTTATCGCGAAAGGAAAAACCCACCGTTTAAAGCCCATCCTCCACGAAGGCCTGTGCAGCATATGGGTCATTAAATTTCAGACCGACTTTCTCCCGGGCAGTTCGTTTGGACTGTATGCCCTTTACCACGATGCCGCCAATCTGGAGATTGCTGATAACGCTGTCGCGGAAAGAATTAACACCCTTTGCGGGATGATGTACTCTGAATTTACTGCCGAAAACCCATCCATGAACGTAATACGCGACCTTCTCAAGGTGGTGTTCACTATGGTGGAAGCAGAACGTGAAAAAGCCGGCAACAGCTCACGTAAACTGTCAGGACAAAACACCACATTCAAGAACTTTCTTGCCATACTGGAAGAGAACTACCGGCGCCCCGATGCAGGAGTAGAGTTTTATGCTGAGAAACTGTTCATGTCGTCACGCAACCTCAACATCATCTGCAACAACATCATCAGCATGAACGTATCAGACATCATTGAAAACCGCAGGATGTCAGAAGGTAAGAACATGCTCTCCTATACAGACAAGACTATCTCAGAAATTGGCTACGAAATAGGCTACAACGATAAATCGTGCTTTACCAATGCGTTTAAGAAACACAGCGGCGTTACACCTACACAGTTTCGTTCTATGATGAAGTCGCTCATCTGATTCCGCTACACTATTATTTCCTGCAGTTTCTGCAGGTCGCTATGATCTTTTCCGAAAAGCCCAATACATCTTCCGAAAAACTCAACACCTGTTCCGGCGGGCAGAAGTAACTTGCAGCAGATAATTAAGGAACATAAATCAGCAAATTAAAAAACAAGAAAATATCATGGAAACAGCAATTAAGACAAAATGGGCACTCGACACAACCCACAGTGAGATCCTCTTCAAGGTAAAGCACCTTATGATCACTAACGTAAAAGGTGAATTCAGAACTTTCAACGCAGAAGTTGAATCAGATGGTGATGATTTTGCAAACGCATCAGTAAAACTGATCATTGATGCATCGTCTGTTTTTACCAACAACGAAGACAGGGATAACCATCTGCGCAGTGCCGACTTTTTTGATGTTGCCAATTTCCCGCAAATTAATTTTAAAAGCACCTCCATGCAGAAAATCGATGCCGAAAATTACAAACTGACCGGTATGCTCGATATGCGCGGAGTAAGCAAAGAAGTTACCCTCGATGTTGAGTATGGTGGAATTAACATTGACCCCTGGGGAAATAAAAAAGCCGGTTTCTCTTTAACCGGAGTATTCAACCGTAAGGACTGGGGACTTAACTGGAATGCAGCACTCGAAGCAGGTGGTGTTCTGGTTAGCGAAGAAGTTAAATTTAGTGCCGAAGTACAATTTGTACGCCAGTAAACAGTGTTTTTTTTCGATAGAGTTAAAGAATTAGATTTTAGAGGAAGAATTAAGGAGGTTGATCGTGCGTAGCGAAGTAATAGCAAACAACGTAAAAATGCCGGTCCTGTTTCTGGGGCATGGTAGTCCGATGAATGCTATTGAAGAAAATGAGTTCACATGGGGTTTTAGAACGGTGGGGCAGACTTTGCCCCGCCCTTCTTCTATACTGGTAATATCGGCACACTGGGAGACGCGTGGCACCCATGTTACTGCAATGGAAAAGCCGAGAACAATACATGATTTCGGGGGATTTCCGCCTGCACTCTTTGCTGTGCAGTATCCGGCGCCCGGCAATCCGCAGCTTGCCTCGGACATTACCAGACAAGTCACCGAAAGCAATCCGCATTCTCCGGTTACCGGTGATCTTAGCTGGGGACTGGACCATGGCGCATGGATTGTAGTAAAGCATCTGTATCCGGAAGCTGATGTACCGGTGGTTCAGATGAGTCTGAACTATCTTATGAAACCGTCGGAGCATTATGCATTTGCCCGGCAGCTGGCTTACCTCAGGAATAAGGGAGTGCTGATTATTGGCAGCGGAAACATTGTGCATAATCTCGGAATGGTTGCATGGAACAAGCTGCATCAGCCGGGATATGCCTTTGACTGGGCTATGGAAGCGCGAGAGAAGATAAATCACTTCATTCTCGATGGCAATCACAGTGCACTGATAGATTATACAAGTCAGGGCAGCGCATTTAAAATGGCAATCCCGTCGCCCGATCATTATTTACCATTACTGTATGCATTGGCATTACAGGAAGAAAATGAACGCGTTGAACTGTTCAACGATAAAGCGGTGGGTGGTTC
The DNA here is from genome assembly GCA_964643225.1 of uncultured Lentimicrobium sp. Lineage (GTDB taxonomy): Bacteria > Bacteroidota > Bacteroidia > Bacteroidales > Lentimicrobiaceae > Lentimicrobium. Next base: position 2,511 of record CAZXQT010000020.1, on the reverse strand, counting down.
CTTAACCATGACCTCGCTCGTTATTGGAGGTAATAGTTAGTTTGATCAGTTCAGTATAAAATGAGGGATATGTTCTCTATGCATTGATACTTGATTCGGTAATTAAACATTTCTTAAGCATTTCTTAAGCATTTCTTAAACATTCTTTAAACAATTATTAAACAATTATTAAATGCTTAAACATTGTTTAAGCAATGTTTAATTCATGCTTAACCCAGGTAGGCAGGCTGGTCATAACCTGCTACCTGGTAAAAGAGATCACGAAGCTAATTGGCAAAGAGTCCGCGAATGTCCACTATCCCGAAAAGGTCTGCTGAGGTGATAAAAATGATGACAATAATAAACCATCGAATAAAGGAAGCACCCCAGGTAAGCGCGTATCTGGAAGCCACGTAGGCACCGAGGATGTTTCCGATGGAGTGAATAAGTCCGAACTGCCAGTTTACCTTATCGTTCATCACGAACACAATGAGTGCGAAAATGGTGTATATCAGCACAATGAACACCTTTATTGCATTGGCCTGCACGAGATTGAAGCCTGCACCAAGCACAATGCCGGCAAGCAGAAAATACCCAACACCAACCTGAACGAAACCACCGTAAACACCAATGCCAAAGAAAAGCAGCATTTGCATCCAGGAGACTTTCTTCAGCTGCAGGTGCTTCTGACCGTTGATCCACTTATCGGGTTTTACCAGTATAAAAAATACCATCATAAGCATTACTGCACCCATTGCTTTCTCAAAAGTAGCTTCATCGATCTGAATCGATAAACCGGCGCCTACTATCGAACCGATGGTAGTTGGAATTGCCAGGGCGACAGCTTTTCGGATATCAAGAAGTTTTTGCCTGTGAAAGTTGGCTGCCGAAGTAAAGTTCTGCAGAATGACCGCTATGCGGTTAGTACCGTTGGCCACATCGGCCGGAAGGCCCATGAACATAAACAGCGAAAGTGAGATGATCGTGCCACCGCCTGCAAGGGTGTTTATAAATCCCACAAAAACACCCGAAACTATCAGTGCAACAATCTCCAGAGTGGTCATACCGGTTATTTAGTGAAACAAATTTATTAATTTTTCGCATGTGCCCATGCTTTATTGATGCAGAGTCCTGACACACATTTGGCTAAAAGCTATACTTTTGCAGCCGTGAAAAAGGATATCGGAAAAAGCATATTAAACAGTCTGAAAAGGGCATTCCCGAAAGGGTTAAAAACGGCATGGTGGCTCATCAAGATCACCGTTCCTGTGTCGTTTGCAGTCATGCTGATGGATTATTCAGGATTTCTGGCGGCAACGGCAGAGGTAACTGCTCCGTACTTCAAATACATGGGGCTGCCGGGCGTTTCAGCCATAGTACTCATAACCAGCTTTTTCACCAATGTGTATTCGGTAGTTGCCGTGCTTTCTATGCTCAATCTTCCTTTGCGGGAAGGGATGATACTTGCCACTATGTGCCTGGTTTCGCATGGCTTTATCATTGAAACGGCGGTAATGCGAAAAACCGGATCATCGGCCTTCTGGATAAACGTTAACCGGCTGCTGGGCAGCCTGGCTGTAGGTCTCATCTTAAATCTTGTGATGCCCGGATCATTATCAGAAGTAGATGCAGTGTACGTGCATAAGCAATTGCCTTTTATGACCTCCTTTTGGTCGTGGTTGTCGTCGATCAGCACAACCGTGTTAAAGATATTTATACTGGTTAATCTGCTGTTGTTTTTCCAGCAGCTTATGGAAGAGTTTGGCTGGATAAAGCTGATAGAAAAGCCACTCAGTCCCTTAATGCGTATAATGGGACTGCCCACAAACACTACTTTTTCATGGGTAGTTGGCAACCTGGTTGGACTGGCATACGGATCGGCCATTATGATAGATCAACGGCAGAAAAACTACATGACCCGTCAGGAAGCCGACCTGCTGAACCATCATTTATCGATTTCGCATTCGCAGCTGGAAGATCCGCTTCTGTTTCTAACGCTGGGCTATACGCTGCACTGGCTTATCTGGCCGCGTGTACTGGTCGCCATCGTTTCTGTATGGCTGCGTAAGTTAATGGTATTTAATGCAAAAGCCGGTTTAATTGATGCCAAAGCCAGTGTTAATTAATTAACAATAACAGCTGCTTTATTTGGAGCCTTGCAAAATAGTTAGTACTTTTGACAAGCGAAAAGTGCCTGGAAAAAATCCCTGCAATCGATTGAATCACTGAATAATGCACTTTGAGTCATTGAGTAACAAGCTTTAGTGATCTAAAGTTAAAATATAGCAACTAATATGGAAAAAGTATTGATTAGACTGCGCATGAGCTCGCACGATGCGCATTACGGAGGTAATCTTGTTGATGGTGCAAAAATGCTGCAGCTGTTCGGCGATGTGGCTACGGAACTTCTCATCCGCAACGACGGCGATGAAGGGCTCTTTAAGGCCTACGATATGGTTGAATTCATGGCTCCTGTATATGCAGGCGATTATATTGAAGCAACCGGAGAAATTACCCACATTGGCAATACGT
>CAZXQT010000019.1:0-75141 GCA_964643225.1 uncultured Lentimicrobium sp. | reverse complement strand
ATCCCTCCCTCGATATTGAGGGAATATTGTTAACTATGTACGACTCCAGGCTTAGATTGTCAAACCAGGTGGTTGATGAAGTAAAAGCGCATTTCCAGGATATGGTTTTCGACACAATGATTAACCGTAACACCAAACTGGGGGAAGCTCCAAGTTTTGGTGAAACCATCATCATGCACGACATTAATTCTACCGGTGCTACAAATTACCTGAATCTGGCAAGAGAAATTCTTCAAAAGAATGATCTCACCCTTATTAAATCATCCGATAAACAAATAAATCTTGAAGATGAACTCTAAAAAGAAGGCTTTGGGACGTGGTTTAAGTGCTATACTTGAAAGTCCGGAAACCGATATAACTTCAACCGACATCTCCGGTAACTTTGTTGCCGGTGCAGTGGCTTCCATACCTATTGAGCAAATTGAAACCAATCCTTTTCAACCCCGTGTTGATTTTGAAGAGGAGGCACTGACTGAACTGTCAGAGAGTATTCGCGAACAAGGCATTATACAACCTCTTACTGTCAGAAAGATGGGATATGACAGATACCAGCTCATATCCGGTGAACGTCGTTTACGTGCTTCGGCTTTAGCCGGACTTACCGAAATGCCATGTTATATCAGAATTGCAAATGACCAGCAGGTGCTCGAAATGGCACTTGTAGAAAATATTCAGAGAGAAAATTTAAATGCTCTCGAAATTGCGATCAGTTATCAAAGATTAATTGACGAATGCGAACTCACTCAGGAAGTTCTCAGTCAACGCGTAGGAAAAAGCAGAAGTAGTGTTACCAACTATATCAGGCTCCTGAAGCTTCCGGCTGAAATTCAGATCGCTATCCGCGATGGAAAAATCAGTATGGGGCATGCCAGAGCACTTATTAATATCGAAAATGAAGCAGCTCAGGTAGACATCCTCAGAGAAATTATTGAGAAAGATCTTTCTGTAAGAGAAGTTGAAGAGAGGGTAAGAAATTATGGCAAAACCCTGGTTCAAACCAAGGTACGCGTTAAAAAAGAAATACCTGATGAAATCAGCAACATCAGTCGCAGCATTGCCGAACGATTCCACACTAAAGTAAACGTGCAACTTAACAATAAAGGTAAAGGTAATATCGTTATAAGCTTTCAATCGAAAAAAGAACTGGAACGCCTACTACAGGAATTAATCGGTTCCGAAGAGTAAAAATGGAAAGATTCACTCACTTACCAAAACTGTTTCATACAGTGATTCTGCTATCACTATGCAATCTATTCTTTTTATCAAATAAGACTGTACTGTCGCAGGTTATTGGTCAGAATAATGAGTTACCTGTCATTGATACCACCGTTAAAGAAAGCCATTCGGCGCATAAAGCAACCCTGTATTCAATGGCATTACCGGGTTTAGGACAAGCATACAATAAAAAGTACTGGAAAATACCCGTTATCTACACGGGCTTTGGCCTGCTTGCCTACAATATCAGTGTTAATGCAAAGGAAATGAATAAGTTTACCGATGCATTCCGCTATATTTCAAGTGGCGATACTTCATTCACTGATAATGAATATGTTACTAAATACCCTGATGTCAATAATCTTCTGCGTGGACGCGATTATTATCGGCGGCGTGTTGAACTTTCGGTCATTTTCACAGCTGTCTGGTATATTTTTAATGTTGTCGATGCAGCTGTTGATGCCCACTTTTTTGACTACGATGTTTCTGAAAATTTAAGCTTAAACATCCAGCCTGTAATACTGAAAGACCCCAAAAGTTATCATGGCACAGGTGGTATCAGGCTAACAATGAATTTCTAGTTTCCTGCTAACCTTATTAAATAGGGTGTAGTAGAATTATAAACTATATCAATATTACAACAGTGAACATTATTTTAAGCGGCTATGGCCAAATGGGTCATGAAATTGAAAAAATTGCTACTGAGAGAGGACATACAATTGTTGCAATATTCGACAATGATAATGACTGGCAAAATAAAAGTGTTCCACCATGCGACATAGTGATCGATTTTAGCACACCTGATTCTGCATACAATGTCGTTAACCGATGCTTTGACGAAAATATTCCGGTATTATCAGGCACAACCGGGTGGAGCCACAGCATCCAGATTTTAGCACAAAGGGCTGTTAACGAGGAAAAAGCATTCTTCTATGCGTCTAATTATAGTTTGGGAGTAAACATATTTTCATTATTAAATAAGCGGCTGGCATCATTATTGTGTAATTTTAAAGAATACACTGTTAAGATGCAGGAAACTCATCATGTTCACAAAAAGGATGCTCCGAGCGGTACAGCCATTCTACTTGCACAGGGAATTATAGAAAACTGCAGTAGATACAACTCCTGGACGCTTTCTGAGGGACAGAATGAAAGTAGTTTGCCTATTGAAAGTAAGCGAATTGGAGAAGTGCCCGGCACGCATAGTATACTTTGGAGTTCTGCTAACGATTGTATTGAAATTACCCATACTGCACACAATCGCAAGGGGTTTGCTCTTGGGGCAGTAATTGCAGCAGAATGGATGCAGGGGCGTAAAGGTTATTATTCTATGAGTGATTTGATGAATGACCTGGGTGTATAAATTAGTTATAATAGCAAATTAAATTAACTTTGCAAGTAATACATTTATAGTCAAAGCCAACCTAAAAACAACCACATGGCAGTTACACTATCAATATTGTTTATTCTGATTTTCTTTCCGGTTCTTTTATGGAAAACTTTTACTACAGCCGGTTATGATGGATGGAAATCAGCAGTTCCATTTCTAAATTATTTTGTCTGGCTTAAAATAATTCATAAGCCTCTGTGGTGGTATATTTTTCTGTTGCTGCCTTTTATTAACGCTTTTGTGGTAATGTTAATGGTAGTTGAAACCCTTAAATGTTATAAAATATTTGATCTTGGCAATCAGGCACTTGCTGTTATTTTCCCCTACATTTACCTGCCTTTGCTTTCTACAAGAAAAGAGCAAGAATATATAGCTGTCGACAAGAGAGTTCATCATAAGAAATCTGCTGGCCGCGAATGGGTAGATGCTATCATATTTGCGGTGATCGCTGCTACAATTATCCGTATGTTCATGGTTGAGGCTTATACCATACCAACCTCTTCCATGGAAAAATCACTCCTTGTAGGTGATTTTCTTTTTGTAAGTAAATTAAGCTATGGACCAAAAGTCCCCAACACTCCTATTGCCTTCCCGTTTGTACATCACACTCTTCCCTTAACTAAATTCACGAAATCGTATGTTGAGTGGATCAAACTTCCGTATTTCCGTTTCCCGGGAACCACTACTATCAAGAACAATGACGTTGTGGTCTTCAATTACCCTGACGGAGATACAGTAGCACTCAAAATTCAGAACCAGAGTTATTATCATTTATTGAGAAGCTATGGAAGGCAGCGGGTATGGAATGACAAACTGAATTTTGGAGATATAGTTGCAAGACCGGTCGATAAACGGGAAAACTATATAAAAAGATGCATTGCAATTCCAGGCGACACTCTCGAAATTATAGATCAGCAGGTATATATAAATGGCAAACTGTCCGAACTTCCTGAAAGATCTCAATTCAAATACCTTGTTCGAACCGATGGTTCCAGACTTAATCCTAAAGCTCTTGAAAAACTTAATGTAACTGAGCAGGTGCTCATGACACAACAGGATGAATATGAGATTACCCTGACTGACGAGGCAGCCAATAAGCTTAAAGAATTTGTTAATGTAAAAGAAGTTAAGAAAATTATTCAGCCAAAAGGTTTCTGGCAATTCTATACTTTCCCGTTCGATTCTGCATATTCATGGAATGTTGACAACTATGGCCCGTTAGTTATTCCTAAAGCAGGCGTAACTGTAAAATTAAACAAACAAAATATTGTTCTCTATGAACGAATAATAAAGGCCTATGAATTGAATGACCTTCAAATAAAAGGAGACCAGATAATTATAAACGGTAAGCCGGCAGAAGAATATACATTTAAAATGGATTATTACTGGATGATGGGTGATAACAGACATAATTCAGCTGATTCAAGGTACTGGGGATTCGTACCCATCGACCACATTGTGGGCAAAGCTGTGTTCGTCTGGCTATCCTTAGACAGCAATAAGTCTATGTTTGACGGCAAGATCAGATTCAACAAAATGTTCAGAACAATTAAGTAATTATTAAATATTTATCATCATGCAAATAGCTGAAATACATACTCAAAGGGGAGTAATGAAAGTCAAATTCTATGAAGAAGATGCTCCTAACACTGTTGCCAACTTCATTAAACTTTCAAAAAGCGGTTTTTATAATGGATTGAACTTTCACAGAGTAATACCAAATTTCGTAATTCAGGGCGGTTGCCCCTCAGGCACTGGTGCCGGTGGACCCGGTTATACAATAAAATGTGAGCTTACCGGCAACAATCAGTACCATGACCGTGGTGTTTTATCAATGGCTCATGCCGGACGTAATACCGGTGGTTCCCAATTCTTTATCTGTCACAACAGACAGAATACTCAGCACCTTGACAGAAATCATACCTGTTTCGGTAAAGTATTTGAAGGTCTTGAAGTCATCGATCAAATAAAGCAAGGTGATAAGATTGAAAAAATCGAAATAATCGAGGTCACCGAATAAGCCGATTAAGCAACTTATAAAATAAAAAACATGTTAAAGAAACTATACCTGTTATCATTTATACTCGTAGCCTTCGTTATAAATGTTTCTGCACAAGGGAAAGGTGGTTCATTTAAAGGAACTATTACCTACCAGATCAGCTACCCTGATGCAAACCTTGATGCTTCACAGCTTGCAATGCTGCCAAAAACTATGACCCTTGTAATGAATGGCAATAAAACTAAAGCTGAATTGCAAATGCGCGAAATGAATCAGATCTTAATAATGGACTCTGATGCAAAAACAACAGTTGTTCTTGTTGATATTAATGGTCAGAAAGCAGCTATTAAACCCAAAACAGGCGCACAGCGGCCTAATGCAAAAGAGCCTGTTACAGAACCAACTACCGAGACAAAAGAAATAGCCGGTTATGTATGCAAAAAAGCTAATATCCATTTCGGTGATGAGCGGTCAAAAAATAATCCTTCTGTTGTTTATTATACAGAAGATCTTGGCAGCAATAAAGTATTCTATGACAATGAATACAAAAACATCACCGGCCTTCCACTCGAGTTTAAGTACAAGATGCAGGGAATGAATATGCTATTAACTGCTACCCGTATTGAGAAGGGTAAAGTTTCGAATAAAGAGTTCGATGTTCCATCCGACTATAAAGAAAGTACCCCTGAAGATCTGAGAAGAATGTTCGGTGGAGGAATGTAAAAGACGTAAGTAAGCTGACCAGAGGAATGTTAACTATTACAGATTAATGGCGTCAAAAGCTAATACACATAAGAAAAACCGGCTTAAAAACGAATCGGTCGAAGAGCCTCCAAAAAGGAAAAAAACTGATACTAAGAAAGCTCCTTCATGGATAACTGATGGGAGAATTAGGAAAATATCCGGTATTTTCCTGGTTCTTCTTTCCATTTATCTTCTTTTTGCTTTCTCATCATACATTTTTCTATACTTTAACTGGAATGCTGATGACATCTATTCTAATTCCTCTTTTACTAAAATCTTAACTGACGATTCTATTGTTGCAGATAACTGGGCCGGCAGATTAGGTGCTGCCTTGTCACTCCTGTTTATTAAGAAAGGATTTGGCGTTTCATCGTTTCTTATTATACTGGTTTTGTTTGTTCTGGGGTTACGAATGTCTCTTCAAATAAAGGTATTCTCATTAAGAAAAACACTGGTAAACTCACTGGCCGCTATGCTTTGGCTTACAGTTGCCCTGGGATTCTTATTCAGAGAGGAACCATATTCTATTTTTGGAGGAGTTACCGGGTATCAAAGCGCATTATGGCTGGAGGGTTTACTTGGTAAGACCGGAGCACTCATACTGTTGATCTTTTCACTGATCGCATTTCTTGTCCTGCTGTTCAATATGCCTTTGAGCTTACCTAAGCCTCCTGTTGATGAAGAAAATAGCGATGATGCACACCTGAACAACCAGTCTACCGGCAGCAGCATTAATAATATCCAGAACCGATCTGTAAGCCGTGGTAATAACTTTCAGGAAGATAAGTACAACACCGTTGAGTATGCTGTTGATCATGAAGAAGCTGAAAAGCCAAGAAACACACGCATAGCTCCTGATCCGGATGAATCTGATGAAGAGGAAGATGATTCGGATAATACAGATCCTACTCCTATAAGAACACCACAATCCGTTGAATTTGAATTTGATTATAAGACCGATAACCCTTCCGTTGACGAAAGCGAAAACAATTCAGAGGGTTATCAGGATGAGGAAGCTGACAACGGGGAAGGTACAGCAAATTCTGATGTCACGCATTACACAATTGACACGCAGTTCGATCCTACACTTGAGTTGCCTGATTACAAGAGACCTCCATTGGATCTGCTTGACGACTATGCATCCACAGGTGTTACTTTTGCGGTTCAAAAAGAAGAATTAGAATCAAATAAAGACCGTATTGTTGAAACTCTTGGCAATTATGGAATTGCTATCGAAAAAATTAAAGCAACAATTGGTCCTACTGTAACTCTGTACGAAATTATTCCTGCTAAAGGAGTGAGAATTTCCAAAATCAGGAATCTGGAAGATGATATAGCTCTTAGTCTTGCAGCTATGGGAATTCGTATCATTGCTCCCATCCCCGGCAAAGGAACAATTGGCATTGAGGTGCCTAATCTGAAGCCTGAAATTGTGCCTATGAAGTCAATTCTGGGTTCTGATAAGTTCCAGAATACTAAATACGACTTGCCTTTTGGTATGGGTAAAACCATTCAGAATGAACCGTATATAATTGATCTTGCCAAACTTCCTCACGTTCTTATGGCTGGTGCCACTGGTCAGGGTAAGTCTGTCGGGCTGAATGCAATTATAACTTCCATCTTATATTGTAAGCACCCATCGGAGGTTAAATTTATAATGATTGACCCAAAGAAAGTGGAGCTTACACTATTCTCTAAAATTGAACGGCATTTCCTTGCCAAACTTCCTGATTCTGAAGAAGCAATCATTACCGATACCCGAAAGGTAGTTCGTACTTTAAATTCTCTTAACATTGAAATGGAGAACCGGTATGATCTGCTTAAAGATGCACAGGTACGCAATATCAAGGAATACAACATCCGCTTTACTTCCAGAAAACTAAACCCTCTTCACGGCCACCGTTTTCTCCCCTATCTTATAGTTGTGATTGATGAGTACGCTGACTTGATCATGACCGCAGGAAAAGAAATTGAAGTCCCTCTTACCCTTCTTGCGCAGAAAGCACGCGCTATCGGTATTCACCTGATCATTGCCACACAGAGGCCATCTGTTAATATTATTACCGGTACTATTAAGGCTAACTTCCCTGCCCGTTTTGCTTTCAGGGTAATTTCGAAAGTTGACTCCAGAACCATCCTCGACAGTGGTGGCGCAGACCAGTTAATTGGCAGAGGTGATATGTTGCTTTCCACAGGCAGTGATCTTTTACGTCTTCAGTGCGCTTTTGTTGACACACACGAAGTTGAACGGGTAACCGAATTTATCGGTTCTCAAAGAGCATATCCCGATGCATATCATTTACCTGAATTTGCTGAGGAACAGGATGAAAAAGAAGTTGATTTCAATCCGCAGGAGCGAGATGAATTGTTTGAAGATGCAGCACGAATTATTGTAGCAGCGCAGCAAGGAAGCACATCTTTGCTTCAGCGCAAGCTAAAGCTTGGTTATAACCGTGCAGGGAGAATTATTGACCAGTTAGAAGCTGCAGGAATTGTTGGGCCTTTTGAGGGAAGCAAAGCAAGAGAAGTGAGAGTATCAAATGAAGTTGCTTTGGAACAGTTTTTGATTGATTTAAATCTGGATGATAAGAAGAAACATTAACCATCAATTAATCTACTAATGAAAAAACTAACAACGTTAAGTTTGATTTTACTATTTGCTATCAGCTCTTTTGCTCAAACTGACAACAAGGCCCAGGCTATACTGAAGGATGTTGCCGATGCCACTAAAAAGCATAACACTATCCGTATTGAATTTACCTATAAAATGGAAAACACTGCCCAGAAAATAAATGACAGTTACAAGGGAGTGCTCGTTTCAAAAGGTGACAAATATAAACTTACGGTCTCAGGCCAGGATGTGATTAGTGATGGTAAAACAGTCTGGACTTTCTTAAAAGATGCAAATGAAGTACAGGTAAACAATTCGGGCGAAGATGCTGATGCCATAACTCCAAATAACCTGCTTACTTCGTATACCAAGAATTTCAAACCAAAACTGATTAAAGAAACATCAACCGAACAGATCATCGAACTAACACCTGTTCAAAAGAAAAACTTCAATAAAGTTAAAGTGATCATTGACAAGAATAAAAAAATGATCAACACCCTATCTATCTACGATAAGAACGGCAGCGTATACAGCTATATCGTAAACAAGATGGATGTTAATCAAAACTTTTACGATAACATGTTTACATTCAAGACTGCAGACCATCCCGGTGTTGAAGTTATTGACATGCGATAAGCTATTGACACATTGATCTTATTGATCTGTCAATTTTTAGTAAATTTTGCAAACGGTAAAAAGCTATCTTTCAGAGATAGCTTTTTTAATTATGCAGAACATTTCCATAGGTTATTGGTTTATTGGGAAATACTTTAAATATGGGCTCTTTATACAACTTGTTTCTAATTCTCCATTCATGGAACAGATGGATCATCTTACTGGCCGGTCTCAGCATTATTATTGCATCTGCCGTTGCATTAACCAGAAAAGATAAATTCACCGGTTTCAATAAGTTCATCGGGCTTACCTATATCAGTTCTCTTCATGTTCAATTGCTTATCGGTATATTGCTATATTTCGTCTTCAGTCCGCTTACCCAGGCTGCATTTAATGATGTAGGTAACGCAATGAAGAATTCCGGTTTAAGGTTCTGGCTTGTCGAACATACCCTGTTAAATGTTATTGGAATTGTTCTGGCTCAGATTGGTTACTCCAGAAGCAAGAAAATGCTTAACGATAATGCAAAGCATAAAACCCTGTTCACATGGACACTTATTTCCTTTATCCTCATTCTTCTGGCCATACCAATGGGGCTTATGGGAGTTGAAAGACCATGGTTCAGATTCTAGAGTCTATTTTTTATAAAATACGCTGAATTCCAATGGTTTCGCATAACAAAATAAAAGATTTGCCGTTTTTCATTTGAAGCAATCATACTACAGTTATGCATGACATTGAACCTTTTTATTCATGGGAAGATATCTACAATTCATCGCTTGATGAGCGCTCCCCATTTTTTGGTCGTGAATACAGTGATGCGATTTGCACCAATGTAATTTACAATTACTACATTCATCCGCGCTGGGATGAAATTGGGTCTGCTACACTTTATACCAAGGTGCTGTTTGCTGATTACGTTGAAGGCTTTGCAGTGCTTGAAATGCTCGGCGAATGGAATGACTGTCTTTATAACGACATCATGTATTTAAAAAGAAACCTAATCGAGTATATGCTCAGGGAAGGTATCAATAAGTACATCCTGATAGGCGAAAACATCCTGAATTTCCATTACGATGACGATGCTTCTTATTACCAGGAATGGTATGAGGATCTTGATGATGGATGGATAGTTATGTTAAACCTGCGCGATCATGTTGCCGAAGGACTAAAAAATGGCAGACTTTATTATTACATCAATTATGGCGGTATATTTAACAATATTAACTGGCGCACTTTAACGCCCCGTAACCTGTATGCTGTGATAGATCATATAATCATGCATCAGCTTAATCCTTAACAGCACGTAGTACTTCCCGTTTCCCGGGAGGTCCGGGCAAGCGTTCGGTCTTAAATCCGCATTCATTGAGTGTCCGCCGCACTATCCCTTTGCTGCAGTAAGTTACCAGTATAGCATCGTTATGCAACGAACCGTATATTTTGCTGAATACTTCCTTTGTCCATAATGCCGGATCGCTGTCAGGAGAAAAGGCATCAAAATAGACTAAATCAAATCGGTATATTTCGCTCTTATACTCTTGTATCAAACAGTCGGTCTTCTCCAGAATGAAACTATCCGACAGTTCTTTTACCCCTGAAGTAAACGAATGCATTTGCATGAAAGCCTCTTTCAACCCTTTACCCGATAAATAGTCGGTATAGTTAAGATGATCAATCATTTCAGACGGGATCGGAAAAGGTTCTACCGCAAAATAATGCAGCTTACATCCTTCAGTGTTACCATTCTCTACATGAAAATGTTTCTGGGTATTATAAGATAACAAGCAGTTTAGCCCGGTTCCAAATCCTACTTCCAGAATGTTAATTACCTTGCCTCTCTGTAGTTTTTCCTTTAAACCATAATTTATAAAGATATGATCAGACTCCTGAACAGCTCCATGGGTAGAATGATAGTGCTCTGACTTATCTGAGTTGTATATGGTATGTGATCCGTCCTCTGTTACAACAAGCTGCAAATTGTTCATTCTTTATTTACTTGTTATACAATAAATTAATATCAATTATCTCGTTCTCCACTTCAATGGAATTTGTTATCGTGGCTGACGGTATTTTGTAAAACAGCACCCTATTTCCAACACCCGCAAACAGCATTCCTTCAATCCCTGAATATCGTACAGCCAAAATGTTTGGCATAGTAATAAACGGGGTTGTACCCGATTGGTTAACCCTATGCCATAAAACTGCATTATCAGTAAGAAGAAATAGATTGTCCTTATCTCCCGTAACTCTTTTAACAGACTCACACGTCAACACAGTGACGAACGTTAACATTTTCTCCGGTATATTGTATCTGTAGAGCTTTACCGATTCATTCTCCCGTTCAATAATGAAGAAGTTAAGCTCATCTATTTCAACAAGATCTATTACCTCAAAAGTTACTGTGGCTATCGCGTAAGCGTTTCCTGCCGGGTAATTGAAAATGTAAATATCACTTTTAATGCCCCCATTCCACTCAAAGTATCCAATAACATGTTTGTCCAGGGCAAGTATCTTTTTAAAGTAACCGTTTACAATTTTTTCTGAAGTAAAAGTTACATTTCCATAAGTGTCGTATCCTTTAATCTCGCTTTTGTTATCTGAAACAACAACCTTTCCATCTCTTGCTGAAAAAGAAGTATATACAAATGGCGATCCCGAACCGGCTGTCCATGAATTATTAACTGAATCCAGTGGTAACGCTCTCAGTTCTCCCGAGGCATTGCCTGCAGAATAATACATACGATATTTTGAGTCAGCATAACCGCCAATATAATCAGAATTCCAGGACTTTACAGACTTAACATCACCATACAAACCGGTATGAAAGAGTGTTATCAAATCCTGCTTTTGGGTAGCTATTAGCAAATCTTCCAGTCGTTTGGTTAATTCGTTTATTCCAATCCTTTGCCAGTGATTATATATATTTTGTCCATCATCAATCTTAAGCTGCAAATAAAAAACCGAGCCTTCCAGATACTGATTATTAATAACCAGGGATGTTTTAAGGGTAACCGACTCACTGTTAGCCTGAAAATTTTGCGACGAACTTACCGGTTTCAGATCAGCATCCGTAATTAGAATGCCTATCTGTTTAATGATCTTATAGTGGTTTATTTCAGCCTGAATATGAATGGTATCGTAAACATTAAAAATCTGATCTTCTACAGGTGAGATGATCAACACAACAGGTTCAGGAAAAGGCTGCTGGTCCTTTTTGCATCCATACAGGATAATGCAGAACAGGCATGCAACCATTACCCGTTGAAATCGTACACAATTATACCTGATCATCTTTCTGAGTGCCGTTTTACGCAAAATTATGTTATTATAGGTTAATAGTACTTAAAATGTTACATACAGACATAAATGCTATTTTTGAATTACTAACTTTGTACTTCTAATATCAAACCCTTTTATGAAACACATTTCAACCATAATCTTAGTGGCTCTTGCCATGACAATTACTCTTGATGCAAATGCTCAAAAGAGAAAAAAAGACAAAAGTAAAGTACAGGAAACATCCACTGTTATTCTTAAAACACGTCTTGACTCTATTAGTTACATTATTGGTCAGGATATAGGCGCTAATCTGATCCAAAATGAGATCCAGGTTAATGAAGACCTGTTTATTGAGGGTATTCGTAAGGGGTTAGCCGGCAACGACTCACTTATATCAGAGCAGGAATTGAACAGATTAATGATGTCATTTCAACAGGAAATGATGGCGAAAAGAGAACAAAAATCCAATGCAGATGCAGCAGTCGCTAAAGCGGAAGGTTTAGCATTCCTGCAAAAAAACAAACAAGAGCCCGGAGTTGTCGAAACCGCCAGTGGTTTGCAGTATAAAGTAATTCAGGAAGGTACAGGTGAAAACCCAACTTCTGAGGATGTGGTAGAAGTGCATTATACCGGTAAATTACTTGATGGTACCGTGTTTGACTCGTCAGTGGAAAGAGGACAACCCATACGGTTCCCTCTTAACGGTGTAATACGAGGATGGACAGAAGGATTACAACTCATGAAACCGGGAGCAAAATATATACTCTATATTCCGTCAGATCTGGCATACGGTGACCGGTCAACAGGTCCTATTCCTGCTGGTTCAACATTGATATTTGAAGTTGAGTTACTGTCTATAGATAAAGGACCGCAGAAATAAATCGTTGATTAAGCAACTCATTTACAGGCAAAAGTAGCAACCGGCTATCGGTACTACCCTCAGACTGCTATCCAATTTTGTTAATAACTTTTAATTGGCACAAAGATGCGTCCACGTCTCAGGGTTGTGTATTTTTGAAACATGGAAGAAAGTAAATCTAAAAGCCGGGAAATTACCCGTAATCGAATAACCAAAGCTGAAATTTTTAACCATGGTAAGCTTCCGCCACAGGCCATTGAACTGGAGGAAGCTGTTCTGGGCGCTATTATGCTTGAGAAAGATGCACTGGCTTCTATTATTGACATCATACGCCCTGAAGCATTTTATAAAGAAGCTCATCAGGTAATTTTTGCTGCTATTACCAGACTTTTCGCCAGGACAGAACCAATTGATATACTCACGGTTACCAATGAATTAAAGTTCTCAAACGAACTTGATGTAGCCGGTGGGCCCTTTTACATTGCCCAGCTCACCAATCGTGTAGCTTCGGCTGCAAATACTGAATACCATACCCGTATCATACTGCAGAAATTCATACAGCGGGAACTGATCCGTATATCGTCAGATGTTATTAAAGATGCTTACGAAGATACCACCGATGTATTCAAGCTGCTTGATAAAGCAGAAAACGAATTGTTCTCTGTTGGGGAAAATAATCTCCGCCGTAATTACACCGGTATGGAGTCATTGGTGCGTGATGCCGTTAAGACAATAGAGTCTGCAAAGAAGAATCAAAATACTTTCACCGGTGTAGGATCAGGGTTTACAGAACTTGACAGAACAACATCAGGATGGCAACCGAGCGATCTGATCATTATTGCTGCAAGACCAGGTATGGGTAAAACGGCATTCGTACTGACTGTAGCACGCAATGCCGCGATTGATTTTAACAAACCCGTTGCCATCTTTTCTCTTGAAATGGCTTCTATTCAATTGGTTACCCGTTTAATCTCTGCTGAAGCCCAGGTGCCTGGCGATAAACTCCGAAAAGGAGATATCGAATCAGAGGAATGGGATCATCTTATGAGTAGAATAACACCTTTAATGAATGCCCCTATTTATATTGATGACACTCCTTCCCTCTCCATATTTGAGCTTCGCGCTAAAGCGCGCCGTTTAAAAGCTCAGCATAAGATCGAAATGATCATTATTGATTACATTCAGCTTATGTCGGCCGGTCTTGAAAGAGGTTCAGGTAACCGTGAACAGGAAATCAGTACAATATCCAGATCTTTAAAAAGTCTCGCTAAAGAACTAAGCATCCCGGTCATTGCGCTTTCGCAATTAAACCGCTCAGTTGAAGCACGACCAAATAAAAAACCATTACTGTCTGACCTGAGAGAATCAGGAGCTATAGAACAGGATGCCGATATGGTATTATTCATCTATAGGCCTGAGTATTATCAACAGGATGTTGGCCCTGATGGAGAGAATACCCAGGGGAAAGCAGAATTGAGTATTGCCAAGCACAGAAACGGAGCGCTTAAAGAAGTCCAGCTGCAATTTATCAGTAAATATGCTAAATTCGTTGATCCTGAGCCAACTAATACTTATTCGCATAATTCATTACCTGTAAATACCAGTTTTGAAATAACAAGGCAGTCTAAGATGAACGATGATAACTCTATACCGTTCTAACTATTTTGCAATATATTTAACAACAAACACGTTTATATTACATTCCTGTATTCAGCCCAACATCTATAGTTAATACAGGATTACCACTTTATTCAGTTTTATTCTGCAACCATGAAAAAAGTCATTTTAGTGCTTCTTTTGCTGGCATGTTTTATGGAGATAAGAGCTGCTTATGTGCTTATTCCCATGGACAGATCTCAAAAGAACCATTTAAAAGCTTATGGTTTAACATATTGGGTACTAACACAACAGGTAGAAGTTAGCTGGTTACTTAACTACAGAGGGGGTGCTTTTATGTTCAAACACCACCCTACTCTCGAAAATGAATGCGTTGTCAGAGGGGTTACCTACGAAATACTTGCCGATGTTCAGCAGTCTTCTATTCTTCAGGAAATTGCTGACCCACAATCCAATATGGATGAAATGAAGCTTCAGAAAGCACCAAAGATCGCAGTTTACACCCCGAAAAGCAAGCTGCCGTGGGATGACGCTGTCACGCTTGCTCTTACCTATGCCGAGGTACCGTACGATGTTGTTTATGATGAGGAAGTTATTGGAGGTTCTCTGCCCCTGTATGACTGGCTGCATCTGCATCATGAAGACTTTACCGGTCAGTATGGTAAATTCTGGTCAGCATACCGTACCGCCCAATGGTATATAGACGACGTAAAGAGTACTGAGGCAATGGCTTCGAGACTGGGATTTTCGAAAGTGTCTGAATTGAAACATGCAGTTGCCAATAAAATTAAAGAATTCACCTCGGGTGGTGGTTACCTTTTTGCAATGTGTTCTGCTCCTGACAGCTATGATGTGGCGCTTGCCGCGGATGGCCTCGATATTGTAGATGTAATGTTTGATGGCGATGGTGCACAGCACGATGCCAACAATCATCTCAATTATGAAAACACCTTTGCATTTAAAGACTTCAGCATAGTTTTGAATCCTTATGAGTATGAGATCAGCAATATTGATGTTAGTACTACACGAAGGGTATCAATAAATGAAGACTTTTTTACCCTTTTTGAGTTCTCTGCCAAATGGGACCCGGTGCCTACCATGTTAACACAGAACCACGAACAAATAATTAAAGGATTCATGGGGCAGACAACTGCATTTAATAAGAAGTTTGTAAAGCCTGACGTGATTATCATGGGTGAGAACAAATCAGCAAATGAGGCCCGGTACATTCATGGAACTTATGGTAAAGGAACATGGACCTTTTACGGAGGACATGATCCTGAGGACTATCAACACCTCGTTGGCGACCCCCCTACCGATCTTAATCTTTACCCAAATTCGCCGGGTTACCGGTTAATCTTAAACAACGTATTGTTTCCCGCTGCTAAAAAGAAAAAACAAAAAACCTGATGCAGACTTTCACTATCTTTCATAACAAGCTCAACAAAACCGCTTTCCTAAAAAAGCATCTGCCTCTTCTTAAAATAACTAAAACTGTTTTGCTTGTTCTGGTTCTGCTGGCATCGGTAAACAACACATACGCACAAAAGAAATTTACTATTAGCGGCTACGTGAGAGAGGGATTTAGCAGAGAGCTGCTACTGGGGGTAAATGTTTATTTACCGTCCCTGAAAGTCGGCACCACTACCAATAATTATGGTTTTTATTCTTTGTCTCTGTCTGAAGGAACGTACGAACTTCGGTTCTCCTACGTTGGTTATCAAACAGTTCTTAAAACCATTCAACTTAATAAAGATGTTTCTGTTGATGCAGACCTTGAAACCACCGTTCTCGAAGAGGTGGTAATAACCGGCAACAGGAGTGAACGCATCAGCGAAAGCGAACGTATAAGCGTAATGACCCTTCCGGTAAAACAAGTAAAAGACATACCCGCGCTATTGGGCGAGAAAGATGTTTTTAAAGCACTGCAACTCATGCCGGGAGTTCAGAAAGGAAACGAGGGCAGCAGTGGTCTTTATGTCAGAGGAGGTGGTCCTGATCAGAACCTCATAATACTTGATGATGCTCCGGTATACAATGCAAACCATTTGTTTGGTTTCTTTTCCATTTTCAATGGCGATGCCTTAAAAAGTATTGAGCTGATAAAAGGTGGTTTCCCTGCAAGGTACGGAGGGCGCTTGTCATCGGTTGTAGAAATGACCATGAAGGACGGAAACAAACAGAAGTTCGGTGGCGAAGCAGGTATTGGTATCATTTCCTCACGGCTTGTACTCGAAGGTCCGATTAAGAAGAATGTTTCCTCTTTCATTGTATCGGGCAGAAGAACATACATCGATGCCCTGATCAGACCTTTCATGAATCAGGAAAATAAAGCCGGATATTACTTTTATGATCTGAATTCTAAGGTAAATTATGATTTTGGACCAAAGAACAGAATCTATGCCAGTGGGTATTTCGGCAGAGACAAGTTTCATTTCAGCTCTGAGAACGGCAATAATGACAACGATGAGGGAGGCCTTTACTGGCAAAATGCAACAGGTACACTCCGCTGGAATCATTTGTTTAACCCTAAGATTTTTGCTAATACTTCTCTAATCTTCAGCGAATACAGTCTCAACATATACAGCTCCTACACCGGCAACGGAGAGAAATATGAACTTAAATATATGTCAGGTATTCAGGATATAGCCTTTAAACACGACCTTGAATACCATGTTTCGCCTGCATATTACCTGAAGACAGGCGTTCATCTAACCAACCATAAGTTTACACCATCAGCATTTGTTGAGAAAGATGAATCCATTCAGTTTTATTTAAACGAGAAAACAACCTACGAATCATTAGAAGGAGGATTATATTTAGAGAACAACCTTACCCTGAGCGAACAGTTTAAGGCAAACGCAGGTATTCGGTTAAGCAATTTCATTACCGGCAAAGAACACTATATAGCACTGGAACCACGATTTGTTGCAAACTATAAGTTATCAGAAAATATGTCGGTAAAAGCCGGATATGCCGAAATGAATCAATACATTCATTTACTCAGCAACACAGGCCTCGGCCTGCCTACTGACCTGTGGGTACCTTCTACCGATACTGTAAAGCCACAGCATTCCCGACAATTCTCTGCCGGACTGGCCCGTGATCTGACAAATTACGATATCACTATTTCAATAGAAGGCTACTATAAAAACAGTAAGAACATTCTGGGATACAAACCCGGTGCAAGTTTCCTCATAATAGATGACCCTACCGATGCCAGCGAATTCACCTGGGAAGACAATGTAACTGCCGGAACATCCAGATCATATGGTGCTGAGTTTTTGATTCATAAGAAAAGCGGAAAGTTCAGTGGCTGGATCGGTTACACCTTATCATGGACCAAACTCAAATTTGATGAAATTAACTTCGGTAAAGAGTTCTGGGCACGGTACGACCGGAGACACGACATTTCATTGGTTGGTATTTACGAAATAACTCCAAAAATTACCTTCTCTGCTACCTGGGTATATGGAACCGGTAATGCTATAACATTGCCGCTCGGCGACTATGTCACCTATACCCATAATCCTTTCGCAAAAAACAATGCAGTGAACGATCCGTATCTCTGGTACAATACAGTTAACTATTATGGAAATATCAATTCGTATAGAATGAAAGCGTATCACCGGCTCGACTTTGGTTTCCAGTTTTTGAAGAAAGCGGAGAAATATGAACGTACCTGGGAGATAGGATTCTATAATGCCTATAACCGAAAGAACCCCTTCTTCTACTATACCGAGGAAACCAACTCAACACTAAAGCTTAGGCAGGTCTCAATTTTCCCGATTATTCCATCTATTTCATACTCCATTAAGTTCTAGTTTGTATGCTTCGAATTGTTAAAATATACGGATTGTTAATTGCAGCTCTGGTGGCCTTTACAGGTTGCGAAGAATTGTTAAGCGATGTGGATGCTCCTAAAATTGATCCTAAGATTGTTGTCACTTCTTTTATTAGTCCCGAAGAAGAACTCATCCAGGTAACTGTGAGCAAAACAAGAGCGATCTATGATCAACAGGGATCCTCCGGAATTGATGATCTGCTGGTGCGTGATGCCCATGTTATGATATACAGTAACACTGATTCGGTTCAGTTAATTTTTAACAGCCAGACATTAAAGTACCAAATCAGTCAGACTTCTTTTCCTATAACTCCCGGTGCAACATATCATCTAAAAGTTTCAGCACCCGGTGGATACCTGGCAGAAGCAACATGTACTGTTCCATTACAAATGGCCCCTATACTTGAAGTTACCAGTATCGATTCAACTAACGAATTCGGTTCATCAGCATTTGTCATTAACCTGCGGTTTAAAGACATAGAAGGAGAAGAAAATTTCTATCGGGTGTCTATGGGAACCGCATATGGATACGAATGGGGTGATTTGTTGCCTACCAGTTTTGCAAAAGGAGAAGGTCTGGTATCCGATAAAAATAAAGATGGCAGTTACTTTACCTATAGCACCTATGAAATCTATGCTACACCCGGTTATAGCGTTACACAGTATTTCGCTATTGATATGACAGATTACCACTATTATCAGTACCACAAAACTATAGATCAAAACGACGATGATAATCCCTTTGCGGAACCAAGCCCAATCTACAGTAATATAGAGGGTGGTCTGGGAATCTTCGCAGCTTATAGGGAATGGAAATTTTCGATAACATTAAACAGCCAGGTGCAATAGAGAATTCTATTCTTCCCGCTTTCTTACGTAATCTATATACGAATAGTCGAAACCAAGTTCGCACGCGTCAACAATATCCTCGCGGTATACTTCTGTCCATTGACTAAAATCAATTTCAGGGAAGAAGGTATCGGCTGCAAAATCCTTGTGTACTATAGTCAAAATGAGTTTATCCACATAAGGCATAAAAGCATCATATATCTGAGCTCCACCAATTACAAAATGTTCCTGATCAGGTTCCAGCATGTTTAGTGTCTCTTCTACAGAATGCGTTGTAATACAACCCGGAAAATCAAGTGTTGTATTATGCGTCATTACGATGTTTTTCCTCCCCGACAGTGGTTTCACAGGCAATGATTCATAGGTTGACCGTCCCATGATAACAGTATGACCCATGGTGAGTTTTTTAAAACGCTTCAGGTCGCCGGGTATATGCCAGAGCAATTTATTCTCGCACCCTATGGCCCTGTTTTGTGCAATTGCAACTATGTATGATAAAGTCATAATGCGGTTATTTGATGAACACGGACATCTGTTGTTACACGGCTACCGGGGCTTTTATAGCGGGATGCGGGTCGTACCCTTTTAACTCGAAATCACTGTATTTGAAATCAAAAATACTTTTTACTTCGGGGTTTATGACCATCCGGGGCAAGGATCTGAAGTCTCTGCTTAATTGCAGGTTAACCTGTTCCATATGGTTTAAATAAATATGCGCATCTCCAAAAGTATGAACAAACTCACCCGGTTCGAGGCCCGTTACCTGTGCAATCATCATTGTTAACAATGCATACGAGGCTATGTTAAAGGGAACACCCAGAAAAATATCGGCACTTCGCTGATATAACTGGCACGAAAGTTTTCCCTGTGCTACGTAGAACTGAAAGAGTATGTGACAGGGTGGAAGGGCCATTTTCTCAATATCGCCGGGATTCCATGCGGTAACCAGTAATCTTCGGGAGTCAGGATTCCGTTTTATCATGGCAATAAGGTTACTGATCTGGTCAATAGACTCGCCATTTGCTGATGTCCATGAACGCCATTGATATCCGTATACAGGCCCGAGATTTCCTTGTGCATCTGCCCATTCATCCCAGATCGTCACTTTGTTTTCATGCAGATAGGCCAGATTAGTATCACCCTTAAGGAACCATAACAGTTCATGAATGATCGATTTAAGATGTACTTTTTTTGTGGTAAGCAAAGGGAAACCTTCCTGAAGATTAAACCTCATCTGATATCCGAAGACACTTACAGTTCCTGTACCGGTGCGGTCTTCCTTTCTTACCCCTTGCTCCAGAACATGCCTTAATAAATCGTGGTATTGTTTCATTGCTGATAATAATTCCGTGTTTAACTGCAAACTGGCAAAACGGCCTACTTATTCTGATTTTCCTTACCCGACCTTTTACCGAAGTGACGCGAATCGCCCCACTGCTGATATCCGATCTTATTACCCGAAAGAGCAATGCGAGCTTCGAGGCAATTTACGCAATCGGCCGCTTCTTCATCGGTGCAGGGTTTGTTTTCATAAAGCTTATAATCGTTACGATACTTTCCGGGTGTAATATTCGGCATTATAATATTTGCTCCAATCTTTAATGCTTTTTCTCTGCCAGCAGGATCTATTGCCTGTAAAGCAGTAGCAGAGGCAATATTTATATCCTTCATCAGAATGCGCAATAAGGCAATCATTTTAAGCGCCAGTACAAACCTGTCCTGTAAAGGCATCAGTTTATCGCGGAATTGCCATAAGGGAGTGTCGGCGTGTTCTACATACGGCCCCATGCCACACATGTCAATGTCGAACTCTTTCATAAACAGCAGGTCGTCTGCAAGATCTTCCATTGTCTGAAACGGCAACCCAATCATCACACCTGTGCCAACCTGATATCCTGCAGTTTTGAGATCATAGAGTGCCTGCAGCCTCCTTTCGAACAAATGCTCCTGGTCGTTTGGATGCATCTTGTAATAGAGGTCTTTATTTGATGACTCAATGCGTAACAGATACCTGTGTGCACCTGCATTGTACCAGCGACGATAGGTTTCAAGGGTCTGCTCACCGACCGAAAGAGTTATACCAAGCTCTCCACCCGACAACTCTTTAATCTTTAAGATCAGATTCTCAATTCTTTCAGTAAAAAAACTGCTTTCAATTTCTCCACCCTGCAATACAACAGAACCGTACCGGTTGTCAAATGCAAATTTTGCGGCCTGCAGTATTTCCTCATCGCTCAGGTTGTACCTCTTAACATTTTTATTGCCTTTTCTGATACCGCAATAATAGCAGTTCTTCTCGCAGATGTTTGAGAACTCTATTAATCCTCTGAAGTAAA
Organism: uncultured Lentimicrobium sp.; assembly: GCA_964643225.1. Taxonomy (GTDB): domain Bacteria; phylum Bacteroidota; class Bacteroidia; order Bacteroidales; family Lentimicrobiaceae; genus Lentimicrobium. The sequence continues at coordinate 53,783 of CAZXQT010000019.1, read as the reverse complement.
CTATGTTACCGACCTGCTCCTCTTTTATGCGGGCAGCGTGATCAAACAACAATTTCAATTCATCGCCCTGAGCATTAAGGCAATAAAGCAAATCGTCGCGTGTAAGAGATTCTTTTTGTAAAAGAGCAGAAACAGGACTCATTGTAAGTATTTTGCAGAAGGCAAAATTACACTATAAACCAATGGCTGCAACGTTAGCTAACCCTAAGTTTAGAACCTACTTTCAGAACTTTGGTAGGTTTTATACCATTGATCTTGCATATACGGTCAACAGATGTTTTGTGTTTTAATGCAAGGCCATAGAGTGTGTCGCCCGGTTTTATTTTAATATATTTTGAATCCTTATCGTCCTGATTGTACGCTACCATAGGGGTTTCCTTCTTTGCAAACCCAAGATCGTCTTTATAGTATGCCAGGTTATCAGCTTTCAGGCAATAGTTGTCAAAATCAATAATGCGCGAAGGATTAAAGTGCTCACCAAGTATCCTTGTTTCAAAGTGCAGATGGTCGGTTGATGCTCTTCCGGTTCTTCCTCCAAGCCCTATTGGCTGTCCGGCCTTCACTTCATCATTTACATTTACAAGGTATTTTGATAAATGTGCATATACCGTTTCGAGCCCGTTATTATGTCGTACAACCACTAACTTGCCGTACCCGCTAATACTACGGGCAATGCGAATTTTACCATCAAAAGCACTTACAACAGTATCTCCTCTTTCAAGTTTAATGTCCATACCTGCGTGAAATCTGCCATCGCGTGGACCATACTTCGAAATAAGCTTTCCCTTAAAAGGAAATACAAAATTACTTTCAGCGAGATTGGTAAAGAAAAGAACGGTAGTATCTGATATTTTTGACCAATCGGTCCTGCCAATACGAACATTCAGCGTGTCCCACTTATTATTGTATATAACCGGGTTAGGAACAAACATCATTTCATTGTCTGTAATTTCAGCCTCACTATTGGTTATATCGTTTGAATACTCAAAAGGAATGTTTTTATAGAGAAACCGCTTCGGGCCGGTAACATTTTCTTCGGGATAAAAGAATTCGGCGGTGTCAATAGCAAAGGTCTGACTTTTCGCGTTGAAGGTGCACACTATAAGCAGAACCAGGGTGGTTAAGGATAGTATTTTCAACGTAAAATGCATAATTTTTGATCTAATTTGACAAATGTTGATGCACAAATATATACGTTTGAATTTAAAATGGTGCTTTTTAACCTGATTTTTTATTCCTGATTAGTGTTAAAAAAAGTTAACACACGTGTATGTACTTGAATAACAGCTATTTAATAACCATTTAAAACAATGAGAGGGAAGAAATGTTCTCCCCTCTCATTTACTACAATACGTAAAATAATTTACGGGAAAATTATGCCCGGATAATTATTTATATCCACTTTCGGAATACTGCTGTTGTATTTGGCGTTGATTGCGTCAATAATAAAATTTGCTGTCAGAGCATTTCCACGCGCTGTAAGGTGAACTCCGTCTAAAGAGAAGATACCACCGGTTACGAACGTTAGATTGAATTTCATACCATCATAAACCCATCCTGACAATGCACTCTTAAATATAGCATTTGCATCAACAAATGCCAGATCTTTTGATTCTGCAGCTGTCTTTATGATATCGTTGAATCTTTGGGTAGCCTGGATTATGTTACCAATCTCCGTTTCATCGAGTACATATTTTTCAGGAATAGGCTTTAAGGAACCCCATCCGGCACATTTAAGAGAGTCTTGTGGTATACTCAGTACAATCATTTCATTCTCTTTTATCTGCCTCATTCCTCCCGGCCTGATAGCGTCGGCAATGATAAACGGATTCATACCTTTATTGAATTTAATACCAAGGGCAGAATACGCTGCAGTCAGCATTTGCGCCTGATCATCATCAAGCACCAGCATATTGTACTGTATATATTTAAAGAAAGGCAATGCGGTGATGTCGGGAATATTCATAACTACACCCTTTGCTCCGTTCGAAGTTAATGTGGCAATTAAACCACCAATTGCAGCTGAAAACATCTCATCGGAAGTAATAGGTCTTCCCTCGCCACCATCAAGAGCATATTCCAGAATGTCGTTATTACCAATCCATAAGCTAAAGAAAGTGGGGTTCTGCATCATAGCCTGTCCAAGGATAGTGCCCCCTGCAGGGTCCGCTGCAAAACGGCCATAATACGGGTTCATAGAGCCATATCCTTCAGCAAGAAGATGAAACGAACGGGCACCAGGTACGCCCAGGTTGTTAGACTGAGCAAGTGACGGCTGATTGGAGAGATTATATGAATCAGGCATTTTGGGATCTATCAATGCCAACGGTATCGGACTTAAAGACGGCGCTTCGTTGGTATTAATGCTACCATCGCAGTTACGGGCCGGATTAATATTTAGTACCAGTCTGCGTCCAAAACCAATATCGTCCGACATAAGGGGTTGCTTAAACTCTCCTCCTCCGGCAAGAGCAAATTGCTGAGCAAGGATGTTTGGATAGGAGTTTAATTGCGACGACCTGAACACTTCATTATCCATCAGGCCGGCAGTTAATGAATTGCCAAGCGAAACATATTTACTGAAATCAGCATTGCCCCTGGCAGGTTGAAAACTATCAAGTTCCGGCTTACAGGAAACAACAAAGACAGATAAGACTATAAAAAGGATGAATTTATTTTTCATTGCTTTCAGAGTGTTTAGATTATAGACTGTATGAAATTCCTATTCCCGGAATAAACGATTGTGCTTTGTAGGTACCTGAGAAATTATCGGGTAAGTAGTTCCGTTCTCCTTTAAATCCATTAATATAAAGGAATGAAAGGTCAAGCGAAAGCCTTTTTACAGGATACCATGACAATCCGGCAGTAAGACCAAGACTGTTTAAACTAGGAGTTTCGGGAGAGAAATACTGGTCGTTTACCGGTGAAGGATCGTAATAACCACCTAACCGGAGAGCAAGCTTATCAGATGCGGCGTATTCACATCCTAACCTGAAGATCATTCTGTTAGAATATAATCTTGGATTTCTGGAATCCTGCAATGCGGGTGTATTAGTTTTAAAATCAAAAATAAGTGAGTCGTAACTACTCCAGAAAACATAATTGAGTGTCATGGCCAGTAAAACCTTCTCTGTAACCTGATACGAAGCACCAAAGTCGAGATTTGCAGGCAAAGGGAGCTTTGTTGACACTTCATTATCGGGGAAATTACCCTGTAATGATAATGGTACTGTAAAGTCAACCTTTGCATCATCCACATTCATATCAACAGAAGAGCGGTAGTTTAAACCAAGCTGGAGTTTTTGTATTGGCTTATATAAAACGCCCAGGTTAAAACCATACTCCACAGTATTACCCTCTAAATTAAATGTACCTTCTCCGTCAACGCCCTGAACCGGCAGTGCCCTGTTCATTTCTACTTTACCACTGGCTATTACAAATCCTGCCCCAAAACCAATTTTATCATTTAGTTTATACGATACGGTAGGTTGAATTAAAATAGCCCGCATCGAAATATCCTGTATCAAATACCGGCCTACCCAGTTTTCACCCCATGATAAACCATTGCCATACGGTGTGTTAACAGACACACCTGCACTGATCTTATCGTTGATCTTAAATGAACCGTAGAAGAAAAACGGCGCTCCCAGAGGATTCTCTGTCTCTGCTTCAGTAATAGAAGGAGCCGTTTTCTGGTATAGAACATAGGAGTTTATACCGCTCACACCCAGAGAAAAATTGTAATTGTTCTTCAGGAACGACAAACCACCAGGATTATAAAACATAGTACTGGGGTCAGAAGCCAGAGAAGTGCCTACCAGTCCCATTCCGGTTTGCCTTATTCCCAATAGCCCAACCTGGTATCCTCCGGCAAATACAACCGGTGACAAAAAGGTAAGGAATAAAATGATAAGTAATAATTTCCGCATGTTTGATTGTTTTAAAGATTAATAATACCTATGGAGTATCTCTCCACAGACAATAAAAAGAAGAGTTAACAAATCTTACAGACTCCAGTCAACAGGAGTAATTCCGGATTGTAACAAAAGCGTATTGGTTTTAGAGAAAGCCTTGCAGCCCAAAAAGCCACGATATGCACTAAGTGGTGATGGATGAGGTGCTTCAATAATATAATGTTTGTTGGTGTTGATCAAAACGCGCTTATTCTGCGCGTACTTTCCCCACAGTAAAAATACAATATTATTTCTTTCATCCGAAAGCTTTCTGATTATAGCATCGGTAAATGTTTCCCATCCCCTGCCCTGATGCGAACCAGCCTGATTTGCTCTTACGGTTAATGTGGCATTTAACAAGAGTACGCCTCTGTCAGCCCATGCCGCTAAATTTCCTGAGCGAGGTATATTAATGCCTGTATCTGATTGTAATTCTGTAAAGATATTTACCAGCGAAGGTGGAAAAGGCACTCCTTCGGGTACCGAAAAACATAACCCGTGTGCCTGTCCGGGCCCGTGATACGGGTCTTGTCCCAGGAGTACCACTTTTACCTTATGGAATGGCGTTCGGTTAAAAGCTTCAAATATCTTTGAACCGGGAGGATAGACCGTGCCTGTCGCTTTTTCCTGCAACAAGAATTTTTTCAGCTCTGTAAAATACTCTTTCTCAAACTCTTCTTTCATTACATTAGCCCAGCTTTCTTCAATTGCAGGCTTTATTTTCTCCATAGGGCATTACTTTTTCGGGTTTTTATGATAAACAATAAAAAAGTTGTTTGTTAGTTATTTACTTTTGAAAAAACATCCAGTAATCAACCTGAATCTGTAAAAGTATGAAAAAAATATTTAGAGTCCTTATAGTAGTGGCCGCCATATCAGTCCTGTTTGCATCCTGCAAATCAACCCAACGCTGTGCTGCCTATGGTGAAACATATCGATATAAGACTGACAGAAACTTCTGATCAGGTAAATGAATATCATATAGCCTATGGATTTTCCATAGGCTTTTTTGTTATATAGTGGTATGTAATGCATACTTTTGTATTTATTTGTCGTTTCACTATCATGAAAAAGATCTCCTCCGTATTAATAATTGTTGTTTTTTCCCTTTGCGGATTATCAGCCAGAGCTCAGTATGAACCGGGTTTTGATACTGTTGGCGATAATATTTTGTTCCGTAACGAGATGAATGGTGCGTTTATTCTACATACCAACGGATGGGGTCTCGAATACCGCATCGGGAAGAACCGCACAGTGTTTAATAAATGGATGCTGGAATTTGATCTGCTCGAATACAAGCACAGCAAGGAGATAAAAAAACAGAACATTTATTACACAAATACCAGGAGCTATATTTACGGAAAAATAAATGCAGTATACATGGTTAGGGCCGGCTTTGGAGAACTTAAGCAACTTAACCGTAAACCGCCCAGCAATGGAATTGAATTGCGGTTGTTTTATACCGGAGGATTATCTGTTGCTTTTACCAAACCCGTTTACCTCGATATTTTAAAGTGGGATACCACTTTTAACCGAATGTATAAAGAAGTTGAAAAGTATAACCCCAGCGAACATTTTCCGGAAAACATTTATGGCAGGGCTTCCTTTTTCAGAGGATTTGACGAGTTAAAGCCTTATCCCGGAGCGTATGCTAAAATTGGTCTCAATGCAGAATTCGGCACCTTCAACCAATCTACAAAAGTTCTGGAGGTAGGTGCAGCCGTTGACTTTTACGCTAAGCCATTTCCTATTCTGGATAGTCAGAAAAAAGACCGGCTCTTTCTTACCTTATATATAAGCATTGGTTTCGGGAAACGGTACAATTAAAAAAGCACACAGCAAAACAGGCTGCCCGAATGAGCAGCCTGTTTCTCCATTAATCACATAACCCCTATTTCTGAATGATTAATTTCGTTGTGGTTCTCTTACCATCGGCAACTATACTTATCATGTAGATGCCATTGTTGAGATCGTTTAGCGGAAGATCTTTTACTACACCGTTTGTAAAGCTGGCTACAACCGACATTCTCTTACTTCCTAATAAATCGTGAATTTCAACAGTTGCCTTACCATTGAAGGTTGATCTTAAAGCAATATTTACTTTATTAACAGCTGGTGATGGATACACGCTAACAGCATTTCTGGCCTGAACACCATCTTCCATACCAACAGCGGCTGTTCTGAAAGTCCATGTGTTGCTAACATCGGATGTATCACGGCTACTTATGGCTTTGACTCTCCAGTAGTAAACCATTGCGCTGTCAAGTACGTGAATAGGAACTTTAAATTCTGTAACGTTTGCCACCGGATATACAAATCCATTGCTAAAATCACTCAGGTGATCAATATGTACTTCGTATCCTATAACACCGGTTAGCGGCTGCCATGAAAGTATTGGCTGCAGAGCGGTGTTTGTGGAATTATTAGACGGTGCAGTTAACGTAACTTTATTGAGCGTTGTGAAACTGCGGATGTCTGATTCCAGAGTATCGGCTGAATGAATAGCTGCCAGACGCCAGTAGTAGGTAGTTCCGAACATTAAAGTATCCGGGTAAAGCTTATTGGCATTGGCCGGTGCATTGTATGCATCGTACTGCAATACCTCAGGATCTTGTGAAATGCGAATCTGGAAACGATTAACACCGTCTATCCTTGTCCATTCAACCAGAGGATTTATAGCTACATTTGTTGCGTTATTAAGCGGATTCTTAAGAGTTAACTCATTTACAACAGTAAAATATCTTGAAGCTGACCAATCAGAGGTATCAAGACTATGACGGGCACGCATTCTCCAGAAATATTTCTGACCAAAAAGTAAAGATGATGCATTTACTTCTTTAGCAAGCGTTGTAAGGTTTGATACAGTTATTACCGATACCATAGGGCTATCGAATGTATTGACAGTATCGAGCTGTATATCAAAATGACCAACACCGGGAATTTCAGTCCATTCAATTTTTACATTTGGAGCTACTGCATTAGCTTCATCGTTTGGCTTTTTAACATTAACCAGTGCGATCACAGTAAAATTCCTGACCTCTGACCATTCAGAAGTAGCAGATGGGTCAATAGCCCTGACTCTCCAGTAATACTGCTGACCAAACAGGAGTTCATTCATTCTGTAACTCGACAGATCGGTTGTAAACACGACAGGATTTGTAAAGGTAGCAACGGTATCAAGCTGTACCTGATAGTACAGACCCAACTGACCTGTAACAGGAGCCCAGTCAAGGTTAATATTAGGAGCTATACCGGTAGCATTATTTGCCGGAGCTGATAATGTTGGGGTGTATATATCTGGTGTCGCTTTCAGCGATAGTACTGCAAATACGACCAGTAGGGTTAAGTATATTTTTTTCATGACTGTAATTTTTTCCTTTTCTGAGTTTAAGAGCCAGGTAACCGGCCTTGTTATTTAACTACTACAAATTTTGCTTTCAGTAACTGGTTGTCCATGATCACCTGCATGAGGTAGCTACCCGGTTTAAGCTGTTCGGCCTGAATAGTAACTTTATTGGCACCACTCATAAGAGTTCCCAGATCCTTAACAATAACAATATTACCTCTCAAGTCGTAAACCTTTGCAACTGCGGTTGTTGACTTTTCAGTACTGAGGAGGAAATTAATGGTATTCTTAACAGGATTAGGATAAACGGAAACCAGTTCAGTCTGACGCTTGCTTATTTGTGGTAATTCGCCCATACCAACATACATACGGTTTTCAAATATTCCGTTACCATGCGATGCCAGGTAAATAGCTCCGGTATTGGTTATAGGGCCCATACTTTCGGTAATCGGGCGTGTAACAGTTTGCTGACGGATAGCCATGATTGGAAGTGCACCCATACCCTGATTCTCTGCAGTCCAGTTTGTATTGGCATTTAATGAAGTAGCTGTGTAAACACCAAAGTCGGTACCTATTAATAAGTTTGATGTAGTTAACTCAAACAGACTGGAGTATACCGGCATTTTTGGCAGATTACCCTGAATAGAGATGAATGAAGGTTCCAGATCAAGAGCATTTGCCGACATAAATACGAATTCATTATTACCGTAGTTACCGAGTGTAACAACGATGCGTCCATCGTTTCTCTGGTCAACTGCTATGCTTGTAACATAACGGCCGGCAAAGTCCTCAATAAGAGTGGTAGAAACAATACATGTAGGATTGGAAACATCAGCACGTTCGCCTGTATTTGCCATTGCAAGGTTTGCAATACGGTATACTTTTCCTTCCTGTGTTCCAACAAAGAGGAAGTTTGCATCTTTTGAATAAGCTAAAGTTGTAGGAATACCTGTAATGTTTGCAATTTTCCACCATGTTGGTATTGCACCCATATTCAGTACTTCTTTGGTCATGTAAACAGCATTGGTAACACCTACAAAGAATCTCGAAGTTATGATATCCTGTACTTTAACAGAGTCACCTTTTGTTATAGCCTGAGCCAATGTGTGGTTGAAGGGGAATCTGTCTGATTTGCTTCTTACAGTTACTATATCACCGGCTGCATGGTTTGCTTCAGCAATGTAAGTAACGCTGTCTAAAGATTTAGTGTTATTGAAGTTTTCATAAATTCTGATTGGAGTATTAAATACACCAGTGTTTGCATTGGAGATATCTGTTCCAACAAATTCATTGGCAATAGCCTCTCCAAGGTCACCTGAACGTTCCATCAAACCGGCGGTTGAACTATAGAAAATAGCTTCGGGATTGATCATAGAGAACTCTACAGAACCACCAACAAAGCCGGGATAAATTTGAAGTGCTGCCTGCTCAGAATTACCTTCTTTGTCAATAAACAGCACACCGTTACCCTGGGTACCACCCATAACACGTCCCTTATCATCGGCTGCAACCGAATAGAACATTGAAGTTCTGTAATTCCTGTTTAACGGAATAATATTGAAGAAATAATCATTAGTTGTATATAAACCCTGGTCTGTTGCCATATAAGCTACGAGTGGTCTTATTGGATCGAATACAACATTATGAAAACGGTTAGCAGGCCCAGCGGTCATTTGCTGCCACTGATAGAAACCTGTTTCTAATACTTTCGCACCAGCCCAGAGATTAACACCTCCTACAAAAACCATATCGGGGTTTGTATCATTTACGATCACAGAGGCAACATAGTCTCCATAATGTGTTGTATTGGCAGCATTGCCGAATACATTGAACTGAATACTGGCACCCGGACCAACAAGCCTCCATGTGGCACCTTTATCTTTTGAAACATAAATTCCTGCTAACTGACCTCTTACGAAACCACCTTGTGTACCATCACCAACAAGAACAGCATAAATATAATTTGGGTCTGAAGGAGCAAAAGCAAGTTCAATGCGCGACATACCGGCATGTGGCAGTGCAGTTTCACCTTCTCCGCCTGAGATAAGAACAAAATTATCGGCGGCACCGTTAGCTGATTTGTATACCTGGTTTCCAACAGATGCTATTACTGTACCATCGGTAGCAACATCAACTTCAGTACTTGCAGAAGTTAACTCAACACCACCGGCAGAAGCCTTTACCCAGGTTTGTCCACCATCGGCTGATATTTTCAGTCCGCTGTTGGTTGCAGCGTATACCATATTATTAGTACCTGCAGCAATTTTATTTATGAAAGCCCATTCGGCAGTTGCATCATTGAATGTGCCCGGATCAGTTGAAGTAAGTTTAACAAAACTGTTTCCATCTGTTGATTTGTAGATACCCTGACCTATAAAACCACTGAATTTATTAAAACGATCACTTGAGAAACTCTCACCGGTGCCAACATAGATATCACCATTTGGAGCCTGTGCCATTGTACTCACGTTGAGTATAATACCATCGGTGATTATCTGATTCCAGGTTAAACCAGCGGTAGTTGATTTCCAGAGACCGCCTGAAACGCTACCTGCATAAAGGGTTTTATACTGGGCATCTTTATTTGACAAAAGTATTGCTCTGGTTCTGCCTGCATAATTATCAGGGCCTAAAGGGCTCCAGTTTAAACCGATTGCATCAGTTGATCTGGTTGCAGAAACCTGATTCATGGCATTGAGTACATCGTTTGGGTTTAATGTACCGGTAACCTGGTTGTTGCGAAGTGCAGACATGTAGTTCCATCCATTGTCGAACCCGTCGCCTATGCCATTCACCGTTGCCTTGTTAGCAAACTGCCCATATGCACTGGAGTTGGTAAGAGTGAATACTCCCGCCGTTAACATAAATGTCAGTAAGCCAATGAGTAATTTTCTACTTTTCATATAATTTTAGTTTATAAAAAATTTAATGTTTCAGAGTTTATAGAGCGCCACAAGTTACGTTAAAAATCAGATACACTCATTACCTCTTTTGCTTTTTTTTCGGTCTGTTTCTTTGCTTTTAAGGTCATGATCGTTTAATGTGCCGATACACCTATATCCCGTTGGCAAAGGTATAAAAATGCTAATCAATTTATAGCTATTTTTCGTGTGTTTTTTTTAAAGAAATTTGCAGCGTACAGAAGACGCTTTTACTTGTAAACCAAACTTAAACTTTTTTCTATGAAAAAACTCACTTTGTTATTGATTGCCTGCATCTTATGGACTACAAATATAGCAGTTTCACAGGACAATCCCTCAGGTAATGGTTACATATTCACAAAAAAAACTGAAATAGGCCATACCCCCGTCAAAGACCAGTACAGAAGCGGCACCTGCTGGAGTTTTGCAACTGTTTCTTTTCTTGAATCAGAGCTTTTGAGAATCGGAAAAGGACAGACCGATATTTCGGAAATGTATTTTGTTAATCATGCTTACCGTGATAAGGCAAACGCGTTTGTCAGGTACCACGGTAAAACGAATTTCGGTCCCGGTGGTCAGGCTCATGATGTGCTCAACATTATCCGTAATCATGGTATTGCTACTGAAGCCGAATATCCCGGTCTCATTACCGGTGAAACCAAACACGATCACAGCGAGTTTGATGCTGTTCTTGAAGCATATCTTAAAGCTGTTGTTGATAATAAGTCAGGCAAAATAAGCAAAGTGTGGAATTCTGCTTTTAGTGCACTTGTAGATTCGTACCTCGGCCCCTTACCCGATAAATCAGCTGATATGGCTGATGCCGGATCTAAAACTGCCTCTTCTTCCACAATGGGTCTTAATCCGGATGACTATGTTGAAATTTCCTCCTATCTGCACCATCCTTTCTACAAAAGCTTTGTGCTTGAAATACCTGATAACTGGTCGTTTGGCTCCTACTACAATGTGCCCCTCGATCAGCTGGTTGAAATTATGAAGTATTCTCTGGATAAGGGTTTCACAATTGCATGGGATGGCGATGTAAGCGACAAGGGTTTTTCACATTCAAACGGCCTGGCCCTTGTCCCTGAAATTGCACCGCTTTCGAACGACGGTACAGAGATGGCAAAATGGGAAAAAATGTCGGATAAAGAGAAAAATGAATTTGCCTTTAATTTCAAGGAAATCAGAAAAGAAAAACAGGTAACCCCTGAAATGCGTCAGGATGTATTCAATAACTATCAGGCAACCGACGACCATCTGATGCATATAGTTGGGATGGTGAGCGATCAGAATGAGAAGGAATATTTTATCGTTAAAAATTCATGGTCAGACAAGAGTAATGCATTTGGCGGATATCTTAACATGTCTGAAGCATATGTTCGGTTGAATACAATTGCCATCATGGTGCATAAGGATGCAATACCTGCCAACATCAAAAAACTACTGAAGCTATAAGGAATACAATCTTTTATATCCGCTTCTGACGGATTACTTTATAGCAAATCCGGCCGGCTCCAGCGCCTGCCGGATTTTTATTTTTAAAGCAGTCTGTAAACACTTAGAATAATTCATACTAACCAAGGTATGACTCTAGTATTTTAACAAAATTTAAGCAATCCTCAACCATTCCTTAAACAATTAATAAATGTTTAATAAATGTTTAAAGAATGTTTAAGAAATGTTTAAGGAATGCTTAAGGGACGAATCAATTACACTCCAAACATATTTCGATATCACAGGCCGTCAGGTAGTACAGGTACCGGTTACCGGCGAAAAAACCGTACTGCAATCCGGAGAACTGGCACCCGGAATATATCTATACCAAATTAACACCAGCAGCTTTATTGTTACAGGAAATTTTATGATTTCAAAATAGGTCCTGATAGTATTTATATGTTACAGACACTCATATTTTAATTAGTTTCTTTGTGAAACAAAGCTTTATAGGGTTTGTTGGATTTATGTTATTCACTAAATCTAAACTACTATGTTTCACCATGTTAAAGATCTTCAATTCAACGCCCGTGTTTCTAAACCCGACTATGCATTCGCAGCCTTGTTGCTTGAGCAGTTTGGTGGTGAGAACGGAGAGCTCAAAGCTGCTATGCAGTATTTTACCCAGGCTTTTGGTGCCCGTATGGCTCACCCTGACAAGTACGATATGCTGATGGATATTGCCACGGAAGAATTCAGCCACCTTGAAATAGTAGGGGCTACCATACAGATGCTCCTGAAAGGGGTGAACAGCGAGCTCAAAGATGCCTCAAATGAGGCCGAAATAATGAAATTAATGGAAGGAAATGCTACTAAAGAGACTTATATTCACAGCGCTTTTATGAATCCTCAGAATTTCATCCTAAGTGCAGGCGGACCCAGGGTTACAAACAGTATGGGCATACCATGGCAGGGTTCGTATGTGAATGCAGAAGGCGACCTTACGGTGGATTTGCGCTCAGATATCGCTGCAGAATCAAGGGCTAAGATTGTTTATGAACGGCTGATGCAGTTTACGGATGATGCTTATGTTAAAGAAACGCTTAAATTCCTGATGACACGGGAGATTGCCCACTTCGAAATGTTTCAGGCTGCACTTGCAACAATAACCCCAAATTATCTTCCCGGAGTTTTGCAACACGACCCACGTTATGTGAATAAGTACTTCAACATGTCGAATTGAAACACCGTACGAGGTCCGTGGAATGAAGGAGTAATGCCTGAAACCGGTGAACCCTGGAATTACATAGAGACCCCTGAAGAGCATGTGCGTGCTACCGAAGGTTTGCAAAATCAGGATGAAGACATGAACAAGAAAGTGAAGGAAACCGAGACACTCAATAAGCAAATGAGCAAGAAAAAGAGTACCGAGGTAAAGAATGCCGAACCAAAAGGTGTTGCCCAGTGGAGTAACTACGACGACAAGTAAAAATTGTGGTAAAGAAATTTGCTAATACTCCGGATTCTGCTTAGGGCTGAGTTCGGAGTATTATTTTATTAAGTATTCTATGCGTAAAATAGAAAACTATCTTTGTGCTCTCTTAACAGATCCGGATGTTTGAAAACCTGAATCAACCCTATATATTTAATAATAATTTTAAGCATAGTTTAAAAACCATTTTGCTGGTTACAATGGGTTATATGCTCATAGTGCTTTATTTTCAACCTTTTGGAATAAATTTCCTCAATTCCTCAGGTGACGGCTACTTCGTTTTAGGAAGTGGCATATTTACAGCGCTTACTTTTTTTGTCAATACCCAGGTTCTGCAAGGTATCTTCCCTAAGACTTTTGACCCTAAACAGTGGACTATAAAAAAGGAAATCATTCAGAATATGTGTATGTTTATTTTCTTGTCTGCTTCCTTTTATTTTTTAGGTTACTTCCTGAAAGTAAGGTATATGGAAAGTGCAGTTTCGTTAATGCTTTCATGTGCCCTTGCTATACTTCCCCTGGTTCTCTTTAACCTGAGCAACTATAATAATTCCTTAAAACTGAAGATGGTTAAAGTGTTTGATTCAGGGAAACACTGGCTTGCTGAAGAAAAGAAGCATCTTGAACTGGTTAAATCAAGACAAACAAATGATTCGGAAACGGGTAATGCTCAAGAATCTGAAAATGTTACCGGGAAACCTGGAAGTATTAAACAGGTAATTTTCACTTCAGAAAACAGGAAAGAAGCAGTCACCTACAATACCGATGATATTGTGTTATTCAAGTCGGGTGGAAACTATGTAGAGATATATTACAAAAACGGGAAGACGGTGAGTAAATATCTGATCAGGCAAACACTATCTAATCTCGAAGCAACATTGGCAGAATTTCCGCAATTTATCCGGCCACACCGTTGTTATCTTGTTAATACAGAATATTCAAAAAAGCTGTCACTGGGTTCAGGCAATTATACACTAAACCTGCACGGGATTGATTTTGACATTCCTGTATCACGAAATAAGCATACTGAGGTGAGAAAGTTTATTTCGGCACAGTAACCAAACTAACTTTCAGAGCTGCAACTCGTCCCTTAACTTCATGCATTTCGTCCCTAAAGCCTGCAATTGCTCACTAATTCAGCTTTTCATATTTTAAATGAATCGCAGGGGCTGAGTTTGTTTTAATCTTGCAGAAATTTTGCAACAAATGAAGGAACTCACCATTGGTCATTTTAAATGTTCATTACCCGTAATTCAAGGAGGAATGGGTGTAGGCATATCCTTATCGGGCCTTGCTTCGGCCGTTGCCAATGAAGGTGGTATTGGTGTGATTTCGTGTGCTGGTTTAGGTATGTTATATAAAGAGTGCAGCGATTACCTTCAGAACTGCATTTTTGGCCTTAAAAAGGAAATTACCAAAGCAAGAAACTTAAGTAAAGGAGTGATTGGGGTGAATATCATGGTAGCGCTCACCAATTATGCTGATATGGTACGCACTTCACTCGATAATGAGATAGATATCATCTTTTCGGGTGCAGGATTACCTTTAGATTTGCCTTCGTACCTTAAGCCAGAACACAAGACTTTGCTGGTACCCATAGTCTCCTCTGCACGGGCAGCTGAACTTATCTGCAACAAGTGGATAAACACCTATGGTTATATTCCTGCAGCGATAGTGGTTGAGGGACCAGAAGCAGGAGGCCATCTTGGGTTTAAGACCGAACAGATCAGCAACAGATCGTTTTCGCTCGAAGAAATAATACCCGAGGTATTAAAGGTGGTTCAGAAATTTGAAGCACTTCACAATCGCAATATTCCGGTCATTGCCGGAGGAGGTATTTTTAGTGGTGAAGACATTCACAAATTCATGAAAATGGGAGCATCGGGTGTACAGATGGGTACCCGGTTTGTTGCTACGGAGGAATGTGATGCCACCGATTCCTTCAAGCAGGCCTACCTATCTGCATCAAAAGAAGACATCAGGATCATTAAAAGTCCTGTAGGTATGCCCGGAAGGGCAATTAATTCTATTTTTCTTGAAGCAGTGGAAGCCGGTGAAAAGAAGCCTAAAGCTTGTCCGGTAAATTGCATAAAAACCTGCGATGTAAATAATGTACCTTATTGCATTATTGCTTCGCTCACTTCTGCATTAAAAGGAAATTTTTCAAAAGGCTACGCATTCGCGGGAAGCAATGTTTGGAAAGTGAAAAAGATAGTTCCTGTTAAAACTCTTATAAAGGAACTCAGAGAAGAGTATGCTAACTTAAGCTAATTAGGATTTGTACCCTCCCCTTCTTCTAATCCTATAAAAGATTCATATATCGGTGTTTAACAATTTTTAACAGCGCTATTTACCTCAACAGACTGTTGTAATGGTAATTTTGCAAAAAAAAGGCATCTATGATTGAAACCGATATTAAAGAATTAAATGAACGCATACAAAAAGAAAGCGCTTTCATTGATTTAATTGACATGGAAATGCATAAAGTAATTGTTGGCCAGCGTCATATGGTTGAGCGGTTACTGATTGGTCTGTTATCAAATGGTCATATATTACTTGAAGGGGTACCCGGTCTGGCAAAAACACTGGCTATTAAATCTCTTGCCAATATCATTGATGCACGGTTTAGTCGTATTCAGTTCACACCCGATCTGCTGCCGGCTGACTTAACAGGAACAATGATCTACAGTCAGAAAAACGAAGAGTTTACCGTTAAGAAAGGGCCAATTTTTGCAAACTTTATACTGGCTGACGAAATAAACCGATCGCCTGCTAAAGTTCAGAGTGCTCTTCTTGAAGCAATGCAGGAACGACAGGTAACCATTGGGGAAAATACTTTTTACCTGGCTGAACCATTTCTGGTACTTGCAACTCAAAACCCTATTGAACAGGAAGGTACATATCCGTTACCCGAAGCTCAGGTTGACCGTTTTATGCTTAAAGTGCTGATTGGCTATCCTTCAAGGGAAGAAGAAAAAATAATCATCAGACAAAATATGGTTGGCAGTCAACCTGCTACTAAGCCTGTGATTACTCCCGACCAGATCATTAGAGCGCGTAATCTGACCCGCGAGGTTTATCTTGACGAGAAAATTGAAAATTATATTACAGACATCGTCTTCTCTACCAGATACCCATCAGAAAACAAGCTTAAGAAATTTGAAGGGCTCATCTCTTATGGAGCATCACCGAGAGCAAGTATAAACCTGGCTTTGGCAGCTAAGGCATATGCTTTCATTAAGAGGCGTGGTTACGTTATTCCCGAGGATGTAAGAGCTATTGCGCACGACGTGTTGAGACACAGGATTGGACTGACCTATGAGGCTGAAGCCGAAAACATAACAACCAACGAGATCATTAACGAAATACTCAATACCGTTGAAGTTCCGTAAATCAGGAACACCCCATACTTTTTGACAGTTACTTTTTAATGCTATTATGGAAACTGCTGAGATCTTAAAAAAGGTACGCAAAATTGAGATTAAGTCGAGAGGATTATCAAATCACATCTTCTCGGGTCAGTATCATAGTGCCTTCAAGGGACGCGGAATGGCTTTCAGTGAAGTAAGGGAGTATCAGTACGGAGACGATATACGAAATATAGACTGGAATGTTACTGCCCGTTTTAATCATCCATACATTAAGGTGTTTGATGAAGAACGTGAGCTTACCGTTATGCTTCTGGTTGATGTGAGCGGATCGAATGAATACGGTACCCGTATGCAGCTTAAAGAGGAGTTGATGACCGAAATTTCAGCTACCGTTGCATTTTCTGCAATTCATAATAACGACAAGGTAGGAGTTATCTTCTTTAGTGACCGTATTGAGAAATTCATTCCGCCACAAAAAGGAATGACCCATATTCTGCGCATTATACGCGAACTCATTGACTTTAAACCGAAGAGTCAGAAAACCAATATATCTGAAGCATTGCGGTTTTTAACCAATGCTATGAAGAAAAGATGCACAGCTTTCATGCTTTCTGATTTTCTTGATACGGGTTTTGAAGATGCGTTAAAAATTGCAGGAAACAAGCATGACCTGGTAGCTCTACAGGTGTTTGATAAAACAGAACTTGTACTGCCCGATATAGGACTAGCACAGGTATTTAGTAAAGAACTCGGACGAAGAGTATGGATTGATACCAGCGATAAAACACTGCGTAATGAATTCAGCAGAAAAGCCACTGCGCGAATGGCTTATCTTGAGAGCACCTTTAAAAAGAGTGGAGTTGATTTTGCACGTATTCAAACAGGCCAGGATTTTGTAAAACCCTTACTTATGCTATTTAAATCAAGAGAAGCACGAAGGTAAACAGACAACTCTATGAACTATCACCGTAAACTATTATTTAACGCTCTGTTTTTTAATCTTTCACTGTTGCTTCTCCTTTGTTTTTCTATTTCAGCAACAGGGCAAAAAGCTATACCTGATTCAACACGCTTTGCCATCGGAAACCAGATAAATTTAACACTTGAATTTCCCTATAATCCGGGGCAAGAAGTTAAATGGCCCGTTATTGGCGATACCATAACAAAGTCAATTGAGGTTCTTGCCAAAAGCAAAATAGACACCATTCAGCCGGAAGGCTCTGATAAGAAAGTATTGAGGCAAATAATAGGTATCACATCTTTTGATACAGGCTTTATTGCGCTTCCGCCTTTTACTTTTACTGTAGTGAACGGTGGCGCACAGTCTGCTGATCACTTAACCGAGCCTATTCTGTTTGAAGTGATCAAGACACAGGTTGACCCAGCGGCTGATATAAAAGATATAAAGCCTCTCTTAGAAGCGCCCCTGACCTTTGCAGAAGTTCTACCATGGCTTATTGGGGTAATAGTACTGGCTGCTTTAATTTATCTGGCATACCGTTACTTTAAGAACAGGAAGAAAGTTCCTGAAATAAAAGCAGTACCAAAAATTAAAATACCGGCATGGCAAACAGCGCTTACTAAACTGGAAAAACTTAAGGCCGCACAGCTTTGGCAAAAAGGCGATGTTAAGGAGTATTATACGCAGCTAACAGATATTTTACGCGAATATTTCGAAGCACGATACGCCATTACCGCTTCAGAAATGACATCTTCTGAAATTCTATATGCAGTGGAACCACACATCAGTAATGAGGAGTTAAAGAAGAAGTTAAGAGACCTGCTGTTCTGGGCCGATATGGCAAAGTTTGCAAAAGCACAACCGGGCACATATGAAAACGAGCAGAGTTTTGCGCATGGTATTGATATTGTAAATAATACAAAGCCGGTAAACGGAGAGAATAACAATCAGGTAAATTAACGCTATTAACCATGTTTGAGCATTTAAAATTTGCAAATTCTGAAGCATTTTATTTGTTGCTGCTAATACCTGCAGCAATTGCATGGTATTGGTTTAAAGGGTCGAAGAGCTATCCTACACTGCAAATCTCTGATCTGGCTATCTTTCCTAAACGTAAAAACCGTTTAAAGGAATTTCTCTTATATGCCACATGGGGTTTACGTATAATTACATTTGCGCTGCTTGTGGTTGCTCTTGCGCGTCCGCAATCTACTTCATCGCGGCACGATATTAGTGTTGAAGGTATTGATATTGTAATGGCTATGGACATTTCGGGCAGTATGCTGGCTGAGGACTTTAAACCCAACCGGCTGGAGGCAGCAAAAGAAGTGGCCAAAGATTTTATTAAAGGGCGACCAACGGATAGGATCGGGTTGGTAGTGTTTAGCGGTGAAAGTTTCACGCAATGCCCATTAACTACAGATCATGGAGTTCTGCTAAACCTCATTGATGAAATTAAAAGCGGCATGATAGAAGACGGTACTGCCATTGGGGATGGACTGGGAACCGCAGTAAACCGTTTAAAAGAAAGTCAGTCTGTTAGCAAGGTAATTATTCTGTTAACAGATGGTGAGAACAACCGGGGGTTTATTGACCCGTTGTCGGCTGCTGAAATTGCACAGCTCTACAAACTAAGAGTGTATACCATTGGGGTTGGCACGATCGGGCTTGCACCCTACCCTGTTGAAACACCGTTTGGCCGGCAATATCAGCAAATGGAAGTAAGAATTGACGAGAAACTGCTCGGGCAGATTGCCGATATGACCGATGGAAAATATTTCAGGGCTACCAGCAACAGTAAGCTTGAAGACATTTACCAGGAGATTGACCAGCTGGAGAAATCGAAAGTGGATGTAACGGAATTCAGAAAAAAGAAAGAAGAATATTTGCCGTTTGCACTGGCAGCAATGGCAGCACTGCTCCTGGATCTGTTGCTTTCGATGACCGTACTGCGCAGGTTCCCGTAATAGTGAATTAAAAAAGAGAGAAAACAATGTTCAGGTTTGAAAATCCTATATTTCTGAATTTGCTCTATATACTCCCGGTGCTGGTGATAATTTATTTCTTTTACATCGGCTGGAAGAAAAAGACTGCAAAAAGACTGGGCGATGTCCGGATCACCGGATTTCTAATGCCTCAGCGATCAGGATGGAGAGGCCATTTTAAGTTTTTCCTTAACCTGCTGGCACTGGCATCACTGTTTTTAGCTTTGGCAAACCCGCAAATGGGTTCGCAGTTAGAAAAAGTTCAGCGCAAGGGAATTGATCTGGTCATTGCCCTTGATGTTTCAAACAGTATGCTTGCGCAGGATATTAAACCCAGTCGTATTGAAAGGGCTAAACAGGCAATTAACAGGCTTATTGACGATCTGGAGAACGACCGTATCGGGCTGGTGGTTTTCGCCGGAAAGGCATATACGCAATTACCCATAACTACCGACTATTCAGCTGCTAAATTAATGTTGTCTACGGTTAACACCAATATGGTACCTGTTCAGGGAACTTCTATCGGAAGTGCGATTGATATGTCTATGTCAGCATTTAATGTAGAAAAATCAGGTAAAGCCATTATAGTTATAACCGATGGCGAAACGCACGATGAAAGCGCACTCGATAAGGTTTCTGAAGCCGCAGATAAAGGCATCCGCATTTATACTATTGGTTTGGGTTTACCTGAAGGTGCACCGATACCCCAGTATCAGAACGGCAAAGTGGTGGGTTTTAAGAAAGATCAGTCAGGATCGACCATCATAACGCGCCTGGACGAAACCATGCTGCAGCAGATTGCCGATGCAGGTAAAGGCATCTATGTGAGAGCCAATAATTCGCAAATTGGCCTTAACCGAATTTTCGATGAAATAAAAAGACTGGAGCAGAATACCTACGATGTAAAAAACTATTCTGACTACGAAGACCGGTTTCAGTATTTCATAGCGCTGGCTATGATTATACTTTTCGTTAATTATATAATTAATGAACGAAAAAGTCGTTTAGCTGATAAATTTGCTATTCTTAATCCAAACACAGTGGAAAAAAAATGAAAACAGCACTTATAATAATTGCAGCTCTTTTTTATGTTTTTCCGGTGGTGGCGCAATCCGACAGTAAAGATGTCCGCAAAGGAAATAATTACTACGAAGACGGAAAATACAAAGAAGCTGAAATAGCATACAGAAAGGCTCTCGATAAAGATGCAAAGTCGCTCAGGGGCACATATAACCTTGGCAACAGTCTGTACAAACAGGAGAATTATGAAGAGGCAGCCAACAATTACCTGGGTGCCATCAATAAGACCGAGTCGCATAATAAACTGCAGAAGTCGGCAGCGTTTCATAATCTTGGCAACGCTATGATAAAAAGTCAGAAGTATCAGGAAGCTATTGATGCTTATAAACAGGCACTACGGCTAAATCCCTCTGATGATGATACACGGTATAACCTTAGCTATGCTATGAACATGCTGAAACAGCAGCAACAGCAACAAAACCAGCAAAGCAAGGACAATAAACAGGATAACAAGGATAATAAAGATAAACAGCAGCAGAGTTCGCAGAACGATGACAATCAGCAGCAAAAGCAAGATAACAATCAACAGCAAAAAGGAGAATTATCGAAGAAAGATGCTGAGCGAATGCTGCAGGCACTGAATAATGACGAACAAAAAACTATGGACAAGGTTAACAGGCAAAAAGTAAAGCAGGTACCTGTTCGTGTTGAAAAAGACTGGTAAACACATAACATTTGCAATCACACAATGCCGGCTAGATATATGAAGTTTGCTAAACAATCAATAGTTCTATTACTGCTGTCAATAGCGCTTACCGGATTTGTTTCGGGTCAGGAGGTTGAATTCAGGGCATCAGCCAGTCCTGAGGTTGCTGTAGGTGATCAGTTCAGATTAATTTACAGTGTCAATGCACAGGCAAACGGGTTCAAAGCCCCTCCCATTAAAGATTTCAGCATTCTTACCGGACCTAACCAAAGCTCCAGCAGCAGCATGCAGATTATCAACGGACAGGTAAACCGTTCGGTTGAGTACTCCTACACCTTCCTGCTTCAGGCGAACAGAGAAGGCACATTCACTATCGGACCTGCCAGTGTAAATGTTGACGGCAAAGTAATGCAGTCAAATCCTGTTACTATAAAAGTTGTAAAAGGAAATCCGCAGCAGCGAACTAACCAGCAACAAGGCGGACAGGAAGCTGAAGTTGATATAAGCTCGGGTAATTTGTTTATTAAAGCTTCCGTAAATAAAAACAACCCCTATCAGGGTGAGCAGGTTATAGTGACCTATAAGATTTATACCAGGGTGCCGGTTTCAGAATACAGCGTTACAAAAACCCCATCGCTTACAGGCTTCTGGACAGAGAACCTGATAAAGGAAGATACTCCGCTTAACCAATACAGAGAAACGGTAAATGGCGCCGAATACGTTGTGGCCGAAATAAAGAAAGATGCCATTTTTGCACAGAAGTCGGGCAAACTGGTTATTGAGCCTCTCGAAATGACTGTTATTGCTCAGGTAGAGAAGAAACGTAAACGCGCGGCTGATCCGTTTGAGGATTTCTTTAACAACAGTTTTTTTGGAAGCAGTTATCGAAATGTGCGTAAAACACTTTTGTCGAATTCTATCACGTTAAATGTTAAATCGCTGCCTGAACTTAAACACACCAGCGACTTTAACGGGGCGGTAGGCAAATTCAATATAACTGCCTCTTTAGATAAGAATACCCTAAAGGCCAATGATGCCTTAACTTTAAAATTTTCAGTTAACGGAACAGGTAATTTAAAGCTTATTGACAAGCCAAATTTCGTGTTTCCGAAAGACTTTGATGTGTATGACCCGCGGATCATTGACGATATTAAGACTACGGCAAACGGCATCAGCGGTAAGCGAACATTTGAATACCTTCTGGTACCGCGTAATCATGGAAATTACACAATAAAGCCGGTTTCGTTCATTTATTTTGATCTTGCAGCAGGGAGCTACAAAACGCTCACCACTCCTGAATTTAAGGTCACTGTTGAGAAAGGTACGGGTAATGATGCCTACGCCAGGGCCGGCGTGGAGAAAGAAGACTTTCAGTACATTGGCACTGATATTAGGTACATTAAAACGGATGCACTTAAACTACAGCCGGTAAATGCGTTTATTTTCGGCAAACCTTTGTTCTGGATTCTGCTGTTGTTGCCACTTATCCTGTTTGTTCTGTTTATTATCATCTGGCAAAAAGAACTGAAAAAGAGGAGTGATCTTGCTTTAATGCGAAACAAAAAGGCTACGGGAATTGCCCGTAAGCGCCTTAAAGCAGCTGAAATGCACCTGAAGAACGGTAATCAGGATGCTTTCTGTACAGAAATTTCGAACGCTTTGTGGGGATATATCAGCGATAAGTTCAATATTGCACGTTCAGATTTATCTATTGATTCGGTAAACGGTGTACTGACCAGAAAAAATGTAAGGCAGGAACTGATTGATAAATTCGTTCTAACGTTGAATAATTGCGAATATGCCCGGTTTGCACCAGGCGATAAATCAAAGGTTATGGATAATCTTTATACTGAAGCTTTAGAAGTAATTACACAAACAGAGCAGGAACTCAAGTAATTAAAGTATGAAAAAAGCTATTTATCTCCTGATACTATTGGTTACAGCTTTTAATGGTGTAAAAGCTGATCCGCAGAGCGATATCAGTAAGGCTAACCAGGCATACAAGGCAGGGTTTTATGACAATGCTTCAGCACTTTATGAGAAGGTTATAAGTGAAGGACTTGCATCTGCTGACTTGTATTATAATCTGGGCAATGCCTACTTTAAAGCCGGCAATTTCCCTTCGGCAATTCTTAATTATGAGCGTGCATTGAAACTTGACCCTTCTAACGAAGACATAGCGTATAATTTAAAAGTAGCCAACAATCAGATCATTGATAAGATAGACCAGTTGCCCCGGTTGTTTTACATGAAATGGTGGGATTCCTTACGGCAGCTGTTTTCTCCCGATGGATGGTCGTATTTAACGATAACACTTTTCTCCCTGTTTTTTATTCTCCTGACAGCGTTCCTGCTGTCATCATCAATCAAAGTCCGTCGTATACTGCTGCCTGTTTCCTTTGTTTTTCTTATACTGACCGGCCTCTCTTTTATTCTTTCGTATCAAACATATAAAAACGTGAAAGAACATAAGGAGGCAATTGTCTTTGCTCCGGTTTTGCCCGTTAAAAGCTCGCCGGAAGATTCAGGAATTGACCTTTTTGTAATTCATGAGGGTTTAAAAGTACAAATTATGGATGAGCTGACCGGCTGGAAAGAGATTAAAATTACCAACGGCAGTAAAGGCTGGGTGAAGGCAGAAACCATTACACAGATTTGATTTAACCTTGTGCAGGTTATTTAACGTGGCGTCAGTATTGACTTTTCGGATTTTTTTATTACATTTACTGATTAAATCTGAAAGGGCATGCGATCGTATCTTACACTTCTTTCAATTTTACTGTTCAGCCTGCATACCACAGCCCAGGACTTCGTTAAAGCTCAACCCGTTGGCGGTAAACAACAGCTACTCTACTTTATAGACCAGGAGCTCATATACCCCGAGTCTATGCTTCAGAAAAAAACAGAAGGCGTTGTTTCTTTCCATTTTGCAACAGATGAGAAAGGTCGGGTTACCGGTATCTGGCAGCTCCAGTCGCCCGATACCCTTGCATCTCTTGAAACACTAAGGATTTTCAGATTAATTGAATGGACGCCGGCAACCTACCTTGGATTCCCAACCGCCGACAGTTTGGTGTTTAAGATTGAATTCAATATCAAAAAGTATAACAAGCTCTGCAAATCGAGGGGGTACAGATACATTGTATATCCTTACGAACCCATTGACTCATCGGGGGTTGTTATCTGGCACAGGAAGCTCGAAGCGGCCCCCTACCCTGTCTTTACAGAAAACGACATGAACTTGTCAAAGTTTATTGCCACACACCTTCAGTACCCTGAACTGGCTATAAGGCAAAATCTGATAGGAGCTGTTAAATTAAATTTTATTGTCGAAACCAACGGCCGTATCTCTAACATGTACATTGAAAAATCGTTGGGTGCGGGTTGTAACGAAGAAGCAATCAGAATTTTACGCATGCTGAAATGGATGCCGGGTATCTTACACGGTATGGCAGTCAGGACCAATGGCAGCCTCACCATAACTTTTAATCTTGATAAAGGAAAGGGGATTATAAACCCATCTATTAAATCCAGTTATGGTGGTTAATAACACCGGTATGCAGCACTCTGTATGATCAACTAATAATGCAACAACAATAAAACTAACAACCAAAATGAAAAGACTATTACTTCTGTTATTTATTTCGATTTTTTCAGCGTCGCTGTATGCCCAGGTTTCAGATACTGCCTGGAAAAAAGGTGGTAAAATGTCTCTAACCTTCACACAGGTTTCTTTCTCCAACTGGGCTGCAGGAGGTGAAAACAGTTACGGTGGAAGCGGTTTCCTGAATCTGTTTGCCAATTATAAAGAAGGAAAACGGATCTGGGACAACGACCTGGATCTAAATTATGGTATGATTAAGCTGGACGATAAACCGGTAAGAAAAAGCGAGGATAAGATTGATTTTTTGAGTAAGTACGGGCACCAGATCGCTAAAAATCTTTATGCAAGTGCTAATATTAACTTCCTTACGCAATTTACTGAAGGTTTTAAATACCCGAATGATTCAACTGTTGTATCCAGCTTTATGGCTCCCGGATATTTGCAGTTTGGATTGGGTATTGATTATAAACCAACGAGCTACTTTTCGGTGTCTTTTTTACCGCTCACCGGAAGAATCACGTATGTGCATAATCAGTCGCTGGCTGATTCAGGCGCCTACGGTGTCACCAAAGCAGTTCTTGATGTGGACGGCAATGTTATAACACCGGGTAAAAATTCAAGGGCTGAATTTGGTATGGCCAGCTTTATAATCTTCCAGAAAGAAGTACTTAAAAATATTGAATTCAAATCAAAGCTCTCCCTGTTTTCCAGTTATCTTGATCATCCTGAGAATATTGATATTAACTGGGATGCATTGCTTTCCCTTAAGGTGAATAAGTATATTTCAACGTATATCGGGCTCTCTATGATCTATGATGACGATATAATACTTACCGATAAGGATGGTAAACAAGGGCCCAGAACCCAATACAAACAAATGTTCGGAGTTGGACTGGCTTTAGATATTTGATCATTTAACCAATAAACAAATACAAGCATCATGAAAATCATCCAGGAGTTTAAAGCGTTTGCGATTCGGGGAAATGTTCTCGATCTGGCCGTTGCAGTTGTGATAGGTGCTGCTTTCGGCAAAATTGTTACCTCTTTTGTTAACGACATTCTTATGCCGCCGCTAGGTGTACTGATGGGTGGCCTCGATTTTAAAGCCTATGCTGTAACGCTTATACAGGCTCAGGGCGATTCACCGGCTGTAACACTTAATTACGGTATGTTTATTCAGAATGTGATCGACTTTCTTATCATAGCTGCTGCTATATTTCTGCTAATCAAGGGTCTTGCCTCCATGAAGAAAAAAGAAGTTGAAGAAAGTGTAAAAGTTGAAACACCAGCTCCACCAACAAAAGAAGAGATCTTACTCACAGAAATACGCGATATTTTGAAAACCAAATAACCAGATAATAACACCTGTAACATTATGCTTATTTTGCTCTCTCCGTCAAAAACGATGGATTTTAATTCAGATACAACGATTCCCTATGGCGATTATCCTCAATTTATTAAGGAGTCGGTTAAACTGGTTAAAAATTTAAAGAAGCATAAAATAAGCGCACTTACTGAGCTTATGCAAATTAGTCATAAGCTCGCAGAGTTAAATTATCAGCGTTACCAGCAATGGTCTTATCCGTATAATCCTGAAATGACAAGGCCCGCCCTGGCAGCCTTTATGGGCGATGTTTATGAAGGTCTTCAGGCATGGGAGTTCACACAACCTTTAATTGAAAAGGCTCAGAAGCATGTGCGCATTCTTTCAGGATTATACGGTTTACTTAAACCTACCGATGTAATTATGCCCTATCGATTGGAGATGGGAATTCCTTTGGCTGGTAAAACCTACAGCAATTTGTACGAGTTCTGGGGTGATAAGATCACAAAGCAATTAAAGAAAGAGATTGCCTCAGCACCCTATAAGGTGATCATTAACCTTGCCTCTGCAGAGTATGCAAAAGCAGTAGATTTTAAGAAAATAGGCTGTAAGGTTATCGCCCCGATGTTTTTAGAGTTTCGCAATGGTGAATACAGGTTTATTTCAATGAATGGGAAGAAGGCGCGTGGCACAATGACGCGTTATATTCTTGAAAATAGTATTACTGATGTTGAGCAATGTAAACTATTCAATTACGATGGTTACTTGTACGATGATAAGCTTTCAACCGCCAATAAGTGGGTATTTGTGCGGTAACACCCTGTGAATTATTCTCCACAATTGATAAATACTTTATTTTTGCATTATAGGTAATTAGCTGATTTTCAGATTGGCTCAATAATTGAGCATAATTTTTGAGTAATAAGCAGGAAACAAATCCTTTTTTATTGTTGTTCTTGTTACGCTTAACACAAAAACTTATGAAGCTTTACGTCAAGTATGATATCCACTACGCTGTTAATGTTATCATTAATGAAAAGCTCACAGAGATGGGTATTCCATTCGAGATGGGAGGTCTGGGCGAAATTGAGATTGATAGCGATATTACCGAAGAAAAGCTGAAAGAGGCTACCGATTGCCTCGGAAAATATGGAATAGAGATCGTTGATAACTTAAAAAGCACTCTGGTTCAAAAAACTAAAGATGTTATCAGGGAGATGATTTATAAAGAAGAGGGACTTCCCACTTCTAAGATCTCCTCATACATTGCTGAAAAAGTTAACAGAAGTTATGGTTATCTGCACAATCTGTTCGCAGAGAACACATATACTTCCATTGGCAACTATATCATAATGCAAAAAATTGAACGAGCTAAGCAGCTTATCATGGAAGGCGAACTTACACTTACTGAAATTTCCTATAAACTTAGCTATAGCAGTGTTGCTCATCTGTCGTACCAGTTTAAAAAAACAACTGGTTTAACTCCTTCAGCTTTTCAGCGAATTATTAAACGAAGACGCGGTGAGCTGGATGCACAACCTGCTTCAAATTACACATCATCAGCTATTAACGAAAATTAAACCATAATGCCTAATAAACCTCTCAATATTCTTCTTGCAGAAGATGACGAAGACGATCGTTTCTTCTTTAAGGAAGCCATAGATAAAGTTAAGGTTAAAACCATTCTTACTACGGTAAACGATGGGGTGGAACTTATGGATTATCTTGATAATCCTGAAAATGAAAAACCTCACATAGTTTTCCTCGATCTGAATATGCCTCGCAAAGGTGGCATTGAATGTTTAGTCGAAATAAGGGCAAATAAAAAATATAACGACCTTACGGTTGCTATTTATTCCACTTCTGCATCTGATTTTGACATTGAAGAAACCTTCGTTAAAGGGGCCAATGTCTATATTCGAAAACCCAATGACTTTAAAGTGTTACAAAAAGTTATCTCTGAAGTGCTTTCAATCAACTGGCAATATCACACATCGGGATTAAATAAAGACCATTTCGTCCTGAGTATTTAGTCTTATTTATAATGAAATCGGTCCATTCAAGGATTAGAACTGCATTAATACTTGTGGTTGCGGTACTTACTGCGGCTTTTTTGATGTACTTTTTTGGGACCGGTTATCAGTTGTTACCCGACAAGTTTAACAGAGTTATAGAAAATCCTTTTTTTCATGGATCTGCGGTAGTTTTCATTCTCTCAGTTTTTTCGTGGTTACTGATCTGGCAATATGTTAACAGTAAAAAACTCATTCGTATCAACAATGAATTGCTGGTTACCAATCAGTCATTCGAAAGGGCTGAAAAAATTGCAGGAATGGGAAACTGGAGATACACCTTCAGAACAGGTGAAACCAGCTTTTCAGATAATTTTTATTCATTGATTAATCTGCAACCCGGCAGCAAGCCTGTTGATTTACAATTTTGGCTGTCAATAGTAAGTCCTGAAGATAAACAAGTTGTTATCAGAGCATTTAAAGAAGCTCTGCAGGATCATAGGCCGTTTGTCATATCTTATAAGCTTGTTTTGAATAATAACACCGTAAAGTACTTTAAATCAATTGGCGAAATTATCACAGACAATAACGGAGAGAAGCATCTTATCGGAATAAATCTTGATGTTACCGACATTGTAAATTATAATAAACAGCTTGAAATAAAAAACAGGAAACTTGAACTGTATAATGCAGACCTCGCTTCTTTTAATTATGTTGCAAGTCATGATTTACAGGCTCCGCTGCGTAAAATTCAGATGTTTATTTCAAGAATATACGAGATGGAAGCCTCTGTTCTTTCCGAACGAGGAAGAGAGTTTTTAAACAGGATACATGCTTCTGCATCACAGATGCAAACCCTCATCAATGATCTGTTGATGTTCAGCAGAACCAATGCAAGTAATAAGCGCTATGAAAAAACAGATTTGAATATCATTCTGAATAATGCAATGGATGAATTAAGCGAGGTTATTAAAGAGAAAAAGGCAGTTATCAAAAGCGAAACATTACCGGTAGTTGATGTGATTGAATATCAGATACAGCAACTTTTTATTAACCTGCTGAGCAATTCATTAAAGTTTTCAAAAAAAGACATCGATGTTACTATTAAAGTAACCTGCTCGGTTATTACCCGTAAAAAATTAGGTAAACTGGTAGTTCTTGACGAAGAGTATCCTCACGACAAATATTATGCTATTTCGATTGTAGATAATGGCATTGGGTTCGATAAGGAATATTCTCAAAAAGTCTTTCAGTTACTTTTCAGACTTCACGATAAAGCGCAATATCCCGGGACGGGAATAGGTCTTGCTATTTGTAAGAAAATAGTTGACAACCACATGGGCTACATATGGGTCGACTCTACCCCGGGAGACGGTGCACAGTTTGTTGTCTTCCTTCCAAAAAATCTTAATTAGCAGATTATTTAAGCTAAGTTCAAAAGAACAATCTACTTTTTTTTTGTTACTTATTTTGTATAGCAAGTGATTGGTTACATGGCCAATACATTTCAGGTTTATTACACAATAAGTACAGTATATGCAAAAAGGCGAAAAAGAAGAAGTACGCAAACCTCAGCAACAACCAAAACCCGGTCTGGAATCGCTAATGATACCGGAGCCGGTCTACGATTATCCCGATCAGAAGGGTTCAGATAAACTTTTGGGTAGAGTAACTTTAATAACCGGTGGTGATAGTGGAATTGGCCGGGCTGTAGCAATTCTTTTCGCAAAAGAAGGTGCCGACATTGCAATTGGTTATTTGAACGAGCATTCTGATGCCGATAAGACACGCAATGAAGTGGAAAAATATGGCAGCCGTTGTTTTATAAAAGCAGGTGATATAAGTAAAGAGAAAGAGTGTTATGACCTTGTTGATGATGCAATTAAGCATTACGGTAAGATCGACATTCTGGTAAATAATGCCGCTGTGCATTATCAGGCAAAAAGTCTTGAAGAAATCACCACAGAGAACATGATCAGGACTTTTGAAACCAATATATACTCCTATATATGGGTAACCAAAGCTGTCCTCAGGCACATGAAAGAAGGAGGTGTGATAATTAACACTACTTCAGTCACTGCATACCGTGGAAGTCCCGATCTGATTGACTATGCTGCCACCAAAGGTGCCATTGTAGCATTTACCCGAAGCCTGGCACAAAATCTCCTGAAAAGAAAGATACGTGTAAATGGTGTTGCCCCGGGTCCAATCTGGACACCTTTAATACCATCGACATTTGATGCAGAAAAAGTTTCACAGCATGGAAGTGATGCTCCACTGGAAAGAGCAGGCGAGCCCGTGGAGGTTGCTCCTAGTTACCTGTTCCTTGCATCAAGAGACTCATCGTATATAAACGGTCAGGTAATTCATCCAAATGGTGGTGAGATAATAAATGGGTAATGACAAGGTAATCAATAGGAAATATATGAGTAATAGATAGGTAACTACCTCACGCATAACACATTTTATGGTATCGAAAAATGAAAACTTTATATAAGATTGTATAACACAAAAAGAACATTTAAATAACATCTTTGCAAAGTGATACACTGAAAAAACTATTTACTATGAGAGCATCAGACAAAGACAACGGAAACAAAAAAAATTCAAAATCAAGCACTTCAAAAGGGCTGACAGATCTTTTCGAAGACGAGTTAAAAGATATTTACTGGGCAGAGAAGGCTTTATTAAAAGCAATGCCTAAAATGATGAAAAAAGCTACATCATATGAGCTGATAGCAGCACTTGAAAATCATGCTACTCAAACAGAAGCACAGGTTGAACGGCTTGAGAGAGTGTTTGAATCTGTTGGCATTAAAGCAGTAGCTAAAAAGTGCGAAGCTATGGAAGGCCTGATCAAAGAAGCAGAAGAACTAATGGAAGATACGGAAGAAGGCATGACCCGCGATGCTGCAATTATTTCAGCAGCTCAAAAAATTGAGCATTATGAGATAGCAAGCTACGGTACTCTGAGATCATTTGCTCAAACCCTCGACCATATGGATGCTGTTGATCTGCTGGAGGAAACACTGGATGAGGAAAAAGAAACAGATGCTTTATTAACGGAAATTGCTGAGTCATCCATTAATATGGAAGCCATGGAAGATGATGAAGATTAAACGACTTTTTATTACCACAATTCACTAATTAATAACTCAAAAACTCGAAAAACGATGAAAACAAATCAGAATCCAACTAACGCTGGAAAAAGTGGTGGCTCAAGCCGCAAAGATGAAGGTGGAAAAACTTCTGGTGGAGGCAAAAGCGGAAACCGCACCTAAATCAAACTAATTGTTCAACTATTATAACTCATATTTAAAGTAATGGAAGAAAAACACCTGAGCCGAAGAATTTCGGTTAATCCTGAAGGACAATTGTGCATTGATGATCAGGTGGTGGATTCTGACATGATCTTATTTGAAGAGGAAGCAAAAATCCTTCTTGAGAAAGAACTCATGGAAGGGCCACATAATTCCCTGTCGGAGGAAGAAGATGGTTTCTCTGATGACGGATCTTATGATAAGTTCTACGATGAATTTGATGCTAATTGTTAAACTATAAAGTAAACTTTACTTTGATGTTTTATCAGGGTAAAGTTTACTTTTTTTAAATGAAGATGTGGCTATTTGAAAAAAAAGTTGTATCTTATACCATTAAAACTACGAAATATAAACCCTTTAAATTTTATCAACCATGAACGCAGGAAAAGTAATTTTAAGCATTGCACTAGGGGTAGCAGCGGGCGCTGTTATTGGTGTTTTACTGGCTCCTGAAAAAGGAAGTGAAACACGCAGAAAAATCACCGATAAAACCAATGATTATGCTGACGGTCTAAAAACCAAATTCAATGACTTTATTGAAAGCATGCTCGATAAATTTGACAATGTAAAAACTGAAGCTGAAAACCTGGCTCATAAAGGAATGCAAAAAGCCGAAGAAATGAAAGGCCGTGCTAAACCGGATATGAATCAGCAAACCCCTAACGCATAATTGTAAGTTAACATTCAAAAGAACATGGAAGAAAATACAACGTTCTTTGGAACTTTACTTGAACGCATCGAAAGCTTTGGTAAGACTACTATTGATTTGGTTAAGCTTAAAGCTGTTGATAAACTTGCTAAACTGGCATCAAATATAGTTTTTGGTGTACTTATAGCACTGATTGGGTTCTTTTTCCTGATAATCCTTAATATGGCTCTTGCCTTCTGGGTAGGAGATCTGGTAGGTAAGACTCACGCAGGATTCTTTATCGTTGCAGGCTTCTATGTTCTTTTGATGGTTATTCTGGTTTTATTTAAAAAGCAACTTGTAAAATCGCCGGTTACTAATGCGATCATTTCTAAATTCTTAAAATAATTTCTATGGCTAAAATAGATTCTAATGCCGAGCTTCAGGAAGCTATTACTGTACTGGAAAGTAAACAGCAGGAGGATTTAAAACGCCTTAAGAAGGAATTTAACGACGTAAAAGAAAGACTCCAACCTAAAAATCTGGTTAGAGAAGGTCTGAATAAAGTAAAACATTCAGAGGGCTTAAAGAAGGGATTGATTATTGCCGGCGGTTTATTGGTTTCTGCTATTGTTGTGAAAAAAGTTAAGGCACGTAAAAGAAGAAAACATCACGACAAGAAAGTAAGTAGCAATGGTCAATCCGGTAAACCGGGGCGTGTTCAGAAAGCTTCAAACGACCTTATCAGGTACATTATAGCTTCCATCATTTCGCAAAACGCTGACAAAATAAGAGATCTGGTAGTTAAAATGCTAAACAGGGCTAAAAATCGTCCTCCCAAAGAAGTGCATACATCTGCACATACAACAACTTACGAAAATTAGTACTGCTGATCTGTTTGATTCCTGCTCCTTCTTCGCTCTATTATTTCTTTGATTCCCTTTTTTTCTCTTTTTCTTCCGCTTCACGCTTGGCTTTTATTTCTTTTTCACAGTCCGCCAGTTCGTCGTGCTTTGCATATCCTGTGGGTTCAACTTCTCCGTATTTCATGTCAGAATAAGCTTTTGTAAATTCCGCTCCAAAGAAGACTATCATGGACGAATACGATGTCCATAAAAGAATAAGTATTATAAATCCGGCAGCACCATATCCTGATCCCGGATTGGCCTGTCCAAAATAAATTCCCAGAGCACTTTTACCTAAAGTAAAAAGCAAGGAGGTAAGAATAGCGCCCATCCATACAGTACGCCAGCGAACTTTTGCATCGGGCATAAACTTGAACATCAAAGCAAATAATACCGTAATAACTACGAGTGAAAACAGGAAATTGAAAATATGGAACATGAAAAGCAAATAATCGGGCCAGTATCGCTGAATATATCCCGATAAGGCAGAAAGAATAGTTGTTACAACAAGTGATATCAGCAAAAGGAAGGCTATTGAAATGATTAAGCCCAGTGAAAACAAGCGGGCCTTGAGTATTTGAACAATGCCGAATTTTGAAGTATCGGGTTTAACTCCCCATATAAAATTAAGCGACTTCTGAATTTGTATGAACACACCTGTTGCTCCCATCAGTATGGTTATTACACCAATGATGGTGGCAACAACCGACTGGTCTTCATCGTACGCTTTATCTATAACAACCTGTATTTGTTTAGCAGTATCTTCGCTCATTGCAGATGCTATCTGGCCGTTTAGATATTCTGTTACTTCTTCTCTGCCAAAAAAAGTGCCTGCCAGAGTAATTATCACTACTAATAAACCTGGCAGAGAGAAAATTGCATAATAGGCAATAATTGCACTCTCCCTGAACGGATCTTTGGCATTCCATTGCTTAAATGCGGTCTTAATAAGCTTCCAGAAATTAAGTAGTCTCTTTTTCATCTGTGTGTTATTTCCTTACAAATTATTTTGCATTAGAATTATTGTCCTTTTGAATTATTGCCCTTTTGCCTTCATATCATCGTCGGCATTCTTACCTTTATCGTCAGTATTTTTACTTTCATCTTCCCTGGTAAAAATTCTTTCTAATAAGCCTTTCTTTTCCTCAGGCTTTTCAGCTTCAACACTTGCAATATTTATCTGGTAATCAAGTGAAGGATATAAAGCCTGTATGAAGGCATTTCTTAAAACCGTGGTTATTGCATACCATGTGCCTATCACCGTATTATCGAACGATCCTTCGAGGGGTACTTTTGTTGCTACCTGGTCCTTTCTCTGGTTCTCAAACAATTCAGAAACAGCCCCTGCAGCACCTTCCCAAAGCTTTTGTAAAAAATTCTCTTTTTTATCTTCCGGGCCAAGTACATCGAGGTCTTTAATTACCGGCTTTACATACCCGGTAAACTTGCGGTCTTTTGCTGCAACTTCAGCATATAGACCGAATATTCCACTGTTCACATCCAGATCGCCATAAGCCTGAAAGAACTCATTAAATTCCGGAAGGCTCGTATTTTGCAATTCAGCATTCAAATCAAATGTCGGATCATCGGCCAGTGGATCAAGCTTCACATTTACAGCGAGGGTTCCTTTATATACGTTCGCAGTTGCTCTGATACTTGCAGGAAGAAGAGACGTATCGCGAACGCTGGATAAGTTTTGCGCAAGTACGTTTAGTTGATCCATTTTCACATCCAGAACAGGGCTGGTTGATTCATCCCTGTAATGAACAGAACCATTCAATATTTCAAATTTGTTAATCTTGAGTGGCATTAAACCATCGAGTACTTTTTTGAAATCAGTGGTATCCTTCTGAAGATCTTTTGGATCAGATTTTCCCTTAGTGAATATAACTTTCGGATTTGTTATCTTTATTTCTGCAGCCACTTTTCCATCAAACAGAGCACTCCATGAAACTGCCATATCAATTAAACTGGCTTCGAAGAGTGGAACAGTGTTATTTGTCAATGAGTCAATTTTATGGATATACATACTGTCAATTTTATAGGCTCCACGATATAAGGACAGGTCAATATCGTAAATGTGACCGGTATAGCCATCTAATTCACTGAGTGTTTTGTTGGCAAAGTGAAGCACAACACGCGGAAGTACTATTCGTATTATAACCAGCAAAGCAATAATTAGGAGAAGGATAATAAGTGTTCTGTTTCTGCGCCGTCTGGATTTTGGATGTCTGTCTCTTTTCATTTGCAGAGTGTAAAAAGTATAATCTGCAAAAATACAATGCCTTAAAACCATTGGCTTTATACATGTATTTCAATAAGTTACATAATTTCAGCTAAAACAAAGAAGTATTAGATTTTGTGCTTATCATTTCATTTTCTGAAATTTGAAGCTTATCTGCGATCATAAGTATAGAATTTTATAAATCTTTAAGTAAGAAGTGTAATGCAAATGGTCTATAACTGCCTGACCTTTGTAAACTCAAATAATTAACTAAAGAAAGGAACAGAATGGATAACCTGGAAATCAGAGGAAACTGGAACGAACTGAAAGGTAAACTTAAAAAGAAATATGCAGATCTTACAGACGATGATCTCATGTACGAAGAAGGACATGAGGATGAACTGATTGGGAAACTGCAGAAGAAACTCGGAAGAACGGAAAGAGAAATCCGCGAAGGTTTAAAAGACTTATGATACGATAGATCAGGCACTTCTCAGCTATATTTATTAACTATAATTGAACTGTTGGTTCAAGATTAGACCTTAGCCTCTGCTTTAGAGGCTTTTTTTATAGAATTCTTTAAAATGATCATTAAAATAAATACTTTTGCATCGCAAATGGAGAGATGCCAGAGTGGTCGAATGGGGCGGTCTCGAAAACCGTTGTACTCTTACGGGTACCAAGGGTTCGAATCCCTTTCTCTCCGCGAGATTAGTGAAATGATTAAAAGCGTCTGAACAACAATTTCAGGCGCTTTTTCTTTTTCATCGAAGTGTTAGTTTCCCTGGGTGTACTCATTTGAGTTTTTTGTATTTATTGGCTAATTTGTAATAATTATCAAAACAGATAAAGTACTAATTATCAATATGTAGTCTAATCGTATCTATATATATGTGAGAAATATTAATGGCATCAAGTACTTTCAATAACACTTTCAAACAATTAGCTTGTTTAGATTTATTATAAAATACGCCATTTTATTATAATTTTTTGTACAGTTCGTTAACATTCGTTAAATTCGCATTATTATCCGCTTTAAATCTGTAAAACTATGTTCGGAAACTATTGCGTTTTCAATGAGCTATTATTGTCTATTAACACAATTCACCGAACTTTCTATAATTAAATCTCAACTAATAATAAGCATCTTATGACGCTGAAAGCAACCCGTTACCGGTATGAAATAAAGTATAAGCGTATCCTTATCTTTATTTCTATAGTGTTTTTCATCCCCTTTATCGGTTACACTCAGGATGGTAAAGATCTGTTTGAAAAGAATTGCAGGGTATGCCATCACATTGGTGAGGGCAAACTTGTAGGGCCCGACCTGATGGATGTTACAAAAAGAAGAGACAGGCCATGGCTTGAGAAATTTATACGAAACTCACAGGAAGTAATTCAATCGGGTGATCCGGTTGCTGTGAAATTATATGAGGAGCACAACAAGTCACTAATGCCTTCATTTACACAACTTTCTGCAGCCGAGATAAACAGTATTATAGATTATCTGGATAAGTGGGAACCTGCTAAAGTTGAGGTTTTAACGGTAGATGTCAATAAGAAAACCGGTTTTACGCATGAAGAGTACCTGCGTGGAGAAAGGTATTTTTATGGGCTGATTCCTCTGGAGGCAGGAGGCAACTTTAACTGTACAAACTGCCATAACACTATTACGAGTGATTCTCTCAACTGGAATCCATCTGCTGTAGATCTGGCTCAGTCATTTCTTGATCCTAAAGGAATGAACATCTATCAATCAATGGGTATGCCAGGTTCAGCTATCATGGAGAAAGCGCATCAGGGAATTAAAATGAGTGAACAGGAAATCTACTATGTAACAGCTTATCTTTCGCATATTGGTGGTGCAGAACTTAAAGAACATAAGATCTTCCCGGTCAGACTGATGCTGTTTATTGCTTTTGCCGGTCTGATGACCCTTGCTCTGATCGACTTATTTATTACTAAGCGCATAAAGTATAAAGCAGTTCACGGTGTAATTATTCTGGTTGGCTTATCGGTACATGGATGGCTGGCTGTTGAAGAATCACAAAGATTAGGTCGAACACAAGACTATGCTCCCGATCAGCCAATAAAATTTTCGCACCTGATACATGCAGGACAGAATAAAACCGATTGCAGGTACTGCCATTTTACTGCTGATTTCAGCAAATCAGCTAATATTCCATCAGTAAATGTATGCCTCAATTGTCATAATGTTGTGAGGACCGGCACAAATTCCGGCAATTTCGAGATCAATAAAATTCACAGGGCAGTTGCCTCAGGTAAACCAGTTCAGTGGGTTAGAGTACACAATCTGCCAGACCATGCTTATTTCAACCATGCTCAGCATGCCAATGTCGGTAAAATTCAATGCCAGACCTGTCACGGGAAAGTGGAAGAAATGCATATCCTAAAACAACAAAATGACCTTTCAATGGGCTGGTGTATCAATTGCCACCGCAATACTAAGGTAAATTTCGAGGGTAATAAGTATTACTCCACATACAGAATAAACCCTGATTTAGACATAAACGGAAATAAGAAAGATGTTACTGTCGAAAATATTGGTGGGCTTGACTGTATGAAGTGCCATTATTAATAACTGTTTTTAAATAATTCTATCCATATTAACCTTTGTATTAAATGGAAAAAAAATACTGGAGCAACGTAGAAGTCTTAAAGGGTGTTACTCAGGATACCAATCATAATGAAGAACATTCCAGTAAGTCTCTCCTCGATATTATTGACGAAGAAATAAAGGCCAAACCTTCATCCCGACGAAATTTTCTGAAGTTTTGCGGATTTAGCTTTGCAACAGCGGCCATTGCCAGCAGTTGCGAGAACCCTGTAAAAACAGCTATTCCATATCTGATTAAACCTGAAGAAGTAATGCCCGGCACTGCAAATCACTACGCCTCAACCTACTTTGACGGTTATGAATACAATAGCATTGTGGTGAAAGTTAGAGATGGCAGACCTATAAAGATTGAAGGTAATCCATTCTCTTCCATCAGTCGCGGAAGAACAACCGCCCGTGTACAGGCTTCCGTATTAAGCTTATACGATGGTACTGCACGTCTTCAGAAACCTACAAAGGATGGTGAGGAAACAGATTGGGAAAATGCCGACACCGATATAAGAGCCCGACTTAAAAATATTGCAGATGCAGGACAGCAGACTGTTATTCTTACTTCAAACATAATCAGCCCTTCAACAAAAGCACTGATAAACCAGTTCTTTTCAATGTATCCGGGCAAACATGTTATGTATGAACCGGTATCAGCATCAGGAATGATACTGGCTAATAAAGCAACAATGGGCATCAACGGAATTCCTGATATTCTGTTCGATAAAGCAGATGTTATTGTATCGTTCTCTGCTGATTTTCTCGGAGCATGGCTATCTCCCTGCGAATTCGCTTATCGCTATGGGCAGGCAAGAGATCTGCAGAACGGACGGACAAACATGGTTAAACACTATCAGTTTGAAACCGGGTTATCAATTACCGGTAGTAAAGCTGACATGCGTTATCCGGTTAAACCATCTGAAATCCCGGCAATTATTATTCAACTGCATAATGAAATTGCCCGTAATAGCGGACTACCAACTCTCGAAGGCGAGGGTAACCACGACGCAGTGCGCACTATAGCTAAAACACTTCTGGCAGCGAAGGGTAAATCAGTGATCATAGCATCAGACAACGATCCTAATGTTCAAATAATTATTAATGCTATCAATAACATGCTTGGTAATTATGGTGCTACCCTCGATACTGGTAAACTGCTCCTCACCGGTCAGGCTATTGACAGTGACATGGATCTGCTTGTTAGTGAAATGAATAATAATACTGTTGGCGGCATTATTTTATGGAATTGCAATCCTGTGTATGATTACCACAATGCTCAGGCCTTTATTGATGCATTGAAGAATATGAAGGTAACAGTTTCGATGAATAGTGTTGTAAATGAGTCAAACGAGCATTTCAGATACGTTTTACCGGTACCTCATTTTCTGGAATCCTGGGATGATGCAGAACCAAAAACCGGAATATTTAGCTTTTCACAACCCGCTATCCGCAATTTGTTCAATACAAGACAACCACAAGATAGTTTGCTTAAGTGGATGGGAGTGAATACAGACTATTACCAGTTTATTACTAACCAGTGGATTAACAGACTAGGCTTGACCTCTGAAGGTGAATGGAATAAAATACTTCAGAAAGGAGTGTATGAAATGCCTGTTACTCTTGAAGTTCCTTCCTTTAACGATACATTGCTTTCAGATGCGTCAAAATTGTTGAGCGCAAAAGGTAACAAATCGTCTGCCATTGAAATTGAAGTTTATCCATCAGTCGCAATGGGTAAGGGTAATCATTCAAATAACCCATGGCTCATGGAGTTACCTGATCCTATTGCAAAGATATCATGGGATAATTTTGCATCGGTTTCTCCGGCAACTGCCCAAAAACTTAATGTTGTTACAGGCAATGTATTACTTGTAAACAATCATAAATTGCCGGTAAATGTGCAACCCGGACAAGCAGACAACACCATTTCTATTGCTTTGGGGTATGGGCATGAAAATTTTGGAAAGGTAGGCACAGGCATTGGAGCAAATGGGTATAAATTCGTGACTGTTGTTAACGATAACCGGCAGTTATACAGCTATACTGCTGACGTTAAAACTACCGCAGGTGTTTTCCCGCTTGCTATTTCTCAAAAACATGGAAGTCTTGAAGGACGCCCAATTGTTCGTGAGACTACTTTAGATAAATACAAGGAAGATCCCGCTTCAGGCAATGAGCTGCACGCCGAATTTGAAGAAAAGCATGTTACCTTATATCCTGAAACAAAGTTCCCCGGTCATCATT
Source organism: uncultured Lentimicrobium sp. (assembly GCA_964643225.1). GTDB lineage: Bacteria > Bacteroidota > Bacteroidia > Bacteroidales > Lentimicrobiaceae > Lentimicrobium. Next base: position 13,704 of record CAZXQT010000019.1, on the reverse strand, counting down.
GGGGTATGGGAGTTGATCTGAATAAATGTACCGGATGCAATACCTGCGTTATAGCTTGCCAGGCAGAGAATAATATTCCGGTGGTTGGTAAAGATGAAGTTGCCAAAACCCGAATCATGCACTGGATACGCATCGACCGTTACTATTCAGGTGGTGAAGACAATCCGGAAGTAGTATTCCAGCCTCTCCCCTGTCAGCATTGTGATAATGCCCCCTGCGAAAATGTTTGTCCTGTTTCAGCTACCAATCACAGCAGTGAAGGACTTAATCAGATGGCTTATAACCGATGCATCGGTACAAAATACTGTATTAACAACTGTCCGTATAAAGTAAGACGCTTTAACTGGTTTAGGTACGCCACAAACGAAAAGTTCGATTACAACATGAATTCCGATCTGGGCAGAATGGTATTGAATCCGGATGTAACAGTACGAGAGCGTGGAGTTGTTGAAAAATGCACATTCTGTGTTCAGAGAATACAGCAAATGAAACTGCAGGCTAAAATTGAAAACAGGCCTCTTATGGACGGTGAAATATTGCCGGCATGTGTTCAGGCGTGTCCCGCTGATGCCCTGGTATTTGGTGATTTGAGTGACCCTGAAAGTAAAATTTCAAAGCTCTACAAAGAGCCGCGTAACTACCATTTACTGGAAGAATTACACACTTTACCTTCAGTAGGTTATTTGACTATAGTTAGAAACAAAGAAGAGAATCTATCATAAAATCAGTTTTTTATGTACAAAACGGAAGTCAGGGGTACCTTGATTCATGGTAATAAAAATTATCATCAGATAAGTAGCGATATTATTGCCCCAATTGATCAGCCTATCCCATTATGGTGGAAAGTCGCCTTTGGTATAAGCACGCTAGCTTTTTTGTTCGGCCTTGTTGCAATCTATGTAACTGTTACAGTTGGTATAGGAACCTGGGGTGTTAACAATTCGGTAGCATGGGGTTGGGAAATTATAAACTTTGTATGGTGGATTGGTATCGGACATGCTGGTACGGCGTTCTCAATTTTCTTATTGATTCTTCGCCAAAAATGGAGAACATCTATAAATCGTGCTGCTGAAGCAATGACTGTGGTTGCTGTTGGTTGTGCTGCATTGTTCCCTGCAATTCACATGGGCAGAATATGGCTCGCATTCTACATTTTCCCTTACCCTAATACTCGTGGGCCTTTATGGGTTAACTATAATTCTCCCCTGTTTTGGGACTTTATTGCCATCAGTGCATATCTTTTGATCTCAGCATCATTCTGGTATTTCGGAATGGTTCCTGATTTCGCAACTATACGCGATCGTGCAACATCTAAAGTGAAAAAAGCTGTATACGGTTTCTTTGCCTTTGGATGGACAGGCTCAACAAAAGAGTGGTTACGTTATGAAGCACTTAGTTACATTTTAGGCGGTATAGCTGCTGTGCTTGTAGTCTCAGTGCACTCCATTGTATCAACCGACTTTGCTTCATCGGTAATACCGGGTTGGCATACTACCATTTTCCCTCCATATTTTGTTGTAGGTGCAATTTTCTCCGGCTTTGCTATGGTTATGACGCTCATGATTATTATCAGAAAACTCTATAAATTCCAGGATTACATTACAGATTCACATTTAAATGCTATTGCAAAAATTCTGGTATTCATTTCCCTGATAATGGGAACTGCTTATGCAACTGAGATCTTTATCGCATGGTATTCAGGGTCTACGTATGAGTTCTTTACATTCTTTAAAAATAGAATTACCGGAGATTACGCTTTTGAATTCTGGGCAATGGTAACTTGCAATGCCTTCATACCACAGTTATTCTGGTTCAAAAAAATCAGAGCAAACCTTACTATGGCCTTTATAATCTCACTTTTTATAAACCTTGGTATGTGGTATGAGCGATTTAACATTATAGTAACTTCCCTGTCAAAAGACTACCTTCCTTCAAGCTGGACTACCTATAATCCTACCTGGGTTGAGATAGGATTTTACGTAGGAACACTTGGAATGTTTGTGATTGGCGTACTCTTGTTCTTTAAATACATACCGATGATCGCTATTTCTGAGGTAAAAGGTGTGTTAAAAGCAACTAGTGCTCAGGGCGATCACGATCTGCACCATTCACACAGGTTAGATTCATTAAATTCAATGCATAACAACAACGATAACAATGGATAACAAACATATAATTGGCGTTTTTGATGAGGAGCATGCCTTACTGAATGCTATAAACCGTGTTAAGAAATCTAATCTCGGGATAGCCGAAATTTATACTCCTTATCCATTTCATGAAGCAATAGAAGCCATGGGTAAAAAAACGAGATTTACTTTTGCAGCCTTTCTCTATGGTTTCCTGGGAGCTGTCGGTGTGCTTGCTTTTCTGATTTACACTGCAGGTATTGACTGGCCAATTAATTATGGAGGAAAACCAACAAGTGCATTCCCGTCGTTCATTGTAGTAACTATAGTTCTCACTATTCTTACTGTAACTCTGGCTTCACTCTTTACTTTTTCTGCAAGAGCAAAAGTATTTCCGGGCAAAAAATTCATAATGCCTGATGTAAGATCAATGGATGATAAGTTTGTAATGGTCTTTAATGCAGATGATAACAGCAGTGTTAATGAAAACCTTATTTCCTTGCTCAAAGAAGAAGGAGCAACTGAAATCTATCATAAAGAACTTCAACCCTTAATTTAACGTACAAATGACAAAGAGATTTTCTTTTATAATCTTCGCTCTCAGCATTGTTATCCTGACTACGTCATGCGACAGGAAACGTAATGATAAGGGGTATGAGTACTTCCCAGATATGGCTCATTCATTAGCATATGAGACTTATGCGCCGAACCCTAATGTTAACACTGGTAAATCTATGCTATTGCCTGCACCCAATACTGTTCCAATGGAAATGGAGCCCTACATTTATACTGCATCTCCTGAGGACCGTATTAAGGCAGCCTCTTCTCTTAAAAATCCTTACGAAATGACGGAGGCCGGGCTTATAAGGGGCAAAGAGCAGTATACAATATTTTGTGCTCACTGCCATGGCGAAAAAGGTAATGGTGAGGGATTCCTGTACACCAGCAAAAAGTATAGTGTAAAACCGGCATCACTGCTTTCTGAGAAAATGGTATCATCGAATGAAGCCGATATATTTCATGTAATTACTGTAGGGTTCCAGGTTATGGGTGCACACGGACACATGATAAGACCGGCTGATAGGTGGATGATCGCTATGTATGTTAAAAACGAATTACAAAAACAATAAAGGAAACAGCGATGGAAAATAAGTTTACCGTATCTAAAAATTTGAGAACCGGATCTATTGCCCTTGTAGCAATTGGTGTTATTGTAATTGCCTATTCGTTTATTACTGATCCTACCAGAGCATGGGCTAATCTGTTGCTGAATAATTATTACTTCCTTTCGTTGTCAATTGGTGCCAGCTTCTTTTTTGCAATCCAGTATATCACACAATCCGGCTGGTCGTCAATGTTTAAAAGAATTCCTGAAGCAATGTTCTCCTTTGTACCTTACTCAGGAATTATAATGCTTCTCATTTATTTTGGTATGCACAATCTGTATCACTGGACACACGAAGACGCAATACAAACAGACGCAATCATACAACATAAACTGCCCTATCTTAATGTTCCATTCTTCTTTATAAGGCTAATAGTTGTTTACATAGTGTGGACTGTCATGTTGCAATTACTCAGACGTGCTTCTCTTTCTGAAGATAAAAATGGAGGCAGACTATATTTTGAAAAAAGTGAATTTTTATCCAAGGTGCATATTTTTCTTCTTGCTGTTACTTTTACCTTCGCTACCTTCGATTGGATCATGTCAATAGATGTGCATTGGTTCAGTACAATATTCGCACTAAAAAACTTTGTTGCAGCTTTCTTCCATGGATCTGTTATAATAGTACTCATAGTTATCCTACTGAACGAAAAAGGTCATTTCAGTCAATTAAACAAAAGTCACCTGCTCGATTTTTCAAGATATATCTTCATTCTCTCAATAATCTGGGGTTATTTTACCTTCTCTCAATTCATGCTGATTTGGTATGGTAACATTCCGGAAGAAACAGAATACTTTGCTCATCGCTGGGATCATGGTTTCCAGATAATTTTCTATTCCAATTTTGTTATTAACTGGTTCATACCTTTCGTCTTGCTTTTATCGCAGGCTGTCAATAAAAACATTAAGATTATTAAAGCGCTGTGTATACTTCTGATTTTTGGTCAATACATTGACCTTTACGATCAAATATTCCCTGGTGTAATGGGACACGCAGTATTTGGAATTACAGAAATAGGGTTCTTCCTTGGCTTTGCAGGTTTATTTACCTTCATAACCTCAAAAGCACTTGCATCGGCACCACTAATTCCCGAAAATCACCCTTACCTTGAAGAGAGCTTACATCACCATGTACATTAAAAAACATTATACAATGAAAAAGATCTTTCCACTTTTTGTTCTACTGATTTATTGCATAACAGCCTTTGCTCAGGTAGAAGCTGTAAAAGATGTAGCTGCCCCTGATCCTGAAATAGGCGTTGTTGAACACTTAAACGAATATATTCCAGATGATATAACCATTATCAATCCTGAAGATCAGTCAGTTAACTTACGACAACTTATAGACAAGCCAACAGTTATTATGCTCGTTTATTACAGATGTCCGGGTATTTGCAGTCCTTTGATGACCAGTGTTGCAGAAATTGTTGAAAAATCAGACCTTGTACTGAATAAAGATTACCAAATAATCACAATTAGCTTTGATCCGAGAGAAGGATCCGATCTGGCAAAGCGAAAGAAAGAGAACTATTTGGGTCTGATCAAGAAAGAGGTAGACGGTGAAGGTTGGAAATTCTTCACAGCCGATAGTCTTAACATTGCAAAGATCACACAAACCATTGGTTTCAAATACAAACGGGCAGGTAATGACTTTCTGCATCCGGGTCTGCTGACAATGGTTAGCCCTGAAGGTAAAATTACCCGTTATCTGCAGGGAACGTATTTCTTACCTTTCGAATTCAAAATGGCCATAGTTGAAACTTCAAAAGGAATAAGTGGTCCAACGATTTATAAAGTATTGCAGTTTTGTTACACATACGATCCGGCAGGACAGGAATATGTATTGAACATTACCAAGATGGCAGGAACCATAATTATTGTTATAGCCATTATAACATTCCTTATCCTTGCACTTAAACCAAAAAGAAAAGTAACCTCTTAATTTTTATACGCACAAATGGAAAACAATCATTTACCTAACTACCTTGAGTATCAGGGAAAATTCAAAGGTATTCTGGGTTGGTTAACCACAACCGATCACAAGAGAATTGGGCTCTTGTACTTCTATTCAATGATGACTTTTTTCCTTGTTGGAGCGACATTGGGAGTTCTGATGAGACTGGAGTTAATTGCTCCCGGCAAACAATTAATGGAAGCCCAGACGTACAACGCGCTTTTTACACTACATGGACTCACAATGATATTTCTTTTTGTGATACCTGGAGTTGGTGCTGTGTTTGGAAATTTCGCCTTGCCAATTATGCTCGGTGCGAAGGATGTTTCTTTCCCTCGTCTCAATCTGATGAGCTGGTATCTTTACATTATAGGAGCAATTGTAGTATTGACTTCACAATTTATGGGCGACGGCCCACCTGATACCGGCTGGACTTTCTATGCCCCATACAGTTTAAAAACCCAAACAAATGTGGTTGCTGCAGTTCTTGGTGCATTTATTCTGGGCTTCTCTTCTATTCTTACCGGTTTAAATTTTATAACAACCATGCATAGATTAAGAGCTCCCGGAATGACCTGGAGGAGAATGCCTATGTTTGCCTGGACTCTTTACGCAACTGGCTGGATTCAATTATTAGCCACTCCTATCGTAGGGATTACTCTTCTGATGATTGCTGCAGAACGCCTGCTTGGTATTGGTTTCTTTGATCCTGCAATTGGAGGTGACCCGGTGTTATATCAGCATTTATTCTGGATCTATTCGCATCCTGCAGTATACATCATGATATTACCTGCAATGGGTGTAATATCAGAAATCATTCCTACATTCTCAAGAAAACCACTCTTTGGTTACGACGCCCTGATTCTGTCTTCCATGGCAATTGCATTCGTAGGGTACTTTGTATGGGGGCACCACATGTTTACATCAGGAATGGCCACATCATCACGATGGATCTTTTCATTCTTAACAATGATTGTTGCGCTGCCATCTGCTGTAAAAGTATTTAACTGGACAGCAACTTTGTACAAAGCATCAATAAGGCTATCTACGCCTTTCTGGTGGGCTATGGCGTTTATTTTTGTATTTATGATTGGTGGTTTTTCAGGCCTTGTTGTAGGTTCTGTTGCTACAGATATTCATGTACACGACACCTATTTTGTTGTTGCACATTTCCATTATATAGTATTTGGAGGAACAGGTTTTGCATTCTTTGCTGCAATGCACTATTGGTGGCCGAAAATTTACGGCAGAATGTACAATACAAAAGTTGCCAATATAGGTCTGTTAGTCATGTTTATAGGTTTTAACACGCTTTATTTCCCAATGTTTATTTTAGGACTTTCAGGTATGCCTCGTCGTTATTATGATTATATGGAGCGTTTTTCTGATGGCAACCTGATCTCTACTATAGGTTCATGGGTCATGATTACAGGTCTTATCATTATTATTGTAAACCTCTTTAAGTCGAAAAAACTGACCGGTAAGGCAGTTGATAATCCTTGGGATGGACCAACTTTAGAATGGTCAACTCAGTCTCCTCCTATCGTTGAAAATTTCGAAAATATTCCGGTTGTTACACATGGACCATACGAATTCAAACAATAGATAAGCATGGAAAACCTAAATACAGTATCAGCAACAGCTGTTCATGAACATAGCGAAATGCACCGTGACGATGCAGCCTCCAAACTTGGCATGTGGCTTTTCATTTTTACTGAAATTCTATTATTTGGTGGTCTATTCGTAGTGTACTCTGTATACCGCTACAAAAATCATGTAGCTTTTCACCTCGCTCATGAAGAACTAAGTATTACAATGGGGCTTATTAATACTATTATTCTTCTTATTAGCAGTGCAACAGTAGCTATGTCAATAACCGCAATGCAGAAAGGTGATCGTAAACTTTCTATGTTACTGGTCGCCAGCACGGTATTTCTTGCCCTTGTATTTCTTGTAAATAAATACTTTGAATGGGGAAGCAAATTTGATCATGGTATGTACCCGGGTTCTGACCTTATGAAAATGCTCAGCAATGGCGACATGCTTTTCTTTAGTCTGTATTTCTTTATGACCGGGTTACATGGTGTGCATATAATTGTAGGGATGATCTTACTTATTATAACCTACTTTAAAATTAAAAAACGTCAGATTACCCAGGAGAAATATGTTCTATTGGAAAACAGTGGTCTATACTGGCACCTTGTTGACTTAATCTGGATCTTCCTGTTCCCACTGTTTTACCTTATCCATTAAAATGTAACTACCATGAGTAAAGAAAAAGAACATATATCCTCTTACAAGGATCATCTAATGATCCTCGCGGCATTGATAGTCCTGACTGTTATTACGGTTGCAATAACAAGTGTTGAGTTAAATGCCTTTAATACAGCAGCAGCTTTATTAATAGCAGCCATTAAAGCAACTTTAGTATTGCTCTATTTTATGCACCTCAAATTTGATAACAAGATATATTTGATTATGACTGTACTTGTTATTTTACTTTTGGGAGCAGTAATTACTACAACTGTAATAGATTATTTATAGACCTGAAAAAAGAAATTATGTACTCCGAAGCTTCAAATTTAGTCACATCGACCGATAATGCTTTCCTATTTATAATAGGCATTTCGATCCTCTTTTTGGTAGGTATATCAGGCACTATCCTTTGGTTTATCTATCGCTTTAACAATAAAAAGAACCCTGTAGCCACACAAATACATGGTAACAATACACTTGAGATCATATGGACAATTATACCGTTCATACTAGTAATGTTCATGTTCTTTTACGGTTGGAATGGATATTCACCGGCCAAAAAGGCACCAGAAGATGCTTTACGTATTAAAGCAGTTTCCAGAATGTGGTCATGGTCATTCGAATATCCAAATGGAGCCAAAACTGATACTCTGTATATTCCTGTAGATAAAGCAGTTGTGCTGGATTTGATTTCTGTTGATGTAGTTCACAGCTTATATATTCCTGCATTTAGAATAAAGGAAGATATGGTTCCCGGCAGAACCAATCGTATGTGGTTTGTTGGCAAAAAGATTGGCAACTATGAATTATTCTGTGCGGAATACTGTGGTTTATCACATTCATACATGTTTACTGAAGTTGTCGTGATGGAGCCTAAAAACTATGAAAATTACATGGCAACACTTACCGACACAGCTGCTCTGGCACAATTAGCTGCAGACCCTGCAGCTGCAGGTCGAAGAGTTATAGAACAAAATGGATGTCTTGCATGCCATTCAACCGATGGTACCAAGCTGATTGGTCCTACTTTTAAAGGTGTATACAATCACGAGGTTTCAGTCACAGCAGATGGTCAGAATAAGAAAGTTCTTGCTGATGATGAATACATCAAAAGGTCAATTTATGAACCTGATGCCGAAGTGGTTGAGGGCTTCGTGAAAGGTCAGATGCAATCATACAAAAATCAGTTAAACGACGATCAGGTTAACCAGATAATTGAATATCTTAAATCTTTAAACTAAATCTCCGGTTTGTTACAATTTCTAAAATCAGTGTTTGGACTTGTTAAACCCGGAATATCAATAAGTGTAGCACTAACAACGGCAACCGGCTATCTGCTGGCTGCCGGCTTTTTTGATATTCAGGTAATTTATCCTACTATAGGGGTTCTTCTCATGGCAATGTCTGCATCAGCCTTCAACCAGATTATTGAGAAGGATACCGATAAACTAATGAACAGAACCAGATCCAGACCCCTTGTCTCACAAACAGTAACATTGAACCAGGCTGTAATAACAGCAATTTTGTTGGCAATGGCAGGCTTTCTGACTCTTTCAGTATTTAATAGCTTTGTTATTGCAACTCTTGCACTATTTAACCTACTCTGGTATAATCTTATTTACACACCATTAAAATACAAAATAGCATTTGCTGCCTTTCCCGGTGGATTAGTTGGAGCTATACCACCGGTTCTGGGCTGGATGGCTGCCGGAGGTCATATTTCAGACCGGACCTCCATTGCTCTGGCTGTTTTTTTCTTTATCGGACAGATACCTCATTTCTGGTTAATCGTCTTAAAATACTCTTCAGACTATATCCAGTCAGGAATCATCTCGATAACCCAAAGATTTAATTACCTGCAAATTAAGCGATTGATTTTGATGTGGGTAGCTGCTACCGCTTTGTCAGGAAGCATATTTGCTACTATAATTATACTCCACAATAACCTGTCTTTTTATCTAATTCAGGCATTTTCTGCTCTGTTGCTTATATATTTCCTTTTCTGGCTTAACATTAAAACCAACCCAAAAAGCAACAGATCATTTATCTTAATAAATGTCTATTACCTATTAGTGATGGTTATTCTATTCCTGGATATAATTTAACTTTTTCAGGAAAGCTCTGAAATGGGACTTTTGGAGTAAAATAGGTCTTTTAGAGTAAAATAGAGTAATGCTTTATCTACCGGATCTTTTTCTACCGGATCTTTAGTAAAAAGTAAAAAAAGGGACCGTAGCCCCTTTTCTTAATAATACAACCCCCCGGCCATATTAGTATCATCTGTTTGGTGTATATACTATAGCCAGAAGTTCTCCTGATCTACCAGGTTTTACACCACAATTAGAGGTCAGTTCATTGTTTGATTTTAAATTCGCAATTACAGTAACTTTCACATTACCACAATTACAATCTGCAATTTCAGCAACTTTGTCGTTTGAAACCCAAACTGCTTGATTTTCATTATTTACTCCTATAAAGTTATAAACATTTTTCCTGTTTAAGGAAAGATTATTGAAAAAATCAACTGCATACTTGATTTTTTCCTGAGTTGTTATGGTTGTATACTTATTATTAATACCCTTCTCGTCGAAATCATAGATATGTGCTACGTTTGACTTATTCTTATCTTTCGACAAGTGGCAATAATATACAATGCGTCCGGGAGTGGAAAATTTCTCCCATTGCTCATCAGAATTCATGTTATTGAAATTTGCATATTCCATAACAATGATTGTACTGTCAAGGCCTAACATAAGACCAGGGGATTTTACATTTTGTCCGTTGACAAAAAAAACTGCAAGAAAGAGACTGCTAATTAAAATGATTTTTCTCATGGCTTTAGTGGGGGTTGATTTGATACAAAAATACATCCCCGGGTAAGCCATAGCAATTAGTCAAATTACCTATTTATTGGTTTTTCGGCTGTTTGCGGGTCATACGTATTAGTACGTACGGGGATAATATAGTAACAACAGTGTAGATAGTTGGTTCATTGGTAGTTAGATTATGTATTTGGCAAATATTAGACCCTGTTTGTCCCTAATTGAGCTGGATCAGTCTCTGGTTGGCCCTTGGGTGTTAATTAATATCTGTGATATTCAGACAGGCATTAATTGCCTGCAGATCGCGTGAACTATTGGTCATGACAAGTAAGTTATCACCCGGTTTGATCACTGTGCTTCCATTTGGAGTAATATACTTTTTATCTCTTTCTATCATCACGATAAGTGAGTTTTTCGGAAATCCGATCTCCACAATTCGTTTATTAGCCTGAGGGCAATCTGCAGGGATTGAAACTTCAACCAGCTCATTCTTGAAATTTTCTGTGAGTTCCAGTTCCAAAGGATATCTTCTTGCAGCACTTACATGCTTATCAAGATGAAGCCATCTTGCAAATACCATCAACATGGTCCCCTGCAAAGCAACCGAAGTAATAACAATAAAGAATACAATATTAAATATAAGGGTAGATTTCTCCACATCGGCTGTAACAGCAAAAGTTGCGAAAATTATAGGTACTGCTCCTCTTAACCCAACCCATGAAATGAACAATTTTTCCTTTAATTTCATCCTGAATAGTAACAGGCTGGCAAAAACACCTAAAGGTCGGGCAACTAAAATCAAAAAAACAGATACAAGAAGTCCGATTCCCATAATAGGAATTAGCTCATGAGGGTTTACAAGTAAGCCTAACAAAACAAACATAACAATCTGCATTAGCCATGCTTGTCCATCAAAAAACTTAGTAAGGCTTTTTTTATGAATAAAACTACTGTTCCCGAGTACTAATCCCATTATATATACTGCAAGAAAACCATTTCCAAAACCAAAGGCACTTATTGCATACGTGAATAATATTAAAGCAATAACAAGCACCGGATACAAACCATCGTAGTCAAGTTTGATTTTATTCACCAGCCACACAGCAGCTCTCCCGAATAAATAACCATATATCATGCCCAGAGACATTTGTATAAGAAATTGTAAGGCTATATTCCAGAAGCCAAGTGCTTCATTTTGTATTAATTGTATAAATGAAATGGTAAGAAAAAAGGCCATTGGGTCATTACTTCCCGACTCCAGCTCCAGCAAAGGCCTTAATCTACCTCTGAGTCCTATGTTTTTTGATCGTAATATGGAAAATACCGCAGCAGCATCTGTTGATGAAATAATAGATCCTAACAGCATTCCTTCAAAAAGCGTAAAATCAGTAAAATAGTACAGGAATAAACCGGTGGTTGCAGCTGTAAGCACGACCCCTAAGGTAGCCAGCGAAATGCCGTGCCACATTACAGAATAAACACTCTCGAACTTGGTATCCATACCGCCAGAAAACAGAATGAAAATCAATGCAACAGTCCCGAGCTTCTGAACAATCTCAAAATTACTGAAAGGTATTCCTAAAATGCCATCTATGCCACTCAGCATTCCAACCAATAGAAAAACAAGAAGAGATGGCACACCAAGCCGGCCACTGGTTTTGCTTGCTATAATGCTTAAAAAAAGCAGCATTGCTGCAAGTAAAATTAAGTTTTCTGTATTAAGAAGATTCATTAGTCACTTTTACCCTTGTTTATCTCAATATAATTCCTCAAATTTACAACAATCATTTTTGAATAAAACTTTGCTGCAACCATTTAACTTTTAATTCAGACCATTAATCTAAAATTACTTTTATCATGAAAAACGCACTCATTTTCATTTTAGCCTTTTTTACATTAACTGCATGTAACCAAACACAGAAAACCGGTAATGAAGGGGATTCATCGGATACAACAATAGTAACCGCAAACAAGTCAATTGAATTAACCGTTCATGGTATGACCTGCGAAGGCTGTGAAAATACCATTGAAAAAACTTTAGCAGGGATGGAAGGGATCGTTTCAACGGAAGCCTCGTATATAGATTCTGTTACTACAGTATCCTTTGACTCTACCAAAGTAAACATCAGCCAGATCGCTGACGCGATTAATAATATAGGTTACACAGTGGTTGATGATAAATCTGAAAAATGATCTAAACAGTAAAAAGAACAGCCCCGGTGTTGCCCCTGCAAGGTTCGTTACATATCACTTTTTTGGTGTGAAAATCACGGGTTGTTACTGCTTTAACTGTTAAGTTTTACGGCTTTTTTTCTGATATTTAATTAGTCAAAATGTTTAAGCAGTCAACCTCTCAAAAATTGAGTGCTTTTTAGGATTTTTATCAACAAATTGATTATCTGTTATTTATGTATGTGCGCATCATAGTGTACTTCGTAATATTGTTTATTGTTGTTCAGCTATCACTATGTTTTAGCTAAACAATTTAAAATTTGTCGAAATTATTATTATACCTTTATAACGCATAATATCTTCCTATATTTGAAGGGGATTAACAACATATTACATGGGTGTATTCAGAAGAGTCTTCAATTTTTACTATGAGGGTTTCAGGAGCATGACTATTGGTAAAACCCTGTGGGCAATTATAATTATTAAACTATTTATTATGTTCGCCATTCTAAAACTCTTTTTCTTTCCAAACTTTCTAAAATCAAATTTCAAATCTGATGCAGAAAGAAGCAATTATGTCATTGAACGTTTAACCAACCCAAAATAACAGATGTATGATAGAATCATTTGATTATTCACTGATTGATTGGTCAAGAGGGCAGTTTGCGCTTACGGCCATGTATCACTGGATATTTGTTCCTTTAACTTTAGGACTCACCTTCATTATTGCTATAATGGAGAGCATCTATGTAAAAACAGGAAATCCGGAATGGAAACGAATTACCAAGTTTTGGATGACCATATTCGGCATCAATTTTGCCATTGGAGTTGCTACCGGTATTATTCTTGAATTTGAATTTGGTACCAACTGGTCAAATTATTCCTGGTTTGTGGGTGATATCTTTGGAGCTCCCCTTGCAATTGAAGGAATCATGGCTTTCTTCCTTGAGTCAACCTTTATAGCCATTATGTTCTTTGGTTGGAATAAGGTTAGTAAAAAGCTTCATTTAATGTCAACCTGGCTAACAGCTTTCGGCGCCAGCCTTTCTGCGTTATGGATACTTGTAGCCAATGCGTGGATGCAACTGCCTGTTGGCATGAAATTTAATCCTGATACGGCCCGCAATGAAATGGAAAACTTTTGGGATGTTCTATTATCCCCAATGGCAGTGAGTAAGTTTACACATACTGTTACTTCATCCTATGCTC